>JAOEVD010000005.1 GCA_028383305.1 Candidatus Puniceispirillum sp.
ACCACATGTTGAGTGCACCATTTTACTTCATTTTATCAATGGATTAACTAGGAAAGATCATTTGCCTTCCCTAGCCCGTCTTGCCGTGTGACTTCATCAATTGAAGCATAATCAGCTTAAGCATCAACCGACCTGCCCCAATCATTGAAATCTGGTTCAGATCATTTTTTGGTGCCAGCTCGACCAGATTCAACCCCAGAATCTGCCCCTTCACCGCCAACGCCTCGAACAGTTCGATAATATGCCACCACATCAGCCCGCCTGGCGCGAGCGCAACCGTTCCCGGCATCACCGATGGATCAAGCCCGTCAACATCCAATGTTACAAAAAACCTACCCGATGATGGCAGCGCCGCGATCACTGGCGCCAAGCCATGACGGTGAATATCTTGAGCCAGATGAAGCTTGGCACCCCATCTTCGCGCCATATCTATTTCCGGCTGTTTTGCGCTACCAAATGAGCGGATGCCAATCTGGTGAATGGCGGTGATATGGTTCTGTTCGGCGGCGCGGCGCATCGGGCTGGAATAGCCATCATGAATGCCATAGCGTTCATCGCGCCAATCCAAATGCGCATCAATCTGAATCAAGGTAACGTCTGATAGACCATCAAGCCCCCTAATCACCGGATTGGTAACACCATCATCACCGCCAATGCTTATTGGCATAATGCCGCGTTGAACAGCAAAGCGAACGGCATTTTCGGCGACGTCGTAATGCCGCTGAACGTCCCCGCCTTCAAGCGGGATATCGCCACCATCGATAATCGTGAAATCATCTAAACAGACAGCATGCTGAAAATCGGCATCAAGCGATTGCCCATCAAGCAGAACCCGCGGGCTTGCCGCACGCAAGGCAGTCGGGGCGGTCGATTGGTTATTCGGAAACTGATCGGCAAGATAGGGCTTGCCATGCGGAACGCCAAAGATAACCGCCTCGGCATGCAAATCTTGCCAATCGGTAATGACAGGAAGATTCACAAAGCTGTTTGCGGCGGGCGGGTTAGTTTTAGGAGTTTCGATCGTCATGATGATGTGATGCTTTGTTCTAGAAGGCGGTTTGGCAATGGCAAAACATGGGCAGTGATGCGTTACAGCACCACCGGCCACAGAATTTTAGAAAATTAGTTAACCATAGTCTGATAAAAAATCACAAAGAATAACATTCTGAAAAAAAGCAGGCTTTTAATTTTCACATTTCGGTCTAGCATAATCCTGCTAAACAGATTCGGGAAAGACGCCCCTCAACATGTCTCGATAGAGGATAATATTCATGACAGGCATCTCTGCTGATCCCTATTGGTGGCAGGCCGCACCGCCGCAAGATTTCCACATTGAGCATTGGCCAGAACGTACCGATGTGGTGATCATTGGCGGCGGCTATACCGGATTTGGTGCGGCCATTCCGCTTGCCCGCGCTGGGCTTGATGTTGTGGTTCTTGAACGCGATCAGATTGGGGCGGGTGCCTCAACGCGCAATGGCGGCATTACCAGCGGTAATTTGCGGCTGTCTTTTGACGATTTGATCAAAAAATTTGGCGCAGAAAAAGCCACAGCTTTTTACCAAGAAGCCAAAGCAGCCCGGGCTGATCTGGCGCAATTCATCACCAGCGAGAAGATTGATTGCGACCTACAGCAATGCGGGCGTATGGTTGGCGCCTTGCGCTCAGAATCACTTGACAGCATGAAACGTGATGCTGAAAGGCTGACCAAATTGCTTGATATTGAGGCAACGGTTTATGATCGCGCCAGCCTTCCTGATTATATTGATACATCGCGGTATTGCGGCGGCATGATGCGCGACGATATTGGCGGCATCCATCCAGCGAAATTACTGGCTGGCATGTGCCAGATTGCGCGCCAAGCTTCGGTCAAAATCGTAACCCAGACAAAAGTGATTGCGGTAAGCCAGCCAAACACATCATCACCCACCCCCGAATTTCGCATTGAGACCAGCCGCGGCATCATCCGTGCCGGTCATGTTATCAGTGCGACAAATGCCTATACAGATGCCGGCCAGCCATGGCTGCGCCGCCGCCTCGTTCCGGTGATTTCCGAAATGATCGCCACTGAAGAGCTTGGCGAAAACATGGTTCGAAGCTTGATGCCCGGATTGAATATGTATGGCGAGGCCCTGCAGCTTGGACATTATTATCGACCTTCGCCCGATGGAAAACGCATTTTGCTGGGCGGACGCCGCATGAGCCCTAATCCGGCCATGGCACGCAAAAGGCTGGTCCGGGGATTGACGTCAATTTTTCCCCAGCTTGCCGATATCACCATCACAAATCACTGGTTCGGGTTTGTTGCCTTTCCGTTCGACCAGCTGCCAAAATTAGCGGTTCATGATGGGGTTATTTACCCATCTGGCTATTGTGGTTCTGGAACCGTTTGGGCGCGCTGGCTTGGTCAGAAGGCAGCACATATGGTGCTTGCTGATCTTGATGAAAACGCCTTTCAGGGGAGCGCCTTTCAGGGCATTCCCTTTCGCACAATGCCATTTTATTCTGGTGATCCATGGTTTCTGCCCCTGGCAATGGGGCTTTATGCGATCCAAGATAAATTCAAAACAACGTCAAAATAACCTAGCTCTATTCCACCAAGCATTATAACGCCTCTTTTACGCCTAATGGCCGGCGGCTTGATCCGGCGAAACGGTGTGGTGAAAACGGCGTCAGGTTCACCCGCGTTTGCCGCGCCATCGCCAGATCTGCCAAAGCTTCACCAACTGCAGGGCCAAGCTGAAAACCATGCGCTGAAAACCCAAAACCATGAATTATGCCTGCTTGGCTGCCATTGCCGATAATCGGCAAATTATCTTTTGTATAACCCTCGATTCCAGCCCATGCTCGTAAAATGGCAACATCGCGCAAATGCGGAAAGACGCGCCCCGCAGTCATCACAAAACTGCTTAATCCGGCCGGAATGATTTGCGTCAAATTACGCGCCGCATCTGCAACACCGCGCTGGCCACCGCCAATAACCATCGACCCGTTATCAAGCTGTTTAAATGACAAAGTGCCACCCATGACCCCAACAACAGATTGCAAAAACATCGGCTGGCGATCGGTGATCACAAGCATTGGCGCATGCGCCTCAATTACCAAATTATCTCCAGTCATTTTGGCAATTTGCGCGCCCCATGCACCAGCACAATTCACCACAATATCAGTTTCGATCATGCCCTTATCAGTTGTCACCTGCCAGTGTTCGCCCGATCTATCGATTGATGTAACAGTTACTGGCGTTCGAAATTCGGCACCAAGTGCCGCCGCCTTATCATGAAAGGCGCGAGTGATTTTCCATGGCAAGGCCCACCCATCGCCTTCAACCAGCACGCCGCCAAAAACTGATTTTGTCAGATGCGGAATACGGCAAAGCAGTTGGTCACGATCAACCCATATTTCATGTTGGAATCCGGCGCGATGTAATTGCTGTATGCGCCGAGACGCAAGATCAGCCCCGGCATCATCAAGCGCGACCTTGACATAAAATTGTCGATGAAACCCCTCATCGATATCAAGCAATTGATCGATCTGGTTCCACCAATCCATTGACGCAACTGATAGAGGGATCTCCGCAATATCACGCCCAAGACGGCGAACCCCGCCGGCATTCACCCCTGACGCATGGCGTCCTACATGATCTTTTTCCAGAACAATGACAGGCTGGCCGCGCTGGCTCAAAAAAAACGCTGTTGCACAGCCTTGGATGCCCGCGCCAATAATGACAACCGGCCGCATCGCAGCCGTTCTAGTTAGTCTGGCCATGGTCCCTCAAGGCTGGCAAGCTCGGCAAGGGTGATCGGCTTTACCGGCGGACGAAGCCGATAATAACCGATTTCAGCCATTGATTGACCAGTATGGGACGCAATCATTTCCTGAACGACCAAGCCGCAACTGCGCCCCTGACACCGCCCCATCCCCGCGCGGCAAAAGGCTTTTAACTGGTTTGGGCCGCTAGCACCGCTAGCAAGCGCCGCATTGACACCGGCTTTGCTAACCGCCTCGCAACGACAGATGATTGTCTCGTCAGTCTGCGCCAACCGGAAATCTGCAGATGGCAAATAGAGCCGGTCAAGAAACGGACGGATACTCAGATAATGAAGATGCCGCAATTTATAATATAACTGTGCTAGAAACCGGGGCTTGCCATAGCGGGCAACAATCGCGCTTGCCGCCAATCGCCCAGCAATTGCGGCCGCCTTGGCACCGCCAATACCGCCACCATCACCAGCAATATAAATCTGCTCATCAGACGATTTTCCTGTGACATCAATGACCGGCCGCCAGCAATGCGCCTGATGATCCCATTGATGCGCGAGCCCGGTTGCCATTGTCAGATTGACATTCGGCACAACGCCCTGATGCAAAAATATATGGTTGGCGTCGATATCAATTTTATCGCCTGATGACAGGGTACAAGACACGCCTTGAGCCTGCGACTGGCCGATGATTTCAATCGTGCTTACACTGTAGATTAACTCGGTGTTACGGCGGATATCACCAATCCATTTTCGCCCCATCGCGAGCATATCGGGTTGCAATAATGCCAAAGGGGCAAATGGAATCGCCGATCGCCATTGTTTCTCACCAGTAATGTCAATAACAGCCCGAACCGCAAGCCCCGCTTTGATATATTGCCATGCGGTTAGATATAGAAGCGGGCCAGACCCAACAAATACCGCATTATCAGCTCCGAGCGCTGCTTGTTTTAACAAAGTTTGCGCCCCACCAACACTCATCACACCAGGCAATGTCCAGCCCTTAACTGGCATTGGGCGCTCTATCGCGCCTGTGGCAATGATGATGTAATCGGCAGTAATCAATTCGGCTTTGCCCCGCGAGACAAGCGCGACTTCATGCATATCAGTAATTTGCCAAACCGTACAATCGGGCCGGTAAACGGCACCACAATCTGCAAAGCTTTGGGCAAGCTTGGCGCCATCATAATAGCTTTGACCAAGATAGGCAGGTGATGTTTCCTGATTGGCCTGCAAATTCCGGTAAACCTGACCGCCGCTATCTTTCTGGTCATCAATGACGATCGTCTCGAGACCGGCCTTGGTTGTTGTCAAGGCCGCCGCCATGCCTGCAGGGCCAGCGCCAATGATAACAATTTGAAAATGCTGATTTGCCATCTTCTATCCTGATGCCTTGCCAGCGCTATCAGGCGCATTTTGACGCTGAATAATCATGCCATCGTGAACGGTCATCTGGCATGCCTGCTGATTAGGCCTGCCATCAATTTCGACAAGGCATTCAAAACAAACACCCATCATGCAATAGGGGCCACGCGGATCATTTTTTGCGGCAGTGCGGAATTGAACCTTGCCAGCACGCAACAATGCTGCAGCAAGATTATCACCATCAAAAGCGGTTATCGATTCACCGTTAAACTGAAGATGAACAATCCTACCATTTTCCGGCATTGTCGATTTAAACATTGAACCGCCTCTGGGAAAATCCATCAAGCTCTTGACCTAAACTGGCCTCGGCAATATAGCCCGCAAGATCAAACGCATGTGCTGCAGATAATGTTACACCGCTATGGCAAGATATGGCAAAGGCACTGGGCATCTTTTCAGATTGATCATAAATCGGATAACCGTCTTTTGACATCACCCTTAGCGCGGCCCAACTTCTTACAACCCCAACATCAGCCAAGGCTGGCAAGGTCGCCAGTGCACGATCGGCAATCCCACTAACAATATCAGGGCGAACACTGGTTTCAAATCCGGTATCCTCATGGCTGTCGCCAATCATCAACCCGCCTTCATCAGTTTGCCGCAAAAGTAAACTAGGCAAGGCCATTTGCTGATCAAGCTTTTCAGTCACAATAATCTGTCCCTTTTGCGGCTTTAGCGATTGCTGCAAACCAACCATCGGGGCAAGCTCGGCATTTGCAAGCCCCGCCGCAAGGACAATCCTTTGGCATTCAAAATCACCTTTTGCTGTGCAAACGCCGATGCTATTTCCTTTTTTTTCAATTCTGCGAACCGCGGCATTAGTAAGGCAAACACCACCATTTCTGGTCAGACCGATTTGCAATGCCCGCATCAGATAAAGCGGATTTACATGCCCATCATGCGGACAATAGGCCGCCCCAACAACCTTGGGGCCGATGCCGGGCATGATCTCTTTCAGCGCAGTACGATCAAGCATTTCAAACTGGAATCGGCCATTTTGATGTGCACGAAGATGATCCAGCTTTTCATATCTTTGCTGCATCTCGGCCTCGCTAAGGCATATGCTAAGGCCACCTTCTTGATGAAGACCTAATGCTGGGCCGCCAGTTTCCTGCAATTCCTCAGCCAGCTTTGGCCATAGTTCAGATGATCGCATTGTCCAATCGGCATAGGGAGGAAAATAGGCCCCCTTGCCCTGCACCCAGACCAGCCCAAAATTACCACGCGCTGCCCGAAAGGCGGTGTCTTCAGCGTCAAGCAATAGCACTGACAAGCCACGGCGCGACAAGCCATATCCGATTGAAAGGCCGATCAAACCACCGCCAGCAATAATGGCATCAAAATTAGATTTTGTGATTTCGGTCATTGGAACCGCGTGATGCTGTAGGGTAGCAGCGTTTCATGATCTATATCTTTGGTGATGCAATCTGCGATTATCTCGCTGGTAGCAGGTGCCATGCCTAATCCATAATGCGAATGCCCAAAAGCAGCGATGATATTCTTAACACCCGGAATCGCGCCAAGACAGGGAAGGCTGTCAGGAAAGCTGGGGCGTGACCCCATCCATTCATCCAGATCAGCACAGTTTAATTGCGGGAAAAGCCTTTTGGCCTGATCGGCAAAACGCCGCGCGCGCGCATAATTTGGCGCGGCTTCAAGACCAGCAAATTCAGCCGTGCCGGCAACTCTGACACCAGCCTTCATCAAGCTGGCAACATATTTTTGGTCGGCATCCATAACCGAATGATTGATCGTAATGCCCGGATTGCGTAACACTAGATGATACCCTCGCTCGGCCTCCAGCGGTAGCTTAATGCCAAAACGCGCCAGCAACTGACATGACCAAACGCCTGCCGCCAAAACGATTTTTTTGGCTGTAAACACACCCTGATCAGTAACAAGCTGACAACCACTACCCTGATCGGGATGGATTTCATGAACCTTTGTTTGAATGTGTTTTGCACCTTTTGCCAATGCCTTTTCCGCCAATGCAATGCCAATTCCCGCAGGATCACTTGCACGGCCCTGCTGTTTAATAAGAATAGCAGCCTCAAAATCATCGGCAATATGCGGTTCGATTTCTTGTAAGACGTGCTTGTCAATCAGTTCGATTGGCACCTGACGCGCTTGGCGCAATTGCCAACCAAGATGGTCAAGCGACGCCGCTTTTGGGTTTCGATAGACATGAACATACATGGAGTCGCGAACAAGCTGTTCTTGTCCGGTTCCGGCAAGCCGTTTTTTATAGGCGGCAACACTACCCCTGCTCAAGCGGAACAGACCATCGGCAACCGGATCAAGCCGTTCGGACCGCCCTGCCGCCAGAAACCGCAAAACCCATGGCATTAACTTTGGTAAATACCCCAGGCGGATCGAAACCGGCCCTTCAGGGTCGATCAACCAGCGCGGCACCTGTTTCCACAAGCCCGGCATTGATTGCGGAACACAGGTCCAAGGCGAGATGACGCCAGCATTGCCATAGCTGGTTTTGCTGCATACCGGCGCAGGATCAAAAATCGTAACCTTTATGCCACGTTCAGCAAGTTCAAGCGCAGTACAGACCCCAATAATGCCAGCCCCAATAACAGCAACATCAATACTGCTTTCTGGCAATGTCATTTATCCTGCTCCTCTTCATGCCGATCGCCGCGTGTTGATGGCGCCGATATCACCAGAAAGCGAATTTCTTCGTCGCTTTGATTATCAATTGCATGACCAGTTTCAGGCGGAATATGCAAGGCCATGCCAGCGTCAATCTCGACAGTCTGGCCATCGGCAAACTGCATCACCGCACGCCCCATCAGCATGTAGAAACATTGCGCTGCTTGATTGTGATAATGATGTTTTTCGCTGCTGCCAGGTGCCAGCGTTTCTTCAACCACAAGCAAGCCCATTGTCTCAACAAGTGGCCAGCCAATACCACCATTACCCCATTGATAAGCCTTTTTTGTGCTTTTTGAAACAGGATGCATCAATGCTCCAATGTTGGGCGACCTTTATTCAAATAACGTTCGTAAATCTGATGGGCAAGGACCGGGGATGCCAGCAAAAGCGCATACAACATTGCAGTTGTGCTAGGCGACACCAAAAGCAGTCCTGCTAGCGCAAACATCACTCGGCTGGGGCCATTCATGAATACCAGAAAATATCCAGCGACTGATGCAGACAGCATGAACACACCGAGGGCACATGTGGTTGCAGTTTGGATGAACTCCGCCCAGGTAAAATAATCATCAAGGACAATCAACAAAGCTGGCGAGTATACAAACACCATGGGAACTAACAATTTCCCAATGCCAAGTGAAAAGGCCGACAAGCCTGTTTTGAACGGGTTAGCTCCAGCAATGCCAGCCGCCGCATATGCAGACGCACAAACCGGCGGAGTAATCTCTGAAATGACGCCGTAGTACAACACAAATAAGTGTGACGCGAGTGGAGGAACGCCGAGGTTCCCAAGAGCAGGCTGCGCTACTGTTGCTAACATTATGTATAGCGCCGTTGTTGGCAATCCAGCACCCATGAAAATACAAGTGACTGCAATCATAATTAGCGAGATAAATAAGGTAAGGTCTTGCAAGTCAAAATCTGCCAGCGGGAACCAGGCAATTAATGGAAGGGTTGCCTCCCCAAAATTAACTGCCACTTCAGTTACCATAAAGCCTAGTCGGAACCCAAGACCCGTTGTATTCACAACGCCAACAACAATACCAATGGCAGAACAGACTGCGCCAACGGCAAGGGCGTATTTTACCCCGGTAACACAACCATCCATGATGTCTTTAACACCAATACGGTGCATGGGATTTACAAAACCAACAATTAAAGCAGTCGTTATCCCCCAAAATGCTGCCATATGAGGTGAATAACCACTAAATAAAACATATATAAGTACTGCTAGGGGTATGGCAGTTGGCCACCCCCGTCTAATCACATCCCATAGTTTTGGAATCTCTGATTCGGGCATTCCTTTTAAGCCAAGGCGCTTTGCCTTGAAGTGGACAATTGATATCACGCCAACATAATGCATTGCAGCTGGAACCATCGCTGCCAGAATGATGGTTGTGTAAGGAAGCTCGAGAAATTCCGCCATCACAAATGCAGCGGCACCCATGATGGGCGGTGTTATCTGGCCACCCGCGCTAGAAGCCGCCTCAACACCACCTGCAAGGTGCCCTGGATACCCCATTCGCTTCATGTTTGGAATTGTCAAAGAGCCTGTTGAAACAGTATTTGCGATCGAAGACCCAGAAATTGTTCCAAAAAAAGCTGAAGACACCACGCTAACTTTTGCGAGGCCACCCGTGTAACGTCCTGCAGCAACTGTCGCAATGTCTACAAAAAACTGTCCCAAACCCATCCGTTGTGCGAGAATTCCAAAAAGAACAAAATGAAAAACAACTGTCGAAACGATCCACAGGGTCACTCCAAAAATACCTTCTTCTGGAAAGTACATGCTGTTGATAAAGAGATCCCAATTAACACCAGGGTGTTTTAGGATTTGAAAAGGCATGTACATGCCGAATACAGCGTAGACTGTAAACACGCCAATAATAATTGGCACAATGATACCGAGAGTTCTTCGAACAGCCTCTAGCAAAACAACAATCAGGATGGTGCCAAAAACAACGTCAATTGTTGCAGGATTACCCTGACGCATCACTTGATCGGGTAGTTGAAACCTGCCTCCAAGAAACTCAAAGTCAATCTCATACCACGTTATGCCCACATAATAAGCTGATGCGACCCCTGCAATTATCAAAAGCCAGTCCCAAACAGGTACATTGCCGTATATCCACCAACTATTGGGGCGCAATTGGCCTGCTTGCTTACCGCGAAAGGCGGGAAATCCAATAAAAACCAGAACCATGACGCCAGCCATGTGCGAGCCCATGTGCCAGTAATCAATCGGCACTCCAATTCCCGCGGTGATATAATGATATGCGGCAAACAATATTGAAAAGTAATAAGTAAATTTAACCAAATATGGCCCAATGGCACGTGTTTGAAGCCCGGAGTCGTATTTTTCCTCCAGCTCTTCTGCTTTTTTGATGTCTAGTTCGGCCATTAGAGTTCCCTCAAAGGTGTTTTTTTAAGAGTAAAATTACAAAAAAAGAAAGTTGCAGAAACACCTCCAAGAGATGCATCTGCAACTTCAACAATATGATTTTTACTACATCATACCTTTTTCTTTATAGAACTTCTCTGCACCAGGATGAACTGGGATCAGAACGCCTTTCAGCGCGGTATCGAGTTGGATTGCCTTACCTTTAGAATGCCCTTTATCAAGCAAACTACGTGTTTTTTTGCTCCACAAAGCTTTTGTAATGCCGTAAATCAACTCAGTTGGCTGATCAATAGATGTTACAAGTTGGCCATTGACCGCAACTGTTGCAACGTCATAGCCAATAGTCTCATATGTTCCAGCAGGAATTTTTGACTCGACATAATAAGGAATGATTTTGTTGATTTCTTTACGCTCTGCAGCAGAGAAATTATAAAGCTCAAATCCTTTTGTTGACCCAAGCTGGATCAATGCGGAAAACGGTGTGCCGCCGGCATAAAAGAACGCATCAATTTGACCATCAGCAAGCCGCTGGGCGCTTTGCTTCAGTCCCAATTCGTTTTCTTTAACTGAAATGCCATAATGCTTTAAAATCATTTTGACAGAAACTTGAGTTCCAGAACCAGCTGAAGCGACTCCAACGCTCTTACCCTCAAGCTCTTTAAGGCTACTCATCTTTGTTCCTTTTGGAAGGACCAAGTGCATGTCTTCAGGATAAAGATTAGCGATGATCCGGACTTTATCTTTTCTGTCGCCTTTAAATTTTCCTGTTCCCTCATAACCTTGAGCAACGCTTTGCCCGCCAGCAAGGCCAGCTTCAAGATTACCTGCCTGAACAGCGTTCATATTGAAAACTGATGCGTTTGTTGATACTGCAATTGCAATCAGTCCTGGCACACCACAAGTTCCACCTTTTTCGCACGAGCGTGCACCTGGAGGGCTTGAGATCGCGTTAGCAATCAAACCGCCAATTGGAAAGTAAGTTCCACCAGCTCCGCCTGTACCAATTCTAAAAAATGTCATATCCTGCGCTTGGGCTACACTGCCCATCGCAAGCAATGAAACCAAAGCTGTTGCAAATAGCTTGCTTAAATATTTCATGGGTTCCTCCACTATGGTTACGTCAATCAGTAAAGCAGTTGCAGCCAATTGCCTTTACAGCCTTTTTTAGCCAAACGCTTCGCAAAACAAATAAAGGAAAGGGCCTTGACCCAAATGATCTACATATCGATCAGGCATTCCCCCATTTGCCAAATTTTCGGCATCATTCAACATGAAACCGATGCCTGAAACTTTAAAACGAGAATTTCCATTAAGACAAATTATAAATTATTCTAATTCCATAAAAATTTCTTATGGTTTATTATGTGATATCAAACGAATTACAAAAGGCGCCAAATGATTAGTCTATGGCAGATGACCGTTGTCCGCGAAATTATGAAAGCCGGTTCAATTTCTGCCGCGGCGCGGCAATTAGGGCGCACCCAACCGGCCTTAAGCGCAACAGTCAAAGAACTTGAAAGAAACATGAATTGTCAGTTATTTGAGCGCCAAAAGGGGCGTTTAATTCCCGTTCCTGAAGCTTTTTTTCTACTCGACAGGGCAAATGAAATTCTGGAGCAGGTTGACGATCTAAAACAATTATTAAAATCAGGTGGCGAGGTAACCCCAACAAAAATAAATGTCAGTTCGATGCCCGTCTTTGGTGATCATTTTTTGCCGCCCATCATCGCCAAATTTTCAAAAACACACCCAAAGGCTAATTTTCAAGTTGCGGTTCAAGGATCGCCTGAAGTCATTTCCAGCATGGAAACACAGCGATTCGATGTTGGTCTTGCCGAGCGCGGCAAGGAAAGTGATTTAATTCACTGTCAAAGCTATGACGTTGATTGTGTTTGCGCCTTACCGAAGGGTGATCCGCTTTTGACAAAATCTGTTATCGAGCCAACAGATCTGGCAGGCCGTCCCTGTGCTAGCTTTTTGCCAGAACATCACATTGCCAAGGCGCTCAAAGCGGCTTTTGACAAAGCTGGGGTCGATTTCGATCCAAAATTCCAAATGCAGAATAGCGCAGCCCAATATGAAATTATCGGATCAGGCGCGGGCTTTGGCGTCTTTAGCCCTATAAATGCATGGATTCATCGCCGTCTTTGGTCGAATAACAACAATATTGCCTTTCGCCGATTTGCACCAAAGATCACCTATCAATTTTCGATCATCACGCCAAAGCGCCGCCCACTATCGAGGGCAGCAGTGGCCTTTGAGCGCGCACTTGAGGCGGCTGTTATCCAGATGCTTGACGAAGCGCAAAGCCATATTGATAACGCCTCTATCCGGCGATCATGATTGAACCAATGCGGCGGTTAAATCAGTCGGGGTTGCGCGCCATTGATTTTGCTGCGGAGCCTTTTTGGCGGCGGTTTGCGGCTTCCTAATTTTTGAAAGACCGCACGCGCCATCGCCTTGAATTGATCGCTTTTCCGGACGGCATAAATGCGGTCACGTGCCGCGCGCATCGCCGCCACATTTTCGACAATGGGCAATGGATAATCACGCCCAATGACCCAGCCGATCGCCGCGGCCTCAACCGGCGGCATGGCCTGCGGTTGGTGAATCCATTGCGAAGGCAAATCCGCCAGCTCAGGCACCCAGCGGCGGATAAATTGCCCATCAGGGTCATGATCAATTGATTGTTTGACCGGATTATAGATGCGGATTGTGTTGATGCCGGTCACCCCCGATTGCATCTGGAACTGGCTATAATGAATGCCAGCTTCATAATCGGTAAATAATTGCGCCAGATAGGGCGCGGTTAACCGCCAATCGAGCCATAGATGATAGCTGGCAAAACTAACCAGCATCGCCCGCATCCGAAAAGTGATCCAACCTTGATGAGTCAGCGACCGCATACAGGCATCAATCATCGGATAGCCGGTTTGCCCCGCTTTCCATGCAGCCAGATAGGACGCTTTACGACTAGCATCTTGATCCGTATCATCACGAACCGTTTCATAAAGCGGGTGCATCGCCGCCCATTCAATATCTGGCTGGTCTTCAAGCTTTTGCATGAAATGACAGCGCCAAGCGAGCCGCGACATCACCGCACGGCAACCACGGCGTTTGGCTGGTGTGATATTATTTTCTGGATTGCCCAGATAATTGCGAATGCTGGCCTCAACTTCACGCGATGAAACCGTTCCCCATGCCAGATGCGGCGATAACCGCATTGATGTATCCGGCCCTTGTGATGGCGAGGCAAGATTCTTGATATAGAATTGACTTCGGTCTCGCAGAAATGAGGTAAGCAAGGAAATAGCCGCTTTGCGCCCACCAGTTTGCACATGCGGCTGAATCGCGATTTTTCCATTTGCGGACAATTGGTCAAGAGCTGCCCCAAAAAGCGGGTCATGTTTTTGCGGGATAGCCTCACTCTGCGGCATGGGCAAGGCTGGCAGGCTGGCAGGGCGTGGAATCCGGCTTGCCTGAATGCGTTGATGGCGGATTGCCGCCCAATCATTACGGTTTTTCAACCGGCGAACAACGCCATTTGCTGGTGACTCCCGAAATGGTATTTTCGCCTGCCGGCAATAGGAATGCACTTTTCGATCACGTCCATAGGTCCATGCATCGCCGGTTTCTTCATGCGCATAAATCGCCTGAATTTGCACATGGCGCGACAGCTCATCCAACACATCAGTCATCTCACCAATGCGTAAAATCAACCGCTGCCCAAGCGCTGCAAGGCTGGCATCCAGCTCGTGAAGACAGTCATTCACAAAACACCAATGCCGCCGTGATGAAGTTGGCAGTCGCCAATAATCCGGCTCGACAACAAAAAGCGGCAAAACAAAATCGGCATCATGCACCGCACTGGCCAGCGGCGCATGGTCAAACACACGGAGGTCACGCTTGAACCAGACAATGATCGCTTTGGGCTGCATGGCCGGATATTAGCACTAACGCATAAAAACTTTCAATTGATCTGGTATTGCCACCGCAAAGATTGTGTCAGCTTGTCCGATCACCCAAGCAAATTCGCCTTTACCTTCTGGTTTTCTTTGGTTAAATCTGTTCCACCCTCCGTTTTGAAAGCAATCTGTCATGACCAAAATTTCTGCTGATCTTCTTGAAAATATTCGCGGCCAATTTGCCCAAATTGATAGCTGTCCGGTTCAAGGACCCCGCGTTTTCTTTGAAAATGCGGGCGGTGCCCTGACGCTTAGCAAGATCGTTGATACATCGGAAAAATATGCGGCAATCCCGGATAATCAGGGTCGTGACAATCCGGGCTCGCATGAGCTGGTTCGCGTCATCGACAAAGCCAAACAAGATTTGCGCGCTCTTATGAATGCGCCAAAAGGGCAGTTTTTTGTTGGCGAAAGCGGCACTGAACTGATTTTCCGTTTGGTTATGAATGCCTGTCTTGGCACGGCAAAAGACGGGGTTGTGCTTGGCTCGACAATCGAACATCCCGCAACCAGAAGCGCATGCGCGCGCTGGGCGCCGATTAGTGGCAAGGAACATGTTCTGATTAAGCATGACGATGCCAAAGGGCTTGTCACGGCTAATGCCTATGCAACCCGTATTTCAAAAGACATACGCGTTGCCACGATTTTGCACACATCACCTGTCACCGGCATGGGTATGGATGTGGCCGCCATTGCCAAATCGATCCGCGCGGTTAGCCCTGATTGTTATATCATTGTTGACGGTATCCAGCATGCCGCCCATGGGCAGATTGATATCAACGTCTATGATGTCGATGGCTATGTTATTTCGCCTTATAAAATGTTTTCGCGGCATGGCTATGGCCTTGCTTGGATTTCTGACCGTATGGCCGCGCTACCGCATGACAGCCTTGTTGGTGGGCCAGCCGAAAATTGGGAACTTGGCACACGCGATACCGGTGCCTATGCCACCATGTCCGATGTTGTTGACTATATTGAATGGCTTGGCAGTCAGGTTTGTGACAGCGCTGATCAACGCACCCGTTTTGAGGCCGCTGGCAATGCCATCCATGATTACGAACAGGCACTAACCGATGCCATGATCCACGGCACTGGCAATTTGCCCGGTCTTGCTGAAATGGCGCATGTTCATATTATTGGTGGCGTTGATAATCCGGCGCGTGAAGGGCTGGTTTCAATTTATGTTGATGGCATCGATTCAAAAGATGTTGTCGCCCGCCTGAACAGCGAAGGGGTCAGAACCCATCTCCGCAAAGCCGATCATTATTCCGGAAATGTTCTTGATCCACTCGGCCTTGATAGCTGCATTCGGGTATCAATGTGTCATTATAACAGCGCCGCTGAAGTGGCACAGTTCCTTGGCGTGATGAAAAATATCACCAGCCCGAACTAGTCAAGAAAATCATACAACTGGCCTTGTCACTGACTAGTCCTTTTCAGCATCAATCAAAATAAAAACAATCTGGCAAGGTTCGGTGCCACGGTTCGACCAAGCATGGTTGGTGCCCTGCTGGACGATCACATCACCAGCTTTGACCAGATATTCGTCTTCATCCATCATCATGTAGATTTCGCCGGTCAAAACCACCGCATAATCCAGACTGTCAGTGCGGTGCATAAAAGGGTGGCGCGCGCCTTCCACAATATTCGCACCAGCGCCCATTTCTGAAAATGCCACTTTGCCATCAAGCTTGGCCAACTCGTCGGGATTTTCCGGATCAAACTGGACAATGCGGAAAACCGAACCATTTTTAGGTGGGTGCAGAATCAACGGGCCGGTCACAGGATCGTCATGCCGTTCCATTGCCGCTGGGGTTTTGGTGTTCTGCCATAAATTTGTCAAGGTCACGCCGGGACGATTGGGACGCTGTAAAATACAGTCAGCATCGCCATCCATTATCACCGTTGCCACACCATTTTCATCATGGCCGGTGACAACACGTCTAATTTTTCTACCCATATTTTGCCCTCTATGCCTTACGATAAATCCATAACATGATTAAGTCTGGACATGATTGAATCCGGTTGCTACTGGCAAGGCATAACCTTGCCCGTGACACGCAATCATAGAGGCTAGCACTAGCTTTTAGCGATATTTTTCTTTGGGTCGTAAAATGGCATTTCAACCAGATCGGCTTTGCACAGGCCCTGTGCAGCCTTGACATCAAATTGCGCGCCCAATTCATGATCCTGAGAATCGATCATGGCAAGCGCGATATTCTGCTCAAGCCGCGGCGAATAGACAGCTGACGTTACTTTGCCAATCACTTTGCCATTTTTCATCACAGGCCAGAAGGTGGTGTTTGGCGCGGTCAATGGCGCCCCATGCAAAATCAATCCAGCTTGTTTGCGTGACACGCCTTTTTCACGAATGACCAGCAACGCCGATTTGCCAACAAAATCATGTGCTTTATCAAGCGCAACCAGCCGGTCAAGCCCCAGCTCGAATGGATTGGTATTGATATCCATATCAGCATGATAGGACAGCATGCCGCCTTCGATCCGGCGAATGCTCGATGTATGACCTGGCTTTAAGCCAAATTCTTGTCCGGCAGCCATGATCCGATCCCATAATTCGGTACCGCGCGCGCCATCTTGAAGATAGATTTCATAACCAAGCTCGCTTGACCATCCGGTTCGGGACACGACAAGTTCCATACCATCAAGCGTTAGATGGCGAAGCCAGTAATATTTCAGATCAGCAATATCTTCGCCAAATAACGCCTTCATGATATCCATTGATCGCGGCCCTTGAAGCTGAACCGGCGAGGCATCAGGCTCACAAATATGAATGTCAAACCCAGCATGAACCGCAACACCCTGCGCCCAGAAAAGAACATCGCTATCAGCAAGCGAGATCCAGAATTTATTTTCTTCCAGCCGCAAAATAATTGGGTCGTTCAAAATACCGCCTTCGGCATTGGTGATAAGCGCGTATTTACACTGACCAACCGCCATTTTGCTTAGGTCGCGCGGGGTTAGATATTGAACAAATTTCGCAGCATCGGGGCCAGTGACTTGAACCTGACGTTCAACCGCGACATCACATAAAACCGCATGATTGACCAGATTCCAGAAATTTTGTTCGGGGTCGCCAAAATCGCGCGGAATATACATATGATTATAGACCGAAAACGCATTTGCACCCCATTTTACCGTAGCGTCAAAATAGGGGGACTTACGGATTTGTGTTCCAAAACCAAAATCAACAAGATCAGACATATGCAAATTCTCCAAAAGCAACCGCTCCCTTTTAGCAAGGGCAGAAGTGAATAACCGTCACAACCTATCGCGATTTTTCAAGCAAAATGCACGCCGAGCGTCTAATTTTGTTCAAATCCTGCACAACAGTGAAGGCGTTTGACGATTTTAACCTGATGGCCAAACGCCAATGCGGCATTTGCTTGATGGGATATTTGATTTTGGATTATTGGTCTTTGGTCATTTCGCCATACAGCGGAACCCGATATAGACAACCGCCATATCGCGCGGCTTGGTGGCGCTGTAATCTGAACGCATCTGATCGGCACCATACCACCATGATCCCCCCATTGTTGCTTGGGATGACCCATTACCCATCACCGCCCATTCCCAGACATTCGCCCCCATATCGAACAAACCATTGACCCCCTCTTTTGTTTGCCCTGCCGGTGCATGACCAAACCCACGATCAAGATAGCGGCTATAGTCACGCTTGCCAGCAATCGGCCGAAGATCAGCACCGCATTCGGCAAGACAATTTGCGCCTTCAGGGCTGTTGCCAGACGGAAATTCATAGGTCATGCCGCGGTGAAACGATGCTGGTGGATTAGCGCGTAACTCGGTATAGCCAGCCCTGATCCATTCATCACGATTTGGCAATCTTTGGTCGCGCCAGTTGCAATAGGCCATTGCTTCATCAAAAGTGATATGAACCGCCGGCTCATCTGGTGGGCTTGCAATCCCATAAGGCTGACGCCAATTCCAATCAGGTTTAACCACCCACCCCGACTCATAGACCATACCACCTGTTTCCTCGGCCTTGGTACGAAATCCAGTGGCGGCAACAAATTCTGCAAAGGCACCGATTGTCACTTCAGTTTGATCAATGCCTGATGCTGTATCGGCGCGCGCCGAAGTTATAGATGTCATAGATATCAGCGATATAATCAAACATAAAAGACGCGATAACATGCACCGTCTCCTCATTTCAGGCGGGGTCAAACAGCCGTGTTGTCTGCAGACTAAAAACTGAGAATAAACTTCACTTTTCGATTGCGATAGCCTTATTCTAGATTTACGCAAATAGCGTTATGTGACCGTCAAAAGGGGAGTGCGTGACAATGAGCCGTGATCAAGCGTTGAGCAAAATTGATGAGTATTTCAAAAATGGTGATTTTGAAGCCGAACTCGCCCGCCGCATCGCCTTTAAGACCGAAAGCAATCTTGCCGGTTGCGAAGCCGCGCTGCAGGCCTATCTTGATGATGAGCTTGTTCCCTGCCTGGCAGATCTTGGCTTTACCTGTGAAATCTTTCCGAATCCTCGTGCTGATGCAGGCCCGTTTCTGGTTGCGCGGCGCATCGAAGGGGATGAGCTGCCAACAGTTATGACCTATGGTCATGGTGATGTTGTTGCCGGCTATGACGCACAATGGGACAATGAAATGTCACCATGGCACATCACAAAAAATGGTGAGCGCTGGTATGGTCGCGGCACCGCCGATAATAAGGGCCAACACACAATCAATATCGCTGCCCTGAAAACCGTCCTCGAAACGCGTGGCAAGCTTGGCTTTAACGTTACAGTCCTGATCGAAATGGGCGAGGAACGCGGTTCACCCGGGCTGAAGGATTTTTGCGCTGCGAATAAGGATTTATTCAAAGCTGATGTGTTCATCGCATCGGACGGCCCACGAATCCACCCCGAAAAACCAACCATTTTCATGGGATCACGCGGGGTATTTAATTTCACCATGCGGCTTGAGTCGCATGCTGGCGGGCATCATTCGGGTAACTGGGGTGGCTTGCTAACCAATCCGGGTGTGGTGATGGCGCATGCACTTGCCAGCATGATTGACCGCAATGGCAAAATTCTTGTCGAAGGGTGGCGCAACACCCATATCCCAAATTCGGTTCGCACAGCGATTGCCAAGCTTGAGGTCGGTGGCGGCGAAAATGCGCCCGAGATTAACCCACTTTGGGGCGAACCTGATATGACCCTCGCCGAGCGGGTTTTTGCCAGCAACACGTTTGAAGTGCGCGCCTTTGAAACTGGCAATCCGCAATCACCCGCCAATGCGATTCCGCCTAAAGCGGTTGTGTTTGGCCATCTACGCTATGTTGTCGGCACCGAGGTCAGCCAGCTTATGCCGTTGCTGCGGACGCATCTCGACAAGCATGGCTTTGGCGATATTAGCATCACCAGTGAGCGGGACCCTAGGTATGCCACCCGACTAGACCCTGATCATCCTTGGGCAAAATGGGCGATTGAATCGCTTGGGCAAACCGCTGGTGAGGAGATTTCAGTCGTACCCAATCTTGGCGGATCATTGCCGAATGACGTCTTTGCCGATTTGCTTGGCCTGCCAACCATCTGGGTACCCCATAGCTATGCTGGCTGTTCACAACATGCACCAAATGAACATATTCTGGAGTCAATCAGCCAATCGGCACTTCGACTGATGACTGGCTTATGGTGGGATCTTGGCGCTGGCAAAACACCAAAAAAAACTACTTGATTGGCCAGCTTGGCCGTGACCTTTCTGAATGTGAAGGAGACCGTAAAATGACAGATTTGTGTGACAAAACCGCTGTTGAGCTCCGCCGGTTAATTGGGCGCAAAGACATCTCACCAATCGAACTGCTGGAGAGTTGCATCACGCGGATCGAAGCCGCTGACGGGGCTGTTAATGCGGTTGTAACCCGCGCATTTGACCGTGCTCGAAAAGAGGCTCGACATGCCGAAAAAACGGTTCTTAATGGCGAGGAATTAGGCCTTCTTCACGGGCTACCTGTTGGCATCAAGGATCTTGAGGCGACAGATGGCATTCGGACCACACTTGGTTCAAAGCTCTATTCCAATCATATACCGAACAAGGATCAAGGATCGGTTGCCAATATCCGCGCCGAGGGCGGCATCATTATTGGTAAGACCAACACGCCAGAATTTGGCGCAGGCGCCAACACACGCAATCTTGTTTTTGGCGCGACCGGGAACCCCTTTGCGCCCGAAAAAACCTGTGGTGGCTCATCTGGCGGCTCAGCAGTTGCGCTTGCCACTGGCATGATGCCACTTGCTAGCGGTTCTGATTATGGCGGCAGTCTTCGTACTCCGGCAGGCTTTTGTGGCGTTGTTGGCATCCGGCCATCACCGGGAATTGTCGCAGCAGAAGGGCGGCCTGTCGGCCTTCTGCCCTTTTCGGTTCTGGGGCCGATGGGCCGCACTGTTGATGACGCCTATTTATTGCTCCAAGCGCAAATGGGTGTTGATGCGCATGACCCTTTTTCAACCATGCCTGATATGGATTTATTTGCACCTTTAAAATCGGCTGATCTAAGTAGCATCAAAGCGATGATCACGCATGATCTCGGCGCCGCTCCCATGTCAAAAAGCTATCGTTCCATTTTTGCTGAACGAGTTGGTGTTTTTGGCGGTCATTTTGCCGCTACCCTTGATGGCAACCCCGACTTCACCGACGGCGATAATTCTTTTGAAGTTTTGCGTGGGGTTAATTTTGTTGCCGCTCATGGCGAGCGTGTACGCCAGCACCGCGATAAATTAAGCCCGAATGTTGTTGATAATGTTGACCGTGGCCTTGCCTATAGTCTGGAAGATGTGGCTAAGGCACATTTGCAGCAAAGCCGGATTGCCCGCAACTGGCTAGATCTTTTTGACGAGGTAGATGTTGTGATCTGCCCAGCGGCATCAACAACACCATTTGCCCATGATCAATGGTCAGTCTCTGAGATTGATGATGAAAAAATGGCAACCTATATGCGCTGGCTTGCCATCACCTATCTGCCAACGATGGCGCTTGCCAGCAGTGTTGTTTTGCCATGCGGACTTGACGACCAGAAAATGCCGTTTGGCATTCAGATTCTTAGCGCGCCCGGTCGTGACCGACTAGTCATCGAAGTGGCAAAAGCGCTTGAAGATGTGCTTGCCCTGCATCCGGCAACCATGCGTCCAATTCCTGATCTGACAAAATTAACTGGCTAGTCTCTAGCTGGCATCATCATAAAGATGGCATTCAACATAATGCCCGCCATCGGCTTTTCCATTTGGGGCAACAGTGGCGCAATGCGGCATGGCATTGACACAACGCGGATGAAATGAGCAGCCCGTTGGCGGATCAATTGGGTTTGGATAGCTGGCGCCAAGTTGATTATTCGGAATGCCCATATTTGGATCAGGGGTAAGCACCGAATCCAACAGGGCACGCGTATAGGGGTGTTGCGGATCTTTGAATAAGGTGTCAGTGTCAGCTATCTCGACGATCCGGCCAAGATACATTACCGCCACCCGTGTTGCGATATGTTCAACCACCGCCAGATTATGACTGATGATGATATAGGTCAGATTCAATTCATTGCGAAGGTCATTCAGCAGGTTAAGAATTTGTGACTGCACCGAAACGTCAAGTGCCGATGTTGGCTCGTCACACACGACAATTTGTGGCCGGTTTACCAACGCACGGGCAATCGCAACACGCTGGCGCTGGCCACCAGACAGCTGATTTGGAAATGCATCATAAAGACGCGGCGGCAACCCAACTAGATCCATTGTTTCTTCGACCCGTCGGCGCATGCTGTCTTGATCGGCAATGCCCTGCACTTTCATTGGTAAGGCGATGATCGACCCAATAGTTTTGCGTGGATTGAGCGATGAATAGGGGTCTTGGAAAATAGGTTGGATGGTTCGCGCCAACGCCAAGCGCGGTACATCATTGATTGGCTGGCCACATAGTTCTACCGTTCCTGATGTTTGCGGCAATAGGCCGAGAAGCACTTTAGCAAGGGTTGTTTTTCCACAGCCGGACTCGCCAACAAGCGCTAGCACTTCGCCGCGCTCAACCGTCAAATCCACCCCATTCACCGCCTTTAGCTGTTGCTTTCCACGAAACATGCCCCGTGAGATTGTAAAATTCCGGGTGACGTCCTTTGCATCAATCATTAATTCAGCCATCACGCCACCCCACCTTTTGCCAGCATTTCGATACTATGAATACAGCGGTATGCCTGCACCTTGCCATTTGGATCGCGAAGTGGAACATCACTTTGACGGCAAACATCCCGAGCTAGTTCACAGCGGTCAGCAAACCGGCAGCCGGTAAAATCGCCAATCAATGATGGCACCATTCCCGGAATTGAGCCAAGTGGCGTGCCGCGTTTGGTTTTACCCGGAACCGGAATACAGCGCATAAGACCACGCGTATAAGGATGAAGTGGATTTTCAAAAATTTGCTTCGCTGTTCCCTCCTCGACGATCTGTCCCGCATACATTACAGCAACACGCGTCGCGATCCGCGCAACCACGCCAAGGTCATGGGTGATCAGCACTAGTCCCATATCAAATTCGCTTTGCAGCTCTTTTAATAAAAGCAGAATTTGCGCCTGAATTGTCACATCAAGCGCGGTTGTTGGTTCGTCGGCAATTATCAATTCTGGTTCACATAACAACGTCATTGCGATCATCACCCGCTGTCGCAGACCGCCCGATAATTGATGTGGGTATTGCCCAAGCCGCTGTCCGGCTGCAGTAATGCCAACCTTTTCCAGCATTCGCTTAGCCAGTTCACTTGCAGCATCATTCGACAGATTGCGATGCCGCCGCAAAGTTTCGATCATCTGGTTGCCGATGGTAAAGGCAGGGTTGAGGCTCGTCATGGGCTCTTGAAAAATCATCCCCATTTTATTGCCACGCACATCAGACATTTCGCGTTCTGAATAACCAAGAATGCTTTCCCCACCAAGTTCCAATTTTTCGATTTTGCGGGTTGCTTTTGTTGGCAAAAGATCCATGAGAGCCAATGAGGTGAGTGACTTTCCACAACCAGATTCACCAACGATACAAAGCGTTTCGCCACGATCAACATGCAGATTGACGCCATCAACTGCATGTAAAATTCCAGTTGCTAAAGGAATATCAACAGTGAGATTCTCAACATGTAGGACGCGGTCTGACACTGGCAAACTCCTAATTTTTAATATCCTCTAATTTCTATTTTCAGGCGCCGTTATATCGCGCGCGCCGTCCCCAAGCAGGTTTATCGCAAGCACCAGTAAGAACAGTGCCACGCCTGGAATTGTGATCAGCCACGGCTCAAACAACATCATGTCTTTTCCTTCAGATACCATCAGTCCCCAAGATGGCAATGGAGGCTGAACGCCAAGACCAAGAAATGACAGCGCTGCCTCCAAAATTATTGCATGTGCAATCTCTAATGTTGCGATGACAATCAGATTATTCACCACATTAGGCATGATTTCTGTTGTCAAAATACGGGTTGTAGAGCAACCCACTGCCTGTGCCGCTGCCACATAATCCATCGATCGAATTTGCAATGTTGACGACCGCATCACAACGGCAAATCTGTCCCATAACAAAAACCCAAGTACCATGATTACGACCTGCAGCGAGCCACCAACAATTGCTACAACAGCAAGAGCCACGAGCACCACAGGCATTGATAACCGCACTGTAATCATGAAGGTCACAACCATATCAACGCGACCGCCAAAATATCCAGCAGCAACACCAAGAACAGTGCCAATAAGTCCTGAAATTAAAGCCGCGCCAACACCTATTAACAGTGATATTCTCGCGCCATAAATCAGGCGCGAGAGATAATCACGGCCAAGATGATCGGTGCCCAGAATATGTTCCCAGCTTCCCCTCGAATCCCAAACGGGCGGGACAAGGCGATTTAACAAATCTTGGTAATATGGATCATGGGGCGCAATCAAGGGAGCGCTGAGCGCGATTAGAACAGCGGCCAATACAATCGCTGCGCCAATCATAACACCCTGATGCCCAAAAACCCGACGTCTAAAAACGGAACTCTTTGTCTGGCTTTCGAGAGTTTTGCCATTTATCTCAGACATCAGTTAATCCTAATCCGGGGGTCGAGCCATGCATTCAACAAATCAGCAAAAAAGGTCAATACGATATAGAAAAGTGAAAAAACAAGAATTAAACCCTGAACCGTTGGTAAATCATTCCGCGTGATTGACTCCCAGGCAAGAAAACCTGCGCCATGAAGAGCAAAAATCGTTTCAACAACAATTGAACCACCTAGCATGAAACCGAATTGAACAGCGGTAAGGCTGACAACAGGGATGACGGCATTGCGAAGTGCGTGCTTGAACAGCACAACCCTAGGCCTTAGACCCTTAGCACGAGCCGTTCGGATATAGTCGGTGCTCAAGACCTCAAGCATACCAGTTCGGGTTAGCCGCATTATGGCTGGTGCCGCATAATAGCCAAGAACAATTGTTGGCATAATAAAATGCTGCCAGGTGTCCGAACCAGATGTGGGCAACAAACGAAGCGATACGGATAAAAAAACGATCAGCATCAATGCAAACCAAAAGCTTGGTAGCGCCTGCCCCATAACTGACAGGAAAAGTGCGATACGGTCGATTAGACTATTTGGCCGAATTGCGGCTGCGACACCAAGCGGGACTGACAACACAATCGCAAATGTAATTGCAGACACACCCAAAGTCATTGTCGTTGAAAGCCGTTCAGCGATTAACGCACTGACGTCAGTTCTGAAATAATAACTTTTCCCGAGATCACCACTCATGGCGCGTTGGAGCCAATCAAAATACTGAACCAATATAGGACGGTCAAATCCATATAGCTGGCGTATTGCTTCAATGTCAGCGTCTGAAGCTGTTTCACCAGCCATTGCAATTGCAGGATCGCTTGATATGTAAAGCAAACCAAAGCTGATGAATGAAACAGTTAGCGCTACTAGACCTGCAAGACCGAGGCGTTTTAGCGTATAATACAGCATTTAAAAAACTCTCAAAAGAAACCGAATGGTCACCTGCGCATCAGATTAACACGCAGGTGACGCTTGATTTTACAGCCACTTTGCAGTGAAAAACCTTGGAATCTCGTCCGGTGTTGGGTTGAAATCAACATCTTTTGAGAATGCATACCAAGTGTTGTAAGACCAGAGTGGGAACATAAATACCTCTTCAGAGATCCGCGACAAGGCCGCTTTGTATGCGGCTTTGCGGACCGCAGGATCGACAGATGTGTCACCAATCCCAAGCTGTTTGATCACTTCCGGGTCTTTTGAGTAATCATCCTTGCCACCTGACTGGAAATGGCTGGTGATTGCCGAAACATCATTGATTGAATATGATCCCCAAGTTCCAAAATTAAATGGCGCACCACCATCTTGGACTTTGTCCCTGAAGGCTGCATATTTCAAATATTCAAACTTTGTGGTGATGCCCACAGCATTTAAGTTGTTGATCATGGCCTCGGCAAAATCACGGTTTCTATACGCCAAGAATGGGGTTTCAAATCCATTTGGATAACCGGCCTCTGCCAACAACTTTTTTGCTTTTTCTGGATTGTAATCGTATGATTTTATGTCCTGCGCACATCCAAACTGCGACGGAAAGCATAGCGAATTAACAACCATTGATTCGCCCTGCACAAGCGCTTTGACAATGCCTTCTCGGTCAATTGAATGTGCAATAGCGCGTCGCACACGAACATCGTTCATCGGGTTTTTGCTATGTCTACCCATGGCATCAAAGTTTAAATATCCAATGCGCATAGTTGATGAATTTTTCGTCGTAAATTCGCCCTGTGCAGCAATCCGTTTTGCTTGATCAGGCTTTACTTTCCAAATCCAATCAATGCCGCCAGAAAATAATTCTGCAAGCTGCGTGTTGCTCTCAGCAATTGTCCGAATGACGATATTGCCAATGCTAGCAGATCCTTTTGGGCTGCTTGCATGGTAGCCATCATATTTCTTGAATTTATAGCGCTTACCCGGCTCAACACTTGTAACTTGATAGGGTCCTGTTCCGACTGGCTTGAGCGCCATCCCCTCTGGACCTGCCTTGCTGTAGTAATCATTAGGGTACATAACAACTGGGCCAGAGAGAAATTCTAGCGCGGCTGGAAATTCTTTTTTCAAGTTAAGCTGGACTTTATATTCGCCTAACTTTTCGGCATTTTTCCACCAATTAACATTACGAGCAGGCTTGGCGCCATTCGCCGGATCAGCAAGGTAGTTAATCGTAAAAACCACATCATCGGCATCAAATTTTTCACCATTATGAAACTTCACACCCTTGCGCAGATCAAATTCAATCGTCTTGCTATCTACCCATTTGTAGGACGTGGCAAGATTGGGTAAATACTCATTAGTTTTGGGATCCCGATACAGCAGGCCATCCCAAACCATTCTTGAAATCACGATTCCTTCACGTGCTGTATTGTAATAATTATCAATGGATTCCAGTTCTCTGTCGATAGCCACATTCAGCGTATCATCAGACTTGCCTGCCTGTGCAACAGATACAAATCCCGTTGCAAGCAAGGTGCCAGCAAGAAATGTTGAAAAATACCTTTTTACAATCATACTTCTCTCCCTTGTGTTCATGATCACTACTTCTTTTATTCTCAAGTCTAATCACACCTATCGCCAACTGTCGAGACTGTTGTCCAAATATGCGCGCTCGAAAAAAGGATGTGCTTATCAGACGTATGACAAACGGTGAATAATTAACGGGCATAATACTCAATGACCTTGCAAGCTCATTTTTAGTTGCATCATTGCACATCACACAACATAGTTTAGTGATTAGCAGTGCCCCGCCCGTCAAAATTTGTGGCACAGCCCCCGCCATTGGATTTAATCTTGACCTTTGATCCCAAACCTAAAAAGCCGTCACTTTTAACGAGATTATTGAGCAAAGATAAAGCGCTACAATCAGTCTTCTGGATGCTGATTTCCTGCTGTGCATTATCAATTCTTGCCGCACTGGGAAGGCTTTTGGGGCAATATGAGGTAAACGCCTTTCAAACGGTATTTTGTCGCCTGCTATTCGCCTTTTTGGTTATGCTTCCAATGGTAATGCATCTGGGGTTTAAAAAGGTCACAACGGGGCAGCTAAAAACCTATATCGTTCGATCAATTTCTGGCATGATAGCAATGTGGACTTGGTTTTATGCGGTGACCCTTATCCCTATTGGTGAGCAAACCGCGCTTAGCTTTCTTGCCCCACTTTTCACCACAATTGGAGCCGTCTTTGTGCTTCGTGAAACTGTACGGATGCGGCGATGGGCAGCAATCTTTACGGGTTTTGTTGGCGCACTGATCATTATTCGTCCAGGCATTGTCGATATTAGCCTTGGTCATTGGGTCGCTATTCTATCGGCGCTAGCGATGGGATGCTCGGCCCTCATCATCAAGCACCTAACCCGACAGGATAATCCGCTAATCATTGTCTTTATCTCGCATCTAATCATGATGCCGATGGCGGTCATTCCGGCAATCATCGTTTGGGAATGGCCCAATCAGGAGGTTTGGCTGATCCTGATGGCAACAGGCCCCTTCGCAGTTATCGGACATTTTGCTTTGACAAAAGCCTATTCACTTGCCGATGCATCGTTTGTTGCAGGTGTTGATTATGCCCGATTACCCTTTGCGGTATTATTTGGCTGGTTGCTGTTTAACGAGTTGTCTGATTTATGGACATGGGTCGGCGCCAGTATTATTTTTGCTTCGTCATTCTATGTGATCCGACGAGAAATGCGTGAAAAGAAAGATGCGCTTCAAAAACAGGCCTTATTAATTGAAAAAGCGTGATTAATGTGACCGAGTTAAACAAGGAGAGAGCAATGTCAAACCAAGTGATAGACTGGCTGGAGTCGCAACAGGACAATATGCTAGATTTACTGGGCGAACTGGTAAATATCGATAGCAACAGTTTTGATAAGGCCGGCGTTGACCGTGTGGCAAAACGACTTGCTGAATTTTTTGATGCCCAGTCCATTCCGCACGAAACCATACCCATCACCACCCATGGTGATGCCATGCGCGCAGTTGTTGCTGGCGGCAACGGTAATCGGCCGATCTTGTTATGCGGCCATCGCGATACTGTTTTTCCAACGGGTGAAGTTGCAAAACGCCCATTCCGAATTGAAAATGGCAGGGCCTACGGTCCGGGCGTTGCCGATATGAAACCCGGTCTTGTAATCAATGCGTTTATTCTGGCCGCCTTTCAAAAATTTGGCGGGCACCCAAATCCTCTTGTTGGGCTATTTACTGGCGATGAGGAAATCGGCTCGCCAACATCCCAGGATGTTATTATCGCCGAAGCAAAAAAAGCTCGCCTCGCGTTTAACAGTGAGCCCGGGCGACCAAATGGAAACATTGTTACAAAGCGCAAAGGTGGCATATTCTGCCATTGCGAAATCCAGGGTGTTGCAGCGCATTCAGGCGGATTTTTTGAAGATGGTCGCAGTGCAATCGAAGAGCTGGCTCGTAAAGTACAGTCTTTGCACGCATTGACCGATTTTGACCGCGGCATCACAATAAATGTTGGGCTGATAGCTGGCGGTCAGTCGGTCAACACGGTTGCCGCCGAAGCAAGTTGTGGCATCGACATCCGCTATCGCGATAGCGAAGACCGCGCTGAAATTTTTGAAAAAGTGCGAGAAATTTGTACGACGACAAGTGTTGATGGCACCAGCTCAGACATAGTTATCAAAGGCGAATTTCATCCGCTGAACCCCTCGCCACAATCAGCCGAGCTGTTTGATCTTTACGTAAAGACAGCAGGCAATAATGGTTTTGTTGTGAAAGGGGAACAGTCAGGTGGGTGCGCAGATAGTGGCTTTATCGCCAATGCTAATACACCAGTGATTTGCGGTGTTGGGCCGATTGGTGGAAACTATCACCGGCCGGATGAATGGATGCAAATTGACAGCCTTTCAGTGCGCGCAAAATTCATTGCCGAGACAATTCTGAGTTTGGCCACAACAACGACTAAAACAGGCCTTTAGCATCCCTGCTAGCAAGCAGTCGCTTTAGCATGCGGCTGCCATACCATCACCAGCTGGATCTGCTCCACCATCAAGCTTGCCATCTTGCAGTCTAATTGCATGTAAGATTGGGGTGATATAGCTGGCGGCATAGCGCCGTGTTACATATCCGTCTTGATTTAGATCACGCTCGACACCGCGCAGAATCCTATTGGTCAATTCAATCACATTAGACGTTGCACAGAAGCGCGGCGCAGACACCGCCTCTTGTGCGCTCATGCGAAAATCAACCACATTTAATATGGTCTGCAAAACTCCCATGGTTATGGTGGTGCCGCCCGGCGCACCCAACGCCAAAAATGGCTTTCCATCCTTCGACAGAATCGTTGGGCACATCGCCGTAAAGCGGGCTTTGCCCGGGGCAAGACTACCGACATGGCCAGGCCTTGGATCAAACACCATCATGCAATTATTATACATAAAGCCAAGCCCGTCAGTAATCACTCCCGAGCTTGATCCAAGCGAATGCGTAACGTTAACAACGTTGCCAGCAGCATCAGCAACAACCAGATGCGTTGTGTCCTTACTCTCGGGCGCGCCTGAATTTAGTCTTACAATATCAGCTTTTTCACCGGCACGAATCTTTGCCGCAAACTCGGCTGCTCGCGCTTTACTTGCCAGCAGGTCTTGCGGCACATCAATGAAATTCGGATCACCCATAAACTGGTCTTTATCTATCGTGGCATATTTCATGGCCTCGGCAACCGTTGCTATATATCGCGCCGAATTATGCCCCATGGCACATAAATCAAAATGCTCAAGAATATTCAGCATTTCTAAGATCATCAAACCGCCACCCGGTAATTGATTAGTTGCTACCTCAAAGCCCCGATAGTTGCCAATCAGCGGTGCCAGATCAGTTGGTGCACAATCGCCCAGATCATCCCTCGTCAATAGTCCGCCATTGGCTTTCATATCGGCGGCAATCAAATCAGCGATTTCGCCATCGTAAAAAATACCAATGCCTTCGCTCGCAATCCGTTGGTAAAGTCGGCCCATATCCTGATTTTTCAGAATATCGCCAACATTCAAAAGCGCGCCATCCTCGCTTAGATAGATTTTGCGGGCCGCATCCAGTTTATTCACCACGGCAACACGTTCGATACGGCCTGCCTGCGCTGGCTGAAGCCAAAATCCCAAAACCCTTGGCCGAACCGCAAATCCATTCATGCAATAATCGATCGCCGGTTGCAAAACCTGATCCAGCGACATCGTCCCATGGCGTTGCAGCGCAGTGTTAAACGCCTGCAGTGTCATTGGCGATGTCATCGATTGATAACCAAATTCGTTAACCTGGCCCTTGAGCACAAAACCGAAGCCATCATCACATTCGCGTTCAACCAGATGTTCCCACATATCGGGCTTGGTCGCTTTGGGCGCCTTGCCGTGAAAATCAATAAAACTGTGAATATCTTTTTCTGGCATGAAGATTTGCATCGAACCAAACCCGGCAATACCGCACATTTGTGGGTCAACAACTGTCTGGACAAATGCGGCTGCGATAGCCGCATCCATTACATTGCCGCCAGCTTTAAAAATATCCAGACCAGCCTCCACCGCCTCTGGCTGTGGTGCCGAAATCATACAATGTGTCATTATAGTTTCCTTCACGAATTATCCACCTAGCCCATTACCGACTAAAACAGGTTTTTGGAACTCTTGCCAGTGAACTCTTTTCAGTAACCGATGGTAAATTATTACCAGCTAATGGCTTGTTTTTGTGATGATCGGCACGCTAACGTTATGAATGAGCTGCAAGATAAACAGTTGAACGGCAAAACGGAGGGCAATCATGAATATGGCGCATCTGGGTTTTAATGATGAGGATATGCTTGCGGGGTTAAAGCCCTGGGTTTTGTGCGAAAGTCCCAGCTATGATCCGGCAGCGGTGAATCGGATGCAGGATATTGCAGCACATGATCTTGCAGTTATGGGGGCATCAATTGAGCGCATTTCACCGCATTCCTCAATTGGTGATTGTATTCGCGCGCGTTTTGCTCATCCAAAATCTGACCAGCCCGGACTTTTGATTATTGGCCATATGGATACTGTCCACCCGCTTGGCACGCTGATAGAACTGCCGTTTAAACGAGACGGCAACCGCTGCTATGGCCCTGGCATTTGCGATATGAAAGGTGGCAACTATCTGGCACTGGAGGCGATTCGCCAGCTGCAAAAGGCCGGGCTTGAAACGCCACTTCCTATCACCGTCCTCTTTACTTCGGACGAAGAAATTGGATCACCACACACCCGCGCCCTTATCGAAGCCGAAGCCGCACGGGCAAAGGCAGTCCTGATACCTGAACCAGCGCGACAAGGTAATGGCGTCACATCTGGCCGCTACGCTGTTGCTCGCTATGATGTCACCACCTATGGCAGGCCAAGCCATGCCGGATTACGGCTGTCTGAAGGGCGTTCAGCAATCCGTAAAATGGCCGAAAAAATTATCGATATCGAAGCCATGACAAGTGAGGATTGCAGCTTTTCAGTCGGTGTTATGAACGCCGGAAAATGGGTGAATTGCGTTTCATCAAAAGCCAACGCTGAGGTTCTATCAATGTCAAAACGCCAAGAAGACCTAGATAATGGCATTGCCAGAATGCTTGACCATAATGATCCAAATGGCGAGGTTATTACCAAGATCAAGCTTGGCCTAACCAGGCCTGTCTGGACGCCATCGACAGCTGACCTGAAACTTGTTGAGTTGGCTAATGATCTTGCCACGCAGCTAGGCCAGCAATTTCGTCATGAAAGTTCAGGCGGTGGTAGCGACGGTAATTTTACTGGTGCAATGGGTGTTCCAACGCTTGACGGTCTTGGGGTTGCTGGCGACAAATATCATACACTTGAAGAACATATTGAAATTGATAGTCTGGCAATGCGCGGTAGGATGATGGCCGGCTTGCTAATGGGTATTAACCAAAATTTCTAACCCCTTCGCCGCTGTTTAAGGAGGATCTATGGCCGAGACAAAACTATCCACCCATACAAATGAAGCTTTGTTTCTTCGCGATAAAAATCTTGTTGAAGATGTGATGGGGAAAATGAGTTTCACTGATGCCATGTTCTATCACATTATGGGGGTTGCACCATCGGCTGGACAGCGCGCAATTTTGGATGCGGTGCTTGTCACCCTGATGGAACATGGCTTTACACCTAGTGCTATCGCCGCCCGCATGACATACCTTTCTGCTCCAGAGGCCATGCAGTCAGCAGTGGCGGCAGGATTGTTGAGCGTCGCCAGCCAATTTATTGGCACCATGGAAAATGCGGCAAAAGTTCTAGAAGATATTGCCAATGATCCCAACGGCCAGGATACGGCTTGCCAGCGCATCGTCCAGCAACATCTAGACAGCGGCAATCATATGCCCGGCTTTGGGCATCACCTTCATCGCCCTGATGATCCGCGAACGCCGAAATTATTTGAAATCGCCATGGCACATGACGAAATTGACAAACGCCCAATTGCGATGATGCAATCGCTTGGGCAACATGTTGACCAGATCTATGGCAAACATCTGACGATCAATGCGACCGGCGCCACCGCGGCGGTATTGATGGGCGCAGCGGTTCCAGTGCGGATCATGCGTGGCTTTGCGGTAATTTCACGCGCCGCCGGATTGGTGGCTCATGTCATGGAAGAACAGCAAAACCCAGCTGGACGGCACATATGGGACCTTGTCGATAATAATATTCCCTATACCGGCAATGCTTTGATCAAACCTGCTCCCTAAAACATCCTCTAAAATCAGCAGGGAAGTAACAAAAAAGCTTCTTCATTTGCCTATTCCTGAAGGACTGCCCAAAGGCTGGTTGTGCTAAATGCTCTCGAGAGCAGTCATATGCTGACACACGCTTTGCCCAAGCGCATTGAGATCGTAGCCACCCTCAAGCAGGCTAACCACCCGCACTGCGCCGCTATGCTCAGCCACTTCATTTGCGGCATCAATAATATCATTTGTCAGAATGCCAAAATCACCGCTTGTCATCTGCAACCCGCCAAGCGGGTCTGCCTCATGCGCGTCGAAACCAGCCGAAATGATAATCATATCGGGTTTGGCCGCAACAACCGATGGCAATAAATCATCACGCCAACCCGACCGGATGCTGCTGCCGTCGGTGCCATAAGGCAATGGCAGATTGAAAATATTCTGATAGGCACCTGTTTCATCATGGGCGCCCGTACCCGGGAAAAGCGGCATTTGATGCGATGATGCATAAAACAAGCTCCCCTCATTCCAAAAACAGGCCTGCGTGCCGTTGCCGTGATGAACATCAAAATCAATGACGGCGATGCGGTTTAATCCCCATTTTTGCTGAGCATGGCGCGCCGCGATTGCCGCGCTGGAAAACAAACAGAATCCCATGGCCTTTTCAGGCTCAGCATGATGACCCGGTGGGCGCATCAGGCTAAAGGCGGTACTGGCCTTGTTTCCCATCACCATATCAACGGCAAGACATGCCCCACCAACCGCGCGCGATGCACATTCATAGCCGCGCTTGCTCGCCCATGTATCGGCATCAAGCGGAACTGGTTCATCAGCATCACTGGTTACGTCAAACACCATATCAAGATAGGGGTCACTATGCACCAGCTCAAGTTGAGATCGTTCGGCAAGCGGCGCTGCGGCACGCTGCCATGATTGATAATTATCGCCAATATGATCAAGAATCGACGCATATCTTTCCGGCCGTTCGGGATGGCCAGCCGGCACGTCATGGCGGGCTGAAATTTCATGGGTGATCAAGGCAGGTTTCATCATTTTTTCCTAAACATGCGCGGATGCCTAAACCGCCGGATGCGGCTTTTGGCTTTGACCATAAACCCTAGCACAGATTTCCGCGATGGGAATGCCCCAACGCCACAACAGCAAATGGCAGCAAAGCGATTGGCCATCATCTAAAATGCCGATTTCTTTGTTTGCTTTACCTTGAAAATCAGCAACTAAACACTTAAATCCAGAACTCATCGTGTTACCAAAGGAGCAACGTATGACTGTTCAAACATTCAATTTTGAAGCCGATACCGGAAAAATTCTGAGCATCGTGATCAATTCACTTTATTCACAAAAAGAAATCTTCCTTCGCGAGCTGATCTCGAATGCTTCAGACGCGATCAATAAACGCAAATTTGACATTATGACGGCTGGCAATGCCGCCGACACGTTTGATGGCAAAATCACCATTGCCGTTAATAAAAAGGATAAAACCATCACCTTGTCAGATAATGGCATTGGCCTATCATCAGATGAAATGGTTGAAACGCTTGGCACCATTGCCAGTTCGGGAACCAAGGCCTTTATTGAAGCAGCCAAAAGCACTAAAGATGCCGATGATGTGAGTGATCAGCTTATCGGGCAATTCGGCGTTGGATTCTATTCCGCCTTTATGGTTGCCGAGCAAGTTGAAGTCTTGTCAAAAAAGCATGGTGCCAATACGGCCAGCCTGTGGGCAAGCGATGGTCAGGGGGGCTTTACCATCACCGATGCCAGCCGCGATGAAACTGGAACAAGCGTTATTCTTCATCTTCGCAAAAAAGCCAAAGAATATCTGGAACAAGAACGCATCACGCATCTTGTGAAAAAATATTCAGATCATATCGCCCAGCCTATCTTCTGGATCGGCAAGGATGATGGCGCCGAACAGCTAAATTCATCAGCCGCCCTGTGGACGCGGACGGCAAAAGATATTTCCGAAGACGAATATACGTCATTTTACAATGCGGTGGCGTCATCTTATGACAAGCCCTTCATCACGCTTCACAATAAAACCGAAGGCGCGGTTGAATTTACCAACCTGCTTTTCATTCCATCATCAGCACCGTTCGACCTGTATGATCCGGAACGTAAGTCAAAGCTTCATCTATATGTTAACCGCGTTTTTATCACCGATGATTATGAAGGGCTTGTGCCAAAATGGATGCGTTTCTTACGCGGCATTATCGACACGCCCGATGTTGATTTGAACGTCAGCCGTGAAATGTTGCAACAAAATCCGGCTGTCACCAAAATCAGCAAGGCCGTTGTCAAACGGGTTCTATCCGAGCTCAAAAAAGCATTGGACAAGCGGCGTGACGAATATGCCACCTTCTGGGAAGGGCTTGGCAAGGTTCTGAAAGAAGGGCTTTATGAGGATCAGGCCAATAGCGAAAAGCTTCTTGAAATCTGCCTGTTTCGGTCAACCAAGGCGGACAAGCTGATCACGCTCCAGGATTATATCGACGATTTTGCCGAAAATCAGGAGGTCATTTATTACCTGTCATCCGATGACGCCGATCGGGCGCGGCTAAGCCCTCATCTTGAATCCTTTCAGGCCAAGAATATTGACGTTCTGCTGCTTACCGATCCGATTGATGATTTTTGGCTGTCCAATATCCAGAAATTTGCAGGCAAGAATTTCCAGTCAATCACCCGCGGCGAAGTTGATATATCCAAAGTTGGCGAAGCCAACTCAAAGGATGATCAGCCAGAAGAAATTTTGTCCGATCAATTCGTTGCCAAGATCAAACATGTTCTTGACGGCAATGTCGCCACTGTCCGCAGCTCGGCAAACATGGAAACTAGTCTTGCCCGCCTTGTTGCCGATGACAATGGCATGGATCAGCAGATGGAGCGCATGATGCGTATGCATAATCCCGATTTCAAAGGGATGCCAAAAGTGCTGGAAGTAAATGCCAAGCATCCATTGATCAGATCACTGAATACCAAGTTGGAAGCGGGCGAATTTGAAGGGTCGGATGATTTCGCCAAATTGATTTTAGACAGCGCGCTTGTCGCCGAAGGCGAGGCCATCATTGATCCGCGCGACTTTGCCAAACGCCTATCCGACGTTATGCAAAAGGCACTTGACGGCTAGTCACATAATAACTGGCCCGTTATGATCTGACTCGTCATTATTTGGCGGGTTACGGCTTGGTGGGCTGGTCAAATAATCCAATTTTGACCAGCTTTATGTTTTCTGGCGACTAATAAACCGGCTAGACAGGCAATAGCCGCTATTGAATCGTCATTTTGCGAAGATCAAGCCTGCCGACAACCGTTCCAATCCAGCTATCCACCTCAACACGAACAGGCACGATCTGACCCTGCAACGGGCGGCCAAAAAACATTTTGATCCGGTCATCACCTTCATCTTTTTCGCCTGAGCGCCATTTTGAATCGATTTGGTGGCCGCCAATTGGTTCAAATTCGAGACTGCAAATAACCGCGTCTCCGACAAATTCACCCGGCCGCGTTTCGGTTAAATCGGTAGTGCCAAGCGTTTTGAAATGCAGCCGATTTCGCCGCCGCCCATCATAAATTTCATAACTTGCGGTGCAACCACCAGTCGCTTCAATATGGCGAATAAGGCGAAGAACAGCACTATAGGGATCAAGCACATTCACCCGCATCTGCGCCGTCAAGGGGTAGACTTCGTCAAGATCCAGCTCGGGCATCCGCGACTCAGTGCTTACATTGGAATCATCATCCCACGCCACACGGCTTTGCACTTTTTTACGCCCAGAAATCCGTTCCATAAACAGGGTTTTGGGCGTCCACCCGGCATCATTTAACACCAGATCAGCTTTAGCGCGGCTTTGAAAACCACTAAAAAAGGCAATAAAGCCATCGCTGTCAACGCTTGCTGAAATGCGAGCATCATCTTTGCCCAACTGGTAATCAAGCTGACTTTTGGCAAGCAGGATATTGCCCCAGCTAACAGTATAAACCAATTTTGTTGATTGGTAAGATGCTGCCGCCACACTTGCGCAAAGACTGAATAAAACCGCTAGGAAAAGCCTACGCATAATTCATTCTCCGAAAACGATCAATTATCTTACCCCTGATTTAGATATTCAACCAGACTTCTTCAAGATCATGCATAAGAAGCGGGCAATCACGCCACTTCAAATGAAAAAAGCCGGTCAAATGACCGGCTTTCTTGCGGAGGTAATAGGCGCGACTTATGAAAACATGTCGCTGGTGATACCATCGTACCAACCGATCGATTCTTCATAGGTAGTTTTGCGAAGATCGTCACTTTCGCCGCCCTGCGATACAAATTTATCAACCACATCAATTTTTTCTGACCCGGCTTTGTAATTCGCACCAACCTTAACCCCATCATTTGTTGCAATCAGGCTCCAACAGGTATTGGCAAAACGTGGGTCGTAAACACGGCTTCCGGTCAATTCACCGCGAATTGCATTAGCGGCTACCTTGGCCTGACTATTTGCCGAAAATCCCGATTTTGGCATTGATGACGCAACTGATGCATCACCAAGCACGTGGATGTTTGGATCAGCCTTTGACGCCATTGTTGCCGGAATGATTGGCGCCCAATCGCCGTCCGTAACACCTGCCGCCATCGCAATTGACCCTGCGCGCTGTGCTGGTACTACACACGCGGCGTCAGCTTTAAACGTATCAAGATCGGTAACAATCTCCATAGTTTCATGATTAACCGACCGAATACCTCCATGAGCATCTGGGCCAAGCCATTCGATCATTCCAGGATAATGCTTTTCCCAACCAGCCATGAAAAGTCCCATTTTTGAGAATTTCGCCTTAGGATCTAGGACAATGATCTTGGCGGTTGAATTGCGCTCTCTCAGTAAGTGAGCAATCATAGAAACGCGCTCATATGGCCCTGGCGGACACCGATACGGGTTTGGCGGCGGCACCATAACAAAAGTGCCACCTTTTTTCATATTAAGAACTTGATTGCGAATTTGTTGAGCCTGCGTTCCAGATGTCCAGCCATGTGGCATTCGTCCTTGAGCCTGCGGCGAATAGCCCGCAATACTATCATATTTCAGTGCGATCCCGGGTGAAAGGACAAGCTTGTCATATGATAATTTGCCGCCTGATGCCAACGTGACTGATCTGGCAGCAGCGTCCACTGATGACGCCCATTCATGCACAACATTAATACGATTGTTTACAGCTAACCCATAATAATTATGGCCAATTGACCCGTATTTGCGGAAGCCCCCAATATAGAGGTTTGAGAAAAAACAAGTGTAATAGCGCTTTGATGCTTCAACCAAAGTGACATCAAGAGCCCCTTTCGAGTCCTTTGCAAGATACCGTGCTGCAGTTGCGCCACCAGCGCCACCACCAATCACAACAACTTTCGGAACTGCGCCAAAAGCCAATGACGGCATTGCGAGACCAAGAGCCGATGCCCCAAACAGGCCACCAAAGCCGCGCCGTGAAATTGACGTCATGAAAACCTCCCCTTTTAACCATTCATTTGTAATTTTGCGTGAAGGCATGGCTAAAAAGCGACCACACCCTTCTTCTTTACATAGAGAAAACCATTTAAATTAAAAAATTACAACTAAAACCTTACATATTTTGTATCCGGCGCAAGATCTGCACCAGAATGAGTATTATTCGGGCAGCGATGAAAAATAGGCCGCAAGCGATAAAATTTGTTCATTATCAAGCCTGCCAGCTACCATCTGCATGACCTTATTATCCAGCTCTTTACTGCGATAGGCCTTCATGATGGTCACGAATGTTTCGGCCTCGATACCATTAATCTGCGGAATGCCCGTCCCTGATTTTCGGTGACAGGTCACACATTCACCTGCCAAATATTCACCATAACCGATATCGGCTTTGGCAATTTTATTGGCAAGGTCAGCTTGTGCCACAGCATTTGAAATGACACCAAACATCATGGCAATCGCCAAGACCCGAAGCCTGACCAGCCTCGCGATATGCGGTCGCAAATTGATTTTTCCCATCGTCAAAACCTATAAAATAGAAATTTAATGTATGGATTTAACTATATAAATCGAAACGTGGCAAGCAACCACCACAATTTGACGAAACGGTTTTACCGATCTTTAAGCCTAGATATTGAGAAATGAGCAAAATTAAGCAATAGTGAGCCTTGTGTCACGCATTACGCATTGTCGATTTTCAACCCATCGGTCAAAACCCCAGAATGTGGATTGTGCGGCAAAAATACTTGGTACAGGCCGCACCGCCAAACCAAAACGTCGCCGTGATAGGGGCATTGTCAAAAAGGAAAATCAGGTGGCAAAATCAAAACCCGATGATACTGAATCCATTGTCCGTAAATTTCAAAGAATTCACGGTGGCACCTTTGATTATTCGAAGGTTGATTATTTCAACCATACAACCAAAGTCATTATCATCTGCCGCCGCCACGGGCCGTTTGAACAGCAGCCCCGCCTTCACCTTCGTGGCAGTACGGGTTGCCGCCAATGTATTGCCGAACGCGGGAAATAGACTGCGCGCCAAAGACATAATTTCCAACTGTGATCATCAATTGCAAATCTGACCGAACCGGTGAATAATTTTAACTTGCGGCCGGATTGATGATGGTCGCCATTTTACCCCAATGAAGGTCTGTTAGCCCAATGCGGCTTAATGAATGTCCTTCATTTGCCCCATTGCGGTTTTTAGTTTGGCAATTGTGAAATCGGCCGATTTTGCCGCCTCAAGGATGACCTTCTCGCGCCGGCTTATCAAATCCACCACGGCAGTTATCTGTTTGACCGCAGCAGGCGGAATAAGGACAGCGCCATGCTGGTCAGCATGGATGATATCATTTGTCTTGGCGGTTAACCCAAAAACCGTAACCTGACAATCAATATCGACAAGATGCACAAACGCATGGCTTGGCCCAACCTTGCCACCAATCAGATTAAACCCGCGGGCGCTATCCGGCACATCACGAAATGACCCGTTGGTAACAGCTCCTAAAACACCAAGCCCTTTATGGATATTAGTTTGCACCTCCCCCCAAAAGGCACCAACCCCGGGCTGGGGATCAATATCTTGAATAACAACAATGGTCGGTGCTGGCGCGGCCGCAACATATTCATAATAGGCAGCGCGTTTTGCCACCATCTGTTCGCTGGTTTCGGGCGATGGCGCGGCGGCGCGAATGGTTGCCGTGCGGGCAAACCCACAAATTGGCGGCAGTGCCGGATCAAGACTGAAAAGATGCGTGGTGGTAAAACCATATCCGCGCCGCTCGGGAATGATTTCTTCAAGCGCGTTGCAAATGGTGGGGGTATCCCACTTGGTTAAAAGCGCAAGATCATCTGACGTGACATTGATATCCATCATTTTTCCCTTTTCACAAACTGATCGGTAAACTTAGCCAGATATCATAGCGAGTGATTTTCAAAATTGGGTTTTTAAAAGATGGTTCAACATAAAAAACCGCACCAGCCAAATCTGGCAGGTACGGGTTCTTCAAAAGCGCGTTGCGCCCCAATCAAGATTGCCGCAATCATGTAAAATGATGCTTGGTCTTATCCTTGCAAATCAGCAATCGATTTACAGGGTTTCAATAATCCGCTTTGCTTCTTCATAATCGCCTGACATGGCAGCATTAGACGCTTTCGTCGCAACGCGCGCAGCAGCAAAGAAATCGGCAATAAAGACAAAGCTAAGCATGATACCGGCTTCAATTGATTCGCAAAAACGGCAGGTTGTTTGATAGACAGTGGTTACTGACATTACGTTCTCCAAAGGCCTTTGACTCGCCCATGACAATCTCACGAAAGGACAAGCCCTTTCGACGAATATCAATGCTCCCAAAGACCAGTTATTGTTGAATGTTTTTAAAATGAGTCTGGCTGGTACCGGCTCCTGCAGAATAGATGGGCGCGAATTTGGCAAATGTGAAGAGGGTTTAGCCGCGATGTTTTGGCGCACCTTCAAAAGCGGCTTTACCGCCTGATGGTTGCTGCCTTAATATCGTGATAGGGATTGCCGCCAGCCCATGCTATAAAATAAGACTTGCGGGAAGGCATGGCCGCCCGATGCATGGCATGACGTCTGCCAGATATCAAATTGAGGATGGTGCCAATGTTTGGCAAGCTGATTATTTTCGCCATTCTTGGCGTTTCGCTTTATGCGCTTTTCATTCGGCTGAAAACACGCCTAACGGGCGCGCCGCTACCAGCGCCACAAAAAATTGATAAGGGCGGGAAAAAAAGCTGGCTCGGCGATGATGTTCGCATTAGTAAAATCCAAATCATCATTAGCGTGCTAGCCGCCCTATATCTTATCTGGGCGATCATCACGCTGTACCGCTAGCATTAAAATCAGCATTCTAAGCAACGACAAAAACTAGATAGGCGAGTGATGACAGAAAACAAGCTTTGGTCATTTGCACTGACAATCTACCAGCGTGATGCTGTTGCCCCTGCTTGTCTTGATCTTCAAGAACAATGCCAGATTGATGTTCCCTTGATGCTATGCGCGGTTTATGCCTGCCTTCAAGGCAAAGCCATATCGAATGAAGATTTGACGCAGCTTCACAATCTTGCCAGCCCGTGGCAAAGCGATATTGTGCAATCGCTTCGCCGCATTCGCACCAAATTGAAAACCGGCCCAAGCCCAGCACCAAATGCAGTGACTGAAGATCTTCGGGGCAAGGTCAAAGCAGCCGAGTTGGCCGCCGAAAAAATCCAGCTTGAAATGATGCAGGCATGGGTCAGTCATCTTGCCGCCATTGATCGGCGTGATGACTTGCCAATATTACCAGCTATAATTGAGATCATAACCCGCGTCGCGGCTACCAGCAGCAAGGCCAAGATTACCCAGATTCAGCATGATCATATTCGCATTATTGCCACCGCCGCATGCCAGATCAAGGATCACAAAGCCGAAATCATTCGGCCTTAATCAACGCCTGATCCGGTCCAGCGTTTGACCGTTGGCAATTGGATATCAAGAAGATCAAGCGCGCGCCCAACGCTTTGATTTACAACATCATCCAGCGTTTGCGGCCGGGCATAAAATCCGGGAACAGGTGGCATGATGAAGGCGCCGCTTTGGGTAGCTTGATCCATCAGCCTGATATGGCCTGCATGAAACGGCGTTTCACGAAGCATCAGAACAACCCGGCGGCGCTCTTTCAGGCACACATCAGCTGCCCGCGCGGTCAGCTCTTCATTAAAACAATTGGCAATCGCGCTTAGCGTTTTAATCGAACAGGGCGCGACAAGCATGCCATTGGTATGAAACGACCCTGATGAAATGGCCGCGCCAATATCCTTGTGATTATAGAGATGATCGGCAAGAGCCTTGATCTGATCAGGCTCATAATCGACTTCGGCAAGCGCGGTGCGAAATGCCGATGGGGTAATGATGGCATGGGTTTCAACATCATCAACCGCGCGCAGCAATTCCAACGCCCGAATTCCGTAAATAACCCCAGATGCGCCCGTAATGGCAATGATCACACGCCGCATTTTTTCACCCTTATTTTCAAAAAACTCATCTGGTGGTGGGTGCCATTTTTCTTTTTGTCAGCCACTTGAAAAACCAATCAACAGTTGTGCGCCTGGCAATTAACAGTGCCAGTGATCGCGCCAGACTGTCAATCTTTGACACGCCTTGGCGGCTGCGTTAGGGCTGCATGGGGGTTTCACCGCCAATCATCAAGCCCCGATGGTTTGGGCATTTACCGCGCCGGATCAGCCTGTTAATTCCCTTTGATTTTCACCTTCGGTAGGACTAGCTTGGCAGGCATGACACTTAACACCCCTTCTTCTGGCATGGTTATAAACTGGCTGATCCTGATCACGCTGGGCGTTATCTGGGGGGCTAGCTTTCTTGGTGTTGAACTTGCCCTTACCGGATTTGGTCCTATAACGCTTGCCGCGGGGCGCGTGTCAGCGGCAGCATTAATTCTGCTTGTGATCGCGCTTGTCTGTGGCGATGGTTTGCCGCGGTTTCAAACAGCAACCGACCGGCGCATCTGGTTTCATTGCCTTGGTATGGCGCTATTCACAAATGCCATTCCCTTTTGCCTGCTATCATGGGGTCAGCAGGTTGTCACTTCTGGCTTTGCCGGTATTAGCATGGCGGTGGTGCCACTGTTTGTTTTGCCGCTAAGTCATTTTCTGGTTCCGGGAGAATTGATGAGCCGGATCAAAATCATTGGATTTCTGTTTGGCTTTGCCGGCGTTGGACTGCTTATTGGTGGTGATAAGATTTTGGTCAATACCGCGCCATCGCCCTTGATGTTTACCGCCCAGCTTGCCTGTATCACCGCCAGTAGCTGTTACGCCATTGGCAGCATTATCACACGGCTTTGCCCACCGGTTAGCGCGCTATCTTTTGCCGCGGCTGGATTGACGCTTGGCGGCATTATCCTGATCCCTGTCGCGCTTTTGATCGAAGGGGTGCCAAATGCCTCCTTTGGCACTGCCTTTGCCGGTCTTGCCTACCTGGCAGTATTCCCAACGGCGATTGCCACTATTTTGCTAACCATTCTGGTTCGGCGCGCGGGGCCACCATTTTTATCATTGGTCAATTATCAGGTGCCGGTCTGGGCGGTGGTCATTGGCGCGGTTGTCCTAGATGAGGCCTTGCCGGGTCATTTCCTGATGGCTCTGGCCGTCATCCTGACCGGATTATTCATCGCGCAATTGGGGCGTCGCCGCGTCATCGCTGAGAGCATTCCAAAGCCGCCAGCAGGCTAGACGCAAAAAACCAGATTGAAGCCATGCCCGATTTAATCTTTGACTATCGCTATCTATAACCGGTTTAGTGGCCAAGAATCTGACTTAGAAACAGCTTTGTCCGGTCAGATTTGGGGTTATTGAAAAACGCTTCGGGCTCGTTCTGTTCAACGATTTGGCCTTCATCCATGAAAATTACACGGTCAGCCACCCGACGGGCAAAGCCCATTTCATGGGTCACACAAATCATCGTCATGCCATCATCAGCCAGTTCAACCATTGTATCCAGAACCTCCTTGATCATTTCTGGATCAAGGGCTGAGGTCGGCTCGTCAAACAACATCAATTGTGGCTGCATACACAAGGCACGGGCAATCGCCACACGCTGCTGCTGGCCACCTGAGAGCTGGCCTGGATATTTGCTGGCCTGCTCGGGAATTTTCACCCGTGTCAGAAAATGCATGGCAATTTCCTCAGCTTCGGCACGCGGAGTTTTGCGAACCCAGATTGGCGCCAACATACAATTTTCCAGAATCGACAGATGTGGAAACAAATTGAAATGCTGAAACACCATACCAACTTCACGGCGAATTTCATCGATGTTTTTCACATCATTATTTAATTCAATTCCATGAACAAAAATGTCGCCATCCTGATGTTTTTCAAGCCGATTCAAACAGCGGATCAAAGTTGATTTACCCGAACCTGATGGCCCACAAACAACGATACGTTCACCTTTATCAACACTGAGGTTGATGTCACGAAGAACATGAAACTGCCCAAACCATTTATTCACATTACGCATTGAGACAATCGTTTTTTGATCTACAGATTGCTCAGCTGTGTTTTGTGGCTGTGCCATGCCTTACTCCCTCTTAACTCTAAACAACTACGATTTATGACTACGGTTTAGTTTTCGTTCCATAAACATCGAATAACGTGACATACCAAAACAGAAGACAAAGAAAATAACTGCCACAACAAGATAACCAGTCAACCCCTGAACTGGTGTTGACCATGCAGCATCTGCAAGAGTTGATTGTGCGGCTCCCAATAAATCAAAAATTCCAACAATACTTACAAGAGCCGTATCCTTAAAAAGACCAATAAATGTGTTAACAATGCCCGGAATCACATGCGTCAAAGCTTGAGGCAAAATGATTAACCTCATTGATTGCCAATAGGAAAGACCTACAGCATCAGCCCCTTCATATTGCCCCTTGTCAATAGCCTGCAATCCACCTCTCACAACCTCTGCCATGTAAGCTGCCGAAAAGAGCGTTACCCCAATCAGCGCCCGCAATAACATGTCAAAGTTCACACCTTCTGGCATAAATAAGGGTAGCATCACAGATGCCATGAAAAGCACTGTAATCAACGGCACACCACGCCAAAACTCAATAAAAACAGTGCAAAGAAAGCGTGCCACTGGCATTTCAGAGCGTCGTCCCAAAGCCAGCAAAATACCGAGAGGCAAGGAGGCCACTATACCGGTGATGGCGACAACAAGTGTAATTAGCAAACCACCCCAATCACGCGTGTCAATAGCTTCAAGGTCAAAGTCAATTGCAAATACCGCCAAGACAGCGGCAAAAAGGATTACCAGCCATCCACAAACACCGGCAACCAGAGCAAGATCACCAAACGCTCCAGATACATAACCCGCCTTTCCAAGGCGCCCAATCGTTATCAAAGCAAGACCCAAAATCGTGGCACCACCAATTGTGCCCGTTGAGATGGAGAACGCCCCTCCAGTCAGCAGAACTGTTGCCATGACAGGGTAGACAGTCAACAACAAAATCCCAACAATTTTACGGTAGGGCAACCGCTCAATCATAACCCAAGCAAGCATAAAACCGCCCAAAGCATAAGTCAGATTAACTCGCCACAAGTCATCACTTGGGTAGGCACCGTAAAAAATAAATTTGGCTTTAGCCTCAATGAAGGGCCAGCAGGCAGCATGCCAACCATTAGGTAGAGCGCCGCCTTGTTCAACAGTCCAGCAAGCTTGTCGTTTCAACCCCTCCGGGTCAGACCAAACAGCAGAAAATATTGCAAAATCCAGCAAACCCGATATTTGGGTTATGAGAAAATACAAAATAAACAAAGTTGAAGCAGCAACAAAAACTGATTTCAAAGTAGCCGAAACGGAGCCAAAATCAGACATGCTGGCAAAGATATTTTTATAAAGCCACCCGGTTACCCCAACCTCAGATGGAGGTGGAGGCAATAGCGGCGCATCTTCAATGCGCACATATCCTGCCTGGGTATCGATATCAGAAGGGATGGCTTTTTTCATTGTTGTTTTTTTGGGCGCTGCTTTGATTACTTTTCTGGTCATTCTAGCGCTCCACCAATTTTACACGGCTATTAAACCAGTTCATGAACGCCGCAGTCATTAATGAGAATGTCAAATAGACCATCATCATCATGAAAATCATCTCTACTTCTTTACCAACCTGATTTAACGCCGTACCGGCAAAAACTGACACCAACTCGGGGTATGCAATAGCAACTGCTAACGAAGAGTTCTTTGTTAAATTCAAATATTGCGAGGTAAGGGGCGGTATTATCACCCGCATTGCTTGAGGGATAACTACGAGCCGCAAAGTAACATTTGGACGAACACCGAGGGCATACGCAGCCTCAGTCTGACCACGATTGACAGCAAGGATGCCAGCTCGAACAATTTCGGCAATGAAGGCTGCAGTGTAAAGTGATAAAGCCAGCCACACAGCCAACATTTCTGGCACCAACACCATTCCAGCACCAGATTGATACCCTTGCCGCAATTTTGGGCCGGTATCTTTAAATTCAGGCAAGCTCCAATCTAACGGGCTGCCATTCAAATAATGCACCAAAACAGGAAGAATAATAATAATGCCAAGCCCTATCCAGAACATAGGCAGTATCTGTCCAGTTTCTGCCTGCCGCCTCAACGCATACCGCCGCACCAGAAAGGTAATAGCAATTGCACCGATAAGGGACAAAAAACTGTAGATAAACCCATCACTGACAATTGGAGCAGGCAAATAAAGGCCGGTAATATTCAGTCCAGCAACGCCTTCAACTAACTCAAGTTTTTCACGCTTACTTGGCATTGCGCGTAACACGGCAAAATACCAGAAAAACAATTGGAGGAGGAGTGGGACATTGCGAACGACTTCAACGTAAAAACTTGAGAACCACCTAAACACTAGATTGTCTGAAAGGCGCATTATGCCGACTGTAAAACCAATAACTGTAGCGGCTAATATCCCAAGTAAAGCGACAATAAACGTGTTTATAATCCCAATTAAATAAACATCTGTGTACGTTGATTTACCAACCTTGTAGTCTAGCATCCATGTGCCTAATGTTGGAGAAATTTGGAACCCTGCAGTCCTCGTCAAGAAGTCAAAACCAAGTGTTTTTCCTTGATTAGCTAAGTTGCTCAGGGTGTTGTCCGCGAGCCAATTGATAGACAGAAAAAGGCCAATTGCAATCAAAGCCTGAAACAAAATCCCTCTAATGAAGGTGTCATTCAAAAGACTCGTCAGGGACCGGTCTCTGCCAAACATAAGTGCCGTCCTTATTCTAAATTCAACCTAGTAAAAAAATAACTTTTTTAAATAATTAAACAAAAACCGCCCAGCCCATTGTTCAAAATGACAATGAGCTGGACAGTTCTTTTTGCGCTAAAACTAAACCTTAGCGGATTGGCGCTGCATAGAGAATTCCACCGTTACTCCAGAGCGAATTAACTCCTCTGGCCAATTTCAAAGGCGTATTCAGTCCAACGTGCTTTTCGTAGCTTTCAGCATAATTTCCAACCTGCATGATGATGTTGTAAGCCCAATCATTTGATAAGCCCAATTCTTCACCGAACTTACCCTCTTTACCGATCAAACGGGCGACAGACGGAGCAAGCTTTGACTGAAACTTTTTCATGTTCACGTTTGAAGAAGAAATTCCTAACTCTTCAGCGTTGATCATTGCGTTCAACGACCAGCGAACAATATTAAACCACTGATCATCGCCCTGACGAACGACTGGGCCAAGAGGCTCCTTTGAGATGATTTCAGGCAGAACAACATGGCTGTCTGGCTGGGTCAACTTTCCACGCTGGGCTGCGAGGCCTGAACGGTCAGTTGTATACACATCGCAGCGACCGGCATCATAAGCGGCAACAACTTCATCAGCTTTTTCAAAAGCAACCAGATTGAAACTCATTCCATTCGTGCGGAAATAGTCTGTGATGTTAAGCTCAGTGGTGGTTCCAGTATTGGTACAAATATTTGCACCATCCAATTCTGTTGCTGATTTAACACCAAGCGCGATTGGCACCATCATACCCTGGCCATCATAATAATTTACACCAGCAAAGTTCAGGCCAAGCTGCGTGTCACGTGTCATAGTCCACGTCGTATTGCGAGATAAGATGTCAATTTCACCAGAACTCAGGGCTGTAAAACGCTGTTTTGCGGATAGTGGTGAATACTTAACTTTTTCAGCATCGCCAAAAACAGCTGCTGCAACTGCCCGGCAAAGATCAACGTCAAGACCAGTCCACTTACCGCTATCGTCAGCATTCGAAAAACCAGGAAGGCCCTGTGAGACCCCGCACTGGACAAACCCTTTTGCTTTAACTGCTTCAAGTGTGGTCGCTGCATTGGCTGATGCAACAGCACCAAAACCCATTGCTGCGCCGCAAAGCGCAGATAAAAACGAAAGTTTTTTCATTGTGTCACCTCTTAAATTAGATTTTCGTTGTGAATAGCAGATTGAGCAGAATTGTACATTTCTTGTGTTCATTTTAGCAATGACAAAACTCTGCCCACACTCCATTCAGAGAAAAATTTTCTAAAAACTTTTGGGTTTTGGTTTTTAAGGTCTCAAAAATAGCATTATTACCCTTTGGCAAGAGCTTCTCGTATACAATTTAGTGCGCATTGCATGATATAAGACGCATCAGCTGATGATGTTAATCTTATATGAAGGCTGATCCCACAGAATCGGCGTTAAATAGAGGTTTGCGTGATTTACCTTTGTTAATATTTACCTATATTTTTGCTGTTATAACGGGAAGAAAAACAAACCACATTCAGGCAAGCTGGGCGATTGCCTAATCTTGGCGTCCAGATTGACACCGCCTATTGCACAAGGCACTGTCGCTGCAACCCAATAATGGTCTTATTGGGAAAATCACAAATTTCTAGGGTCGTTTTATGCCGCGCTATTTTATGGAATTACTTACCCGCAGCCCACAGCGTTTTGGTACTTTACTGGCGCTTATCGGGGTTTTAGTGCTGACCCCTGACACTCTGGTAATCCGCCTTTCGGGGCTTGAACGCTGGGCCTTGATGGGCTGGCGCGGCATTTTAATGGGGGCGATGTCTTTGATGTTGTGGCGATTGCTGCTAACGCGCAATGCCAGCTGCGAATGGCGCAGTCTTGCCAGCTGGCAAGGGGTGCTTGTGATCACCGCCTTTAGCATGAATTCAGCAACTTTCACCCTCGGCATTGTTGAAACATCGGCAACCGTGGTTCTGACGGCGGTGGCAACAATTCCCATCTTTGCAGCGATTTTATCTTATTTCATGCTTGGCGAGCGTCAGGGCTGGCTTGGCTGGTTGGCTATCACCACAGCAATGGGCGGGGTAGTTGTCGTTGTGCTGGATGGCGGCAATGCGATTGGCAGCCCTGAAGGGTCCGCTCTTCTTGGTGGCATCTTTGGCGTGTTGACCGCCGCTGGCCTTGCTCTCACCTTTACAATGGCACGCAAATATAATGATCTTGGTATTTTGCCAGCCGCCGCCCTCGGCGCGATGATCAGCGGTATTGTTGGACTGTTCTTAAGTGATCTAAACAGCATCACCGATGTGCCATTATGGTCGGTATTAACGATGGGTTTGATTATCCTTCCCGTGTCTTTTACCTGCTTGAATTTGGCACCACGCTATACCAGCGCGGCGATTGTCAGCCTGTTGATGCTTCTCGAAATGGTGATTGGTCCATTTTGGGTATGGCTTGGTGTTGGCGAACAGCCAACAATCATCATGATGGCAGGGGCGGGCTTTGTTGCCCTGGTGCTTGGCCTTCATATCCTTCGCACCCAGTGGTTTACAAATTCCTGAATATTGACCGGCTCATCACGCTTTTACCGGCGAGCCTGAAAGTGACGAGTCGTGCCAATGATCATCGGGGGTTTCTGGCTCGCTTTGAAAGCCAGCGGCAATGATGGCGGTGATCGCGCAATATTCGTCTTTGTCGGATGTATCACCACTGACACCAACCGCGCCAATAACGGTTCCATCCTCGGCCATGACCAGCACGCCCCCGGGGACTGGCACAAATTTACCGTCAGCAACCGTTGCAAGCGCCGCCTGAAAGCTGGGGCGGCTTGCCAGCCGGTCACGGATCAAACGGCTAGACATGCCCATGCCAAGCGCACCCCATGCCTTGCCACGCGCAATGTCAAATCGCATCAGTCCTGACCCATCCTCAGATTGGCTGGCGACAATCTTGCCAGCCGCATCAAGCACAACAACCGTCAGCGGAAGCATGTTTTCGGCGCGCGCGGCGTCAATGGCAACCGATACTATCTTCACAGCGGCATCATGGGGAAGGCTGATTTGCAATTGCATATTGTATCCTTTTCAGTGGCAACCAAACCTAGCCAGTCTAATCAATTGGCGGCATGCTGTCTTCATAGCCCGGAACCATCGCGGCAAAATCGGCAAGCCATGACGCAAGATTCGGCGCATGATCACGCCAATTGACCTGTTTGCGGAAATCAAGATAATCCAAAACACACGCAAGGCCAATCTCACCAATATCAGGCATAGCGCCATTGCTATAGCTTCGGTTTTCCGCAGCGATTGCTTCAAGGCCACGAACGATTTTGCCACGCTGGCGTTCCACCACTGACTCAACATATTTATCTTCAGGGCGCATACGGCGCTCATAGATCACAAGAATGGCAGCATCCAGAATACCATCCATTAATGCGGCACGGGTCAGCGCCTCATAACGCGTCGGGCCACTTGCCGGAATGATTTTGCCGCCACCCGCCTTGGCATCGAGATATTCCAAAATCACGCGGCTGTCATAATAGATGTTGCCATCATCTTCCAACGCGGGAATCTTACCAAGCGGATTAACGTCGCAAATCCTGTCATTGGGATCAAGCGTGTCGGTTAGAACAGGTCTCACCTGATCATCAAAACCAAGAATATAGGTTGCCATTTTGACTTTACGGCCGAACGGCGATGAAGGGCTTGAGCGCAACTGCATTGGAATGACTCCTCAAACTGGATGATAAGCTGGCCCCGCATCACAAGGCCGAAAATGAAAAAATGGCATTTGATTACCGCGTAATTGCCAGAGCAAACGCGCAAATCGGCAAAAACTGTAAAATCCTAGAACGAAGATAGCCGAAATGCCAACCAAATTTATGCCCGACAAAAGCAAAACATCGTCAGGCAAAAGATGATCAAGCGCACGAAATCCCATCGCATTGCGTGTAGCAATGGCGATCATTTTGTTTGCGTTTATTGATCATAGCTTTGCTCCTGAGTTTTATAGGACTCTGCGGCGTCAGCTTCGGCTGCGTTCAATTTCGCAAGCATCCAGCTTCCCGTCCGTAATAGCCTGTCATCTTCTTCCGGGCCACCAACAAGCTGTACACCGATCGGCATGTCATTTTCCGACATTAGAACCGGCATATTCAAACAGGGTAGTCCACATAATGTCCAGACAGTAGAAAAAATCGGATTGCCCGTGCTGCCCGCACTAAATAGCGGTGGTTCACCCGGGGCAGATGGTGTGATAATCGCGTCAAAATCATTAAAGAATGAGGCAAAATAGGAAACTGCCCTTTTGCGAAGTTCGACCGCCTCTTGATAGGCCTCTTCACTGATCGTTGCGCCATGCGCCAACAGCTTGGCCACTTGCGGACTTAGCTTGTCATTGTGATTCTCACGAATCTCGGCAAGGTTCTGGGTGATCTCATAATAATGGATAATATTCTGCGACTCGACAAGGCCGGCAAATGACTCCCCTGCGTCAAGCCGTTCAACCTGGCCGCCAAGCGCATTAAGAACCGCCATCATGCCTTCGCGGCTATCATCTGACAATTTGTCAAAATAGGGCATTTCGAACCAAACAAAATTTGGTGCGGCTGGCGGCTCGCTGGCAACACTGTTCAACAAGCCTGGACGCGGGCGACAAAAAGAACTTGGATCAGCCGGATCAAATTCGGAAATCACATCACCAACAAGCGCAACATCTTCATAATAGCGGGAAAAAACACCCACCTGATCAAGCGTTTCAGAAGTACGTAAAACACCGGTACGTGGAATCATACCTGCCGATGGCTTAAAGCCATAAACCCCACAAAAAGAGGCTGGCCGGATAACCGAACCGTTGGTTTGTGTGCCGATGGCGACCGGTATATGGCCTGCTGCCACGGCTGCTGCCGATCCTGCCGATGACCCACCCGGGCTATATTCCAGGTTATGCGGGTTACGGGTTACCGCTGGATCCATAAAGGCAAAAGGCGTTGTTGCGGTTTTACCAAGGATAACCGCCCCTGCCGCTTTTAGGCGCGACACCAACACCGCATCAAATTCAGGCTGGCGGCCAGCAAGCGCAACACTGCCACATTCGGTTGGCATATCGGCAGTATCGATAATGTCCTTGAGACCAATTGGCACACCATGCAGTGCGCCAAGCGCACGACCCGATTGGCGCAATTGATCCATCGCCCGCGCCTGTTCAAGCGCCCCATCACGATCAAGGCATACCCAAGCTTTTAACAAATCATCAGTTTTGGCAATCCGGTCAAGTGCCGCAGTGACAAGCGCAACCGAAGTTGTCTCACCATCGCGGATCATTTGTACCATCTGCAAAGCTGATGTCATGAAGCGTTTCCTATCCTGTTATGATCATTTGATCGCTGCCGCCGTTTCTGTGGAGGGCTAACCTAGCGCGACACCACATTTTATCAATTTATAATTTAAGTTTGCTTAGAAAATGTCGTTTATCCGCCACGATGTTGCAAGGCTAAAACAAGGTATGACGAGAAAAAATTATATTTTTGAGTGACTTCCCTCTATTTCAAACTTATGTAGCGGTAAATTTTTCATGGGAGAAAACCGCGCAGCAAGCAAGATCAAATCCCAGAAAAAACTGATTGGGCCGTATGTTGAGCCTAATTACGACTAGGGTCGACTAGCCAAAATAGTGACTCTACTGCCAAAGCCCGAAAAACCGAAACCGTTGGTGTTTAGTTCTCTGTTCAAATCAAGAATCGTGACACCCGAAATGGGGCCAAATCGATCGGCGGTGGCGTCTTTTTGATCAAGGCTGCCAAAAGCAATGCCGATCCAGGTGCCATCGACAGGCCAATATGGTGATGCCCAAAATTGAACCACAGCCCATCATGGCGCGGCGCGGCACCAATCATTGGCAACGAGTCAACAAGGGTTGGCCGCCGCCCCATCCATGGCGTGTCTTCGATCTGCTTGCCAAGCTTGACCGCCTCGCCCGCCAAGGCCGCTGATCGGGTGATTTGACCAAAATCGGGCGCGGCGTCACGATCGGTCAATTCAACGCCGGATGTTACCCGCAAACCCTGCCGCATTGGCGCGACAACAAAACCGCCTTCAACATCAAGAACGGGTCTTGTAACCACTGGTTTATCGCCAGCTTTGAAATGCAGGTGATAGCCACGTTCCCAAGCCATCGGAATGTCATAGCCAAGCCAGCCTGCAATTTCGGCCGACCATGCCCCTGCCGCTAGCACAACATCATTACTGTGAAATGATGAACCTTGGTCACCACGCACCTGCCAGCCATCATCGCCGCGCGCAAGTCCGGTTACGGTCACGCAATCAACAACACCGCCAGCCGCTTTGAATAATGCAAGATAAGCATCGGTCAGATCAGCGGGGCTGGACACCGCGCAGGTTTCATCCATCAACACGCCCTTGTGATAGATTGGCGCAAGCCCGGGTTCGATTTGCCGGATCTGCTCACGATCAAAAACAGAAAATGCTACCCCGACTTCGCGCATGATATCCATTTCAGCCTCATAATTGGCAAAGCCTTTTTCGGTTCGGAACAGCTTAAACCAACCACCGCCATGACGAAGCAGATGATCAACACCAGCGGCCTTGATCCATTTTTTATGCTGGCCTAACGACAGTTGCAGCAACGCCCGCAAGGCATGGGCGGCATGTTTGACATGCGACGGACGGCAATGCGCCAGAAACCGCACAAACCAGCCAAGCCGCCGCAGCACGAAAAAAGGATTGTAACGAAGCCCATTTGACCGGTTCAAAAGCAATTTTGGCAAGGCCTTGATCAGCCCCGGGTTATTCAACACGACAACCGATGAATCCGACAAAACACCAGCATTGCCATATGAGGTTTCACGACCCGGTTGTTGCCAATCCAGCAAGCGCACCTGATGCCCATCAAGCTGAAGCTGTAAAGCCGCCGCAACCCCGACAATGCCGCCACCAATTACAATTATTGACTTTTTCATCCCCGATGCTCCGCAAACCCCGTTTCGCGCTGTTTTACAACCACCGCTCTATAATTGGCTAGATCATGATATTTACAAGACATAATGCCGCCCCACCAACAAGCGCATAGGCCAAAGCTGTCCATAGATTCGGCCCAAGAACCAAATCACGCGATCGCACCCGAAACAAATTGGCACTGGTAATGACGGAGAGTGACGCAACCGAACTCATCGTTCCTGCGCCCCATCCAATCAAATGCGCCTGCATCAATAATGCCGGATGCACATCGGCATGACCACCGCTGAACACCGCCAGAAATGCTGTGCTGCTAATCACCGGATGAACCCCAACAACCGAAGCCAGCATCATGCCAAGCGGCGTCATGATCAGCGCAAACCAGCCCGGGATAACACCGTCATAAAGGCTGGTGACAAGAGCCGTAAAGGCACCCGTTCGTGTTGCAAAATAGCCGATTAGCATGGCCATGCTGATGATCAAAATATCATCGGCAATATTGCGCATACTGCTTGCCGTATCTTCAATGATAGGTTTGATCTGCGCCGGATAACGGATGAATTGAACCAATACCAGTATCGGCATCACCACAACCACCGCCGATAAAGCGGTAAAATCAAATAGCAACGCCGACCCAAGAACCGCCCCAAGCACCAGCAAAAGCCGCATCAAAACAGGTTTAAGGCAGATTAGCGCAAGCCTTAATTGCCCGCCCGAAAATGACCGGTTCAATAGCGGTAGTGAAATCGCTGCAAATAAAATCGCCGTTACCCCACCAATGCCAATCGCGATCCAAGAATTGGCCTTGCCAACAAAGCCCTGTCCAATCGCAAAAGCCACGAAAAAGGGCGACCAAGCCGCCGCTGTCACCATGCCGCGAAGCGCGGCCTCGGCAGCAAGCTGACGGCGTTGGTCATCAGCATCTTTGGGAATGGCCGCCGACAGAATCGCCAGCGCGCCGGTATTGATGATGCCACCAAAAATATTGGCCGCGAGATGCAATCCACCCGACGATGCGGACGCTGGTAATTGCGCCAACGCGTCCTGCGTTCGGTGAACCGAGGGCATCATTGAGGCGGTCGCGCGCACAAGTGCCATGGTTGGCAAAAGCGCGGTAAATATTAAAACATAACGGCCGCCAGTGGCCCATTCATCACCATCGGGAAAATGATCGAGAAGTGCCCAACCAACAACCACCAACAATAGCAAGATCAAAACCGAATCATGCCGAAGGCGTGATAAGGTCAAAATCACAAAGGCAATAAAGGTGATAACACCAAGATTAACCACCTCAATCAGGTCGGCGCCTGTTGTCACCTGTATCAGCGCCGCCACCCATGCCACGCATAAAAGCCCAAGCCGAATATGGCCGATCATCGGCATTTGTGTTTTCCACATATCAGAATTAATGCCCTATTAGACACGCTGTTCATTCCCGATTTTGGCCTTGATCATCCTGGCATTGGCGCATGATCGCCGCAGCCCCATCCGAAATGATGCGTTTGGTGGTTTTACCAAAAAGGTAACTATACCCGCATGATCAAACACGAATTCAGGCAAAATTCCAAATGTTAAACGCCGTGATTGATATAATCATTTTATGAATGTAAGACCCACATGGCTAGCCATTGGCCTCGGCTTCGGCAAGCGAATCCTCAGCCGCAAGCCACGCCTGTTCGGCCTCGGCTAATGATTTTTCAAGCTTGGCAAGCTGGCCAGATAATCGGGCAATTGCATCGGCATTGTCGCTATCATAAAAACCAGGCTTTGCCATTTCGGCGGCAATGCCGTCTTTTTTGGCGGCAAGCGTCGTCATCAATTTTTCAGATTGTTTGACATTAGCGCGAAGCTGGCTGGTATTCTGGCGGCGCACCCGGCCGGGTGATTGCGATTTGCCGCCTGTTTTGTCACCTGACCCGCTTTGTGCCTGATCATTTGATCCGGCGGCTTGGTCGTCACCATCACGCTGGCTGCGGGCGCCACCAGCACCACGGCGCGCCAGCAATTGACGCTGGTAATCGGCCATATCGCCATCAAATGAGGCGACTTTGCCATCTTGGACAATCCATAGTTGATCGGCGATCATTTCAACAAGATGCGAGTCATGACTAACCAAAATCACCGTTCCTTCATAGGCGTTTAACGCATGGACAAGGGCTTCACGGCTTTCAATATCCAAATGGTTTGTTGGCTCATCAAGAATCAAAATATGCGGCGCATCAATCGCCGCCATCGCCATCAGCAAACGTGCCTTTTGTCCACCTGATAGACGTTCAACCGGATTATCGACGATATCAACATTAAACCCAGCCCCACCAAGTCGGGCGCGTAATTTGGTTGGCAGTTCTTTTGGCCGCAATCGTTGCATATGCTGATAGGGGCTTTCCCCCGCAACAAGCTCGTCAAGCTGATGCTGAGCAAAAAAGCCGATTCGCAATTTTCCTGATTTCTTGACCGACCCTGATAAGGGCTGCAACCGCCCGGCAAACAGCTTTGACAAGGTTGATTTACCCTCGCCATTTGCCCCAAGAAGCGCAATGCGGTCGTCGGCATCAAGGCGCAAATCCAATTTGCGCAAAACCGGCTTTTGGTCATAGCCAACCGCCACATCTTCGAGCACCAGCAAAGGCGGTGGTAATTCTTCGGGGGTTGGAAAGCGGAAAGGCGAAACGGCCTGTTCTGACAAGGCCATGATCGGCTGCATTTTTTCAAGCTGTTTAAGTCGTGATTGTGCTTGGCGTGCCTTTGACGCCTTGTAACGGAACCGGTCAACAAATGACTGAATATGCTGTCGCTGGGCATCCTGTTTACGCGCCATTGATTGCTGCTGCTCAAGCTTCATCCGGCGTTCGGTATCGAACTGATCGTAACTGCCGGTATAATAGGCAAGCTTGCGATCGGTCAGGTGCAAAATGCCGGTCACTGATCGGTTCAGCAATTGCCGGTCATGCGAAATCACCAAAACCGTATGCCGATATTTTGCCAAAAATGCCTCAAGCCAGACCGCACCTTCAAGATCGAGATAGTTGGTTGGCTCGTCAAGAAGCAACAAATCAGGTTGTGAAAACAGCACCGCCGCCAGCGCCACCCGCATGCGCCAGCCACCCGAAAATTCATGGCAAGCACGCGCCTGTGCTTCGGTATCAAAGCCAAGCCCTGATAGAATTGAGGCGGCGCGCGCTTCCGCAGAATAGGCGTCAATATCGGAAAGGCGTGTGTAAATATCGGCAATCCGGTTTGGATCGGTTGCGGTTTCCGCTTCGGCAAAAAGCTGGGCGCGCTCGTGATCGGCGGCCAAAACCGTATCAACAAGGCTGATGTCACTTGCAGGGGCTTCTTGATCGACACCGCCGATGCGAAATTGCTGGGGAATTTCGATCTGGCCTGAATCAAGCGCCCATTCGCCTCGGATTATCCGGAAAAGTGATGTTTTACCAGTTCCGTTACGCCCAACGATTCCCACCTTATGGCCGGTTGGGATGACCGCAGACGCGTTTTCAAACAGTGGTTTTCCCTCAATAGAGAATGATAGATTTTGAATTTTTAGCATGGGTCAGACTGGTGCCTTGCTGCCGGTCATTTGTCAATGACATGCAGCGTGATATCGCAAAAAAAAGCTCAACCGGCAAGAGCCGTCCGGTCAATCTCTTCCCAATACGGCGACCTGCCATAGAGGCCAGATATGAAATCAACAAAAACACGCGTGCGCTTTGGCAAGATCGTTGTTTTTGGATAGACCACGAAAATATCAAAGCCGCTCCAGTCATAATCCGGGAACAGCGGCTGCAAAAGGCCTTTGTTGATCGCTTCGTAATGCAAAAAATTGGGTAATGACACCATGCCAAGGCCAGCAATGGCAAGATCGCGAAGAACATCACCATTATTGGCCGACATGCGCGGGGTGATATTCAGGCTGCCCGCCTTGCCATCCGGCCCAACATAATGCCAATCAAGCGGGCTTCGGTCATTCGCATAGACAAGCGCTGGCATTTTGGCCAGATCATTTGGATGGTTTAGCTGGGGCCATTGCGAAATCAAGCTTGGTGCGGCGACTGGCAAAACACTGACCGATGAAATCTTTTTGGCAATCAGGCTGGAATCGGTCAAATTACCAATGCGGATCGCCGCATCGAATCCCTCGGCAATCATATCGACCCGTTTATCGCTTAAATCCATCTCGATGTGAATATCAGGATGCGCATGCACAAATTGCGCGATCGCTGTCGACATATGCGCAATCCCAAATGACAGCGGAACGCTAATCCGCAAAACGCCACTCAACGCACCGCCGGCATTTTGCACTTCCTGTTCGGCATCTTCGAGAGTCGATAAAACCGTTTTCGCCCGCTGGTAAAACAACTGTCCGGTTTCATTTAGAAACAACCGCCTTGTCGAACGCTGGATCAAGGCTGTGCCAAGCCGAAGCTCAAGATCACGCAGACGACGGCTAACCGCCGAGACAGCAATTCCCATCCGGTCTGCGGCTTGCGTTAGGCTGCCTGTCTCCACAATCAGGACAAAGGCACGAAGTTCTTCAATCTGGCTCATACTTATAATATAATTTATTTTTCTGTTTATTAGAAATATATTTTTCGCTTTGGCCTCTTTATTTGCCAGGCGAGAAAGAATTATAAAAATGGTAGCCATGAGAGACCTCCCCCCTCTCATGGCTTTACGCCCCTCGGGGTTAGGCTCGCTCGCTCGAGCCGCAAAAAACGGAAGTTTTCACATGGCTGCTGAAACAACATCGATCTTGCGCATTGATTCGAGCATGCGGCAGCGTGGTTCCGTAAGCCGGGACCTCGCCGAAATAACTGTCGCCAAGCTTCGCGTTGAGCTTACTGATTCTGAAATTTCATGGCGTGATCTGAAATCAGGCGTTGGTCATGTGAACAGCGCATGGCGTGACGCCAGCCTTGGTAGTGCTGCGGCGCGATCAGCCGAAGAGCGCGCCTTGCTCGCTCAGTCAGACGCCTTGGCAGCCGAGGTTGAACGCGCCGACATCATAGTGTTTGCCGTTCCTATTTATAACTTTAGCATTCCCGCCGCTCTCAAAGCGTGGGTTGATATGGTATGCCGCGACAACGTTGACGGCGCCACCGCAATCGGCAAAGGTGATGCCAAGCGGTATAAGCACGCGATCGTCATTTTGACCTCAAATCACACGCTTGCAGGTGCTGACGATGAATTTGCCTCAGAGTTCATGCAGTTTATTCTGAAATTCATTGGCTGCACCGATATTGATATCGTTGATGCAACCGGCCTTGCCAATGACAAGCAAACTGTCCTCCGCGCCGCCAATGACCGGATTGATGCCATTTGTCAAACCGTGGCACGGCGTAACCTGTCCGCCGCTGCCGAATAGGCATCTTGCGGCGCTGCCACCAGCCCGATATGATATGCCAACGCCGCCGCAGACAGTGGCGAACCACCTGTCATGCAGGGGCATGTCATGCGCGAGGTTAACATCGAAACAAGTTGGAAAGACCGGTTGGCGAGCGAATTTGCCGCCGATTATATGGGTGTATTAAGCCAGTTTCTTCGTGCTGAAAAAGCGGCTGGAAAACATATATATCCGGCTGGCAGCAAAATCTTTGCCGCCTTTGACATGACACCTTTCGATAAGGTCAAGGTCGTTATCCTTGGCCAAGACCCCTATCATGGGGCAGGACAGGCGCATGGCCTTAGCTTTTCGGTGCGCCGTGGCATTGCCCCGCCCCCATCCTTGCAGAATATCTATAAAGAATTGGCAAATGACCTTGGCCTGTCGCATCCGGGTCATGGCAATCTTGAAGCTTGGGCAAACCAAGGCGTGCTTTTACTGAACAGTTGTTTGACTGTTGAAGATGGCAAGGCCGCAGCGCATGCTGGCAAAGGATGGGAGACATTTACCGATGCCGCCATCGCCGCCCTGAATGCCGAACGGGATCAATTGGTTTTTGTGCTTTGGGGGCGCAAGGCGCAACAAAAAGGCAAACAGATTGACCGGCACCGCCATTTGGTCATTGAATCAGCACATCCTTCACCCTTATCGGCACATAATGGGTTTTGGGACAGCAAGCCATTTTCAAAAACCAATGACTATCTTGCCAGCCATGCAATCACCCCAATTGACTGGCGGCTATAGCCTGTCCAGATAACCACGCTGGTGCTGGTTGCTTTTTTCAAGTCAATGATGATGGATATCTATAAGATAGAAGCAAGCTTGGTAACTTTGCCAGTTTTGCCGATTTCCTAATGATTTACGCGATGACTATTTCTGCATAGCCCCAAAAATATACGATGATCATATTTCACGACCATTTTTGAAAATAAGGACCAACCCATCCGATGCAAGATAACCCGCGCCTAGGCATTGCGCTGATGATTGCCACAACGGTCGTCTTTGCGGTTCAGGATGGTATTTCACGATATCTTGCTGAAAATTATAACGTCATCACCGTCGTGACGATCCGCTATATGTTTTTCATGTGTTTTGTGCTGGCCTATAGCAGCCGCCAAAAAGGCGGTATTCGGCAAGTGGCCAGCAGCGGTCAATTGCCATTACAGATTGGGCGTGGCTTGTTACTTGTGGCGCAGATATGCGTTGCGATCTTGAGCTTTAGCACTGTTGGGCTGGTGAATTTTCATGCAGTTTTTGCGAGTTATCCGCTGATGGTCATGGCGCTTTCAGTGCCCATTCTTGGCGAAGCGGTTGGGTGGCGGCGCTGGCTGGCGGTTTGCCTTGGCCTTTGCGGCATGCTGTTGATCCTAAGGCCGGGAACAGCGATGTTTAGCAGTGCCAGTATTCTGCCGGTTCTGGCAGCCTTCATGATGGCGGTCTATGGCATTTTAACCCGCTATGCCGCACGCCGCGACGCAGCCGAGACCAGCTTTTTCTGGACGGCGATGGCTGGCGGCATTGCCATGCTTTGTATAGGCCCCTTTTTCTGGCTGCCGCCGGTTGGCAGTGATTGGGGCTGGATGGGTTTATTATGCCTAACCGGAACCGGCGGGCATTATCTGCTGATCAAAGCGCTTGACGCAACCAAAGCATCAACAATCCAGCCCTTTGCCTATTTGCAATTGGTCTTTGCCTCCAGCATTGGCATTCTGGTTTTTGCCGACTCACTTGATCCCATGCTGATTATTGGCAGCAGCATCATTGTCAGTTCAGGCTTGTTTGCCCTGCAACGCGAACGCAAGGTCGAAAGCCACTAGCCAGACTGGCCTGCCGGTTGCGGCGGTGAGACCGCAACGGTCATCCAGCAATCCTTGAACTGGCCTGAGGTGACTTTTTGCACAACCCATGAAAAATACAGAATGTCACCACGGCGCGTTTCCATCAGAACATCAAATTGCTGCCACAGTGCGCCATCACTTGTTTTGCCTGACGCCGTATTTGATCCGGTTTTTATGCTGTGCGATTTATGGTTCAGCAAAACATCAAAGCTCGGCCCTTTCAGCATCATCGCAAAACGCAGATATGGGCCGGTAACCTTGCGGTTTTGCGGATGCGCAAAATTCCATGTCTGGCGAATGCCAAAATCAGTTTCGACAAGATCATTATTCTTCAGGCTCATTAGCTGGATTGCCACCACCTCGGCAGGCGCAATTGACGGGTCTGGCCGCACCAAATTATCAGCAAGCGCGGCAACCGAAAACAGACAGGCCATCAGGCTGGACAGCCCTGCCAGATAATAACGGCGAAAACACATCTTATATCCAATCTCATCACGAATGGTTGCGTCTGTTAGGATGACAACTTATCTCTAATATTGCAAATGCGGCATAGCGAAGCATATGTCGGTGGCGCGGAACAGATGAACAAAGGGACAAATGAATGCATATCACGATTCAAGGCGCTGGCCGCGGCATCGGACTTGCTTTTGCCCATCATGCCCTCGCCGTTGGTGCAACCGACCTTTACCTTACCGCCCGCAATCCCGAACAAAGCGCGGGCTATGCGCGATTGCCGCCATCACCCAATATTCACTGGTTTGCGATGGATTTTCTGGACCCTGACAGCATTGCTAACACAGGCGACGCGATCCTTGCCAAGGCACCTCATCTTGACCGGATTATTACTACCGCTGGGTTGCTTCATGATGGTGATCTGCAACCCGAAAAGCGGCTTGGCGCATTAACCCCTGAAGCGATGCTGAAGCTTTATCAGATCAATGCAATAGGGCCGATCTTGTTTTTCAAATCATTATGGCCAGAATTGCGCCGCGCCCATCCGCTTGTCGTCGCCAGCATATCGGCGCGGGTTGGGTCTATTTCGGATAACCAGCTTGGCGGCTGGTACAGCTATCGCGCCAGCAAGGCCGCGTTGAACCAATACATGCGCACCCTTGCCATCGAGCTTGCCCGCTATAACCCCAATGCCGTGATCGCAACGCTTCATCCGGGCACTGTTGATACAAATTTATCCCAGCCGTTTCGCGGACATCTTGCCAAGGATCAATTGCAAACGCCGGCGCAAAGCGCGGCCAATCTATGGGATGTTCTCGATCATTTATTGCCCGGAAATAGCGGTGGATTCTTTGCCTATGATGGCAAGCCCATTCCCTATTGATCACCATCCGGCGTGATATCGGCAATCCGCCCACGAAGCGTCAGCGGCAATTGCGCCATCATAAATAAAACGCTGGCAGGCGCAGCAATAAAGGTTTTAAAAGCCACCCAATCGGCATCACTGGCATTGCGCCAGACCAATTCATTGGCAATGGCAAAACAGAAAAAGAAAAGCCCCCATCTTTGGCTCAGCAAAAACCATGTTGGTGCTGTCAGGTGAAATTGTGTGCCAAAAAATTCACGCATCATCGCCCGCCTGAACAAAAGCCCACCAAGAAGAACAATGGCAAAAAGCCCATTGAAAATGGTTGGCTGGATTTTGATAAAAATAGCGGCGTTAAAATAGAGCGCGGCAAGCGTCATTCCGCCTGACATCAATAATGAAAATAACGCAAATCTGGCAAGCCGTCGGGTCTGCAACCAATTTGCGCCCATCACCAACGCCCCAAGCCCAACCGAAATAACTGCCGCCGCAAAAAGCCCAAAAAATTCATAGCCCAGAAAGAATCCGGCAAGCGGCAAAATTTCCAGAAAGAACGACACCAGCTTCATCGGCGGATAGGATGCCATTAGCCCCTCAGCCCTCCTAGCGCGCAATCCATTGTTCGACATCTAGCGGGCCAACCGCCGCCGCCGCTTTACCCCGCAAAAACACAATCGTGACCGACCCAATTTCAATTCCGAATTTGCTGACATAGGCGCGGTTTATCGCAATATCTTCGCTTTGCCGATAAATCCAATCGTCAAAATGCACATCCATTTTATTGCCAGCCATTTCAAGACCCACGTCATATTGCCAATTCAGGCCATTGCCGGAAATGCGGCCTTCGGCCTGACCTTCGACATCATCCGCCCGCCCCTGATAGCGAAAACTGCCATCTTCGGATCGACCAAGATTATCAATCACCCAGACGCGCGAGGCTTTTTCGCCATCTTCATATAAAAAGGTTTCATCAAGCACTAGCTGATTGCCAGTGATTGTGCCTTGCAGATTCACCCGAAATTGACGCCGCAGATTGCCAAACCGGTCTTCAAAAATACCCAAGGCAATTGTGTCACCGGCAAAAAATTCTTCAAGAACAAGCGAGGGGCGACGTTCGGATAGATGCGTTACATCTTTTCGCGCACAGGCCGATAAAGCGGCAAAAGCACCAACCAATAATCCAGCAGTCAGAAACAGGCGTAGTGAACTGCCAAATATCAACCTAGCCATGCTTCGTTTTTGTCGTGCCATCTCACCCTCCCCTTCGCGCTTCATCTGATTTCACCGCCAGCCTAGCAAACTAATGCAGATCTTGCTGATAAATTCGGTTTGGGGTGCCGCCAAAGCGCCGTCACCCCTATCCAGCCTTATCAAGACCTGCCAAAAACCGGCTCGCATCAGAATTGGCTCCAGCCTGTTTTTCCGGCGCCATTTTGTCAAATGTACGATAGATCATGCCAAGCCGCGGATTATTGCCAAGCTTTTCACGATGCCGATCCAGAAAACCCCAATAGAGATAATTAAAAGGACATGCATCTTCGCCTGATTTTTCCGTCACCTTATAACGGCAGTTTTTGCAATAATTTGACATCCGGTTGATATAGGCACCGCCAGCCGCATAGGGTTTGCTGGCGAGATAGCCACCATCGGCAAAAAGCGCCATTCCCGACACATTCGGCATAACCACCCATTCATAGGCATCAACATAGACAACCAGAAACCATTCATTAACCGCCTGCGGCGACAGGCCGGCAAGAAGCGCAAAATTACCAAGAACCATCAAACGCTGGATATGATGCGCATAAGACAGGGCATCGGTTTGCTGAATTGATTGGGCAAGGCAATTCATGTCGGTATTGCCCGTCCAGAAAAAATCGGGAAGCGGACGCGTTGCCTGCAGAAAATTTGCCTCAGCATAGGCTGGCATTTTCAGCCAATAAAGCCCACGGACAAATTCGCGCCAACCCAGAATCTGGCGGATAAACCCTTCAACCGCATTTAACGGCGAATCGCCGCGATGATAAGCTGCCTCGGCCGCCCTAATCACTTCGATCGGCGACAATAATCCAGCATTCAGATAAAGACCGATATGGCTGTGATACATCCATGGTTCGCCCTCAATCATCGCATCTTGATAAGTGCCGAAAAGGGGCAGACGTTCAGCGATAAATTGATCAAGAACATGCAAGGCCTGATCGCGGGTAACGGCAAAATCAAACCCAGCCAATTGCCCAAAATGATCGGCGCAACGCGCCTCGACAAGGGCTAAAACCTCGGCTGTGATCGCATCGGGTGCAAAGCTGCTTGGCGGCGGCACAGCCAATCCAGCCTTTGGCGGCTGGCGATTATCGGCATCATAATTCCATTTGCCACCAATAGGCTCATCGCCTTCCATCAACACCTGATAACGCCGCCGCAAATCACGGTAGAAAAATTCCATGCGAAGCGATTTTCGTCCCTCAGCCCATTCGGCAAAATCACCAAGGCTGCAAAGGAATCTTGAATCGGCACGAATATCGACAGCAAGGCCAAACCGCGCCTGCCATCCCGCCATTTCATCGGCAAGCCGATATTCCCCCGGTGCGGTGACCACAATCTGATCGGGGCCAAAGGCGGCAATCGCCGCGGCAACCTCGCCAGCAAGCGAGCCAGCATTATCCACATCATCAAGCCGGCGAAAGCGAACCGCAATACCGTCGTCACCAAGCGATTTGGCAAAATGGCGCATCGCCGAAAACAGATAGGCTATTTTCCGCTTATGATGTTTGACATAGGTGACCTCGGACATCACTTCGGCCATCAACACCAGATCCTTGTCCGGATCCAGATCTGTCAGGCTTGGTAGATCACGGCTTAACTGATCACCAAGAACAAGCCGAAGCGTTTTCATGTTGTTTCGCGCAATTCCGAAAAGGCAGCCAAGGCGGCCTCGCGCGATGCTTTGACATCAACAATCGGCTTTGGATAGGTCTCGCCAAGCCGGACCCCAGCACCGGCAAGAACTTCGGCAGGCGCTTCCCAAGGGCTGCAAAGATATACATCGGGAAGATTGGCAAGTTCCGGAAGATAGCGCCGGATATAATGCCCGTCAGGATCAAATTTCACCCCTTGGGTGATCGGATTGAAAATGCGGAAATAAGGCGCTGCATCGGCGCCGCAACCGGCAATCCACTGCCATCCTGCGCTGTTATTGGCAAGATCAGCATCAACCAGACAATCCCAGAACCACGCCTCGCCATGATGCCAATGCAGCCGCAGATTTTTCACCAGAAATGAGCCAACAATCATCCGCACCCGATTATGCATATAGCCAGTTTGCCATAATTCGCGCATGCCAGCATCAACAACCGGATAGCCGGTCAATCCTTTTTGCCAGCTTTTCAGCAAGGCCGGATCATCACGCCAGTTAAAACCATCAAAGCGCGGCTGAAGATTTTTGCGCGGCAATTCCGGGAAATGATAAAGCAGCGAATGCGAAAATTCTCGCCAGCCAAGTTCGGACAGAAAATGATCGCAATCACGATCCTGCCCAATGCCTGCATCCATGCGATCTTTGGCAGCATACCATACGGCATTTGGCGAAATCTCGCCCCAATGCAAATAGGCTGATAGCCGCGATACATTGCGTTTTGCCGGAAAATTACGGCCATCCTTATAACCGTCAAGGCCATCATCAAGAAAGGCATAAAGCCGGTCATGCGCTGCTGCCTCGCCAATATCCCAAATCGCCGCCAGCTCGTCTTTCCAGTCGCGTTCCGGCAAAAGGCCAAGCGCGTCAATTACGCTTTGACCGGTGGCAAAGCCATCACCATCGGCAATGACCAGATTTGGCGGCACTGGCAACGGACGGCGTGGCGGTGTGGCGGCTAGACAACCGCGCCGGTAATAGGGCGTAAAGACCTTGTAAGGCGTGCCATCATTTTTCAGCACGTCCCAAGGCTCCCACAGAAGCGACCCATTATGGCTTTCAACGGCAAGGCCGCGCGCGGCAAATTGCGCCTTGATGGCGGCATCGCGGGTAATCCGCCATGGCTCGTAAGCGCGGTTCCAAGACAGCCCTGCCGCCGCAACAGCATCGGCCAGATTTGCCAGAATTTTGGCTGGATTGCCCGATAGCACAATCAATTTGCCGTCAAGCGCCTGATTGAGTGCCGTCAAGGAATGATGAAGCCACCAGCGGCTGGCACCGCCCATACGGTGATCACCAGCATTGGCGTCATCAAGAATATAAACTGGAAGAACCACGCCCTTGGCCGCGGCCGCAGATAATGACGGATTGTCGGAAAGCCTTAAATCCTGGCGAAACCAATGAATATGAACTGAACCTGACATCGCCGCCTTGCAACCTTACCGTTAAACATACCTCGAATCACTCTAGGCGATATAGGCGTCACAAGGGCGAAAAACAAGGTATGCGCAATCAAGGCATTATGGAACCAACCAGCCATGACATATGAGTGAACGACCGGCTTGGCTATTTCACGATTGCAATCTCGACCGGGTCTTATTCGGAGTCGCCACCAGCAGCAATGCGTTGGCGAAGCGCGTATTTTTGAATCTTTCCGGTCGATGTTTTGGGAATTGATTCAAACCGAAATTCACTTGGCACTTTAAAGCCGGCAAGATTCTGGCGACACCAATCGCGCAGCTCGTCCTCGCTGACGTTTTTGCCATCAATGATTTCGATAAAGGCACAAGGCGTCTCGCCCCATTTTTCATGCGGCATCGCAACCACGGCAACATTAGCCACAGCGGAGTGTTTATGCAGAACATCCTCAACCTCGATTGACGAAATATTCTCGCCACCAGATATGATGATATCTTTTGACCTGTCTTTTAACTGAACATAGCCATCGGGATGAACAACCCCCAAATCACCCGAATGGAACCAGCCGCCAGCAAAAGCGCATTCGGTCGATGGCGCATTTTTGAAATAGCCTTTCATCACAACATTGCCACGCATCACAACTTCGCCAATCGTTGCACCGTCACGCGGTACCGGCACCATGCTGTCGGGATCGACAACATCAAGCCCTTCAAGCGCCAGATAGCGAACCCCCTGACGAGCCTTTAATGCAGCCTGTTTGACATTATCCAACAAATCCCATTCCGGATCCCAATCATTGACCACCGATGGCCCATAGGTTTCGGTCAAGCCATAGAGATGCGTGACGTTAAAACCGGCATCTTTCATGGCGGCAAGCACGGCTTCGGGTGGCGGCGCGGCAGCGGTGAAAAATTCAACCTCATAATCCAGTTTGGCATTTACCGGTTTGCCAGCCACAACAAGCGACATAACAATTGGCGCGCCACACATATGGCTAACCCGATGTTCCAGAATTGCATTCCAAATATCGTCGGCGCGCACCTCGCGAAGACAGACATGCGTTCCTGAAATCGCCGAAATCGTCCAGGGGAAACACCAGCCATTGCAATGAAACATCGGCAACGTCCAAAGATAAATTGCCTGTTTTTTCATTGATGCGGTCAGCGCATTTCCCTGCGCCAGCAAATAGGCACCACGGTGATGATAGACAACGCCCTTTGGGTCGCCCGTTGTGCCTGATGTGTAATTGATCGTAATTGCATCCCATTCATCATCGGGCATTTTCCAAGCAAAATCGGCATCACCTGACGCGATAAATGTTTCATATTCGGTTTCGTCATAGCCCGATCTTGGCCCATCAAATTCGGCATCATCATAAATGATCAATTGCGGGTTGTCCTTGGCCAGCGTCAATGCTTCGCGCACACGCAGCAAAAGCGAGATATCAACAATCAGAATTTTGGTTTCGGCATGATCAAGTTGAAATGCAATCGTTGCCGCATCCAAACGCGTATTTAGCGAATGCAGAACCGCACCCGACATCGGCACGCCGTAATGGGCTTCGATCATTGCTGGTGTATTTAACAGCATGACCGAGACCGTATCGCCGCGCCCAAGCCCTGCCGACGTAAGCACGCTTGCCAATTGCCGGCATCGCGCATAAAGCGCCGCATAATTACGCCGCAAAGACCCATGAATAACAGCCGTCTGATTTGGAAAAACCATCGCTGCACGCTCGAGGAAAGTCAGCGGCGTCAAAGGTTGGTAATTTGCTGGATTCTGGTCAAGCCCGATATCATATGGATTTGTCATTTTGCTGCCCCCCTTGCCGTCAGACAGTTTTACCGTCAAACAGCCTTATGATCTACCATTTCGGCTCGCGCTTTTCGATAAAGGCATCAATGCCCTCAACCGCATCACGGTGAAGCATGTTTTCGACCATAACCCGCGATGCATATTCATAAGCATCAGCAATTGATAATTCACGTTGTGTGTAGAAAGCGCTTTTGCCAATGGCCAATGTCACTGGTGACTTGCTGGCAATTTTATGCGCCACAGCGGTCACATGATCGGTTAGATCAGCAGCATCAACCACCGCATTGACAAGCCCGATTTCAGCGGCGCGCGACGCTGGCACCATCTCGCCGGTCAATAGCATTTCCATGGCATGTTTCGCCCCAACATTACGGGAAAGCGCCACCATCGGTGTCGAACAGAAAAGACCGATATGAACACCGGGCGTGCTAAACTTTGCTGATGGCGCGGCATAGGCAAGATCACAGCTTGCCACAAGCTGGCAACCAGCCGCCGTTGCCGTTGTCGCCACTTCGGCAATCACTGGTTTTGGATTTTGCAAGATTGCCTGCATGACCGCCGAACAGCGTTTCAAAACATCGGTGAAATAGGCCTCGCCCTGATCCGCATTGGCACGGCCGGCGCTCATTTCTCTCAGATCATGGCCAGCACAAAAAGCGGGGCCATTGGCCGCCAAAATAATCACCCGAACGCTGGCATCAATTGCCGCATCAGCCAGAATGGCACCAAGCCGGTCAAGCATTGCCTCGGACAGGGCATTGCGCCGCGCCGGATCATTCAGCGTCACGCGCAAAATACCGTGGGCATCCCTGTCTATTTGCAATAGACCCGCCGCATCTTGTTTCTTGGATAAATCCGTCACCTCACCACCTCATCGCCTATTCAACTCAAAAATTGCGGCAAAAACAACCGAGAAGTCACGCTGCAGCAATGATCCTTTTTCAGTTTGTTTCAAGGCGGCGTTCAAGCCAGCGCACACCCGCCGAGACAATCAGAATAACCACTAGATATTCAAGCACCAGAACCGTGTAGATTTCCAATGGTCGATATTCGGTAACGACCAGTTCATTCGCGCGGCGGGTAAGTTCCTGCATGCCGATCACCGATACCAGTGATGACATTTTCAACATATAGACAAGCTGGTTTCCAAGGGCTGGCAAAATGCGTTTAATTGCCTGCGGCAAGATCACATAGCGCATGGTATCGCGGTAATTCAATGAAATCGAATGTGACGCCTCATATTGGCCCCGGTCAATTGACTGAATTCCCGCGCGGAAAATTTCTGCCTGAAAGGCGCTATCGGAAATGGCCAATGCCAGAACCCCCGCCCAGAATACCGAAATTGACACGCTGGCGACTTGCGGCAGGCCATAATAAACCCACAAGATCAGCACCAAAATGGGAATGGCGCGCACCAATTCAACATAAATGCGGTTAATCGCTTTTGGGGCGCGGCGGTTTGACAGGGCTGGCAAGGCCACCAAAAGCCCAAGGCAAATTGAAATACAGATTGCCGTGACTGACAGGCCAATCGTGTAATAGAGACCATCAATCAGGAACGCCAGATTCTGGCGGCCGGTTTCGGTTGCCGGATTGACAACATACCATCCCCAATTACCCGAACAGCCGCCAAGACTGACAAGGCCAGCAAGCCCCAAAACACTGATCAAAGATGATGGCATCAAGGCGCAGAATTTCGATTTTATAAGTTGCATGATTTGGATAAATTGCATGATCTGATTTGCCCCTAATGCCGCAGAATCTGGCTAAGGAACAATTTGCAGCGATCACTTTCAGGCGCGGTGAAAAATGTTTTTGGCGGCCCCATTTCAACAATCTTTCCATGATCCATGAAAAGCATCATATCAGCCACCTGCCGCGCAAAGCCCATTTCATGGGTGACGCAAATCATTGTCATGCCGCTATCGGCAAGTTCTTCGATCACATCCAGCACCTCGGCAATCATTTCGGGATCAAGCGCCGATGTTGGTTCGTCAAAAAGCATGATCTTTGGCGCCATACAAAGCGCCCGCGCAATCGCCACACGTTGCTGCTGGCCACCCGATAATTGCGCTGGATATTTACTGAATTGTTCGGGAATCCGTACACGTTCGAGATAATGCATGGCCAGATCACGGGCCTCAGCCTCGGCCATCTTGCGGGCGCGAACCGGCCCCAGAATCAGATTTTCCAAAATGGTCAAATGCGGAAAAAGGTTAAATTGCTGAAACACCATCCCAACATTATTGCGCAAAACAGCGCGGCCAGTGGAGCTGTCATCAACAACAATATTGTCAATCCGAATCTCGCCCGCCTCATGGCGCTCAAGCCGGTTGATACAGCGGATCAGGGTTGATTTGCCCGAACCAGATGGCCCGCAAATCACCAGCTTTTGACCTAGCTCGATATCAAGTGATACCGCATCAAGCGCGCAGAATTTGTCAAAATATTTTGAAACATCCGTTAGTTGAATAAAGGGCCGTGTTGCTGGCGGGTTCATCGTGACTGTCACCTAAATTTCCATCATTGCATTAAGGGCAGATCATAAATGCGCCACAAGGAGGAAGCGTGCATCAAGGTTTATCAAAGCTACATCTTTGTCTATCCGATTCCACGATCAACGGCTAGCCCCCAATCAATTTTGGCGCAAGAAATCCTAGCCAAAGCTTGCATTACCCAAACGATGTCCTATCTCTATATCTAAGATTTCTAATCGAAAAATTACCCCAATTTGAGTCCAAGGAGACTTTTAAATGCGACTTTTAAAGATAATCACCACTTTTTTTGCGTTTAGCATGGTGGCCGCGCCCACTCATGCGGCAAGCGTACTGAATGAAATCCTGTCTGACGGCGTGCTAAAGGTTGGCACGACTGGCGACTGGAACCCAATGACCATGAAAGATACAGCAACAAACAGCTATACCGGCTATGATATTGACGTCATGACCGAGCTTGCAAAGGATCTGGGGGTAAAGGTCGAGTTTGTGCCAACTGATTGGAAAACATTGGTAAGCGGTGTCACATCAGGCAAATACCACATGACCGGTTCTGCCTCAATTTCACCTGGTCGCGCCAAAGCCGCTGGCTATTCAAACAGCTATTTTTCATTGGCAACCGTGCCGCTTACTTTGAAAAAGAATGCCGACAAATTCACCGATTGGGCCGATCTTGATAAGGCATCTGTTACCGTTGCCGCGACGCTTGGCACAACCCAAGAAAAACAGGTGAAGCAATTCTTCCCGAATGCGAAATATAAAATTGTCGAAGCCCCTGCACGCGATTTCCAAGAAGTGCTTGCCGGCCGCGCCGATGCGCATATCACATCAAATGTTGAGGCCTATAAGCTGGTCGCAAAATATCCAGAAATGATGGTTGTTCCGGTTTCAGCACCAAAGGCACCAACCCCAATTGCCATGCTGTTGCCACAAGCCGATCAGGTTTGGATCAATTATGTGAACACATGGATTGCGCTGAAGACTGAGCGTGGCTTTTTTGCCGATCTTGGCCGAAAATGGCAGCTTGCCAACTAGCCTGCAAACATATCAAATATGAAAAGAGAGGCAGTTATGCCTCTTTTTTTTGACCTTACCATCGCCTTTTTTCAAATTTTCCGGAGCCGTTTCATGCTTGTGCTTTATGATCTTGCGATAAGCAGCTATGGCTGCAAAACCCGCATTTTGCTTCGCCATAAGGGGCTGGAATGGACAAGCCTTGCCCCGCCCGATGGCTATGGCAGTCCAGCCTATTGCAAGATTGTGCCATCAGGCACAATTCCAGCCTTGTCGCATGATGGTTTTACCCTTGGCGAGTCAGATGCCATTGCCGAATATTTGAATGAGTTGGCACCCGAACCGGCAATGCTTCCTGAACCGATCGAAGAACGCGCAATGGCACGCGCCTTGTCACGGTTTCACGACACCCGCATCGAACCGCTGCTTCGTGCCTATTTTGGACAGGTTGCCCCGACGAACCGCAATGTCGATTTCATTGCCGAAAATGCCGCCCTTCTAGAGCGCCGCTTTCACCAGCTTGCCAAGATCCGGACGCCATCACCGCTTTTGACCGGAGCCGATCTTAGCCTTGCCGATTGCGGCTTTGCACCAAGCTTTGCCATTCTTGATTGCTTACAAGGCTTGCTTGGGTTTGACCTGACCCTACCGGCATCTATCAAGGCCTATCAAGCGGCATTATGCGCCCACCCTTCGGTTCGAGATGAATATGCCGCCTATGTCAACGCATTGGGTGAATGGGTCGCCGCCAAAATAGCGAGCTAGTGATCAATAACGATTTAAAATGATGTCCTTCGACGCTGATTTCCTTTGACGCTGATTTCGTTTCACGCCTAGGCTGGCAATAATCTGGCAACAGGCCATCGTGGTTAAAACAGGCTTGCTGCCACCCTCAATCATGTTGGTCGTCAGTGCCTATGAATTTGCCTTTGGCCTTTCAAAATTTACCGCCGCAAATGCGCGCCACAATCTTGATGATTGTTGCGCTGTTCATGTTTACCTGCATGGGGATTTTCATCCGGCTATCTGCGGCCGACCTGCCCGTGATCGAGGTGGTTTTTTTCCGTAATGCGCTGGCGGTGGTTTTGTTAGTGCCGCTGATCATGCGCGTTGGCTGGTCAAGCATCCGCATGCAAAAGCCAAAGCTGTTTTTCCTGCGCGCGGTGATTAATTTTGGCGGCATGTTTTGCGGCTTTACCGCCCTTACATTGATCCCGCTAGCGCAAATGACCGCGCTTAGTTTTACCGGCCCTTTGTTTGTTACCATCGGCGCAGTGTTATTTCTTGGTGAAATCATTCGCGCGCGCCGGATCGCAGCTATCGCTGTTGGATTTTTGGGAACATTGATCATCCTGCAACCGGGCTTTACCGAAATTTCGGTTGGCGCGATGATGGCGCTTGCCAGTGCTTTATCAATTGCAATGGCGTCATTGATCGTAAAAAAACTAACCGCAACCGAAACACCCGAAGCCATTGTGACATGGATGGTGGCAATGCAAGCGCCGTTGGCATTGATACCAGCGCTTGGTGTCTGGCAATGGCCAAGCCTTGAAAGCTGGGGCTATTTATGGGCGATGGCGCTTGCCGGAACGATTGCACATTTATGTTTTACCCGCGCTTACCGGCTTGTTGATATTACCGCTTTGCAACCGCTTGAATTCATCAAATTGCCATTTGCAGTTATTTTGGCATGGCTGATCTTTAGCGAATGGCCGGGCCTTTGGACATGGATTGGCGGGGCAATTATTTTTGCCTCGACCGTCTATATCACCCAGCGTGAGGCACGCGCCAAAAAATCGCTTCGGCCAAATGCTGGCGCCCGCGAGACCAAACTCTAGGCCACCCGCAAAGTGAAGGGGAAAGTCAGCCCGCATCAAGCCAGCCCGCATCAGGCCAGTTTATTCAGCATCCTGAACCGCCCAGTAAAGCGGCGTGCCACAATCAAAAATCGTCAATGGCCCATCAGGCGTCGCGCGGCTTTCCGGATAGATAACCGGCACATCCTGTTTAACTAAAGTGATCCGGTCTTCATTAAACGGCAGGCGATAAAATCCTGGGCCATGCAATGAGGCAAAACCTTCAAGCTGATCAAACGCGTCTTCAGCTTCAAAAATATGTGCAAGGCAAGACATGGTGTTTGGCGCGGTATAAATACCAGCACAGCCACAAGCCATCAGCTTGGCAGCGTCCAGATGCGGCGCACTGTCGGTACCAAGAAAGAAGCTGCCATCACCGGAAATGGCCGCCGCAATCAGGGCGCGGCGGTGGCTTTCACGCTTGGCGACTGGCAGGCAATAATAATGTGGGCGAATGCCACCAGCCAGAATATGATTGCGGTTGATAAACAGATGATGCGTTGTGATTGTGGCGGCAATATTGGCACCGCCAGAACGGACATAATCAACACCATCACTGGTGGTTACATGTTCCAGCACAACCCGTAAATCAGGCACCCGCCGCCGCAAAGGATCGAGAACGGTTTCGATAAACACCGATTCACGATCAAAAATATCAATTTGCGGATCGGTCACTTCGCCATGAACACAAAGCGGCAGACCAATTTCGGCCATTTTTTCCAGAACGGCGATCACCTTGTCAAGATCACGAACGCCCGATGCTGAATTGGTGGTTGCCCCTGCCGGATACAGCTTGACCGCATTGATCAAGCCCGATTTGGCCGCCGCGACAACATCATCCGGATCGGTTGTTTCGGTCAGATATAAGGTCATGAGCGGGGTAAAGCCATGATCCGGATTGACACAAGCCATAATCCTGTCGCGATAGGCCGCTGCTTCGGCGCCTGTCACTACTGGCGGCACCAGATTTGGCATGATGATGGCGCGGGCAAAATGGCGCGCCGTATCATCAATCACCGCGGCAAGCATAGCCCCATCACGAAGATGAAGATGCCAATCATCAGGACGGCGGATGGTCATTTGGATCATGACAAAGATTCCCAAAAATTTTGATGGTTACAAACTGATCAATCGACAACAGATGGCAAAATTCATACCAGCATCATTGCGCAAAATCTACACCGCCTTGACAAACATCATCACCTACTTTTGCCAGCCTTGTCATTTTCCACCTTTTTTCAACAGCTATGTTATATTATAACATTCCGAAATGAGGAACCCAAAGTGGGGCACCAAACGGGGGCATCCACCCCGATCATCAGGCAAGGCTTTTATGGCAAGCGACAAAACAGATTTAATCAATCTCGAAAATGCCGGTGTCAGACGTGACAATCGCTGGCTTGTGCGGGGCATTGATCTGCGCATTCACAAAGGTGAAATTGTCACCATTATCGGCCCTAATGGCGCTGGTAAAAGCACCACCGCAAAATTGGCTGTTGGCACGATCCGCGCCAATGAAGGACGCGTTCAACGCCAAGCTGGTTTGCGTGTCGGCTATGTCCCACAAAAGCTGCATATTGACCCAGCACTGCCAATGCGGGTTGAACGGCTTTTGGATTTAACGGCCAAAGTCTCGCCGGATGAAAAGAAACAGGCACTTGCGGCGGTTGGCGCGCCGCATTTGGAAACTGCCTTTGTGCAGGATTTATCTGGCGGCGAGTTTCAGCGCATTCTATTGGCGCGCGCGATGGTTCGCCGTCCCAATCTTTTGGTTCTGGACGAGCCTGTTCAAGGGGTCGATTTTGCCAGTGAGGCGATGCTTTACAATTTGATCCGGCAAATTCGCGACACCACCGGCTGCGGGGTTTTGATGATTTCGCATGATCTTCATATCGTCATGGCCGACACCGATACGGTGCTTTGTCTAAACGGTCATATCTGTTGCAGTGGCAGCCCTGATTCGGTGGTCAGCAATCCCAAATACCTTCGCCTATTTGGCGCGCCTGACACGACGGCGCTGGCGGTTTACCGGCATGATCATGATCACATCCATCTTCCCGATGGCACCGTTCAGCATGTCGATGGGTCAATCAGCGACTCCTGCCACCCTGACAAGCATGAGCATAATCACGATGGGCATGATCATGTTTGATGATTTCTTTATCCGCGCGCTGTTTGCCGGCATTGGTCTGGCGGTTATTGTGGGGCCGCTTGGCTGTTTGATCATCTGGCGCAAAATGGCCTTTTTTGGCGATACATTGGCTCATGCGGCGCTTCTTGGCATTGCCTTGGCCATCTTGGCTGATGTGTCATCATTGATTGCGGTTCCGTTTGTCACCCTTGCCATCTGTATTGCCATAATGGTTGCCAAGCGAACACCAAGCCTGTCATCAGATACAATTCTTGCCATTTTGGCGCATTCGACCTTGGCGCTTGGGCTGGTTCTGGTTTCGGTGACTGGCGGTCGCAATGTTGATGTGAACGGGCTTTTATTTGGTGATATCCTTGCTGTTGATATAACTGATCTTTTGGTGATCTATGCTGGCGGCGGGGCAATTTTGGCGATTATTGTCTGGCAATGGCGACGCCTTGTTGCGGCAACGCTTAGCCCAGATATTGCCGAGGCCGAAGGCCTGTCACCACAACGTACCGAATGGCTGTTTATGGTGCTGATCGCGCTGGTGGTGTCGATTGCCGTCAAGCTTGTTGGTGTTTTGCTGATCACAGCATTGATGATCATTCCCGCTGCCGCCGCACGCCGCGTTGTTACCAGCCCTGAAATGATGGCGGTATTGGCGTCAATTCTGGGCGTGATTGGGGTGATTGCCGGTCTTTACGGATCGGCCGAATTTGATACACCATCGGGGCCATCAATTATTGTGGCAGGGGCGCTTTTGCTGCTTGGCCTGACATTCGTTCCGCGCCGCCTGTCGGCGGCAAATGACAGCCCCGCCCCCCATAACCATCATGACGAGGCAGGCCATGACCCAAAATGAAACCTTTGTTTATCAATTGCTATGTGATGCCGATCGGCCGCTAAGCGCCTATAATATTCTTGATGCGCTTCGCGATAAGGGCATCCGCGCACCGCTTCAGGTCTATCGAGCGCTTGCCAAATTGGTCGAGCGCGGCGCGGTTCACCGGATTGAAAGTGTGAATGGGTTTGTCGCTTGCCAATTGCATGATTGCGGCGGCAATGAAGTTAGCATCTTCATGCTTTGCACCCAATGCGAACGCGCTCATGAATTCACCAATATCAGCATCGATAGCCGGTTACAAAGCCTTAGCAATGATCTCGGTTTTCAGGTGGCGCATAAGGTAATCGAAATTACCGGTCGTTGTGCCGATTGCCAGACAGCGCAAACAGCCGCGCCGAAACATTAGACATTCAACAGCAGGTATTCACGCTCCCACGGGCTAATCACCTCAAGAAAGGCCTCGGCTTCGGCGCGTTTCACCTCGACAAACAGCGTGACGAAATCGTCGCCAAGAACCTTATGAAGCGGCTTGGCACGTTCCAAAGCATCAAGCGCGACATCAAGGTTACGCGGCAATGTTTCCAGATCTTCACCACTGACCTTGCGCGGGCGCGTTGGGCGGCGCTTTTCCTGCAAACCAAGCCAGACCGCCGCCAAGGTTGACGCAATCGCAAGATAGGGATTGGCATCGGCACCCGGAATACGGTTTTCGATACGCCGGTTTTTCGGATCACCAAGCGGCACACGCAACCCCACCGTGCGGTTATCCATGCCCCACGCCAGATTGGCTGGTGAATCTTCGGTACCGGTTCGCCGCCGATAGGAATTCACATAAGGCGCCATCAATGCCATTGCGCCGCTGAGATAACGCTGCATACCGGCAACCGAATGATAGAAATCATCACTTTCACTGCCATCGTCATTGGAAAAGATATTCTTGCCACTTGCCTTTGATTTGACCGAAACATGAACATGCATGGCACTGCCCGGCTGTTCTTGCATTGGCTTTGCCATAAAGGTGGCGTGAAGGTGATGATTGATCGCTGCCTGCCGCACCGTGCGTTTAAACAGAAATGCCTGATCCGCAAGATCAAGCGCATGTCCATGATTGAAATTAATTTCCATCTGCGCCGCACCAGCTTCATGGCTTAGCGTGTCAATATCCAGCCCCTGCACATCGCAATGATCATAAATTTCTTCAAATAAAGGATCAAATTCATTGACCGCATCAATGCCATAGGCCTGACGTGCCTTTTCGGCACGACCCGACCGGCCCGGCGGCGTAATCAAGGGCGCATTGGCATCACTGCTTTGCTTGACCAGAAAAAATTCAAGTTCAGGCGCAATCACCGGCTCAAGACCAGCCTCGTCAAAAAGCGCCAGAACCGATTTCAGCACAGCCCGCGATGAAAAAGTGACATCGGCACCATCTTGATGAACCGCATCATGAATGATCTGCGCGGTTGGTTCGTCATACCAAGGCACCAACCTGCATGTTGAAATATCTGGCCGCAAAATCACGTCACGGCCAATTTCATCAAGCACGTCACTATCATAATATTCGCCTGTTACCGACTGGCCAAACACATATTCAGGCAAGCGCAAACCGCCTGATTGTTGCGCCGAAATGAATTTCGTCACCGGTAGAATTTTGCCACGAGCAATGCCCGAAATATCGCTTACCAAACATTCCACTTCGGTGATGTTCTGGTCAGCAAGCCATGCTTTCATATCGAATCCCATCTGTTTTCCTTCCATCGATGGTCATTTCCTTTCATGCAATCAGATTGGCATTTTGCCTATCGCTGCATAATATCCTCTAAGGTGCGATCAAGCGCGGATGCGAGTATCGTAACCATGTGATCAATATCAGAACGTTCAAAACTAAGCGGCGGTGACATGATCATCGCATCGCGAACCGCCCGCACCATCAATCCCTGATTGATCGCGTGATCACGGCAAATCACCCCGATTTCACCAACCGGATCAAACAGAACCGAACCGGCTTTATCCTTGACCAACTCGATCGCCGCTAGCAGGCCAAAACTTCGAACCTCACCAACAAGCGGATGCGCTGCAAGCGGTTCGAGGGCTGCGGCCAAATAGGGGCCGGTATCATCGCGGATCTTTTCAACAAGGCCATCGCGGGCAATCAGATCAAGATTGGCCAAGGCCACCGCCGCCGCAACCGGATGCCCTGAATAGGTAAAGCCGTGATAAAATTCGCCGCCATCATCAATCAGGCGTGTCGCCACCCGGTCGCCAATCATCACCGCCGACATTGGCACATAGCCTGAGGTCAGCCCCTTGGCAAGCGTCATCATATCTGGCGAAAGGCCAAAAGTCTGGCTGGCAAACCATTGGCCGGTGCGGCCAAAGCCGGTAATCACTTCATCAACAATAAATAAAATATCATATTTGCGGCAAATCGCTTCGGCATGATTTAAATAGCCTTCGGGCGGCACAATAACCCCACCAGCCCCTTGGATCGGCTCGGCGATAAAGGCGGCAATATGATCCGCCCCTATTTCATTGATTTTATCCTCAAGCCAGCTTGCCGCCAAGGCAGCGAAATCTGCTGTGTTGAGATTGCCCTGATATAAAAACCCATAAGGCGGTTTGATATGCACAAAGTCAGGTGCCGTTGCCGCCTGTTCATGCATTGCTGTCATGCCGCCCATGCTGGCCGACATGATGGTGCTGCCGTGATAGCCATAGGTGCGGCCAATGATTGTCTGTTTTTGCGGTTTGCCCTCAAGTGCCCAGAAATGGCGCACCATCCGAATGGTGGTGTCATTGGCCTCAGATCCTGAATTGGCATAAAAGACGTTATTCAGACCATCAGGCGTAAGATCGGCAAGCCGTTTCGACAGGGCAATCACCGGCTGATTACTGGTTTTGAAAAAATTATTATAATAGGGCAGCGTCGCCATCTGTGATGACGCGGCATCAACCAATTCTTTCCGCCCATAACCAACATTGACGCACCATAGACCTGCCATCGCATCTAGAATGCGATTGCCATCACTGTCATAAATATAATGCCCATCGGCATGCGTGATGATGCGTGATCCGGCAGCGCGCAATTCACGGTAATCGGTAAACGGTGCCATATGATGCGCGGCATCAAGCTGGCGCCAATCATCGGTTGTCATATCCTGCATTATATGTCCATCCAAACTAGAACAATCAGGGTTTTCATTACTGTTTTGGCCATCTTAAAATAAGTACATGAATGGTAATGACCGGCAAATTAAACGCGCCTGAAAATTTCAGCCGCCTTTATCAAAATCATGGTCAGATCATTGACCATGCTTGCGTCAATCTGCGATCACAGACTACTATCGTTATTGAAAATGCGCAATCAATCTGACGCGAAAACACCTGTCAGGCATGGCCTGACAATGAACCAATATTCGAGATCATGACTGACCTAAATTCCATCTATGCGGCCGAGATTGCTGACAAGCCAAAATTTCCGCCACCCACCGGTAATCTTTATTGCGAAATCGCGGTTATTGGTGGCGGTTTTACCGGTATGATTGCCGCCTTGACCCTTGCCGAGAACGGGCATGATGTCGCTCTTGTTGAGGCTGATGTCATCGGCAGCGGCGGATCGGGGCGCAATGGCGGTCATGTCTGTCAGGGCTGGCCAAATGATTTTCACCATATCAGCCGTCAATTACCAGCCGATGAAGCGCAATTAATATGGGATGCAGGCATGCGCGCGGTTGATCTGCTTCGCCAGCGTGTCCAACGCCATAAAATCGATTGTGATTTACGGTTTGGTTATCTTCATGCGGCGCTTCATGGCCGGCAGATGCAGGAATTATTGGCCATGCGCAATGAGTGGCAGGCCAAAGGCTATGACCATTTAACCGCTTTGGATAATCGTGATTCGCTTGCCGGTCATATTGGCACAAATGCCTATGTTGGCGCATTGCATGACGCCAATAGCGGGCATATCCAGCCGCTGAAATATCTATATGGGCTGGCGCGCGCCGCCAGCGCCGCCGGTGCGCGGATTTACGAACATGCTGGTGTCACCGCGCTTGATGCGACACCCAATACAGCCAGACATAGTGCCAGCAATAAAGGTACTGGCAATAAAGGTACTGGCACCAAGGCATTATCGCTTGCCAATGGGCAAAAGATAACGGCGAAATTCGTTCTATTATGCGGCAATGCCTATCTGCAAAATATCGGCACAAGGAAAATGACCAGCCGGTTAGCACCGGTGACATCATCCGTTCTGGCAACAACACCCTTATCGGATAATCTGATTTCACATATCTTGCCGCATCGTGCCGCGGTTGCCGATTGCAATACAGCGCTGAATTACTATCGGATTGATGCTGATAGCCGGATGATATTTGGCGGGCGTGCCAGCTATACAAATGTCAGTCTTGGCAATGTTGAACGCGATTTGAAACAACGCATGGTCGACGTCTTTCCCGAACTTGGCGAAAGCGAAACAGCCGCGGTCTGGTCAGGCCGTATCGGCATCACGGTAAACCGGATACCGCATTTCGGCACCGCCGGTGACGGGGTGTTTTTCGTGCAGGGATTTTCCGGTCACGGTGTTGCGCTAACCGGTCTTGCCGGCACCATTCTTGCCAATCATATCATGGGGCAATCACGATTATTCAGCATCTTAAGCAAGCTTTGCCATTTGCCATTTCCGGGCGGGTTTTTGCAAACCCCCGCCTTGGCGCTTGGGATGAGCTGGTACAAGATGCGCGATTATCTTCGCCTCTAAATAAACCGGTGCGGGGCGGCTAGATACGGCCAACCGGCTTTGTTGGCGCGCCCTTTTTCTTGGCCAGAACGGCCAACCAATCATATGCCATATTTGCCGCCGCAATGGCGGTGATTTCAGCATGATCATAGGCGGGTGCCACCTCAACAATATCCATGCCAATCAAATCAAGCGGCGCAAGCCTGCGCACAAATTCAAGCCCCTGCCAACTGGCAAGACCACCAGCAACCGGCGTTCCGGTGCCAGGTGCAAATGCCGGATCAAGACCATCAATATCAAAAGACAAATATACTGGCGCATCACCGGCGCGCTCGCACACAATCTCGATCGCCGCATCAATGCCATTGCGATGCACCCACGGGCTTGTCAGAATTTCAAAGCCGTGATCACTGTCATTATAGGTACGAAGCCCGACTTGTGTTGATTTACCGACATCAATAATGCCTTCGGTAACGGCGCGGGCAAACATTGTTCCATGATCAAACCCGACCCCATCATCAGGCCAAGTGTCGCAATGCGCGTCAAACTGAACCAGCGCAATCGAACCATAGGCTTTGGCATGAGCCTTTAGCAAAGGATAGGCAATGGCATGATCGCCGCCAAGGCTTAGCATTTTCGCCCCTGCCGCAATGATTGCATCAGCATGATCAGTGATGCTGTCAAACACCGTATCGGGATGATGCGGATCAAGAAAACAATCGCCAAAATCAATGACCGATAAATGGTCAAACGGATTAAAACCAAACGGGAAATGCGCCAATTCGGCAAGCTGCACCGAGCCGGCGCGAATGGCGCGTGGCCCTAATCGGCAACCCGATCGATAGGTCACTGCATTATCATAGGGAATGCCGCTAACCACAACATCGACACCGTCAAAATCACGGCTATACGGCCGACGCGCAAAACTTAGCGCACCGCCATAGGTCATTTCGCGCAATGTTTCCTTGTTTTGTTTGATGCGGAATGCCGCATCACCAACAGCTTTTGTCATTGTTTCATCCCATATTCGACACAGCACCAATTTTGCTTATCACATCTAACAACAAACCAACATAGAACGCGGCCATACCACCGCGCCACCATCTTTGCACATTACTGGTTTTGGTCTCGGCTTGATAACCGGCGGCGTATCGCCCAGCTTGCACCGATCACCGCCGCGGCAACAACAACAATCATCACTGTTGCAAGCGCGTTAATTTCAGGCGTCACACCAAGCCTGACTTTGGAAAATATCACAATCGGCAAGGTAGAGCTTCCCGGACCACTGACAAAGCTGGCAATCACCAGATCATCAAAACTAAGCGTAAAGGCAAGCAACCATGCTGCCACAACCGCTGGCGCAATCACTGGCAATGTGATTGATAAAAAGATAAAGGGCTGGGTTGCGCCAAGATCGGCTGCGGCTTCTTCAATCGCCATGTCAAAATCACGAAGCCGCGCCTGGATCACCACTGCGGCAAAACACATCCCAAAGGTGGCATGCGCGATAATAATCGTATCAACACCGCGTCCAGACGGCCATCCAAACAGGCTTTCCATTGAAATAAACAGCAACAGCATCGACAAGCCAGTGACAATTTCCGGCATCACCAAAGGCGCGCTGGCAATGGCGCTCAGCGCAAGCCGCGATCTGAAATTGCCAAAACGGACAAAAGCAACCGCAATACAGATGCCGAAAATCGTGGCGATTGTTGCCGCCCATACCGCAATGAGCAATGACGTGCCAAAGGCTGATAAAAGCTGGTCATTTTTGAGCAAGCCTGCATACCATTTCAGCGAGGCACCCGACCAAACCGAAACCAGTTTGCCAGCATTGAAACTGAAAATAACCATGATGATGATTGGCAGATATAAAATGCCAAAACCCAGCGCGCCAAGCGACAGAACCAGCCCGTTCATCCGTCCCATCAGCCTGCCTCCACCCGCTTTGGATTGGGTGTTTCAGCCACCGCATCACGCCCGTCTTGATAGCGGGCATAAATAATCGGAACAGTCAAAATCGCCAAAAGCAGCATCGCAATTGCCGACGCCACTGGCCAGTCACGATTCCGGAAAAATTCGGTCCATAACACTTTGCCCATCATCAATTGATCCGGCCCGCCAAGCAATGCCGGAATGACAAATTCGCCAACCGCCGGAATGAAAACAAGAAGGCTGCCAGCAATGATGCCAGGCAAGGTTAATGGCAGAATGATGGTTCTAAAAATCTGTACACCCGATCCGCCAAGATCAGCAGCGGCATCAAGCAAATCAGCATCAAGCCGAATCATCACCGCATAAAGCGGCAAAATCATCAATGGCAAATAAGTCAGCACCATTCCCATATAAATCGAAAAATCGGTCTGCATCATCTGGATGGGGGCATCAATCAGCCCAAACCATAATCCGGCAGTATTGATAAATCCATTTGGATTCAGCAAGCCAATCAGGGCATAGATTCGCAGCAAGCTTGACGTCCAAAACGGCAACATCACCAGCACCAGCAAGATCGTCCGCCATTTTTCATTGCTTCGCGCAATCCACCACGCCATCGGATAGGCAAATAGCAGACAAACAAGCGTCGAGAAAAATGCCAGCTTTATACTGTTGAAAGCCGGACCAAAATAATCTGACCAATATTGCAGCAAAAGCGCATAATTACCGGTGGTGAAATTGGTAAATAACCCATCATCACCAATGCCCCATAAAGGTTCATAAGGCGGAATACCGCGGCGTGGCGACGTAAAGGACACTTGCAAGGTTTCAACAAGCGGCAGAAAAAAGAACACGGCAAGCCAAATCAATGGCAGGGCAATCACCAGCCGTCGGCCGGTGACAGCTGGCAGATTAACAAGATATTTCCCCATGCCGCGAACCATCATTAATCCTGTAGAACAATGACATCTTGCGGGTCGAAATGCACATAACCTGTCTCGCCCCAGCTAAGCGGTGCATCAAGGCTGCGCCTTTGCTGCTGCTGCAATTTAAACATCTGGCCAGATGCTGTCTTCACCCGATAATTTGTCGCAAAGCCAAGGTAGGCAAGATCTTCTACAACGACCTCGATCTCGTTCACATTGCCGCTTTTTGTCCGGCTTAGATAAATTTTTTCTGGCCGAATTGCCAATTTGACTGCCGCGCCAACCGGCAAATCATCATCACACGCAGCGCAGATGTTCAGATCACCGCCAATGGTGATGCTGGTTTTATCGCAGCTGGCAACCACCGCATCAACAAAGCTGATCGTGCCAAGAAAATCGGCAACAAAACTGCTTTTTGGACGTTCATATAAACGGCGAGGCGCATCCACCTGAACCAGCTGGCCAGCATCCATAATGCCAATGCGACCTGCCAGCGTCATCGCTTCTTCTTGATCATGGGTCACAACAATAAAGGTGGTGCCAAGCTTTTCTTGAATATCCACCAATTCAAATTGGGTGTCCTCGCGCAGTTTTTTATCTAATGCGGCAAGCGGTTCATCAAGCAATAACAGCTTTGGACGCCGCGCCAAGGCACGCGCCAAGGCAACCCGCTGGCGCTGACCACCTGAAAGCTGATGGGGTTTGCGCCCGCCAAGCTCATGCAGCCTTACTAGTTTCAAAAGTGAATCAACACGTTCGGCAAGTTCGGTGCCACGCATGCCAGCCCGGCGAAGACCATAGCCAATATTATCGGTAACACTCATATGCGGAAAAAGCGCGTAATTCTGAAACATGAAATTCACTGGCCGGTTGGCTGGGGCAACCCCTCCCATATCTTGGCCATCAATTTCAATCACGCCTTTGGTTGGCGATTCAAAGCCTGCCAAAAGCCGCAACAAGGTGCTTTTGCCGCAACCCGATGCGCCAAGCAAACAAAACAGCTCGCCCTTCTCGATATCCAGCGACAAATCATCAACCGCCACAACATCGACAAAATGTTTGGAAATTGATCTCAATCTTATGAAAGGCGCCATTTATGTCCTACCCAACCATTTGTCCAGTCGGTGTTCAGCCGGCGGTTATTAGGCTAACGCCCTGCCCCCGTTTCACGCGAGCAGGGAATTTGCAAAATTTGGTCAGCGGGCGTTAATTGCCGCTGCTAAAGCGTGACCAAACACGGTTAACCACCCGGTCAAGCGCGGCATCATAGACCGGCGTGACAAACAGATTTTTCTGGGTTTCCTTGCTTGGGTAAATGCCCGGATGCGACAGGACTTCAGGGGCAATCTTTGCCTTGGCAGCTTCATTTCCACTTGCATACCAGACATAATTGACATTATTTGCCGCCACATCAGGCCGCATCATATAATCAATAAAGCGATAGGCATTATCGACATTTTTTGCATCGGCAGGAATTGCCATCACATCAAACCACATATTCGTGCCTTCAGACGGAATATAGTAATTAATGACGTGACCATTATTGGCTTCTTCGGCGCGGGCAGCAGCCTGAAACGCATCACCCGACCACATGATGGCAACGCAAATATCACCATTGGCCATATCATTGATTGACTGGCTTGAATGGATATAGCGCAAATGCGGACGCACCTTGTTCAGCACCTCACCAGCCTGCTCAAATAATTTGGGATCAGTAGAATTACCCGGAATGCCCAAATAGGAAATGACATTTGGCAGAACATCGGTTGGCGCATCAAGAATGGCAATGCCGCAATCGGCAAGCTTGGCCGCATTGGCCGGATCAAGAATCAATGACCAGCTATCGGTTGGTGCATTGTCACCGAGGCGTTCAGTAATTTTCTTTTCATTATAGGCGATGCCGGTTGTGCCCCACATATAGACAAGACCTGATTTATCGTCCTGCATCTGTTTATTGGCGAGGCCTTGAACCTGCGCGCTTTGGTTTTTCGCATTTGGAATGCGGCTAAAATCCATTTCGGCATAAACGCCGGCTTGGCGTCCACGCGCCAGAAAATCTGCAGTTGGCACAACAAGGTCATAGCCCGATGACCCAGCTGACATTTTGGCTTCGAGAATTTCGTTTGAATCATAAACATCATAAATCACGTCAATGCCGGTTTCAGCTTTGAAATTGGCAATCGTGTCCTCGGCAATATAATCCGACCAGTTATAGATATTTAATTTCCCATCGGCATGGGCAGTTCCAGCAGACAGAACACCGGCAACCGCCAGCAATATGATATTTCTCATTTTCTCCTCCATGTTGGTGATTTGACGCGATACCGTCTTGCTTGCGCGGTCAGAACAAATCACGATTTCCTTTTTTATTCACCGTAAAAAGGGCATCCACACACTGCCACCAGTATAATATCTGTCACCATGATCGTGAAATCAATCACACCTGATCAAGGTAACTGTGATATTCAAATGGCGAAATGTCACCTGAAAACCGTTGCAATTCCTGTATTTTGCAACCGATCAACATATCACGCAAAGTGTCAGGCAAAATCCGCGCAATGACCGCGCTGTTGGTAAAATGGTTAATCGCATCGTCCCAGCTTGACGGCAATGTTGGCAGATCAAGCGCATAGGAACTTGACGTAATCGGCGGCGGTGGCGGCTTTTGATCCTCCAGACCGGTTAGAATCGCTCCTAAAATTGCGGCAAGCACAAGATATGGGTTAGCGTCAGCGCCCGAAACGCGATGTTCAATCCGGCGCTGGCTTGGTGGGCCAAGCGGAACACGAAGCGCCGCCGTGCGATTTTCATATCCCCAACAAACCGCCATTGGTGCGTGCGATTCGATGGCAAAACGGCGATAAGAATTTTGGTGCGGCGCAAAGGTCAACATAGAATCGGCAATACCGGCAAGCGCACCGGCAAGCGCATGGCCAAGAACCGGACTGCCAACATCACTGCCATCGTCAAAAACATTTTTGCCCTTGCCGTCTAACAGGCTAATATGAAGATGCATGCCATTGCCCGGGCGATCGGCATAGGGCTTGGCCATAAAGCTGGCAGCAAGCCCGTATTTGCGGGCGACCCCTTTGGCAATCTGTTTAAAAAAGGCCGCATCGTCAGCCGCCTTCATCGCATCATGCGAATGCACAAGATTGATCTCAAACTGACCAAGACCGGCCTCGCTGATCGTTGTATCAGCCTCGATCATCTGCAATTTACAGGCAGCGTAGATTTCATTGATCAGGGAGTCATGGTCATTAACCACATCAATGGCTAAAGCGCCATCACGGATTGGCTTGGCACCGGTTAGGGGTGACGCTGGCGCATCGGGTTGGCCATCGTTTCCACCTTGCGGATCGGCAAGATAGAATTCCATTTCAAAACCAACAACCGGATGAAGATCAAGCGCAGCAAACCGATCCAAGATCATGCCAAGCACATTGCGGGCGTCACCGGCAAATGGTTTGCCGTAATCATCCATCAAGCTCAATGGCACTAGGGCAGTTGTTTGTTCAGTCCAGGGCATTGGTAATGGGCCACGTCCAGTCCAGAAGCAGCCACCATCTGAATCACCAGTTTCAAAAACCCATTTACTATTGGCGATATCACGCCCCCAGATGTCAAGATTGGCCGATGATAGCGGCATCCGAATCCCGCCATTAATCACTTTTTTCAGCTGGTTGCGCGGCAAACGCTTGCCGCGCAAAACGCCATTCAGATCAAAAATCGCTGCACGCAAATTGCCAATTTCCGGGTTGCGCGCAAGCCACGCGTCACTATCAAAATCGCCCATCTTGTCTCTTTTCAAAATTTTCGCCATTTGACGCCGTAAAAGGACAAAATTCAAGGCAAATTGCATCTTCATAGCCGGTCAAATATGCACAAACAAATAACGACTTTCACCAGCAATCCAAAAGCTTGGCAAACCTAGAATATTCTTTGGTTTACACTATGCTTTATTACCGTTATAACCGCGGCGGTTTCGCGCCGCCCCGGCTTTTCAGGGCATTACGCACATCTTTATCAAGCAAGAGGATCCTTTCATGCTTACAAATGCAATTCTGCCGATCACCTTTGGTGCATTCGGTATGATCGCTGCCTTATTGATTTACGTCAATATCATCAAATCACCAGCTGGTGAGGGCAGAGTCAAAGAAATTGCCGATGAAATTCATCTCGGCGCAATGGTCTTCATGGCCAGCGAATACAAACGTTTGGCAATTTTTTGCCTTATCTGTATTGTCGCTCTTTATGCCAGCCTCGGTGCTGACACGGCCATCTCCTTCACGCTCGGCGCGCTTTGTTCTGGTGTAGCTGGTTACATTGGTATGTATTCAGCAACCAAGGCAAATGTGAGAACCGCCGTTGCCGCGAATACAAAAGGCGCAGCAGCAGCCCTGAACGTTGCCTTTTTTGGCGGTTCGATCATGGGCCTTACCGTGGCGTCGATGGGTCTTCTTGGCATTGGCACACTTTATTTCTTCATGGGCGGCACCGCGCATGGCATCGAAGCCATCGAGGGATTTGCGATGGGTGGCTCATCAGTTGCCCTGTTTAGCCGTGTTGGTGGTGGTATCTTTACCAAAAGTGCCGATGTGGGCGCCGACCTTGTTGGCAAGGTTGAAGCAGGCATTCCTGAAGATGATCCTCGCAACCCAGCGGTTATCGCCGACAATGTTGGTGACAATGTTGGTGACGTCGCCGGTATGGGCTCAGATATTTTCGAGTCATATTGTGGTGCAATGATCGCATCGATCGCGCTTGCAGCGTCAATGTCACTTGAAAACATCGCCCGCCTTGGTGGTAACCAGGCGGTTCTTCAATTCATGCCTTTGGCGCTTGCGTCCCTTGGCCTCCTTTGTTCGCTTGCTGGTATTTTTGCGGTTAAGCTATTCTCAAACAAAAGTGCCGATGTTGCCTTGCGCTTTGGTACAATCGGTTCGGCCATTATCTTTATCGGCGGTGCCTATTTCCTTATCCAAGCCATGGGCGGTGCCAATGGTATTTGGGTCGCTGTTCTGGTTGGTGCGATCGGCGGCATTGTCGTTGGTCTCGTTACCGAATATTACACAGGCGGTGCGCCGGTTCGTAAAATCGCGAAAGACGGTGAAACTGGCCCAGCAACAGTGATGATTTCAGGTTTGGCCACAGGCATGCAGTCGGTTGCCATTCCGGCTCTGACCATTGCTGCCATCATCTATTGCGCCAATGCGGCCGCTGGCCTTTATGGCGTTGGTCTTGCTGCTGTCGGCATGCTGTCAACTGTTGGTATCACCATGGCGATTGATGCCTATGGCCCAGTTGCCGATAATGCTGGTGGTATCGCCGAAATGGCACATATGGGTAAAGAAACCCGTGAAATCACCGACTCACTTGATGAAGTTGGTAACTCAACTGCGGCGATTGGTAAAGGCTTTGCCATCAGTGCTGCGGCGCTTGCCGCGCTGGCGCTGATCAGTGCCTATATAGCCAAGATCAGCAATGGTGATCCGGATTTCGTTCTTGCGATCAATGACCCGATGGTGCTTTGCGGCATGTTCATTGGCGGCATCTTCCCATTCCTTGTCAGTGCAATGACAATGACTGCGGTTGGTGATGCAGCGTTTGACATGATCGTCGAGGTTCGCCGTCAGTTCAAAGAAATCCCGGGACTTCTCGAAGGGACTGCCAAGCCAGATACAGCACGGTGTGTTGACATTGCGACCCGCGCTGCGCTTCGCAAAATGATCCTTCCAGGATCAATGGCTGTGTTGGCACCTGTTGTTATTGGATTTGGTCTTGGGCCAAAGGCACTTGGCGGCACGCTTGCTGGTGCATTGGTTTGCTGTGTGATGATGGCACTGATGATGGCCAATGCTGGTGGTGCATGGGACAATGCAAAGAAATATGTCGAAAAGGGCAACCTTGGCGGCAAAGGTTCTGACGTCCATAAAGCGGCCGTTGTTGGCGATACAGTTGGCGACCCGCTGAAAGATACTTCAGGCCCTGCAATGAACATCCTGATTAATGTGATGGCCATTGTTAGCCTTGTGATTGCACCGCTTTTGGTGTGATCCCCTTAGATCAGTAAATATGAAACCGGCTCTGGCGACAGGGCCGGTTTTTTTATGGGCACAATTGACGCGGATTAGGACAACGGCACCGCCCCCCGAAACGACAGGGTCTTAGCGGTAATAATCTTGAACGTAATGATCTTTTGGGTTGTGGTTCGGCACAACAGCACGCCAAACCTAGCCGCCTCAGATCATCAGGTAACACCGCACACCACTCTTGCCACTTTGGCATAGCACCGGCATATAATGACGCCCCCACAAACCTCTGATGCTCAATCCCATAGGAGCCAATCTTATAAGGGCAAGCGATGCTGCCACTGGCCATGCGCTAGCGGATAGGCACAGGCCCCCGCACGGTGGCGGACAAACACTGGCAGACGGACACTTGCAGGTGAACGCACCAACAGACATAGCAACGGATAGGCATATCGCCATAAAAAAACCGGCCTATAGGCCGGTTTTAATATCTGTTATCGCCGTGATGTTACGGCTTGCCGATATTCGGCTTAATGCTGATGGCCGTAATAGATGCTGACCGTATGTTTGGCTTCGGCGAAAAACAGCCAGCGTTCAACAAAGACGCCTGCCATATGAAGCAACAAAGCCAGCCCAATGCCCATCGTCGAACCACCATCCATAATCACCAAAAGACATGGCAAAATGCCACCAAGACCAAGGGCGATTAGCCGCAAACGGCTGGTATGTTTACGCGCAATGACAAAGCCCATTTCATGCTGGAGATAATTTTCTGACGTATGCGGCGGCATGATGCTTCGCACCTCGCCAAGCCCAGCAAGACCAGTTGCCGACGCGAGTGTGCTTCCCGATCCATTGGCACCGGCAATCTGCCACCAAACAAGCTTGATCCCCCATGCAGAGGCCAGCGCCAGCAATACCGCCAGTTCAAAAGCGTCACTTTGCCCCTGACCCCAAAAGGCCTGAAGCCATAATATCGCCAAAAGACCACCAGCCGCAGCAAACATCAAATAGCAGATCGGCGTCAGCGGGTGATGCCAGCGCGCCACAGTTTTCAATGATGCGTAAATCATCGAGGTGGCATAGACCGTTACCGCCATCAGCAAGGCCGAAGCGATATTCGCCCACAAAGGCGGCGTCCCAATGGCAAAAACATGCCATCCCCAACCCGCAAGTGCCAGCATCGCCAAAACCGCAAGCACGCCTTCGCGTGACAGCCAGCTACTGCGCCACTGGCTTAGCGCGCGCCAAGCGCGTTCAGGATGCCCAAGATGCAATGTCGAACTAAGCAGCCCCGCACCGATAAGCAGCATTACCAGACCGCCAACACCAAAAATCTGTTGCGGGTGAACAAAATCGATAAACCCAAGAACCACCCAGGCGGCAAGGCCAAAGCCAAGACCGGAAATCGACGTAAAGAAAATAATTGACCAGGCAGGACGCATCTTACTTACCCCAGCTTTTCCAAAGTTGAATCGACCCATTTCCAGAAACCGGACGGCGTTGCTTCATCAGCCATTGCCAATAGTGACATCGGGGTATCATTTGCCGCACGACGTGGCCGCGGCGGCAGATATTTATTCACCGGTTTGGTGTTTTGTTCGGGCATCAAATCGACTCCGCCACGCGCGGCGACAAGCAGGCTGACTTCCGAATTTGGATCACCAAGATCGCCATAGTGACGCGCATTGGTTGGGCAGGTGCGAACACAAGCTGGCACCTGATCCTCGCTTGGCAGATTTTCGTTATAAATCCGGTCAACGCAAAGGGTGCATTTTTTCATCACCCCTTCGGCCGGATCCATTTCACGCGCGCCATAAGGACATGACCATGCACAAAGACCGCAGCCAATGCACCAATCTTCATTCACCAGAACAATGCCATCTTCACTGCGTTTGAATGAGGCACCGGTTGGGCAGACAGTTACACAAGGCGCATCTTCGCAATGAAGGCAAGATTTCGGAAAATGCACAACCTTGGCATCGGCACCTGTGCCAGCCTCAAAAGCATGAACGCGGTTTAGCCATGCCCCACTTGGCTTGGCGCCATAGGCATCCGAGTCAGACAGCGGCGCACCATAGCCCGATGTATTCCATTCTTTGCAATTCACCACACAAGCCTGACAGCCAACACAGATATCTAGGTCGATGACAAGGCCAAGCTTAATGGCCGATGGTTCAGGTAAACTTGTCATATCACTGGCCTTTCTTTGATTGTTTGGTAGCCGATTTGGTCCATTCAAGGCCATAACGAAGCATCGCTTCGGGTTTGCTCAGGCCGGGCGGTGATGCAATCTGATCAAATTGCGGGGCAACCTCGGCAGGCTCATCCGCAGCAGCAGCCTCGATTTTGACGCGCAAATCAAACCATGCGGCCTGTCCGGTAATCGGATCCGAATTTGCCCAGCGCATGCCATCGCCTTTTGGTGGCAGCAATTCGTGAATGAGATGATTCAGCAAAAAGCCCTTTTTGACCTCAGGCGCATCAGCATCCAATTGCCACGCACCTTTGCGTTTGCCAATCGCATTCCATGTCCAAATCGTATGTTCATTGACGCCTTCCATGACGGCCACGGGAACCCGAATTTTTCCATGATGCGATGTCACCCAAATCCAATCGCCCTCGCCAACACCAATTTTGCTGGCAAGCGTTTGCGACAGAAACATCGGGTTATGACCATGAATTTGCCGCAACCACGGATTTTGCGATCCCCATGAATGATACATTGCCATTGGCCGTTGGGTCAGCGCATGAATCGGGAATTCATCCTCGTCAACGGCACTGCCCTCAAATGGCGGGTACCAGCTTGGTAATGGGGTAAAGCATTGTTTGACCCGCGCCCGCAAATGCTCGGGCGGTTGAACGTCACCATGTCCTTCGGCGGCAAGAAGAAATTTTTGCAACACTTCGGAATAGATTTGGAAATCATATGGCTGTGGGCTGTCGAAAAAGCCCATTTCAACGGCAAAATCCTGATAGGCCATATTTGCCATCTTATAATATTTCGCCGCATCAGGAATTTCAGTATGCCAGAAACCACCATTTTCGATATAGGCATCAAGCTGCGCCGGATTGGGTGATCCGCGCCCTTCAGCCTTGCCATTTTCACCACGAAAACCGGCCAATGGGCCAATCCCCGGCTTGCGCTCATGATTGACGATATAATCACCATAATCGACATATTTTGCGCTGCCATCTTCATTCACCATACCGGGCAGGTCAAGCCGCGCACCAATATCAAGAAGCACCGATTGGAATCCGCGCACGTCACGATCAGGCGGCAAAACTGGCCAGCGAATGGCATCGGCAACACCATCAGCCTCACAGATTGGCCGATCAAGAAGTGAGATTGCATCATGCCGTTCAAGATAGGTTGTGTCGGGAAGAATCAGATCAGCATAGGCAACCATTTCCGATTGATACGCATCGGAATAGATAATTTTTGGAATCTTATATTCGCCGGTTTCGTCATCCTTTGCGGTTAGCATATCCATGACACCGCGCGTATTCATTGATGAATTCCACGCCATATTGGCCATATACATGAACAATACATCCACCGGATAAGGATCACCGGCAACGGCGTTTGAAATCACCATATGCATCAGGCCATGCGCCGACATTGGCGCATCCCAGCTATAGGCCTTGTCAATCCTCTGTGGCGCACCATCTTTGCCAATGATCAAATCATCTGGCCCCAGAACATAGCCAAGCGGCGCACCGGCCATCGGCTTGCCCGGGGTAACCTGATCGGGTCTGCCTGCCGGTTTTGGGTGAGCTTCGGCTGGTTTTGGATAAGGCGGCTTAAAGCGGAAACCGCCGGGCACTTCAACCGATCCCAGAATCAACTGCAACACATGAAGCGCACGGCAGGTCTGAAACCCGTTTGAATGCGCCGAGATACCACGCATTGCATGCATTGAAACCGGACGGCCAATCATCGTTTCATGATGTTCGCCCTTCCAGTCAGTCCAAGGCTGGTTAATCACAATTTCCTTGGCAAAGGCGGCCTCGGCCAAATCAGCCGCAAGCTGGCGAATACGCGCTGCAGGAATGCCAACCTTGCCAGCAATCACATCAGGATTATAGGCATCATCAAGATAGGCTTCGGCCATTAACATGAATGATGGTACGGCAATAGCGCCATTATTCAGCTTGACCTCACCTTGCAATTGCGCCGCAGCGCCGCGGCTATTACTGGCAACTGGCTTGCCACTGTTGCGATCGAGGATCTGCGGCTTGCCATCATCATCACGAAGGAACAGCCCATCATCGGCTGCCCCCGGATTGCGGATAACCAGCCATGGCGCATTGGTATAGCGGCGCAGATAATCAACATCTATATTGCCCGACAGCATCAATTCGCGAATGAGTGATAGGATCAACAAGCCGTCAGTTCCCGGCGTGACACCATACCAATCATCGGAAATCGCGGCATAGCCCGTTTGCACCGGATTGACCGACACCACCCGCTTGCCACGGTTTTTCAATTTGCCAAGACCCATTTTGATGGGGTTTGAATCATGATCCTCGGCAACGCCGAACAAAACGAACATTTCGGTTAGGTCCCAGTCAGGCGAACCAAATTCCCAGAAAGCGCCGCCGATTGTATAGATTCCACCAGCCGCCATATTGACCGAACAAAAGCCACCATGCGCGGCAAAATTCGGCGTGCCAAACTGCTGTGCCCACCAACTGGTCAGGGCTTGTGATTGGTCACGGCCGGTAAAAAAAGCCAGCTTTTTCGGGTCGGTTTCACGGATTGGGGCAAGCCAGCCAGTCGCTGTTGTCAGCGCCTCTTCCCAGCTAATTTCTTCAAATTGACCACTGCCGCGCGGGCCAACACGTTTAAGCGGGCTTCGCAATCTTGCCGGCGAATAATGCTGCATAATGCCAGCCGACCCCTTGGCGCATAAAACGCCCTTATTCACCGGATGGTCGCGGTTGCCCTCGATATAGCGCACTTTGCCATCACGAAGATGAACATTAATACCGCAACGGCATGCGCACATATAGCATGTGGTTTTCTTGACCTCATCCGCGACTTTCGGCGAACGCTCGACAATTGGTTCAACACTCATATTTTCGCTCCACAAAATTAGTCGTCGTCGCGACCGGCAATTGCTGCCAATGCCAAAGATGCTAACCGCGCGGCAGGCGGATCAGACCGGCTTGTCAAAATAATGGGGATTGCCCCACCGAGAACCAATCCGGCGGCAAGACCGCCACCAAACCAGACAAGTGATTTAAACAGGATATTGCCCGAAACGATATCCGGCACAATAAGACCATCGGCCATGCCAGCAACGGGTTCGTCAACACCCTTGATGGCAACCGCCTTTGGCGATACCGCCAGATCAAATGATAATGGGCCTGCAAAATCAGCCTTGGCATCAATGTCGCTTGCCCACAGCGCAATTTCTGCCGCCTCGCCGCTTGATGGCATCGCTGGCAAAACCGATTCCGTGGCCGATAAAACGGCAATGCGTGGCCGCGACTGGCCTAGGCGGCGGCTCATTTCGGCCATATGCAAGGCCGCCTCGACGCGGGTTTTGATATCCGGGGCAACATTGACCGCAGCATCGCTAATCAGCAAGGGGCGGCCACCTGCTGGCGGCAGCATGGCAAATAAATGCACCAGCCTTTTGCCAGTGCGGATGCCAGCGGCGCGTTTTACAATGCCGCCCATAAACACATCAGTGTGAAGCTGACCCTTGGCAAGACCGGCAAGCCGCCCTTCGCCAAAAAGCGCAATCGCCGCGGCAATTGCCCCGTCTTCGCCTTCGGCCGGTATGATTTCAACACCATCAAGATCCCAGCCAATGGCAGCCGCATCTTGTTTAATGATATCAGCTTCACCAATAAGGATTGGCACTGCCAATTTTGCCGCCGCGGCAGCACGCGCTGTTTCCAATGTTGCTTGGCCAATGGCGCGCACAAATCCAAATGGTTTTGGGGCGGATGACGCGGCCAGTTCCAGCAGTTCCGGCGGACAGGCCATATCGCCAGTGGCCAGAAAACGGCTTGCTGTTGGGCTGGAGGCTTCGGCGCGGTTTGTCATTCAATTCCCATTTTAACCACCTGCAAAACAGGCATAAATTTTTATCCAGCGACATCGTCTTTTTGGATTTTACAAGATCAAGATTCGACAAGCGGTGCTGGACGAACAGCGCAATGCCTGCCAGCTATTTCTATATGCCATATTCGCCACCGATCTTAAAGCGCCGATTGGAACCAGATCACGCTATTTCTGGTACCAGTTACGCCAACCCCTATTGCGGTGGCGCGGGTGTTTGCTGATCATGGTTTCAATTTTCGCATGCTTGCCGCAAGCCGCGCGATGCCTTCAGGAATACGGTCTGTCGAAATTGCAGAATAGGAAAGCCGGAAATAATTAAGCGGCGATGTATCACGGTCGAAAAACACATCACCAGCCTCGATCAACACGCCGTCCTGCATGGCACCCTCGGCCAAAATACGCGAATCAAGCCAATCAGGGCCACTGACCCAAAAGCTGGTCCCACCAAAATGCGCAGCGCTATGCGAAAACAGCCCTTCAGCGTCAATTGCGGTTTGCAACACCCGCCGCCGTTCGGCCAGATGGCGGCGAAGACGGCGAATTTGCGCATCATAATGGCCAAGCGCCATAAAATAGGCCAGCGTACGCTGCGCATGACCTGGCGGGTGCCGTAAAATCAAATGGCGAAGCGCGCGCGCCTGCTGGATAAACCCTTCGGGTGCCACCATATAGCCAAGCCGCAATCCGGGGAAAACCGATTTTGACAAGCTGCCAACATAGATCACGCGGCCATCCGTATCTTGGGCCTTTAGCGCCGGTGTTGGCGATTCCAGAAAATTCATTTCAAATTCGTAATCATCTTCGATAATCAACAAATCATGCTGCGCCGCCATATCAAGCAATTGCCGCCGGCGCGATGGAGACATGGTATGTGTTGTCGGACATTGATGTGACGGGGTAATAAAAACTGAATCCGCATGGCGAAGCACTTCTTCGTCAAGAATCAACCCGCCTGAATCGACCGGCAAGGCCGTGATTGATTGGGTTCGCTGTAATAAAATATCCCGCAAATCAGGATAAAACGGGCTTTCAATCACCACATGTTTGGATGCGTCGACAAGCAATTGAGCAACAAGATAAAGCGCATTTTGCGCGCCTAAAGTTACCAAAATCTGTTCGGGTCGTGCCTTAATCCCCCGCCGTGGCAAGCTTCGTGAACAGATGTAATTGACCAGCATCGGATCATCATGCTGACCAAAATCGCCAACCATCGTACTGAAATTACGCATGCCCAGCGCCTGACGCGCACAATCACGCCATTCAGAATGTGAAAATAATTCATCATCCACCTGCCCATAGACAAACGGATAGCGATATTCACGCCAATTGACTGGCTTTTGCACCGGCCGGATATAGCTGCAAGACTGCACCAGCTTAGTATTCCAATCAATTTTGCCATTCACGGAATCATCTTGTCTCGCAGGGTTGAGATGATCGCCCAATTGATCATCACCCAATTGATGGTCAAGATGCTGGGCACCGGGCGTATCAACAAGCCGTGTCGTTGGCGCATCGTCACTGACAACATAACCAGACCGTTCGCGCGGCTGCAAATAGCCCGTATCGACAAGCGCCTGATAGGCGAAAATTACCGTATTGCGTGATACTTTGAGCTGCTGCGACAACATCCGGCTTGATGGTAATTTGTCACCCGGCAAAATCGAATGATTAAGAATCAATTCAACAATTGATTGCCTTATTTGCGCCTGAAGGCTGATCCCTGATGACGGATCCAACGCGATTGTCAGATTTTCATTCATAAAAACACCCTTATTCGGTCAATTTTCACAATGCCCACCCATTTCATCGGTAATTTCGTCAGCAAGGGCAACATGGTTTCACGCTGAAACCATGATAACTGGTACCAATCAATGCCGCAACTGGTTCCATAGACAAGGCTTGCTGTCGATAATGGCTTTTGTCAGACTGTTAATTATCCGGCAGGGCATTTTGGGATATTTATGTCTTTGCACATTGCTGAATAGATTGCAGTTTCAATTATCACCAGAAGTGATAGACCGAGTTAGAAGGTTTTTAGGCCGATAGCCGTTATTGCCGCTATTGCGTCAGACAAATGATCATGCCGCGCTAGACGCAGCTTTTAGAAGGAGCAGGTAAATGTCGTATGACGTCAATTCACTCGAAGCGCATTGGATGCCATTTTCGGCAAATCGCGACTTCAAAAAAGACCCGCGTATCGTTGTGAAATCTGAAGGCATGTATATGTGGGATTACAAGGGCGGCGAGATCATTGATGGATCATCGGCCTTGTTCTGTACACCGCTTGGCCATGGCCGCCGTGAAATTGCCGAAGCTGTTTATCAGCAAATGCTGGCCAATGACTATACGCCGCATTTCCAGCTTGGCCATCCAGGCTCATTTGATCTTGCCGAGCGTGTTTGCCGGCTGCTTCCCGATCAGTTTAACCATGTGTTTTTCACCAATTCGGGATCCGAATCAATCGAGACCGCGATCAAGGTCATTCTGGCCTATCAGCGTGCTGCAGGTCAGGCCCAGCGGAACCGGTTGATCAGCCGCGAACGTGCCTATCACGGCGTGAATATGGGCGGTGTATCGCTTGCCGGTATGGTTCGCAACCGCGAAACCTTTGGCCTGACTTTGCCTAATATCTCGCTGATCCGCCATACATGGCAAGAAGATCAGCGCTTTGCCAAAGGCCAACCAAAAACCGGTGCCGAACTTGCGATGGATCTTGAGCGGATTGCCGAAAATCTTGGTGGCTCAACACTGGCTGCGGTCTTTATCGAGCCTGTTGCCGGATCAACCGGAACATTGGTTCCGCCAGTTGGCTATCTGGAAAAAATCCGCGAGATTTGTGACAAACATGGATTGTTACTGGTATTTGATGAGGTCATCACCGGCTTTGGCCGTATGGGAACCCCATTTGCCACCCAGAAATTCAATGTGCGCCCCGATATCATCACCATGGCCAAGGCGCTGACCAATGGATCGATTCCAATGGGCGGCGTTGCCGTGACCGATGAAATTTATGACACCATCACCAATGCTGCACCAGAAAATGCCATTGAATTTTTCCATGGTTACACCTATTCGGCGCACCCGGCCGCCTGTGCTGCGGGCATTGCAACCCAGAAAATCTATGAAAGCGAAGGCATTTTTGAACGCTCAGCAGCGCTTGAGGATTATTTCCTTGATGCCATCTGGACGCTTCAGGATCATCCGCTTGTTGCCGACATCCGCGGTATTGGCCTGATGGCCGGTGTCGAGGTTCATTCTGACGGCGTCCCTGGACGGCGCGGCGGGCAGATGCAAAAGGATATGTTCTGGAACGGGCTTCATGTGAAATGGACTGGCGATAATGCGATTGTTGCCCCGGCCTTTGTTGCCGAGCGTAAACATATTGACGAGATTGTCGATAAATTCCGCAAAACCTTGGACGAAGCCTTAGAAGCCAGCGTCTAATGATCGCGGTAAGCGGCAGCGGCATCGCCGGCCTAGCGGCCGCACTTGCCGTTCTTCGCAACCAAAAACCACTGTTGCTTGTTGCTGGCCAGACGCCAGCAACAACGCTTCAAGGCGGGGTGCAAATCGCCCCGAATGGCTGGGCCGCCCTTGACCAACTTGGGCTTGGCGATGCGGCGCGCGCACGGGCGACTACTTTACAGGCAATTACGGTTCGCGATATGCGGTCAGCCGCAACCCTTGCCAGCCTTGATCTAAGCGCGTCACCCTATGCCAGCCTGTCACGCGCCGATCTTGCCAGCCTTCTAAGAGCCGAAATCAGCGCCTTGAGCGGCATGACCGATATCGCCGCCAATATCACCCATGTGGTTCAGCGCGGCTCCGATCAGGGCAAGGCGGTGCATATGCTAACCGATGATGGTGGGCGGCATATTGTCGATGCGTTGATCGCCGCCGATGGCGTTTCTGGTTTTGGCCGCCATTATGTCAATGGCACGGATAGCGGCATGGACACCGCCCCCAATAAAGGACGCGTTGCGATGCGCGCCGTTGCCAAAACCACCGATTTGCCACGCATTTTTTCCCAACCCTTTTGCAATCTATGGCTTGGTCAGGGCGCACATTTCGTGCATTACCCGCTGCATGGCCGCAAAGATGTGAATATGGTGCTAACGCTGGATGCGACCAAAGCTGGTGATGACTGGCAGCAACGCTATCTTGGGCGCAATGATATTCTTGGCCAGCTTTGCGACCATGCCGATATAAAATGGGTCAAAACAGCCCTTCCTGCGCATCCCTATCATGATTGCTGGCGACGTGGCCGAACAGTGCTGGCGGGCGATGCCGCCCATCCGATCCCGCCTAATCTGGCACAAGGTGCCGGACAAAGCCTTGTTGATGCGGCCAGCCTTTTGCGCTGGATGGCGGATGATGATCTTGATTCGACCCTATCAGGCTATGCGCGCGAAAGATCAAAAGCGGTTGGTGTGATTTTTAAAAAAGCCGCGGTAAGCAGCAAAATCATGGCGCTTGACGGCACGAGCGCAACGGCGCGAAGCACGCTTATTGGCCTTGGTGGTGCGCCAATGCTAAACGCATGGCTTGCCGAGGTCTGGGCGGCGGCCTAGGCGGCACCAGCTGGCCTTTGCCACATCGCTAAATCATTACAAGTGAAAGCCGCGATCAGCCTTTGCCGCGCCATGGGATAAGCCGCCCAATAACCCAGCGCATCATCAGATCGAACATCAAACCTAAACTGCCCATGATCAAAATCGTGACCCAGATCAGTTCATAATCTGATACTGTTCGCGCGACATTTTCGATAAAGCCAACACCCGTTGTACCAGCCAGCATTTCAGCCGCTACAAGCGTTCCCCAGCAAACACCAATCGAAATGCGGATACCCGTCATGATTTCAGGCAAGGCATTTGGCAAAATCACATAGCGCAAAATCTGCCGGTCACTGGCACCAAGCGAATGTGATGCCCTGATTTTTGACAATTGCGCACCTGATGCGCCAGTTCGCGCCGAAATCACCATAATGGCAAACGCAACCATGAACAAAAGAAAGATTTTACCATCATCCTGAATGCCAAAAATGGTCAGGATCAATGGCGCCCATGCCAAGGGTGGCACTGGCCGGTAAAGCTCGATCATCGGGTCAAAGAAGGATTTGCAAAAACGCGAAACCCCCATATAGATACCAAGTGGTACGCCAAGCAAAACACCAAAGAACATCGCCACCAGAACGCGGAAAAGCGAATCCCAGATATGACCATCCAGCATTGGTATCGCACCAAGATAAACATCGCCTTGCGCCAACGCCAACATCCAGTCTTTGTAATTTGGTTCGAACCGCCCATCATCATTCAACCGGCCGTAATCACCGGGAAGAAGATCGATCAGCGCGTCCGGAATCACAAAGGACACAACATCTGAAATTGGCAGCCATTTCCACCATAATAAGGTGGTGCCTTTATAACCGCCGCCATTTTCCACATCAGGATTGGCAAGCGCAAAAAACGTGGCAACAACATCGGTTGGTTTTGGTAACCAGCGACCCGGCCCCTGTTCGGTGCATTGCGTGCGTGATTTCACAATATCGCCAGCTGGGAAAAACAGCATTTTGACAATCCCAAGGCTGCCTTTTGACCGTTCGGCCTGATCAAGCATCGTCTGAACAGCAACCTGCATTTCGGCCATCACAACAGCCGGGAAAATCTTGCCATCGTCAATCCGTTTGAAAATACGATCAACCGCTTTCATGTAATCGGCGCGTTCTTTGACAATTTGCGGGTCGCCATCATCGGTTGATGGTGATTTTTTCAACGCAGCAATCATTGCCTTTGTTTCGGCAATCAGCGCTTTTGCTGATGGTGCCAAATTACGAATTTTCAAATAATCCTTTGATATGGCAGCGGCATCGCGGGCAAGCGCATCATACATCGCGCCTTTAGCCGAAACCGGAAGCATCGGAATTTCCGGCTCGGTAATACCCCATGACGGCTGTGCCAACGCCTCAGCTGATGCTGTCCAGCCCGATTTTGGATTGGCCAATTCATTGGTTATCGCAGCATAGCCAGCCTTGATGGCTTGAATTTCAGCAATCGTTTTCTGATCAACAAAATCTGGCGTTGCCATCATGCTGATCAATTGCTGGGTGTTTTGCATGACTAGCGTCACACGCGCCGCATCGGCTGCCGAAAAGACGTTAACCGGAAGCCGCGCCTGCAATTCATCAAGCTGGCGTGAATTACGCACCAACAAGGTTTTCGATTTGGAATAGCGTGATTCGATTGCGAGGGACGAAGTAACCGGCGATACCGCCTCATGCAATTTGGCAACCTGACATAATTCATTGGCCGCTTGTGGGAAAAATGCCCGCGCCGAGCCCCATGAAAAATAGAACCAGACAAGAAGCAATGTTGATACACCGCAAACTGCCCAGAACCAGCCACCAACAGTTCGTTCTGGATCACCAAAAACCTGATCCTTCTCGCGAAGCCGGGTTTGCTTTAACCCATAAAAGATCGAGGCAAAAAAACTGCCAACCAGACAAAGGATGATGACTGCCGCGACCAAGGCACGATTATCTGAAAGCCAATCAAGCACCACCCATAATTTCCTCTTCCATATTCCAGATCATGGTTAGAATTTCTTCACGAACTGAGGAAAATTCAGGCTCTAATTTAATATCGCGCAATGAGCGTTTTAGCCCCCATTCCGCAAAGGGAAGCTGATATTCCTTGTGAATTCGACCCGGACGCGGTGCCATCACAAACAAACGCTCGCCAAGCAATAAGGCTTCTTCAACCGAATGCGTAATGATGATAATGGTCTTGCCGGTTTTTTTCCATAATTCCAAAACCAGTGATTGCATCTTTTCGCGTGTCAGCGCATCAAGCGCGCCAAGCGGTTCATCCATCAAAATCACATCTGGATCATTCACCAAACAGCGCGCCAGTGCCACACGTTGCTGCATTCCACCTGATAATTGATATGTTGGCGTGTCGGCAAATCCCTGAAGGCCGACAGTTGCCAGCCATTTCTCCACCTGATCACGCGACTCAGCCTCGCTAACCCCTTGCATCCTCAGCCCGAAATCAACATTTTTGGCAACGGTCAGCCATTCAAAAAGTGCGCCTTGCTGGAACACCATGCCGCGATCGGCACCCGGGCCGTCAATCAAGCGGTCGCCAACGGCAATTTGGCCACTGGTTGGGGTGATGAAACCGGCGACCATGTTCAGTAATGTCGTTTTGCCACAGCCAGACGGGCCGAGAACACTTAGCAGCTCACCCTTTTTTAAAGTGAAATTAATATCTTTTAAAGCTTCGATCTTGGCACCAGTTTGCTGGTTCGCAAAGGTCATGCATAAATCTGTGCATTTGAGATCAGCCAAGCGTGACCCCCTTTATCAAAGTAGAAAAACAAGGCTCGCAAAAGCCTTGTTTTTCCTGTTTTCAAATTTCGCGTTTAGTCAAGATATTCGCCAGTGATGACTTTGCCAATTTTCTGATCAACATTCCATGCACCAGCTTTCTTGAAGACCAAACCAAGTGACTCGGCAGCCGCAACCGCAACACCGTCAGAACCGAAGAATTGTTCCTTCTGCTCGGCCGCTGTTGGGAAGATAAAGCCAGACATCTGGTTCTTTGTGGTCGAAACATCCATACCAGCATCCGCAGCAACTTTCTTCAACTGCGCATCGCTTGCAGTCCAGTTTGCGTTTGACTCATGTGTGACCTCAAGGAAGGTGCGCAACAAGCCCGGATTTTCAGTAGCGAATTTTTCAGTCACTGACACAACGTCAAACGAGCCAATACCGGCATCACGCTTTTGCTGTGATGACATGATTGGGGCTCCGACTTCGCCAGCTTTTTTCGCTGAATCACCGCCAAAGATACATGCCATATCAACTGAGCCTTCGGCCAGTGATACTGCGCCATCGGCAGGTGCCTGATCAACAATCTTCATTGTTGATATGTCAACATTGAGAACCTGCATATATTTGCGGAACGCAAAATCGGCCATTGTGTTCAACGGCACAGCAACGGTTCTGCCTTCAAGCTCAGATGCGTTTGACGAATTGATGCCAAGACCATTCTTCACAAAGCAATCATTTGCTTCATAAATCACCGCAACAGATACCATTTTAATTGGCGCGCCCTGCTGGATCGCGGTCACAAATGGTGCAAGACCCTGTGAATAGGCAATGTCAATATCACCAGCAAGCATGGCTTCGGTCATTTGAACACCTGTTGAAAAATTCGTCCATTTGACGTCAACACCCATGGCATCATCATAAGCCTTGTCGACTTTGGCGATCTGATTTGGTGTTGCCCATTCTAGGAAAAATGCAACATTGACGCTATCAGCTGCATGCGCAAGGCTTGCGCCCCCCATCATAACTGCTGCAACGCTGGCTGATACAATATTCTTTGTCGTTGTCTTCATATTCATCTCCCTTAACGATGGCAAAAATCTGCCCTGCAAAGATATTACTGTAAAATGACGATTTACACGCCATCATACAGACATTCAGAACGCTAACATGTTTCAAGTTTGCCTCAATGAAAAAAAAAGCCAAAACAAAAAAACAATAAAAATAATGATATTGGTTTGTTCGCCGCAGAGTGTTATTTTGCGCCTTTAAAGCCAATAAATGACTGCATTAAAGAGCCGCCATGACCTCGTTTAACGCTGAAATGAACGCGATGCTTGACCACCTCGGCACCGCCAATGGTGGCTTTGTGGTTGTGGCATTATATAAATTCGCCTCGCTTGACGATATCGACGGGTTGCGCCAGATCTTGCAGCAGCTTTGCGAAAAAAACCAGATTCTTGGCACGATTCTTCTGGCCGAAGAAGGCATCAATGGCACGATTGCCGCACCGCAGGACGGCATGACGCGATTTTTAAATTGGTTAGAGGCTGATGGCCGGTTTGATGAATTATCGATAAAATTTTCATTTAGCCCTGATCAGCCCTTCCTGCGGATGAAAGTGCGTCCCAAGCGCGAAATTGTGACCATGGGATGCCCTGAAATTAATCCGGCCAAACGCACCGGCACCTATGTTGACCCGAAAGATTGGAACGGCCTGATTGCCGACCCGGATGTTTTGCTTGTTGATACCCGCAATAGCTATGAAACCGCGATTGGCATGTTTGCTGGCGCGGTCGATCCCATGACAACAAATTTTCGCGAATTTCCCGAATGGGCGCATTCGCTTGCCAATCAGCCTGCCGACCGCCGTCCCAAGAAAATTGCAATGTATTGCACTGGCGGCATTCGCTGCGAAAAAGCCAGCGCGCTGATGCAGGATATAGGCTTTGACGAGGTCTATCATCTCAAGGGCGGCATTTTGAAATATCTCGAAGATGTCCCCGCCGCCAACAGCCAATGGCAAGGCGAATGTTTCGTTTTTGACGGGCGCGTGGCGCTTGATCATGATTTACAGCCCGGAAGCTATGATATGTGTCATGCTTGCCGTATGCCGCTATCGGCCGATGATCTGGCGCATCCCGATTTTGAAAACGGCATTAGCTGTCCACATTGCAAACCCGACCTTGATCCTGACCGTGCAGCACGTTTTGCCGAACGGCAAAAACAAATGCGACTTGCCGCCGAACGCGGCGAAGCTCATCTTGGCATCGACCCGCGCCGCAAAAAAACATCACCATCCGCGCCGCAAAGCGACTAGCGCTGGCGTCCATGCGGCGTCAGAAAATCAAGAATGGGACCTTTTGGCACAATGCCTGTTGGGTTCAGATTGCGGTGGCTCGCATAATAGTGTGTTTTGATATGCGGCATCACCACCGTTTCGGCGATCCCAGGTATTTGATATAGCTCGCGAAGATAACCCGACAAGGCCGGATAATCGGCAATACGCCGTAAATTGCATTTGAAATGGCCGACATAGACCGGGTCAAACCGAACCAATGTGGTGAAAAGCCGCCAATCTGCCTCGGTGATATCATCGCCAAGAAGATAACGGTTTTCGCCCAAACGCGCCTCGATACGATCAAACGCGTCAAACAGATCCGTTACCGCCTCATCATAAGCCGGTGCCTTTGTCGCAAATCCAGCGCGATAAACGCCATTATTGATATGCTGATAAATATCATCATTGATCATCTCGATGGCGTTGCGGCGTGCCGCTGGCCAGAAATCTATCCGATTGCCAGTAATCGCATCAAATGCCGAATTGAACATGCGAATAATTTCCGATGATTCATTCGAAACAATCTGTTCAGTTTGCTTGTCCCACAAGACCGGCACCGTCACCCGGCTCGTCACATCGGGTTTGGATTTCTGGTAAATTTGATACAGAAAATCACTTTGATAGAGCGTGTCGCCAGTGGCAAATTCATCGGTGGCAAAGCTCCAGCCATTATCCAACATCAGCGGATGCACAACCGAAACCGAAATATGCAGATCAAGCGCCTTTAGATGACGAAAAATCATCGTCCGGTGAGCCCAAGGGCAAGCATGCGAAACATAAAGATGGTAGCGTCCTGATTCGGCTTTAAAACCAGCCTTACCGGTTGGCCCAGCGGCACCATCTGCAGTTATCCAATGACGAAATCCGGCATCTTCACGAACAAATTTGCCTTCGGTCTTTTCGGTATCAAACCAAGCCGTTGACCAGCTTCCGTCAATTAATGACCCCATTTTGATTCTCCATGGTCGAAAGCGATGACAAGCTTGTTCGGGCCGCCGCATCACGCCCCCTGATCATTGGCAATATCATTGACAATATCATTGGCGATGCGAAATCAGCCAGCCGCTGCGCGAATTGCCGCGATATTTTTGGCATAGGATGCGCCGTTAAATACGGCCGAACCGGCAACAAGCGCGCGCGCACCTGCGGCCACCACCTTGCCAGCATTATCCGCCGTGATGCCGCCATCAACCTCGATGGTGATCGGACGACGACCAATCATCGCTTCGGTGGCGGCAATCTTGTCGATCATAGCATTGATAAAGCTTTGCCCCCCAAATCCGGGGTTGACCGTCATCACAAGGATAAGATCCAGCCGGTCAAGAACATGCTGCAAACCATCAATCGGCGTATGCGGATTCACCGAAACACCAGCTTTACAGCCAAGCTCGCGGATATGGCTTAGACTGCGGTCAAGATGCGGGCAGGCTTCGGCATGAACGGTAATGATATCCGATCCGGCAGCGGCATATTCGGCCAATAGCGCATCAGGGTTTGACACCATCAGATGTGTATCAAAACATTTCTGACTATGCGGCCGCAAAGCCTTGATCAAAGGCGGGCCAAAGGTCAAGTTTGGCACAAAATGACCATCCATGACATCAAGGTGAATCCAGTCAGCACCTGCCGTATCAACAGCTTTCACCTCATCGCCAATCCGGCTGAAATCAGCAGCCAAAATCGACGGGGCAATAATTAGATCATCAGTCATTTTATCCAGTCCCAATCATGGTGAATTCATGCGGGTATTTCGCGCTATCTTGCCGCTTTATTAGGCTTTTTTAATGACAATAACATCAAATTACAAGCCATTCACCAGCCCCATGCCCAGCATTCGGTGACGCCAACCGATCATATTTTTCCCACCTGCGTCAAAATATAGCTGATAAGACGATGACAAACCCTTTTGAAATAGGGTAAGTTTACTGCTGCTTGTCGATGATCAACCCCGATACCCAAGGACAGATACATGACCTCTTCAAAGCCACAATTTCAGTGGGACGATCCTTTTTTCCTTGAGGCACAGCTTAGCGATGAAGAACGTATGGTTCGCGATGCCGCCAAGGCATTTGCCGATGACATTCTGATGCCACGCGTCATTGGCGATTTCCGCGATGAGGCTTTTGATCCAGCTTTGCTGAAAGATATGGGCGCGCTTGGCCTTCTTGGCTCGACAATCCCCGAGGAATTTGGCGGCGCTGGCGTTAATCACGTTGCCTATGGTCTTGCTGCTCGCGAGATTGAACGGGTCGATTCTGGTTATCGTTCGGCCATGTCGGTTCAATCATCACTTGTCATGCATCCAATCTATAGTTTTGGCAGTGACGCGCAAAAACATAAATTCCTGCCAAAATTGGCAACCGGAGAGATGATTGGCTGTTTTGGCCTGACCGAGCCTGATTTCGGATCAGATCCGGGCGGCATGGCAACCAAGGCGGTCAAGACCGATGGCGGCTATCATTTGTCAGGGTCGAAAACCTGGATTTCAAACGCACCCTATGCCGATATCGCCATTATCTGGGCCAAGCTTGATGGCGCGATCCGCGGCTTTATCATCGAGCGTGAAACGGCTGGCAGTGGCTTTAGCACACCCAAGATTGAGGGCAAGCTGTCGCTTCGGGCGTCGGTTACTGGTTCGATCCAGATGGATAATGCCTTTGTGTCTGAGGATAATCTTTTACCTCATGTTAGCGGATTAAAAGGGCCGTTTTCCTGCCTGAACAAAGCGCGCTATGGCATTGCTTGGGGCGTGATGGGCGCGTCTGAATTCTGCTGGCACGCAGCGCGTCAATATACGCTTGATCGCAAACAGTTCAACCGGCCTCTCGCCGCCAATCAGCTTATCCAGCTAAAGCTTGCCGACATGCAGACCGAAATCACTCTCGGACTACAAGCAGCGCTTCGGGTTGGCCGTTTGCTTGACGAGAATAATTGTGCACCGGAAAATATTTCCCTGATCAAACGCAATAACTGTGGCAAGGCGCTAACCATTGCGCGGACATCACGCGACATGCATGGCGGCAATGGCATTGCCGAGGAATATCACATCATGCGGCATATGATTAATCTGGAAACGGTCAACACCTATGAAGGCACGCATGACGTTCATGCGCTTATTCTGGGGCGGGCGCAAACTGGATTGCAGGCCTTTACCGGCGCCTGATAAGGGCAAAGCATATAAATCCAAGCAGATGATGTTTGGCACGTGAAAAACCGGCATGGCCTGATGTGGATTTAGCCGGTTTTTTTACGCCACCATGCCAGCAGATAGGCTGGTTCAATCACCGCCACGCCAACACCAAAAATTACCACCACCCCACCAGCAAGAACCATCGGGTCAGGCGCCTCGCCAAGCATCGTCACGGCACCAAAAATTGCCGCAACCGGCAGCAAAAGCAAGACAGGCATCACCATTGGCACCGGATAACGCGCCAGCACATAATACCAAGCCGAATAGCCAATCGCGGTCATCACCACGCCAAGATAGATTACCGTAAGCCATGCCTCAATCGGCGCTGCCTGAATGGCGGGTAGCGGATTGCCATCAATCAGACAGGATGCCAGCAGCATTTGCGGACCAGCCATAACCCCAATCCATGCGGTAAGCTGAAATCCGCCCAAAGCTCCGTCAAGGCGGCGAATCAGAACCTGACCAAATGCCCAAACAAGCGCCCCCGACAGCACCAGTCCGATGCCAAGCCATTGCCCCTCCAATGCGGGCGCACCAAGAATGACAACAACACCGCAAGACGCCATGACAATGCCAAGAATTTGCCGAAAGCTTGGCCGCTCGCCAAGCAAAATAGCTGCGATGATTACGCCAAAAATCACCTCGCTTTGTACCAACAATACAGCTGGCGTTGCCGCCATCAGCGCCAAACCGGAAAAGGTAAGCCCATATTGCAAGGTCGCCGCGATAAACGAAATCCAGCACAAGGCCAAGAAATGCCCTCGCGGCAGGGGTACAAACCATGCCAACACAATTGCCGCCAGCACAAACCGCATACCCATTAACAGCAATGGTGGAAAATGCCCAAGCCCGGCCTTGGCAAAGGTAAAGCCAAAACCCCATGTCAGCGGCACGATCAGGGCGATCAGAATATGGCGAAACTGCATCGGCGATTCCCGTTAAAGCGGCGCTTTCATATGCGTTAAAAGCCGGTCAAGAAACTCCAACCCATCACAAAGCGCCGTCACTTCGATAAATTCGTCAGGCTGATGCATTTGCACCATGCCGCCCGGCCCGAACACAATCGTGTCAATCCCGGCCGCCTGAAAATACCCGCCATCGGTTCCAAAAGACACCACATCGGGCAGTTCATTTGTCCAGAGCCGCGCCACCAGATTGGCCGCCGGTGACCCAGCCCGCGCCTGCATGCCCGGACACCATGATTCAACAATCAAATCAATGCCAGCATCAGCGTGGATCGCCTGCATTTCCGGCAATAGTTCTTTGGAAACAAATTGCTGGATTTCACCAAGAATGGCATAGGGGTCATCTTCTGGAAGCGGGCGAATTTCCCACAGAAACCGGCAATGATCGGCAATGATGTTTCGCGCTTCACCGCCTTTGATATGACCAACCGAAATGGTGGTATAGGGCGGGTCAAACGGCGTGTCATGCCGTGGCTGGCTTGCCAATGATCGCGCCTTACCCTCAATATGGCTGATCAGCCGCGCTGCGTAATAAAGCGTATTCACCTTGCCACGCGGATCAGAGGCATGACCCGCCGTTCCGCGAATATCGGCAATCATTTCAAGCCCGCCCTTATGACCAATGAATGGTTTCATACCGGTTGGCTCGCCAATTACGGCAATCGCCGGTTTGACGCCTAGCCGATCCAGCAACGACGGCATTTGCGCTGCGCCGAAACTGCCAACCTCTTCATCAAAGGTAAAGGCAAGATGCACAGGCTTGGCAAGCTGGCTTGCCGCCCCTTGGAAAGCAGGCACCATCGCCAGCGCAATCGCCAGAAATCCCTTCATATCGACCGCGCCGCGCCCGTAAAGCCGCCCATCCTGTTTGTGCAAAATAAACGGATCACGCAACCAGCCTGCCGGATTGGCTGGCACAACATCAAGATGACCCGACAACAGAATACCGCCATCAAACTGTGGGCCAATGCTGGCAAACAGATTGAATCTTTGCCCATCTTCATGCGAATCAAGATGCACAATGACGCCATAAGATTCAAGATAGGTTTTGATGTAGTTGACAATTTTGCCATTTGGCTGGCCGCTTATCGAGGCAAAGCCAACAAGATCGGCCAAAAGCGCCTCAGCAGCGGCAAGCCGGTCAGTCATCGCTACACCAGATGAACATGTTGTGGAAAATTAGCCAACCTGTCACAGCCGGTTTTGGTTACATGCAAGGTCTCGCTAAGCTCCATTCCCCAGCCATCCATCCACATGCCAAGAATGATATGAACAACGGCATTTTTGGGAACCGGCACTTTTTCATCTGGCCGGAAACTAAGCGTATGTTCGCCCCAATCAGGGGCATAGGCAGCGCCAATCGAATAGCCAATGCGACTTTTCTTTTCCAGCCCATAACGATCAAGCACATTTTGCCATGCCGCATGAACATCACCAGCAAACACATCGGCACGTAAAGCCGCCATCACCGCATGCATGCCCTCCTCAACCGCCTTTGCGGTTTCTTGAAGCTGCTGTGACGGCGTGCCAAGATGCACGGTTCGCGCCAGCCCAACATTATAGCGCTTGCGGCAACCGCCAAGTTCAAATGCCACGGTCTGCCCATCTTCAAGAACGTTATCATTCCAAAGCGGATGCGCGGTCGACGCCGCCTCGCCAGCCAATATCAACGGGTGAATTGCGGTCTGGTTGCCGCCAAATTCGGGGGTGCCGCGAATTTGCGCTGCCATCACATCGGCCATCAGATCACATTGCCGCACACCGGGGCGTGCCCCGTCCCATGCGGTTTGCATTGCGATTTCGGCAATGCGCGCCGCCTGGCGCATAACGGCAATTTCGGCATCACTTTTGACAAGCCGAACCCAGTTGACCAGCAAATCAGCATCAACCCAAACCGCCTTTGGCATCCCGTCCTGCAAACCGGCAAGCGCGCGCGGCGATAAATAATAAACATCGCTTTCATAGCCAATTTTTGCATTGGCAAAACCAGCCTTTGCCATCCAGTCGGCCAGAAATACCACCGGATGCGTATCGGGACGTTGAACCAAAGTTTCGGGATAGGGGATGATTTGATCAGCCGTCAGATAGGTGGTAAAGTGGGCAGCCCCTGCATCCATTTCGCGCCCCATCCAGAACGGGCCGTGATCAAGATCGACGAGCATCATTTGCGGCGTATAAAAAGACCAAGCATCATAACCACATAGCCAATTTATATTCGACGGATCACCAATAATGATGGCGTCAAGACCTCGATCCCGCATCACATGGCGGACACGACGCAACCGATCTTCATATTCGGCCTTCGAAAATGCTGGTGCCATCATGCCTCCATTGTCTCGATATGCACGCCGCCTTTAAGGGCATTAGAATTGCCAAACGCAAATGTCCGGTCAAAGGCGTTTTTTGGCCGCAGTCAAATGGCCGCACCTTTGCCCATCAATACACCACAACCGAGCGAATTGACTCGCCAGCATGCATCAGATCAAATCCCTTGTTGATTTCATCAAGCGACAGCGTGTGGGTAATCATAGGGTCGATATCGATCTTGCCATCCATATACCAATCGACAATTTTCGGCACATCGGTTCGGCCACGCGCACCACCAAAAGCGGTGCCACGCCAGCTTCGTCCAGTCACCAACTGGAACGGGCGGGTGCTTATTTCCTGACCCGCACCCGCAACGCCGATGATGATCGATTCACCCCATCCTTTATGCGCACATTCAAGCGCCTGACGCATAACTTCGACATTGCCGATACATTCAAATGAATAATCAGCACCGCCACCGGTTAATTCGACAAGATGGCCAACAAGATCGCCTTTGATCTTTGACGGATTGACAAAATGCGTCATGCCAAATTTTTCGCCCCAGGCTTTTTTGCTGTCATTCATATCAACACCAACAATCATCCGCGCGCCAATCATGCGAAGCCCTTGAATCACATTCAGCCCGATACCGCCAAGCCCAAAGACCACCGCAACGCAGCCCAGTTCAGCCTTGGCCGTATTGATCACCGCACCGATGCCGGTTGTAACGCCGCAACCGATATAACAAATCTTGTCAAACGGCGCGGCCTTATTCACCTTGGCAAGCGCGATTTCTGGCAGAACGGTATAATTTGAAAAGGTCGATGTTCCCATATAATGCAGGATCGGTTTGCCCTTTAGTGAAAAACGACTCGTGCCATCGGGCATTACCCCTTGGCCTTGGGTGCTGCGGATGGCCTGACAAAGATTGGTTTTCGGATGAAGACAATAATCACATTCGCGGCATTCAGGCGTATAAAGCGGGATCACATGATCACCAACGGCAACACTGGTTACACCAGCGCCGATCTCGCGAACAATCCCTGCCCCTTCATGGCCTAGAATGGCCGGAAACATGCCTTCAGGATCAGCCCCTGACAGGGTGAATTCATCAGTATGACAAATGCCAGTTGCCATGATTTCAACAAGCACTTCACCTTGGCGTGGCCCATCAAGATCAACTTCCATAATCTCCAGCGGCTTGCCTGCTGCCACTGCAACTGCGGCGCGTGTTTTCATAATGATCCCCCTTTAACAGGCCAAATAGGCCTTTTTGATTTTACATCTTGCCTCACAAAACGATGGCATAATAAACTTATTGAATACAAGTGCGATTCACAAAGTCCTACCCGCACCAGATAATGCGTGATTTAACCTTCAGCAAAGCAGTATCTTGCCATGACCTATTCCCTAAAAGACCTTGCCACCCAACTTCAAGCCGGTTCACAAGGCGCCCGCGCCCTTGTCGAAGATTGTCTTGCTGCGATTGATGACCCTAATGGCGAAGGCCAGCGCAGCTTTATCGAAGTCTATCACGACCGCGCGCGCAAAGAGGCTAATGTCGTTGATCATGCCCGCAAACAGGGTTGGAGCCTTCCGGCCTTTGCCGGGATTCCGCTGTCGATCAAAGATCTGTTTGACGAGGCCGGCATTGTCACCCGCGCCGGATCAAAGATTTTGCAAGATGCCGCCGCGGCAAGCAGTGACGCAACGGTTCTCGCCCGTTTAAAGGCCGCCGGATTCATCGTGATTGGCCGCACCAATATGACCGAATTCGCCTTTTCCGGTCTTGGCACAAATGCCCATTATGGTGATGCGCGCTGTTCGTTTGAACGCGATCCGAATGACATCACCAAAGGCCGTGTGGCCGGTGGGTCATCATCTGGAAGCGCCGTTTCCATCAGCGATGGCATGGCGCCAGCAACGATTGGATCAGACACTGGCGGATCAACCCGCGCGCCAGCCGCCTTTTGCGGTATTGTTGGCCTGAAACCAACAACAACACGCATGCCATCTGATGGTATTTTTCCGCTTTCACGGTCTTTTGACGCGGCGGGGCCAATGGCAAATACAGTATCTTGCTGTGCCATTTTAGACAGCTTAATGGCTGGCGGACCGGGTGAAGATGAGGCCGCTTTTGCGGTAAAGGGTCTTAGGCTTGCCCTCCCAAAAGGATATCTGTTCGAAGATCTTGACCCGCATGTCGCCAGCAGCTTTGCTATGGCAATTGACCGGCTATCTGCTGCAGGAGCCGATATCAGCGATATCAGCCTTGCCGAAATCGAAGCCTTGCGTCCAAGCAACAACACCAAAAGCATCGTCGCTGCCGAGGCCTATCATCTTCATCAATCAAATCTTGAAGCTGGCAAGGGCGACCAATATGACCCGCTGATCGCGTTTCGCATTCAAGGCGGCAAAGATATTCTGGCAAGCGAATATATTGAGATGTTTGCAACACGCAAACGGATATGGGCGGCTGTGCAAACGGCTGTTCGGGGCTATGACGCGCTTATCCTGCCAACATCACCGACACTACCACCAGCCTTATCATCGCTTAGCGATATCCAGGCTAAAACCACGCAAAATGCCAAATGTCTCCGCAATACGGCCATCTCTAACTATCTTGACCGACCAACAATCACCATTCCCTGCCATCCGGCGGGCACTGGTCCTGTTGGTGTTTCGCTTATCGGATCACGCCAACATGACCGCCGGCTGTTGGCGATTGCCGCCGCAAGCGAGCCAATCATCCGCGGCTAAATCACACCAAAGGTGGATTTATGCTGATTTTGGCTGGCGTTGGAAAAAGCGCACGCCATTGCCAAGCAGAACTGGCACCTTTGCCCCAAGAACAAGCATTGCCGGCGTCGCCACCAAAGTAAGCATGGTGGCAAAGGTCAGGCCGCCAGCAATCGTGCTTGATAGTTGTGTCCACCATTGCGATGACGGCGCGCCAATCAGAATTTCCCGATCAACCAAAATAATGGTCATTTCAAATACCATCGGAATCAAACCCAGAATTGTCGTAATCGCTGTCAAGATAACTGGCCGGAATCGAACCAGCCCTGACCGGAACGCCGACTCAGCAGGCGAATAGCCACGTTTACGATATTCGTTAAACGTGTCGATCAACACAATATTATTATTCACCACAATACCGGCAAGCGCGATCACACCAAGCCCCGACATGACAATGCCAAAGGGGCGGCCACTAATCCACAGCCCCAAAAACACTCCGCCTGTCGATAAGATGATTGCCGACATTGTGACAATCGCCTGCCAGCCAGAATTAAACTGAACCATAAGCACGATCAACATCAACAACAGTGAAATGCCAAACGCCTTGCCAAGAAAATTCTGCGTTTCGGCAATGTCTTCACCCTCGCCACCAAATTGGATATCAACCGCATTATTGATCGGATTTTCCAACAAGGACTGGCGCAATTTTTCAATCATATCGGCAGGCAATAAGCCGGTTCTGACGCTTGATTGAATATACATGTAACGCTGGCCATCTTTACGTTCAATATCACCACTCTTGACCCTAGGCTCAAGGCTGGCAAATACCGAAAGCGGCACATAAGACCCATCGGTTGTTGGCACGCGCAATTCTTTAAGCCGGTCAAGATTACGCTGATCGCCCATAAAGCGCATGACGACATCCAGCTCATCTTCTGAATCATCTGGCCGGTAATCTGAAATGCGCATGCCGCGTGTCAGCATTTTAATCATCATGCCAAGGCCGGAAATGGAAACACCATGACGGCTGGCGGCATCGCGATCAGTGACAAGCGACCATTCAGTTCCGGGCAAGGGGCGACTGTCCGTCACATCAATAAAACCGCCAATTTCATTCATTCTGGCGATCATATCGCTTGTCGCCGCGCCGATCTCATCAAGTGAAATGCCAACAATATCAATACGGATTGGCTGGGATGACCCCGGCCCTTGCTGCTGTTTCTGGATATTATAATCGGCACCAGCAAGCGCGGTAACACGCGCCCGCATTTCGTCAATCAGAACCTCGGCTTTGTCGCGCTCTTGCCAATCGGCAAAAACAGTGCGAATCGTGCCAACCGAATCGCGCGGTGCCTGATTACCAGCCCCGCCCGACCGGAACGATTTGCCATAGAAATCGCGAACCCCGGGCTGCGTCAGAATGCTGTCTTCGGCGGTTTTGACCAGCTTGTCACGTTCTTTGGCTGACAGATCACCGCGCGCCAGCACCTGCACCTGTGCTTGATCCGGCTCGATATCAGGAAAGAAAGACACACCAAGACCAGCCGAAGCATAGCCATAAAAAGACACAAACATAAATCCAACAACACTGACCATCACGATGGCTGGCCGGTGGATGGCAAATTTCAAAACCGCCCGATAAAATCGCGGTGCCGTTGCTGAAATTGAGGTTGAATCAATGCGCTTTTTACCAATAAAACCACCAAGCACCGGAATGAAAATTAACGCCATCAGCAATGATGCGATCAAAACCGCAATCACCGTCATTGGCAGATATTGCATAAATTGCCCAACAATGCCCGGCCAGAATAATAGCGGCATGAACACCATCAAGGTGGTGATTGTTGACGAAATAATCGGCCACGCCATGCGTTGCGCGCCAATCTTATAGGCCTCGCGCCGGTTTTTCCCCCATGGCAATTTGCCGGTCGGCATATTCGGTGGTGACAATCACCCCATCAACAAGCATGCCCGCAACAAGAATCAATGAAAAGAGAACAACGATATTCATCGTGATGCCAAGCGCATTTAGCGCCGTGATGCCAACAAAGAACGATCCGGGAATGGCAAGACCAACAAGGGTTGCATTGCGAAGCCCCAAAGTGGCAAGCACAACAACCATCACGATAATAACCGCTGCGCCAACATTATTCCCAAGGTCGCGAAGCAGATTGCGAACCTGTTTTGAATCATCAAATAAATAGCTGACTTTTACTTCGGGGCTGATTTGTGGGGCAGCCGCATCAATGATTATACGCGCCGCCTCAACCACTTCAATGACGTTTGACCCCACCCGTTTACGAACATCAAGAACAATGGCCTTTTCGCCATTGACCCG
>JAOEVD010000050.1 GCA_028383305.1 Candidatus Puniceispirillum sp.
CCAAGCGCTACCGGCTTTCGAAAAGCTGACCGCAGATCCAAGGGGTGGCGTTTCGTCTTCGTGGCTGGCAAGGGCGCGACTGGACGGGGCTGAACCAAAAACAGAACCAGCATTGCGCCAAGCATTGCGCCCCCCGCCCCAAGATAGGCCGCCAGCCGCCAATCGGCATAGGCAAGCAAAACGCCCATCAAACCGAATGAACTGCCTGTGCCGATCCCAAAACAGGCAGTATACCACGGCACCGATCGAACCCGCGCGGCATCATCTAAACGTGCATTTAAAATTTGCAATCCGGGCATATAGGTGCCAGCAAGTCCCGCCCCGACCAAGGCCCAGCAAGATGCCGCCGACCAGAAATCATGCGCCAATTGCGCAAAGCCAAGACAGCCAAAAACCCCAAAAGCACATCCACCCAAAAAGATCAGCTTTGCATCAATGCGGTCAGTTAAACCAACCAAAATGGGTGTTGCCAGCAAATAGCCAAAAAAATAGGCGCCACTGACCAAGCCGATATCGGTGTTGCTAAGACCCCACTCACGGCCAAGGCTTGTTAGAAATACCGGCCAAAGCGCAAAGCTAAGCAAGGCAAAAATACCTGCAAGGCTGACAAGACTTAAAAGATGTGTCGGACGATCACCAGATATCATTTATCACCAACCGGTAAGCCAAGATTAAATCATGCCGTTACTGCCTTGCCAAGCTTTCTGGTCAAGCCGTCTGGCTATCATGGCGCGAGACAAAAAAAAGCACCGCATGTTGCCATGCGATGCTTTTATAAGCTTATTTGGCTGGCTTAGCCACCAAGGAACAACCGGCCAACATCTGGATTTTCCAGCAAGTCATTACCCATATCGGCAATAGCTGTTTCGCCTGAAACCAGAACATAGCCAATATCAGCAAAGGCGAGGCCCTTCTTGGCATTCTGCTCAACCATGATGATGGTTTTGCCATCCTTTTTCTGCAAATCATCCAGAATCTCGAACACCATATCGATAAAGCGTGGCTCAAGACCAATTGACGGCTCGTCAACCAGCAGAACCTGAGGTTGCATCACCAATGCCCGTGAAATCTCGAGAAGGCGACGCTCACCACCTGACAGAACGCCAGCAGGCTTGTCACGCCGATCAGCAAGACGGCTATATTTATCGAACACCATTTCGGCAGCCGCTTTCGCTTCGGCCGGACGGTCCTTCAAAAAGCCACCCATCAACAGATTTTCTTCCACCGTCATTTGCGGGAAAACCGACTTGTCCTGAAGAATATAGGCAATGCCTGCTTCTGACAGTTTTTGTGATGGTGTCAAACCTGTAACATCTTTTCCATCAATAACAATTGATCCAGAAAAAATATTGGTAAAACCAAAGATCGAATGAAGCACGGTTGATTTACCGGCACCATTCGGCCCAATCAAACACAAAGACTGGCCACGAGCAATGCGAAGGCTGAAGTCATGCAAAATTTCCATTTTGCCATAGCCTGCCCGGAGGTTGTTAATGCTCAGATAATTGTCTTTATTGGCCAGCTTTTCCAATTGAGGAACTGTTGGTGCATTGGCCGCAATCGAGGCTGCTTCACGCGCCACCTGATCAACCGACATCACCACATCAACTGAACCACCACCATAACCGCTGACATTCTTCTTGCCTTTTTTCACGGCTTTGGCTGGTGCCTTTTTAGCAACAGCTTTTTTCACTGGCGCTTTTTTTGCGGCAGCGGCTTTGGCTGGTGCTTTTTTCACGGCAGCTTTTTTCACCGGGGCCTTTTTCACAGCGGCTTTTTTGGGACCAGCAGCTTTAGATGCTGGCTTTTTTGCTGTTGCCTTTTTTGCCGCAGCAGCTTTAGCTGCGGTCTTTTTTACCGGTTCTTTGGCCATTAGTGCCCTCCAAGATACGCGTCAATAACGCGTGGGTCATTCTGCAAATCTTCTGGTTTGCCGCTTGCTAACATCTTGCCGTTTGACAGGCAGTAGATATTCGAAGCTAGATTCATGATCACCCGCATATTGTGCTCGATAACGCACAAAGTGATACCAAGCTCTTCATTGGCCCGTCTTAACCGATCGATCAAACCATTTATCAAAGTTGGGTTAATTCCAGCAGTTGGCTCATCAAGAAGAAGAACCTTTGGGTCATTCATCAATGCCATCGCAAATTCCAACAGCTTTTGCTGGCCAAAGGACAAATCGCCCGAAATCAGATTACGCTTGGAATAGAGACCAACAAATTCAAGCAAATGCTCGGCACGATCGCGGATTTCACCACGACGGCTTGCAAACATTGAACCGCTTGACCCCTTGCGATGGGATACCGAGATCTGCATGTTATCAACACAGTCCATCTTGCCGTAAATACGGGTCTGCTGAAATGTCCGTAACATGCCAAGCCGTGCGATATCACCAACGCGAAGCTCCGAAATTTCCGTATCGTCAAACTTTATCGAACCAGTATCGATAGGGTGATAACCCACAATCGAGTTGAACAATGTGGTTTTGCCACAGCCGTTCGGCCCGATAATGCCAGTGATTGAGCCACGCTCTACTGTCATTGAGATGTCGACGTTCGCCTTCACTCCTCCATAGGATTTGGAAACATTATTAACTGCAATAATCGGGTCAGCCATCTATGCCTCCTCTTTCGCTTGAATATTTGACTGGTCAACAATGATACCAAATTTTTCTGGGTATTTTGTTTGCAACCAGCCCATTATGCCCTGTTGAAAATAAACAATGTTTACAATCAGGATCAGCCCGAGAACAACCCACTGTAATCCTAACAAATATGTCCAAGTTGCTTCTTTGACAACATGGAACAAAATTGCGCCAAGGACTGGACCCCACAACGTGCCTTTGCCCCCAAGAAGCGACATCGCGACCATAAAAATCCCGAATGTGGCAACTGGGAACGCCACTTCAAGAGGCTCGATATATCCCACCATGTTGCCGAAAACAGCACCTGTGCAGCCCATGAAAAATGCAGCAATTGCCCAACCAACCTGCTTGTAACGCAAAGTCGGAATTCCCATCGCTTCAGCTTTATCTTCGTCATCCCTGATCGCATTAGCAGCAAGCCCAAATTGGGTTTTAAACAGCCACCGAATTACAAAATGCGCAAGAACAGCAAGGACAAACAAAAGGACGTAGAAGAACAAGGATCGATATTCAATTGGTAGCGGCAGAAATGGCATTGCAATTCCCGCACCAGCGCCAATGACCTCAATCGTACCGGCTATTTCGCGAGCAGCTACTGCAACGCCAAGCGTTCCAATCGCAAAATAAGGCCCTCTCAATCCGAACACACAAAACCCTAATAAGAGAGCTAAACCTGCACATGCTATACCAGCAACTACGATCCCAAGGGCTAGTCCAGTGTAGTACTGAGCCTCGGTAAACACCGGCTTAATCGCGCCGTAAGATGCGGTGAACTCTCCTAGATCGTAAAACATCGAGACTTGAATGGCCGCTGACACATACATACCAACACCAAAAAAGGTGATGTTCCCGAGCGAGTTGTAACCCATTTGACCGCCAGTGATATCCCACGTTGTGGCCATAAGCACCATCATCCAAAGAACAGCCATTTGCATGACGTAATCAGGAAAGGCTATGGGGCCAAGAATACCAAATATGGCCAAACCTATGTATACTAACTTTTCATTCATTTTACCGAACCACCTGTCTTTGACGCCGTAGTTGAATTTGACGCCACAATAGAACACCAATCAGAACAAAAACCGCGGAAGCGACTTGCCATTCTGCACCAGCAATAATTCCCGCATACTGCTCAACCCATCCGAGGACAAAACTCATCCCGATCACGCCAGGCAGATTACCCAGTCCAGCGGCAGTCACAATCGCAAACGTCCGAAGTGAGTAAACAATACCGTAAAAAGGCTGCAACACCCAAATCATTGAAACAAGGACGCCAGCAATGCCGCAAATGGCTGAGTTTAGGGCAAAAGTGAGCATGTAAACTTTATCGGTATCAATACCAAGAACTCGAGCAGCCCGTGCATCTTGTGATGTCGCCCTAATAGCCTGACCCGTGCGAGACTTCGTCATAAAAATAACAATCGCCGCAGCAAAGCATCCTGCCAATAGAAGCGAAACAATTTTGACCATTGGCACCGTCACAAAGTCATCAAACATCGTCATGATGTGCATGTGGGAGTCAACGGTCTGCACCTCCGGACCGTAAATGAGGTTCATAACTTGCTGCATGAATAGCGACAAGCCAAACGTCGCAAGCAGTGAAACAAACATGTCATTATCAATCACCCGCCGGATGACCAATTTATATACCACCACCCCATAAATATACATAATTGTCGCAATCACCGGCAATGCGAGGATGGGATGAAACCCAAGGTTATTCGCCGTAAAGGCGAGATAACCGCCCATAATGACAAAGTCACCTTGGGCTAGATTTTTCACATTCATTACGCCCCAAACAAGGGCAAGCCCATATGCGGCAAGTGCAAAAACGGCGCCAATGAAAATACCGTCCAATATCATTTGAACATTCATCACCGGCGCGTAGACAAATAGGAGTTGCAAATTATCGAGCATGATTTGCCCTCTTTTTAAGAATTGACAAGAAAGAAGTGTTTAATATTTTTTTGAGTACGTAACATAGACGCACGAGAAAAGGAAACCCTTCGAAAAGGGTTTCCCGCATTTTACATTGTAGTGAGAGGTTACTAGTACGCAGCCTTCCGTGGCACTGTCATATCTCCGTTGCTCACGATGTTCTTATAGCTGCCATCAGCCTGAATTTGACGGTAAAACATTGGTTTTGCGATGTTGTTACCAGCTTCTGAAAACTTAACCGGGCCATAAAACGTATTCATGTCAGTTGCCGAAAGAGCGTCACGAACCTTGTCACGGTCAAAGCTGTTGGCACGCTCAAACGCATCCTTGAACACGAGAACAGCGGCAGATGCCTGTGCTGTCTGGTAAGGAATGCCTGTATTGTACTCAGGATATGCGACTTTGAAGTCTTTGTCATATTTCTGAGCATCGCCAAAAATCGGTTCACTGTTGGGCAGATTTGTTAACCACTGCGTTGGACAAAGCAAGCCGTTAGCAGATTTTGGAAACTTCACATGAACCTTTGCAGCTTCACAGTGAGTTATCGCCATGTATGGAGCCTGGATTTTCATCTCTTCAATCTGACGAGCTGCAGTGGCTGCACCCTTTGAGTGGCCTGAGACCAGAAGAATGTCTGGCTTCAGCGCCTTAAACTTGGTCAAGGTTGCTGACATGTCTGACAAATCGGCAGGCAATTTGTCATCAATCACGATTTTCATGTTGTATTTTTTTGCAACATCAAGAACACCGGCACGAACATCAAGTGAGAAGCCGTCATTTTCAAATGCCATACCGATACGCAGATCTGAAGGAGCCTTATATCCAGCCTTTGTCCGCTCCGCTATAAGATCAAGAACCGGCGCAAGGTAGTATTCAGATGTCGAAAGTACCGCAAACATGTACTTGTAGCCTTGTGTAAACAAAGAACGGGATGCGCCCTCAGCCTCAACCATCGGTATCTTGTACTTCTCTGTTACAGGGGCAACAGCTTTTGTCATTGTTGTACTGTATGGGCCAAGCATAAATTCTACACCATCCTGCTTAACCAAACGCTCAGTCAGCTGCGACGCACGTGACGGTGTTGACTCATCGTCATAATAGACAACTTTTAACTTATAGCTTTTGCCACCAACCTTCACACCGCCAGTGTCATTGATCCGCTTGACCGCGAAGTCATAACCTTTTTGCGTGTGAAAACCGTTAGTCGAATATTTGCCAGTCAATGAGAGTGATGACCCAATGGTAATTGTGTCTCCCTCAACTTTGGCCATAGCACCACCGGCAAAACCAGCGACACCAACGGCAAGGGCGGTACCCAACGCTATCGGTAACTTGTTATACATTCTTAATTCCTCCCAGAATTGAATATTAGAGCTCAGCTTGACCTTGCTCGATTTTGACCAAGACGCCAAGTAAGAGAGACACATTTAAGTGAAAAAGCATGCAAGACGCAACCAAAACTATCCTTGAGTCCGCATTTAATCACTATTATTGCGGCACGTGAACATAAAAACCTAATATCCCGGCGAATGACCCGTCTAACATTTCATTATCAGAGACCAAACGAGGTTAGGCCGGCCCGATTAGACCGGAACATCACCTTTCAAGGTTATGCGATGTAATAACCGGCGATATCCATGATAATCATTCAATGGGTAATGCTGAACGCACCGATTATCCCAAAAAGCGACATCGCCAACCTGCCAACGCAGCCGGCATTGAAATTCGGGGGAAATCTGATGCGTGAACAAATAATCCAAAAGCCCGCGGCTTTCCTCTTCGCTCCAGCCATCAAACGCAACTGTATGCGCTGCATTGACAAATAGCGCCTTACGACCCGTTTCGGGATGCGTTCGCACCACCGGATGAATGCCAACCAACGCGTCAGGATCAACGCCACTTCCCGAATCCTTTAACCGTTCGCTCCGGGTTGAGGCGACGCGCTTTTTGCCGGCGGCATTTACCGCGCACATCCCATCAAGGACAGCACACAATGAATCCGACAATTGATCATAGGCATCATATTGACTGGCAAACAGCGTATCGCCGCCAAGCGGCGGCAATTCCTTGGCATAAAGCAATGTCGCCATTGGCGGACATTTTTGATAGGTCGTATCAGAATGCCAGATGCCGCCGAAATTGACCTTCTCATTTTCTTTTTTCAGCACCTCAGTAATCATCGGAAACCCGTCAAGGCCGGTCAGGAACGGATAGATATCAGGCTCGCCAATGGCGCTGGCAAAAGCCAGCTGCTGTGCCGGTGTAATATCCTGGCCGCGGATCACAATCATCTGATATTCAAGCCAGACAGCGCGCAATTCGGCAATCAGCCCGTCATCAT
>JAOEVD010000051.1 GCA_028383305.1 Candidatus Puniceispirillum sp.
CATATTTGCAGTAAATACAATTGTCTATTGTGCGAAGCTGTAAGTCTTTGTAAGATAGAATCCGTCTTAAGCAAACCCCTTTTGTAGCCCCGGTGTAGCCCCAGATGGAGGATATGTGAAACTTACAGGCAGGCAAATCCAACTGACAAAGCCACCCCACTCCGGAAGGATTACCCTTACCGATGGGAATGGCCTGCAGCTTCGCATTACCTCCAGTGACAAAAGGACTTGGTCACTCCAATACCGATATCAAGGCTCCATGCGTAAATACACAATTGGCAGCTACCCAGAGGTTAGCCTCAAAAATGCCCGTGTCAGAAACACCGAACTTCGCGCCAGTATTCAAGCTGGTCATGACCCACAAACTGCAAAGAAGCTCGCAAGATCACCCTCGTCCACAAATGTTGAAGAATGTTTTGAGGAATATTTGCGTGATCATTTGAAAGTTAATCTGAAGACCTGGCCTGAATATGAGCGTGCAATGCGGAAAGACGTCCTGCCATTTGTGGGCAAGATAGAGCTTGAGGCACTTGATAAGCCCGCAATCCGGGCTGTTATCAGACGTATAACTGAGCGTGGCCGTATGGTTCTTGCTAATCGCGTCCTTCAATACATATCCAAAATGCTGAAATGGGCGGTTGGCGTAGGTTATATTAACACAAACCCTGCAGCAGACATCCCTAAACCGTCCAAGGAACGCTGCAGAGAGCGTGTGCTTACACTTGATGAGGTTATGAGCATTCTGGCTGCTTGCGACTCTCTTGGAGGCGTTCAGGCGGCTTTTGTGAAATTCCTTCTGTTCTCAGGCCAAAGGCTAAATGAAATAGCCAAGCTCACACGTGACGAAATCATGGATGATCGGATAGCTATACCTCGTGATCGCAATAAATCAGGTGAAACTATAATCACGCCCTTGCTTCCCCATCTAAGAGACATAATAGACAGCTGCCCTCGCGGTAATGGGCCGTTTATATTTTCGACAACACTCGGTGAAAAGCCATTATCAGGGTTCTCGCAAATCAAATTGCTTCTTCAAAATGAAAGTGAAACCACTGATTGGACATTTCATGATTTCAGACGGAGCATCGCGACTGCATTGGCAGACGATGGTGTTGATCAGTTTACTATCAAATGTGCACTGAACCACAAAGACAGCAGTGTTACTGGCGTTTACAACAGGTCACATCACGTCAAGATGAAATCTGCCGCCTTGGCAAAGTGGCGCGGCCTCATCAAACAAAATGAGACACCATCACTCCTTCCAATAAGAGCTGTGAAATAGCCAATTAGTTTGCCTTACGCCCTAAATATCGAGATTGCTGGATAAAAAATCAGCTGATACCTAGCAAAAACTTCGGTCACGATACATATATTGGTCTCATAAAAGCTCCAGCAGAAAGATAGACAATGCCGACAAACCAAGCCTTCACTGAATTGATGCAATTTCAACAAGACACCGAAGCTCTTGCCTCAATTGCGGGACGGCTCAGTTGGGATCAGGAAACAATGATGCCTGAAGGCTCGGCGGAGCAAAGAGCAACCGAACAGGCCGCAATTGTTCGGACCATCCACACCAGAAACACAGACCCACGTATCGCGGACTGGCTGGATAGGATTACTCCACAAGGTGAAAAAGAATCAGCAAACATCAGACTAATTAAGAAAAACTATGAAAAAGCTTGTAAAGTTCCAGGGGATCTCAATGCGTCTATTGCCCGTGTTACATCAAAAGCTCACGGCATTTGGGCCACTGCACGGCAGAATGAAAATGTAGCAGAATATCTTCCCATTCTCGCTGAAATTATTGAATTGAAAATAGAGAAGGCTACTGCGCTTTCAGAAGGTGATGAGTGCTATGACGCTCTTGTAGATGAGTATGAGCCGAACATATCGGCAGCTAACATTTCAACAATGTTTCAGAATCTACGACCCACTCTGGTTAATCTGCGTAAAGAAATTTTAACAAAAGAAAAACTGAGAGTGGTAACAGGTAATTTTGATGAAAAAATCCAGCTAAAGCTCGCAAATGAGTTAGCAATTGCATTCGGGTATGACTTAAATAAGGGTCGAATTGACCAGGCAGTTCACCCATTTTCGTCAGGCTCTGGCGATGACGTGCGGATAACAACCCGAACAGATCCAACTGATCCATTCAACTGCATTTACTCAACCATTCACGAGGTTGGCCACGCAACATATGAACAGAACATCCACAAGGATTTTGTTTTTAGTCCTTTGGGTGGAGGAGTATCACTCGGTGTTCATGAAAGTCAGAGTAGGATTTATGAGAACCAACTTGGGCGTAGTCGCCCTTTTACAAGCTGGCTTTTTTATAGGATGAGGGATCTTTTCGGTGACTTTGGAATTGAAGACCCAGAGACTTTTTACAAATGCGTTAATCGTGTCGACACAGGCTTCATCCGCACCGAAGCAGATGAGCTGCAATACAATCTCCATGTAATGCTGCGTTTTGATCTAGAAAAATCACTGATATCGGGCAACCTAAATGTTAACGACATTGAAGGTGCTTGGAACGAGCGGTTTGAATCTGACTTTGGTTATAAAGTTGAGAGGCCATCAAAAGGAGTTCTGCAAGACGTGCACTGGGCAGCGGGAGCTTTCGGCTATTTTCCAACCTATACCCTAGGCAACGTTTACGCTGGATGCTTATTTCAAAAAATGAAAAGTTCAATCTCCAATCTAGATATGTCTCTATCAAATGGAGATCTAAGCTCAGCAACGGAATGGTTGCGTGAAAATGTCCAAGTACATGGTAGTTTATTTGAACCAAAAGCCACCATTGAAAAAGCTACGGGCAACGAGGTTAGCGTAGATCCACTGCTTAACTATCTCGAGGAAAAGTATAAAGATCTTTATGATCTATAAATTATCTAACCAATGCACTTGATTTAGGCATGCAAATGTTAACTGCATTAGGCTGGAGATTTATTGGAATGTCGGTCGTAGCTTAAGATAAATATATAAGAATTCCCCTCACCATGCGTCGATTGTGCCGATAACTAATTTTGAGGAACCGTGAAATGAAACTTGAATTTCATCATATCAATTATGTATCTCAAGATGTTGAAGAGCTTGATAGCTTTTACCGAAATGTTATGAAAATGGAGACAATCGCCCCTGAAAAATTTCCGAGAACATCTGCCACAAAAGACAAAGGTTATAACGGCAAAATAAAATTTGTTACTGAAGGCACTATGCAAATGCACTTGGCAGAAAAAGATCTCGATGTTGCAATCAAACATAACCAGGACATCAACCCAGTTGAAAAAGGTCATATTGCGTTTCGGACAGACGACATCGAAGAGTTTAAACGTATTTTAGAAGAAAATGACGTACCCTTCTCTGATTATGGGACAAGCTTCGCAAAGGAATGGTATCAAATATTCTTCAAAGACCCGGTTGGTAACGTTATCGAAGTTCATCAGTTGATTTCTTAGGCTATTCGCCAAGAAAGCTAGTGATAACAAATACCCACGTGGAAAATTCAAGAAGCCTAAAACGCCTCTTTGAAGGAGCTAATGATGAGTTTAAGGAACGCCGCAATAGCAATGAACATTCTGCTGATAATGTTATGTGTTGGATTTTTTCTGGGACATGGTCTGCCACAGAGTCTGATGTTGTGGAGTTCAGCAATTCTTTGGTTTGTCGCCCCCATCGTGAACCTCCTCTATATTTTTGTAAGCTCTGGCAGGAATGACTCAGTTAAGCAGACATAAGCTTTCGAGAGGTTCTCTGAAATTTAGTTTTAGACTAGATTGGCTGTACCCCAATAAACTTTTGTTTCTCCAGCACCCCACTCCCTCAGCGATAATTCAAATTTACTTCCCGGTGCTCGATCTGGCGTTTGCATATAGGCCGTAAAATCTTGAGCACTTTGCCATTTCTCCCACAGATGCAAGCATTTACTGCCAGTCTCTGACGTTGAAATCATCCATTCTGCCGATATGAATCCGGGCTGCTTCTTGGTAAGCGCAAACCCTAGGTCAGAATTGCAAAGTTCAAGAAAGTTCTCAACATACTCAGATTTTAGGGGAAATTCTAAATACATTTGCTCAGCCATTTTCAATCCTTAAGCTTTTTTTAGTTGGCTGCAATGATCACCAAAACTAAATATTTGAACAAGTTCATTTAACCCATCTGTCAGCGCCGCAGGCCCGGGTTGCAAGATCAGTGGTGATTTGACTTCATAAATGTAGTTCTTCTGTACCGCTGGAATAGTAGCCCAGCCCTCTCTTTCACGGAACGACTCAGGCCTCAGTTTTTTTCCACACCAACTCGCAACAATGATATCTGGTGCTGCCTCAATTACATCCGATGAGGTTACTATTCGGTCAGTAGCGGCTTCATTAGAAGAAAGCGCTGAGAAAACATCAGTTCCACCTGCTATTTCAACTAACTCTGAGACCCATTTAATCCCAGTGATCATGGGTGAGTCCCATTCCTCAAAATATACGCGCGGCCGAACATCGTGCTTTTCTAAATTCCTCAGATCGGCAAGACGCTTTTCATACGACGAGGCAAGGCTTTCCGCCTTTTCACCCACACCAACGGTAGCGCCTAAGTGACGGATCATTGAGAGAATACCGGATATATCACGCTGATTATAAGCCATTACAGCCACACCATTCTTAATCAAATCAGCGACGATTTCAGCCTGTAGATCTGAAAACGCCAATACTAGATCAGGCTTTAGCGAGAGTATTTTGTCGATTTTTGCGGAGGTAAAAGCAGCAACTCTTTCCTTTTCCTTTCGAACAGCTGGTGGCCGCACTGCATATCCAGTTACACCAACAATTCGATCTTGCTCGCCAAGTAAATACAGCGTTTCAACTGTTTCCTCGGTGAGACAAATTATTCTTTCTGGCGGAAAATTGCGCACTTGGGACTATACCTATTTCGTGACAGATCTTTTATTCTTTGATTAACAATTTATCTACAAAGCGACGTACTATCGGCGCGATAACCAAAAGGCTCGGAAAAGCAACGATCCAACTTTTCAACCAAGCTGTCATCCATAAACCAAAAAACGCATCAACAAACCCAGCTGTGTTAAGAACCGAGACACCAGACACAACACAAGACATGCAGATTGAGACAAAAAATATAAATGTAACCTGTCCATATTTAGCTGGAATCATTTAAGCACTCCTGATGTTTTTGAGGTTTCAGTCAGAACAGCTAGCAATTGTTAACAAAGAAACGAGGCATTGATAACGGAAACAGACAACAGTTTTAATGAATTAATGCAATGTCAAACTTCGTTTATTTTAGTTTTAGCCTGCATCATGATGTACGAATTGTGCGTTGCGCTTTTTGAAAATATGCATTTAATAAGGAGATCTTTAATTTTTGTAAGGATCATTCTCAATGGATATTATCTTGAACTAGCGTCAAGCCTGCGCAGCCCTTTCTATCAGCCGCCCAACCCTATACTCGCTTACAAATCAGGGTAAGCTAACGCGGGTTCGCATATCAAAAGGCCGGGTTGGCTGGCCACAAAGCGAGATAAGTAGATACATAGAAAGCTTGATCACTAACCATAAGAGTTAGTTCAATAGCTAAAAGCAAGCATCCAGGTAAGCCTCACAAGCGTAGTAGTGGTCAATACCTGCTGCTCCCCTATGCGATAATCAAACACCCGTCATTCAAGGCTCTTTCAGCTAGCTCAGTACGTGTGTTGATTGAAATGAGCCTTGGATTTAATGGTAACAACAATGGGCAGATAGGATTTAGTACACGTCAAGCGGCAAAGTGCCTGGATTCTGGGCAAGAAAGAGCAAAGCGAGCATTCGATCAACTGCAGGAATATGGCTTTATTGTTTGCCATACTCAATCAAGCTTTAACATGAAGACAAAGAAGGCGCGGGAGTGGGAGATCACCTTCCAGCCAATGCCAAGCGGACCACCTTCCCATGCCTGGAAAAAATTAAAACACGGTTCCATTTCAGAAACTGACGGTAGCCAAGCTGGAACTGTTTCTCCCAAAAAGACATGAGCAAAAACACGAACAGTTCCAGATCAGGTATTGTAATGGCCTATTTTGCAGCCCTCACAGTTCCGTACTGGATACACATATAATATACCACATGAGTGGAGGTTGACCGTAGCCAGAGGCTGCTTATAGCCAACGCTAACAAACAGGCAAACAAGATTGTTGATTGTTTTTATCTGTAAACCAATTGCGGTTTGCAAAATGCTACACACGAAACCCTGCCGACAGCTAATTTGTGCCGTACTTTTCTGCAAAAAAATGTGAGAGCACATGATATTGCGTGTGACGTCACTGAGTTTTTGCCCCCCCTACACCTTTACAGCAATGATGCAGTTGATTTTTGCGGAACTAATCACAACATCTTACTCATGATCAGACTGCTAATCTTAGCCGCTTTCGGCATTGCTATTGGAATGTTTATCTCAAAGCTTCTCTCAAAGAAGCGTGATGATGATGTCATCGAGGGAGAGGTGATTGACGCTGATGAACGGCCAAACAAGCCAAACCTGCTGCCTGTTTTGTTACTTGTAGCGGTGGTAGCTGGAGTTGTGCTCTTTGTTTTACCGCGATTTGGTATCAGCGTGATGGGTTTGCTTCAAAAGCTACTGGCATTCCTGCCATTGATCAGAGGCTTTCTGCCCTTTTGACCATTAGCCAACATTTATTCGCATTTTTTTGAAGCTGTTTTTTGGCGGAAACATTCTGTAGCCCCGGTGTAGCCCCGAGCAAAACTCAAGACA
>JAOEVD010000052.1 GCA_028383305.1 Candidatus Puniceispirillum sp.
AGACGGCCGGTGGCAAAATCAGATGAATTCTGGCCATCAAGGGTCAGGGTCGAATGCGCCTTGGTCGAGCTCAGCAGGCGGTGAAGGTTAACATCGCCGGTTATCTGCCCTGGATTTACCACTAATAGATTCTGCCCAACGGCAAATTCGAAACCAAGCGTTCCAAGCCCTGCAACATCGGCATGTTTGGCTGGTTGTCCAACATCCATGATCACGGTTGATCGCCCCGATGAGAATCGCAAAAAACCGCTATAGGGAGCTTGTTGCAACAGCTTGCCCTTTTGGCCTGCGCGCGCCAGCGTTTCTTCGATTATCTCAGGATCGGAAAGGCCGGCACCGTTAAAGCGGGCAAATTGTCCATTAGCATGACGCCACATGCGGCAGATTGCGCCCATTTTGGCAATGGTTGTATCAAGCCAAACAAGTTGTTCAAGCTGGTTTGCAATGCCGCTGTTCCGAATTTCAATCAGGTCGCGCATGATGGCCAGATGCCTATCGGGCATACGGCTTTTATGGCCGCCATCCGTATGGATCATGCCGTCAATTAACGGCACCAGAAATTCCATCAGATTATCAAGGTCGCTGGCCTCGGCACCAAGCGCGGCCTCGGCAATGATCAGCCCGCGTAACGCGCCAACGCGGGCATCATGGTCATAAAGCCGCTTCCAATCAATCGCCAAACAGCGTGCCTGCAACCCGATTGATTCACTAATTTTCTGTTGGAATGTCTCATCGGCAGAACTGCCATACCAATCATAGCAAAAAACAAGGTTTGCCAGACGTTTTCCCATGATATCAGGTTGCCAGCTTTTGGCGTTCCAGCGACCATTGACCTTAAGCCAGTTGCTGATCAGGCTTCGCGCCCGACTGCGCGCCTGACTGCCGCCAAATGTGCGTAAATCACGAAGCCATTCAAAATCGTCAAAGCCGTCACTGCTGACCCGCCAGCTGGAACCGCTGGTCATGATTTGCGATCCCTTGCTTGCTGCGCCGCGCCAATGATCGGCATAGCCGGTGATGATCACATTTGGCTTGCTGCCGCGTAAACTCCACAAAAACAGGCCGGTATGCCGGAATAGCTGTTCAAGCTTGCCAACACGCCATGGTTCAGGATTTTTGCCGCGTTTCGCCATTACTGCCTGTCGTTTATCACGATTACGAAATGAAGGCCTTGCTGCCTATTCTAAAGACATAAACCGCGCGATGAAAAAACCATCAACCCCGCCAATGTCAACATAGTCGCTTGGCAGGATGCGGATACAACCTGTTTCGGTGATTGATTTGGCAAAAATGCCAACCTCATCGGCGGTGATGGGGTAAACGCCAAAGCGCCCATCAGCGGCATCAATGACTGCGCTGATGATATCTTCACCTTCTTCGGGTTGTAATGAACAGGTGGCATAAACCATGCGGCCACCCGAACGAAGCCAGCCAAGCGCATTTGTCACGAGTTCCCATTGGATTTGCTGCAAGGCAATAATGTCTTCGGCTTCGCGCTGCTTCAAAATATCAGGCCGCCGCCGCACCGTGCCGGTTGCCGAACAAGGCGCATCGACAAGAACCGCGTCAACCGGCGCATCGGGGCTGTAGCCGGCACCATCGGCAAGCACAAGATCAGCCGATAGTTTCAGGCGTTTCAAATTGCGCCGTAACCGGTCGAGCCGTTTGCGGCTATTATCAATCGCGGTGACGCGGCCACCAGCTGCAATCAATTGCGCGGTTTTGCCGCCGGGCGCGGCGCATAAATCAATAACTGCCTCGTCTTTGACGATATTTAACAGGCGGGCTGGTAAGGCAGCGGCGGCATCTTGCACCCACCATGCGCCTTCTTCAAAACCGACAAGCAAAGATGGGTCGCCATCAAATTCACGGCGCAGACTATGATTATCAATCAGGCGGGCGTCAAGCTTGACCGCCCATCCGGCGGCATCGTCTTTGACGGAAATATCAAGCGGCGGTGGCAGCATGGCAAGATCGGCAATGGCGGTGGTGGCTTCCTCGCCCCAATAATGCTGCCAGCTTTGTTGCAGCCAGCCCGGCAGATTATCCATATGGCTGGTCGCTTCAAACAAGCCCTCGCCTTCACGGGTAAGGCGGCGCATGACCGCATTGGCAAGCCCGCATAATCGGTCAAATCCAGTTTGGCGCATCAGCTCAACCGTGCTGTCGACGGCGGCATGCGCCCCTGTTTTCAAAAGCAAAAGCTGCGCTGCGCCCATCAGCAGGATAAGATTGGCGTTGGCTTGTGCGCCAAAAGGTCTGCGCGCAACAAGCGGGGCAAGCACGCGCTCCAATTGGCCGCGATGGCGAAGGCTGGTCGTTGCCAGCAAACGAACAAAACGGCGATCACGATCTTCTAATTTGGGTAATTCATGATTGGATGAAAGCGCCTTATCAAGCTGGATGCCCTCATCAACAGCAACCAACAGATCATAGACGATACGGCGGCTTGTCAGCGATGTTAGAACGGCTTTTTTTGGCGCTGCATCGAGGCGTTTGCCAGCTGGCTTTGCCGGTTTGCCACCGGTCTTTGCCCGCGATGCGGGGCTGGCTGTTTTCTCACCAGTCGGGCGCGAGGTTGGCCGATTGTTATTTGCCGATGGTGCGCCCCCTGAAGATGGTTTGCCCGAAGATGGTTTGCCTCCCAAAACGGGATGATCAGCGGATTGGCGATCACCACGGTTTGCTGGCCGCGGCTTTGCGGCACGTTTCGGCGTTTCCAAACGCAAAAGAGGCTTGTCGAGGCGGGTCGGTGTCGATGGGGTTTTGCGATCAGGCATTGAAAATTCCGATGGTTCATCTGCATTAAGCGGCTGATGACTTGTTTTTGGGCGTTTAAAGGGGCATATACCCAATTATGGAAAGAGACAAGAAAAACACGCCTGCAATGGCCGGTGAAGCGATCGATAAAACCGCGCAAAATAGCGATAATCTGCCGGATAAGGCGGTTGATAGTGAAATGCCACCCGAGGTGAATGGCCCCAAAGGACCCGAGCCAACGCGCTATGGCGATTGGGAACAAAAGGGACGTTGCACCGATTTTTAAGCCATGTGATTTTGGCGGGATCGGCTCTCCGGCCTGCCAGCTAGCAAATGAGGCGTCGTGATGACACGGGTGAAATCGGGCATATTAGTAAGTGCGGCGCTTCGGCACGCCAGCGTGATTTTTATTGATTGCGTTCTGGTACGCCGCGGCGACGCCGATGCGGGTGCCATTTTTGTGCATATTGATGCGCTTGACGGGCGTCATAAATTACTGGCGCGAAGCCTTGATTTTGATGGCAATTACGCGTGGCAGATTATCACCAGCACCGAATGGGTAGATGGCGAAACCGCCGCAAGCCGTCTTGCCGCTGAAACGAAGATGGATCACGATGCCTTTATTATTGCGGTTACTGACGCCAAGGCGCGAAACCCGTTTGACGCGCTGTGAGTTGGCATTTTCCCGAAGGCAGGCTATAAAGCCGTCATGACCAGCATTGATCAAATCAACAGCATTGACCGCCGCCTTTGTGTGGCACCGATGATGGATTGGACTGACCGGCATTGCCGTGTCTTTCACCGGCAACTTGTTCCCGATGCGTTGCTGTTTACCGAAATGGTAACAGCCGAGGCGGTTATTCATGGTGATCTTGACCGACTTCTTGGCCATGATGAAATTGAACATCCGCTGGTGCTTCAGCTTGGTGGCAGCCAGCCCGACCGTCTGGCGATGGCGGTTGAACGCGCTGCTGACAAGGGATTTGCCGAAATCAACCTGAATGTTGGCTGCCCATCGGATCGGGTGCAATCCGGCCGGTTTGGCGCCTGTTTGATGGCCGAACCACAATTGGTGGCCGATTGCTGTTCGGCGATGATGGCAGCAAGCGATCTGCCGGTTACGGTTAAATGCCGCATTGGCATTGATGATATGGATACTGAAGCGGGGCTTGATCAATTTGTTGATCGGGTTGCAGATGCCGGGGTTAACAAATTTTACCTTCACGCTCGCAAAGCATGGCTAAAGGGCCTAAGCCCAAAAGAAAATCGTGACATCCCGCCGCTTGATTATGACCGTGCGCGCCGTCTTGCCACGCGCCGTGATGATCTTGGGGTGATCTTGAATGGCGGGCTGGAAACTAAAGCGCAAATCGCCACTGAAATTAACGGTTTTGCCGGGGTGATGCTCGGCCGCGCCGCCTATCGCACGCCATATGTTTTAACCGAAATCGCCAATGATATTTTTGGCACAACGCCGCTAAGCCGTCGCCAAGTGGCCGAAGCGATGGCCGATTATGCCGATCGGATGACGGCAAATCATGTGCCGCTTCACAGCATAACACGGCATATGTTGGGGCTTTATGCAGGCCAACGCGGTGCCAAACATTGGCGTCGCCAATTGGGCGAACAGGCGCGTCTTGCCGATAATGGTGGCGCGTTTATTCGCAAGACCGCCGATGAATGCGAAATTCTGGCATCAAGGCTGGCCGCCTAGTTGGAGTCGCGTTGGAGCCGCGTTGGATTTAAGATAAAAGATATGGCATCGCCGTCATGCTAGGCGATAGATGTACGGTAATATCTCGCTTTTTTAGAATTTTTGAAATGATTGGATGATGAAACATGAATGATCAGACCCCGTCGGGCAACACCAAGGACAATGAAACCCCACCATCAAATGGGCGGCGCATGCTTCTTGATTTTGGCCCACTTTTGCTGTTTTTCGGTGCCAATTATCTATACAGCGACCTGATGTTCAGTGTGAAGGTGCTGGTGGTGGCAACGATTGTGTCACTTGCGGCAAGCTGGGTTCTTGAACGCCGGATTCCGATGATGGCGGCATTTGGTTGTGCGGCGCTGGTGTTTTTTGCCGGATTAACCCTCTATTTTGATAATGAATTATTCATCAAGATCAAACCGACAATCCTGACTTTGATGTTTGCGACGGCGATTGCTGGTGGGCGTGCCATCGGGCGTAACCCGCTTGCCGCGATTATGGGATCGCAGGTCAAGCTGACCAATGATGGCTGGCGGATCATGAGCTGGCTATGGGTGGCGATGTTTGCCTGTTCGGCGCTTGCCAATGAAATTGCCTGGCGAAGCCTTAGCACCGATTCATGGGTGACTTTCAAGGTGTTTGGCCTAACCGGTATTTCGCTTGGTTTTGTGTTGCTAAGCCTGCCGATTATCCAGAAACATCAGATCAATGATCAATGACCATCAACGATTATGATGGCGAAATATGACAAAATACGACCTTTTGTCGATCCAAGCACAAATTCAGTCGTCTTGATTTTACATCCAAAAGGACAGTTTCTCCAAAACTTTTGAGAATGGGTTTGAATGAAGGCCTATTCTGGTGTCACATTTTGGATCGTCAGATTTAGATTTGGCACTGGACTACGACGCTGAAATGCCTCTGGCCCGTCGCGGGGCTGGACTTACATGATTGCACGCAAATGCGTGTTGATGAAAAGGAATGATCATGGCTGATGAAGATGAAATTATCCTTGCTGATTTGGACGACGATGAACTTGTCCAGCAGATGCATGACGACCTTTATGACGGCATGCAGGATGAGATTGTTGACGGTGTCAATATTCTGCTTGGGCGGGGCTGGACACCTTATGAGGTTTTGACCAAAGCGCTTGTCGAGGGCATGACAATTGTCGGCATTGATTTCCGTGATGGTATTTTGTTTGTTCCCGAAGTCTTGATGGCAGCCAATGCGATGAAGGCTGGCATGGGTATTTTGCGGCCTTTGCTTGTTGAAACAGGCGCACCACGGGTTGGCACAATGGTGATTGGTACGGTCAAGGGTGATATCCACGACATTGGCAAAAACCTTGTTTCAATGATGCTTGAAGGTGCTGGTTTTGACGTGATTGATCTTGGGATCAATAACCCAGTCGAAAACTTTCTTGATGCGCTGGAAAAGCACAAACCTGATATTTTGGGCATGTCAGCACTTTTGACAACAACAATGCCTTATATGAAAGTTGTTGTTGATGCGTTGGTCGAAAAAGGAATCCGTGACGATTATATCGTTCTTGTCGGCGGCGCGCCGTTGAATGAGGCCTTTGCCGAATCGGTTGGTGCCGATGCCTATTGCCGTGATGCGGCGGTTGCGGTGGAAACAGCTAAGGAAATGATCAAGGCTAAGTTAGAACGTGAAAAAGCAGCTGGCTAAATCGGAACAGCCAGCACGCCTACAGATCATTGCTTGTGGGGCGTTGGCGCGTGAATTGCTGGTGCTAATCGATCAATTGCCGGATGGCGCGGTTGCCTTAACCTGCCTTCCGGCATCTTGGCATAATCACCCTGAAAAGATTGTCCCTGGCGTCAAACGGAAAATTGCAGCCGCCCGTCGTGCCAGAATGGAGATTGCGGTTGCTTATGGTGATTGCGGCACGGGTGGCGCGCTTGACCACCTTCTTGAGGCGGAAAATATTCCCCGCATCGCTGGGCCGCATTGTTACGAGATGTTTCTTGGCAAATCCGAATTTGACGCCGAAATGGAAACCACGCTTGGCACGTTTTTTTTGACCGATTATATGGTT
>JAOEVD010000053.1 GCA_028383305.1 Candidatus Puniceispirillum sp.
GCTTTGGCAACATCACTTGCGGTTTCGTCATCTTCTGCTAGAACCGCAATCACTGCGCCAACAGCGACATTCTCGGTACCAGCATCAACAAAAATTTTGGCCATAATCCCATCATCAACCGATTCAACTTCCATTGTTGCCTTATCGGTTTCGATTTCGGCAATCACGTCACCCAAATTGACGCGGTCGCCCTCGCCAACAAGCCATTTTGCCAAGGTTCCGGTTGTCATGGTTGGTGACAAGGCCGGCATTTTAATTTCAATCGCCATCAGCCCTACCCCTTAAACCCTTCACAAGCGGTGCGCGCCGCGGCAACAATGTCGTCGATTTGCGGCAAAGCCAACGCTTCGAGATTGGCTGCATAGGGCATTGGAACATCCTTGCCAGTCACACGCGCAATTGGCGCGTCAAGCCAGTCGAAGGCCAGTTCCATAACCTGCATGGCAATCTCAGCGCCTATACCAGCAAATGGGAAGCCCTCTTCACATGTAACCAGACGCGAGGTCTTTTTGACCGATTCAACAATGGTTGCACTGTCAAGCGGGCGAATTGAGCGTAAATCAATGACTTCGGCGCTAATGCCCTGTTCGGCAAGACGATCAGCCGCATCAAGTGCGCGACCAACCATGATCGAAAAAGCAACGATGGTGACATCGCTTCCGCTTCGCAAAACATTGGCCTTGCCGATTGGCACGATCCAATCATCATCATCAGGCACGTCAAAGCTTTGGCCATATAAGACTTCATGCTCAAGAAAAATAATCGGATTTGGGTCACGAATGGCGGCTTTTAACAAGCCCTTGGCATCAGCGGCCGAATAAGGGGCAACAACCTTTAACCCCGGGCAATGCGCATACCAGCTGGCAAAACATTGCGAATGCTGCGCCGCGACACGGCTTGCCGCGCCATTTGGCCCACGAAACACAATCGGACAGCCCATTTGGCCACCCGACATATACAGGGTTTTGGCGGCTGAATTGATGATCTGATCAATCGCCTGCATGGCAAAATTGAACGTCATGAACTCGACAATCGGCCGTAATTCGCCAAAGGCCGCACCAACGCCAAGACCGGCAAAGCCCTGTTCGGTAATTGGCGTATCAATCACCCGTTTCGAACCAAATTCGTCAAGCAGCCCCTGCGTTACCTTATAGGCACCCTGATATTCGGCAACTTCTTCGCCCATGATAAAGACATTTTCATCACGGCGCATTTCTTCTGCCATCGCTTCGCAAAGTGACTCGCGAACGGTAAGCGACGTCGAACTGCCTGACCATTCGGTTCCTGCCGCCCGAGTTTCACCTGTTTTTGCCACTGTTTCCGCCACTGGAGTTATTTCAGCAGATGCTGTCGCATTATCGGCAGCAGGTACGGCTGCCGGTTCAGCAGGCGCATCCGGCGTTGGCAATTTCATATCCGTGGCGCTTTCGCCATCTTCAAGCAACATGGCAATCACCGCATTCACCTTTACATGTTGGGTTCCGGCAGGCACCAAAATCTGTCCGATTTTACCATCTTCAATGGCTTCGACCTCCATTGTTGCCTTATCGGTTTCGATTTCGGCAATTACATCGCCCGAACGTACGTCATCGCCATCGGCAACAAGCCATTTTGCAAGCGTGCCTTCTTCCATGGTTGGCGACAAAGCCGGCATTTTAATTTCAATGGCCATGATTACACCTTTGCAAAAAGTTTGCTGTCGGTCAGCGGCAACAGAATATCGGTAAATAGCTCAGATGGATCTGGCTCAGGGCTGGTTTGGGCAAATTCGGTAGCCTTGGTCATGGTGGCTTTGACGGCTGAGTCAATTTCCTTCAGCCGCGCATCGTCAACATGCTGGTTTTTTAAAAGATCGCGGATCTGGTCAATTGGGTCATGCTGCTTGCGCATGGCATCAACCTCTTCGCGGGTGCGGTATTTTGCCGGATCTGACATTGAATGACCGCGATAGCGATAGGTTTTCATCTCAAGGATATAAGGCCCATTCCCTTCACGGCAATGTGCCAAGGCTTCGAGCGCAGCCGTGCGAACAGCCAGCACATCCATGCCATCGACCTGTTTGCCCGGGATACCATAGGCCATGCCGCGATCGGCAAGCGCCCGCCCAGCGGCCGCACGCGTCACTTTGGTTCCCATGCCATATTGGTTATTTTCAATCACAAACACGACGGGAAGACACCACAGTGCCGCCATGTTAAAGCTTTCATAAACCTGACCCTGATTGACCGCACCATCACCAAGATAGGTCATGCAGACATTTGGCTCATTCTTATATTTGTGGGAAAATGCAAGCCCGACACCGATTGGCACCTGCGCGCCGACAATCCCGTGACCGCCAAAGAAATTCTTTTCGCGGCTAAACATATGCATCGAACCGCCCTTGCCGCGCGAATAACCACCTTCGCGGCCAGTCAATTCGGCCATCACACCATCAGCATCCATGCCGCAAGCCAGCATATGGCCATGGTCACGGTATGATGTTACAACAGTGTCACCCGGTTTTGAGGCTGACTGTAGCCCAACTACAACGGCTTCTTGGCCGATATAGAGATGACAAAACCCACCAATTTGACCCATGCCATATAGCTGGCCGGCCTTTTCTTCAAACCGGCGGATCAACAACATATCTTTATACATGGCAACCAGATCTTCGGTTGGCGGCATGTCATTCACGCCAGATACGACTGTTTTTGGCGGCCGCCCTGGGCCACGTTTGCGCTTGGTTTTTGCTTTTGCGGTCATTTGTTCCACCTTTTGTGACCGCGGCAGACAGCGTTTTATCGCCAGCCCATCCATGGCCTGTTTGAACCGGACATTTGGTGAAACACAGACAAAGTTGCCAATTCACCAAATCCCCGACTAATGCGCTAGCCATCCAAAGCAAAACACTTGCATGACATAATCACAGAACGAGAATTCAGCGAATTTTGTATTTTTGCAACAATTTTATTATTCTGTTTTTATTGAATTTTTTAAGTATAAACTGAAACTCAGTTAACCGACCATATGCCGCTTGTGATATTAAAATTTCAAATCTGATAGATCAATTGAAACAATCACATCATTTGGCGCGTAAAGCCCAAACTCGGCACGCGCCGTTTCGGCAAGAATATCGGCATCAACACCACCCTTATGCATCAAGCCAATACGGTGAGTCAAAAATGTCTGATGCTTTTCCAGCAAGGCAAGCTGTTCTTCGGCAAGCATAATTTTGCGCTCTAGCTGCGGGCGCGCCAACATGCCACGCTCACCAGCCACTGTATGAACCCCGAAAAACACGATCATCGTTCCAAGCAGAAAGAAGCTGCCCGCAAACGCCAATGATTTTCGCATTACATACATGAATCCCACCCCCGCTAACGCACTGTCTTATAATCACCCCCATGAATGATCACACCAACATTGAATCAGAGCTGATTCACCGCGTCAAGCAAAAAGCGAATCGCCGTGTTTCCTTGGTTTTTTTTGAAAATTACCGGCCTAGCCGCGCAAAATTGAACGGCCAGCATAAAGACCGGTGCGGTCCAATTCTTCTTCGATACGGAGCAGCTGGTTATATTTCGACAACCGATCCGATCTTGATAATGAACCGGTTTTAATCTGGCCGGCATTTGTCGCAACCGCCAGATCGGCAATAAAGCTATCTTCGGTTTCGCCTGAACGGTGCGAAATGATAACTCCAAATCCGGCTTTTTGTGCCATATCAATAGCTTGCATAGTTTCAGTTAGCGTGCCGATCTGGTTCACCTTAATCAAGATAGCATTGCCAGCAGCCTCGGTGATGCCACGGCTAAGACGCTCAGGGTTGGTCACAAATAGATCATCGCCAACAATCTGGACATCGCCGCCAATGGCACTGGTCAGGTTCTGGAACCCGCTCCAATCATCTTCATGCAATGGGTCTTCAATCGACACAATCGGATAACGGCCAGTCAATTCCTGCCACATTGCATTCATTGCATCACTGCCAAGGGTACGCCCCTCACCCGCAAGATTATATTTTAAATCAGTGCAGAACTCGCTGGCAGCGGCATCCAACGCAATCATCACATCATCGCCAGGCTTGTAACCGGCAGCCTCAATCGATTTGGTGATATAGCTAAGCGCTTCATCGGTTGAGTTAATGGCTGGTGCAAAGCCGCCCTCATCACCAACCGCGGTTGATAATGACGCCTCCGACAACAGCTTTTTCAACGCGTGAAAGATTTCTGCGCCCATACGCAAACCGTCGGCAAAATGGCTTGCCCCCACAGGCATCACCATGAATTCTTGAACATCCAGCGCATTATCAGCATGCGCGCCACCATTGATGATATTCATCATTGGCACTGGCAAAAGATGAGCATGCACGCCACCAAGATAGCGCCATAATGGCATTTCAGCCGAATCCGCCGCAGCGCGCGCCACCGCCATCGACACACCCAGAATGGCATTGGCACCAAGCCGCGCCTTGTTTGGCGTACCGTCAAGCTCGATCAAATCCTGATCAAGACCAGCCTGATCAAAAGCATCAGCACCGGTCAAGGCGTCAAAAATTTCGAAATTCACCGCATCAACGGCTTTCAACACACCTTTACCGCCATAACGATCTGCATCGCCTCATAAGCACCGGTAGACGCGCCTGACGGCACCGCCGCACGGCCAACCCCGCCATCTTCAAGAATAACGTCAACCTCAACGGTTGGGTTTCCGCGGGAGTCAAGAATTTCACGCGCCTGAATATCTACGATCGTTGACATGGGCCTGGCTCTTTTCAGTCTTTAAGGGTTGAGATGAGCGATCAATAACGAAAATAGCCGGTCAGCGCAACTGATCTTGGAACGATGGATTGGCCTGTTAGGCGCGGCGTGCCTGATCAATCTGCATCAATTTGGCAAGCACGGATGGCATTTCGAATAATGGCACCATATTCGGCCCATCAGATGGTGCCTGATCAGGGTTTTCATGTGATTCCATAAACAAACCCTGCACGCCAACAGCAACCGCTGCCCGCGCCAAAATCGGTACAAATTTACGTTGACCACCCGAACTGCCACCAAGGCCGCCCGGTTGCTGCACCGAATGTGTTGCATCAAAAATCACCGGATGCCCAAAGGCCGCCATTGTTGGCAATGACCGCATATCCGATACCAGCGTATTATAGCCAAATGACGTGCCGCGTTCGGTCAATAACAGCTTTTGATTGCCAGCATTGGTGACTTTTTCGGCAACATGTTTCATATCCCACGGTGCCAGAAACTGTCCCTTTTTAATATTAATCACGCGGCCGGTTTTTGCGGCTGCAACCAACAGGTCGGTTTGGCGGCATAAAAAGGCAGGAATCTGAATAATGTCCAGCACCTCGGCAGCCGCAGCGCATTGATCGGGAAGATGAACATCGCTCAACACCGGGACGCCAATTTGCGCCTTTACCTTGGCCAGCACTTCCAGCCCCTCATCCATGCCAACGCCACGTTCAGCACCAGCCGATGTACGGTTTGCCTTGTCATATGATGATTTATAGACAAATCCCATTCCAGCATCAGCGGCCATTTTCGAAAGGGATTCGGCGCAAGACAGCGCATGTTCAAGCCCTTCAATCTGACAGGGGCCAGCGATTAACAGCAATGGCGAATCACCGCCGCATTGCACATTTCCAATGGTTACAATTTGCATGGCATCATCTCCCCAATCACGGCCCAATCACGGCCCAATCACGGCAAGGCGGTTACGGCCAGCCGCGCATCATATGTAAATGCAAGCCCATTCATCACTAGCCCCATTCAATAGCGGCCTCATCTAATAGATGCCTATTTTAACATAAGCCTATTTCGACACAGCTATCGTCACACTGCGGTGCGGGTTACACAAGGCGCGATTTTTCCATTGATGCCGCGACAAAACCGGTAAAAAGTGGGTGTGGATCAAATGGTTTTGATTTTAATTCTGGATGGAATTGAACCGCCACAAAAAATGGATGATCAGCGCGCTCAACAATTTCTGGCAAACTGCCATTTGGCGACAGACCCGAAATGACCATGCCAGCCGCCTCAAGCTGGTCACGATAGGCGATATTCACCTCATAACGGTGACGGTGACGTTCAGAAATCACCTGCTCGCC
>JAOEVD010000054.1 GCA_028383305.1 Candidatus Puniceispirillum sp.
GTCATCGTCCTGCTCGACAATCAACTCGATCAACTCAGCGCGCATTTCGGCGGCCTTATCAGCAAGCTGCGGACGGATCTCTTTGAGACTCCAAGTCGCGCCCAAATCTTCTGAATCCCAAACCCATTCCTGCATGGTCACAAGATTGACCAGACCGGCAAATTCATTTTCGGCACCGATTGGCAAATGCACTGGCAAAGGCTGTGCGCCGGTCCGATCTTTGATCATGTTGACGCAGTTAAAGAAGTCAGCGCCGATCTTGTCCATCTTATTGACGAAAACAATCCGCGGCACTTTATAACGGTCAGCCTGACGCCAAACTGTTTCAGTTTGTGGCTCCACACCAGCGTTCGCATCAAGAACGCAAACCGCGCCATCGAGAACGGCCAACGAACGCTCAACCTCGATCGTGAAGTCAACGTGACCCGGTGTGTCGATGATGTTAAAGCGGAATTTCGCCGCATCGGGATCATCACCATGCTCGCCTGAGGGATCGGTGCCGTTTTCAGTACGATACCAGAAACAGGTTGTCGCGGCAGAGGTGATGGTAATTCCACGCTCTTGCTCTTGCTCCATCCAATCCATGGTTGCATTGCCGTCATGCACTTCACCGATCTTGTGTGACCGGCCTGTGTAATAAAGAATCCGCTCAGTCGCAGTGGTTTTACCAGCGTCGATATGCGCCATAATACCAAAATTGCGGTAACGATCTAAAGTATATTCGCGTGCCATGATCTAGCTCCTACTAACTCAACTACCAGCGGTAATGCGAGAAAGCCCGATTTGCCTCGGCCATTTTATGTGTGTCTTCACGTTTCTTAACCGCGTTGCCACGATTATTGGCCGCATCCATCAATTCTCCTGACAGACGGTCAACCATTGTGGTCTCACCGCGTTTGCGCGAACTGTCGATCAACCAACGAATGGCAAGTGCTTGAGCCCGCTCAGAGCGCACTTCAACCGGCACCTGATAGGTTGCCCCACCAACACGCCGTGAGCGAACCTCAAGGTTAGGGCGCACATTTTCAAGCGCATCGTGAAAGATCTTAACTGGCTCATTGCCTGACTTTTCCTGAATACGATCAAACGCACCATAAACAATCTTTTCAGCCACTGAACGCTTGCCATCAAACATCAGGCAAGACATGAATTTTGAAACTACAGTGTCCTTGAACTTCGCATCAGGAAGAACTGGGCGTTTTACTGCTCTATGACGACGTGACATATCTGCCTCTTCTTACTTAGGACGCTTAGCGCCATATTTCGAACGACGCTGGCGACGATCACTGACGCCCTGTGTGTCCAAAGTACCGCGAATGATGTGGTAACGCACACCCGGAAGGTCTTTTACACGACCGCCGCGAATCATCACCACTGAATGTTCCTGCAAGTTATGCCCTTCACCAGGGATATAGCTGGATACTTCAAACCCATTGGTAAGACGCACACGGGCGACCTTACGAAGTGCCGAGTTCGGCTTCTTCGGTGTTGTTGTGTACACTCTGGTGCATACGCCACGCTTTTGTGGACATGCTTCCATAGCCGGAACTTTGGTACGTGCTACCGGACGCTTGCGCCCGTGACGGATCAACTGGTTAATCGTTGGCATTCCTGCCCCTTTTTTCTCGACCTAAACGCACAAAACGTGCAACAGGGCGGCTCTGCTCTAACTGTATATGAGCAGAACACCCATCCTACTCCGCTGGCGGAGCCTCATTTTCGACACCTAATATTCTGACCTAGCGTCTAGATCAACCACTGTTTTGCAGCAGGGTGATCCACTACCTAAGTCCAAAAGGTTGCCGGATACTATTTTTTGCAGAGCGAACGGTCAAGCGGTTTTTACGCCTTCCCCTCGGTTATCCGCATTTTTTTTCATTCGCCGCCAAATTCACGGTATCTGGCGGCGAATTCTTATATATTTGCCTCGACTTCGGCCGATTCTGTCTCAGATCCGGTTACCGCAAGCGCCGGCGCGGCGGCTGCACGCTGTGCCATGATCGATTTATCACGATCTGCGGCGATACGGCGAAGCCGATTCATGACCGACCCGGTTCCCGCGGGAATCAGGCGGCCAACAATCACATTTTCCTTCAAACCATCAAGCGTGTCTTCTTTTCCGCTTACCGCAGCTTCGGTTAACACTCTTGTTGTCTCTTGGAATGACGCTGCTGAGATAAAGCTGTTTGTCTGCAATGATGCCTTGGTGATACCAAGCAGGACGGGATGCGCTGTGGCTGGACGCAGACCTTCAGCTTCAAGAGCTGAATTGGCACGGGCAAACTCTTCACGATCAACCTGCTCACCATTCAAGAAGGTGCTATCAGCAGCGTCTTCAACCTCGACCTTTTGCAGCATCTGGCGAACGATCACTTCAATATGCTTGTCATCGATTTTCACACCTTGCAATCGGTACACATCCTGAACTTCCTTGACCAGATATTCAGCAAGCGCTTCGACGCCAAGAATGCTGAGGATGTCATGTGGCACGGGGCTACCATCTAGAAGCAAGTCACCCTTACGAACGACGTCACCTTCATTGACAGCGAGCGGACGGCCCTTTGGCAACAGATATTCAACTGCATCAAGATCACCATTTGTTGGCACAACCCGAATACGCCGCTTAGCTTTATAATCGTTACCAAACTCGACCCGACCTTCACCTTCAGAAATAACGGCAAAATCCTTTGGACGACGCGCTTCAAACAATTCAGCAACGCGCGGAAGACCACCGGTAATGTCACGCGTCTTTGATGATTCGCGCGGGATACGCGCCAAAACATCACCCGCCTGAACCTTAGCACCATTCTCAACCGACAGAATCGAACCAGCTGATAAGAAGTAACGTGCTTCAAGACCGTTTGTTAAGGTCAACACCTCACCCTTATCATCACGAAGGGTGATGCGCGGACGAAGATTGGTGCCGCCAGCAGCCTGTTTCCAATCAACCACTTCATTGCTTGAAATACCCGTTGCGTCATCGGTGATTTCACGAACAGATACGCCTTCAGTCAAATCAACGAAATTGGCAACGCCATTCATTTCGGTGATGATCGGCATCGTGTATGGATCCCATTCAATCAGAATGGCGCCAGCCGCAACTTCTTGCCCGTCTTTAACCAACAATTTACCACCATAAGGAAGACGGAAGCGTGAGCGCTCACGCTCCTGCTCATCAAGAATCAGCAATTCAGTATTACGGCTCATCACAATATTGCTGCCAGTCTTATCAACAACGAGCGATGCATCTTCTAGCTTCACAACCCCGCCGATATTGGCTTCTATATTTGACTGTTCAGCACCACGCTGCGCCGCGCCACCAACGTGGAAAGTACGCATCGTCAACTGTGTTCCTGGCTCGCCAATTGACTGAGCGGCAATAACACCAACCGCTTCACCGATATTCACTTCGGTACCCCGGGCAAGGTCACGACCATAGCAATTGCCACAAATGCCTTTTTCGGCTTCACACAGTAGCGCTGAGCGAATCAATGCCTGATCAACACCCGATGATCCAATTGCCTCGGCATATTCTTCGGTAACCATCTCGCCAGCGGCGACAAGAACATTGCCTGACTTCAAATCAACCAGATCTTCGGCAAGAACACGGCCCAAGATTCGATCATAAAGCGGATCAACAACATCACTGCCATTCATGACAGGGCGGATGGTGAGGCCTTTATTCGTGCCACAATCAACCTCATGAACGATACAATCCTGGGCCACATCAACAAGACGACGGGTTAAATAACCCGAATTGGCTGTTTTCAGAGCTGTGTCGGCAAGACCTTTACGCGCACCATGTGTCGAATTAAAGTATTCTAGAACATTCAGGCCTTCTTTAAAGGACGAAATGATAGGCGTTTCAATGATCTCGCCAGATGGCTTTGCCATCAGACCACGCATACCGGCAAGCTGTTTGATCTGCGCAGCTGAACCACGAGCACCTGAATGCGCCATCATCCAAACCGAGTTGATTGGCTCACCATCCTTGGTGGTGGAAATGCCCTTCATCATCTCGTCGGCAACAAGATCTGAACAACGTGACCAAACATCGACCACCTTGTTATATTTCTCGCCTTGTGTAATCAGGCCATCAAGATATTGCTGCTCAAAGGTTTTTACTTCAGTTTCAGCTTCAGAAACGTATTTTTCTTTCAATTCTGGTGTTGTCAGATCGGCAATACCAAATGAAATACCGGCGTTACACGCCTGACCAAAGCCAAGACTCATTAGACGGTCACAGAAAATCACCGTGTCTTTCTGACCACAATGGCGATAGACATGATCGATCACATCACTGACCTCTTTTTTGGTCATCAACTTATTCACCAGCTCAAACGAACAGGCCGGATTGTCAGGTAACAAATCAGCCAGCTGCGCACGACCCGGTGTTGTTTCAATCACTTTCAGAACACGCGTTCTATCTTCGCTGTCGCGCGTTGGGACACGAGCCTTTACCTTGGCATGCAGGCTTACCGAGCCATTGCCAAGAGCAAGCAAGATTTCCTGAACATTCGAGAACATCATGCCCTCGCCCTTTTCTTTGTCGCGTTCCATCGACATGTAATAAAGGCCAAGAATGATATCCTGCGACGGCACAATGATTGGCTTACCGTTTGCAGGGCTCAAAATGTTGTTTGTCGACATCATCAGTACGCGGGCTTCAAGCTGAGCCTCAAGCGACAAAGGCACATGGACCGCCATCTGGTCGCCGTCAAAGTCAGCATTAAACGCGGTACAAACAAGCGGGTGCAGCTGGATTGCCTTGCCTTCGATAAGAACCGGCTCAAAGGCCTGAATGCCAAGACGGTGCAAAGTTGGCGCACGGTTCAGCATGACCGGATGTTCGCGAATGACTTCTTCAAGAATATCCCACACTTCAGGACGTTCCTTTTCGACCATGCGTTTGGCCATTTTGACTGTGCTGGCAAGCGAATATAGCTCGAGCTTCGAATAGATAAACGGCTTGAACAGTTCGAGTGCCATTTTCTTTGGCAAGCCACACTGGTGCAGCTTTAGCTCTGGGCCAACAACAATAACCGAACGACCTGAATAATCGACGCGCTTGCCAAGCAGGTTCTGCCGGAAACGGCCCTGTTTGCCTTTCAGCATGTCAGATAGTGATTTCAGCGGACGCTTGTTAACACCGCTGATCACTCGGCCACGACGACCATTGTCGAACAGTGCATCAACTGATTCCTGCAACATCCGCTTTTCGTTACGAACGATGATATCAGGCGCACGAAGCTCGATCAGACGCTTTAGACG
>JAOEVD010000055.1 GCA_028383305.1 Candidatus Puniceispirillum sp.
GTTATTCGGGCGGCCAATGGGCATCCCAAAAACAGGCGTCTTTGGTCTTTATGATCTGATCGGCATTGATCTTATGGCTGATGTTGTTGTCTCGCTTGGCAATATCTTGCCTGCCGATGATGCGTTTCAGGCGGTTGGCGCTGCCAATCCGGCCATTGCCGCGATGATTGCCGCTGGCTTTACCGGTGATAAGGGCAAAGGCGGTTTTTACTGTTTGGATGGCACCAAACGCATGGCGCGGCAATTTGCCGGTTATGAGGGCAATGATATGCCGCCCTTAAAGCCTGCCAAAATAAAACTTCCCGCCGCAGCGGTTGCCGCTGCCGAAGCCGTTGCCCGTCAGGATGAACCTTTGTTCATGCTGCTTGATAGGCATGACGATCAGGCCAGATTCTGCCGCCGTGTCCTTGGCAGGATTTTGCATTATGCGGCAAGCCTTGTGCCATCAGTGACAACAACACCGCAGGATATTGACGATGCTATGAAGCTTGGCTTTAACTGGCAACGCGGCCCGTTTGAAATGATTGACGCCATTGGCCAGCAGCGTTTTGCCGCGCTTCTTGATGAATGTAGTTTGACGGTGCCGGCATTTCTGGAAGATGGCGCGCCCAATTACAGCGTTCAGGCAGGCAGCTTGATGGTTCGCCATGCCGATGGTGCTCGCCAGCCGGTCCTTCTACCCGAGGGGGTGATGCGCTTTCATATGACGCGGCGCACCCTTCATCCGATTTTGACAAATGACGCTGCTAGCCTCTTTGCGCTTGATGGTGATTTGCGGCTTGTCGAATTTCATTCAAAAGCCAATGCGCTAACCGATGCCTCGATGGAAATTGTCGCTGCCGCTGCCAAGGATCACGGGGCGGGGGTCATCATTCATAATGACGCGCAGCATTTTTCGGCTGGTGTTGACCTAAATGCGTTTCGCCGCATGATCGAGGTGGGTCAATGGAATGAAATTGACGGTTTTCTTTTGCGGTTCCAGACGGCTGTTGCCGCTTTGAAATATGCCCCTGTTCCAGTTGTTGGCGCGCCATCCGGTCTTGCCGCTGGTGGCGGATTTGAGGTGCTTGCGCATTGTGACAAGCTTGTCGTTCATACCAATTCGGTTCTTGGTCTTGTCGAAGCGGCGGTTGGCGTTGTGCCGAGCGGCGGCGGGGTCAAGGAAAGCTATTTACGCTGGCGTGCCCATCTTGGCGATTGGGAACAGGCCGCTTGGCAAGCATGGATGAATCTTGGATATGCCGCCACTGGATCTTCGCCCGAGCTTGCGTCACGCATGCAATATTTCCGGCAAGACCATGATGAAACCGTGATGAACCGAGACCGGCTATTGCCACGGGCAATCCAGCTTGTTACCGAAATGGCCGCCTCTTACACGCCACCAAAACCGCCAAAGGCCGAATTGGCACCGGCAGCACTTGCCGAAAAAATGGCAGGCTTTATGCAAGATGGCGTTGATCGCGGCGATTTCATGCCGCATGACAAAACCGTTGCCATGCAGATTGCCACAATCATGGTGCAAAGCTCTGATGAAGCCAGCTCAATTGATGAAGATGGGTTATTCGCCCGCGAAAGAGCCGCCTTTATCCGGCTGGCAAAGACGCCCGAAACTCACGCCCGCATCGGTGCCATGCTGGATGATGGCGCGCCGGTTCGTAACTAGACCAGCTATGCCAACAGGCCAGAACAGGCTAGGGCAGGACAAAACTGGCTAGAGCAAAATTTTGAAACGCGCCCTCAATTCGGCATCAAGAGCATCAGAAATATGGCTTGGATGTGAATTGGCCAGAATATCTTCTTTGCGTTGCCGCACCACCTCAAGCAGATTTGGTTTGCCAAGCTCTTCCCATTCCTTTGGGCTAGAGCGGTCGGCAATCGCCGGATAGACATATTCGGTTTGCATCAGATTGATCGTTTGGTCATGGCCAAGATAATGGCCGGGGCCGCCCATGCAAATATCCTTCATCACATGAACAGCCAAGGTTTGTTCATTCACCTCGATGCCGCGAACACAGCGCAAACATTGCCCCAACATATCATTGTCGATAATCAGACTATCAAGACAAAAGCCAAGCAGTGACGCATGCATGCCGGCGGCCTCATAGACCATGTTCAGCCCAGATAACCCCGCCATGACAAGCGTGCTGCCTTTTTCATAGCCAGATTGCGCATCCGGCATTTTGGCATCAGCCATACCGGCAGCGGCACCACCCGGCAAATCATAATATTGCAACATTTGCGCGCAAGCAGCGGTCAATAGCCCCTGTTCACCCGACCCGCCTGACATCGCGCCAGTTCGCAAATCTGAAACAAATGGCCATGTTCCGCAAATGCAGGGATGTCCGGGCTTCATCGCATTGACATAGGTCAATCCGGCAATCACCTCAGACAAGGCCTGCGCCACCGCACCGGCAATGCTGGCTGGTGCTGTTGCCCCTGCTTGTCCTGCCGAAAGCAAAAGAACCGGCATGCCGTTATGCACCGCCTCTTCCATCACCAAACAGGATTCAGTGGCAAACCGAAGTGGCGGCACGACAAAGCAATTGCTGTTCGACACGAATGGACGTGTCCGCCATTTATCCTCACCGCCAGCAACGCTATGCAGCATTTCAAAAACTGGTTTCATAAATTCAGCTTCGGTAAAGCTGACGCCAACATGTTTTGTTGTTCCTTTGATCGCCGCATAGACCGTATTGAAATCCAGATCGGCCGGATCGGGAATGTCGCGCGCCACCATCGGACGCTGAAAGAAATGGATGTTATCCATCTGATCGACAATCCGTGCCGCATCATAAATATCGGCAAGGTAGGATTCACGATATTCATTCTTGGCAATATCAACAACATGAACCGCCGCACCCGCCGTGCCATAATGAACACGCGATCCTGATAACAGCAGATCATGTTTCGGGTTTTGTCCATGAAGCGTGATATTACGAGCGCATTTGGCAAGCGTATCTTCGACCAGCCCCCGCGGGAAACGAAGACGGCCATCATCACCAAGAATGGCACCAGCATCAGTCATACATTTCACGCCCGAATCTGGCGCTTGGCTGAGACCAATTTCTTCCAAAATCTGATAGACGGTTGCGTCAACCGCCTTAACAGCCGCCGCATCCAGAGGTTTGAAATTTCCCCCTTCAAGCCCGGCGCGTATTGGCCGCAAATCCTCGGCCAATGGCGCTGCTCGCAGGGTACGTCTTGCTTCACGGCCACCACTACGCCGCGACGAATATGCGATCAATCTATTCTGGATCATCAGCATGATCTCCTTAAAAAAGGGCCATATTTATGGTTCTACCTGACTTATATTTTTACCTAACTCGCAATTTAACCAGACTTACATTTTGACCTGTAGGGCCTTTGGGTCATACAGGGGACGCAAACTTACTTCGGCATCGACTAATTTACCGGCAACATCAATCTGGTAATGGGCGTTTAATTGTGCTTCGGCAGTTTCGCCAATGCTATTGCATTTGACATAGCCAAGCCCGATTGCACCACCAAGATAATGACCATAATTGCCGCTTGTCAGATAGCCGATTACCGCGCCATCACGGTAGATAGCTTCATTGTGATACAGCAGCGGATCAGGGTCGGTCAGGCGGAATTGCATCAATCTTTGCAACAGGCCATCATTGCGTTTGGCTGCAACCGCATTAGCGCCGATCATGCTGCCAAATTTGCTTGGCGTCTTATTTTCCTTAACGGCAAAACCAAGACCAGCTTCAAGAACATGATCTTCGCTCGAAATATCATGGCCAAAATGGCGAAAACCTTTTTCAATACGGCAACTATCAAGCGCGTGAAGGCCGCACATGGCAATCGGGTGGTCATTGCGGCGCTCGGCAATGGCCTCGAAAACATGCGCTGACATATCGGCAGATACATACAGCTCCCAGCCAAGCTCGCCAACATAGGTAACACGGTGCGCGCGAGCGACAGCATGGCCAATTTCAATCTGCTGCATCGTGCCAAAGGCGAAATCATTATTGGCAAGGCTTTGCGGGACCATCGGCTGGAGAAAAGATCGCGCCTCTGGCCCCATGACTACCAAAACCGATTCCGACACGGTAACATCAATGGCAATGGCATGCGCATTATCAGGAATATGGCCATTGATCCAATGAAGGTCACGTCTGATTGTCGCTGCCGGTGTTACAATCAAAAATTCTTCAAGGCCAAGACGCGTTACCGTCACATCAGCTTCGATATAACCATCATCATTCAAAAATTGCGTATAGACGATTTTCCCAACCGGAACCGCAACGTCATTCGCCGCAATGATTTGCAGCACCGCCTCGGCATCGCGGCCAATCAATTTGATCTTGCCAAAGCTGGACATGTCAAACATCCCCACCTTTTGCCGAACTGCCATATGTTCAGCCGCGCTATAGTCAAACCAGTTCTGCCGACGCCAGCTATATTCATATTCGGCTTTTTTGCCTTTTTCCTTTTCGGATTCCGGCAAAAACCAATTGGCGCGTTCCCATCCGGCAACTTCGCCAAAACACGCGCCTTCAGCCTCAAGATAGCGGTGAATTGGAGACCGCCGAACGCCACGCGCCGACGCAAATTGGCGATAGGGGAAATGATCGGCATAAAGCAGCCCAAGCGTTTCTGATACGCGTGTCTGCAAATAGCTTCGATTGGCCTGAAATGGCTGCATCCGCCGGATATCAACATCCCAAAGGTCAATTGGCTGCCGCCCCCGATCCATCCAGTCGGCAAGAACCATACCCGCACCACCAGCCGATTGAATGCCGATTGAGTTAAATCCGGCGGCGACATAAAAATTATCAAGCTCG
>JAOEVD010000056.1 GCA_028383305.1 Candidatus Puniceispirillum sp.
GACAGGGCGCGGCACTTGAGTGAGTCATGGGGGGTGATACCTATGCATCGCTAGAGACTCTGTGTGGGGCAGTTAGAGTGGGTAGGTTATGTGCTTATGATGTGGTTAAGACAGCCACACCTAAAAGCACGACAACAAGCGATGCTCTAGCTATTGAAGAAACTATTTTCATAACTTTTGGATTGGGTGGATTACCGTCTCTGGATTGTTTTGTTAAATGAAGGTTCAAAAATGCCACTGCACTGAGCAAGGAAGTCGCACCTAATAGCTTTAGGTGGAATGGCCAACCTAAATCAAAGCTGCCATAAACTTTGTAGGTCAAAGGTAGTCCAGTTAGCCAAAGAATGACGATTGCGATAAGGCCCAGTCTTGCTAACGTCGTCATTGTTTTTTGGACTGGCGGTGCAGGTGGCATTCCAGCTTTTTGGTGATTCTTAAACAACATCACATTTGCAACGCCTAGCCCACCTGCCAAAAATAACGATAGGTAATGTAAGACTTTCAGTAAAATAATTGTAGTCACTTTAAACCCGTAGCTCCTAAATATCAGCAGCCTAATCAACCGCCACAGTCCTCTTGAGAGGGTTGCTCGTATTTGTAGGTTTTGCAATAGGCGTTAATTTTTTAGTTTATAACCAGTTTTGAAAATCCAATAGATTATCGTGGTGCAAGTAATGCTAAATACCAAGGTTGCCAAGAAACTGTGAAAAACAGGAACATCTGCGACGTCAAAAAAAGCCCACCTAAAAACAGAAATCAAGTACATGACTGGATTAAAAAGTGTCACGGTTTGCCAAAAACTTGGGAGCATTTCTAATGCATAGAAGCTGCCGCCTAAAAAAACTAAGGGTGTTATTATCAGCATGGGAACCAAATTTAATTGTTCAAAATTATTGGACAAGATGCCGATGATGAATCCCAATAAACTGAAAGTAACGCAATTAATTACAAGAAGTGCAATCATCCAAACTGGATGAGATATGTTTAGTGGAACAAACAAAGATGAAGTTATCAGTATAATCATTCCAATGATAAATGATTTTGTTGCTGCGGCACCTACATAGCCAATTATTATCTCTAAAAATGAGACTGGCGCTGATAAATGTTCATATATTGTTCCAAGAAATTTTGGAAAATAAATACCAAAAGAGGCATTTGCGACGCTTTGCATCAATACTGTAAGCATTATCAACCCCGGCACAATGAATGCACTGTAATGGATACCTTCGATTGTTTGGATACCTGAGCCAATAGCAGCTCCAAAAACGATAAAATAAAGTACTGTAGATATGACAGGAGAGATGATGCTCTGGACTAGGGTCCTAAAAGTCCGGGCCATTTCAAATCGATAAATTGCTGCTATCGCGTATAAGTTCAATTAACTAGTTCCTAATCATTCTGACAAATATATCTTCTAATGAACTTTGAGAGGTCTTTAAGTCTTGAAGGATAAGGTTTGTCGACGCAATGTCTCTCATTAACCTTGTAATACCAGTTCGCGATGCCTTGTTATCATACGAATATATTAAGCTAAACTGGTCTTGGCTAAGCGCTAACTTGTATTTTGATAGCGCCTCCGGTATCGAGCTGATTGGTGATTGAAAGTTAATCGTCAGCTCTTTTTTCCCCATTCTTGCCATCAGCGACTCTTTGTTTTCAACAAAAATTATTTGCCCCTTATTAAGTAAGGCTATTCTGTCCGCCATCATCTCAGCTTCTTCAATATAGTGTGTTGTGAGAACGATAGTCACCCCCTTGCTTTTGAGCGAGCCCACCACATTCCACATGTCTCGACGTAATTCAACATCGACACCTGCTGTTGGTTCATCGAGGAACAATATCTTTGGGCTGTGACTGAGGGCTTTTGCTATCATGACACGGCGTTTCATTCCGCCGGATAGCTCTTTTATCATTTGCTTTCGTTTATCGAAAAGCGACAGTTTTTGCAGGATATTGTTGAGAAGCTCTTTATTTTCTGGGTACCCAAACATTCCCCTAGTAAAACGAATCGTATCATAAACTGTTTCAAATGGTTCTAACATAATCTCTTGAGGGACTAATCCTATTAGCTTGCGGGTTCTACGATATTCAGTAACGGTATCGTAACCATTAACTTTAATTCGACCGCTGTCATATTTAAGCAGTCCACAAATTGCAGAAATCAGGGTTGTCTTTCCAGCGCCATTTGGCCCCAAAAGTGCAATAATTTCACCTTCATTGACCTCCAAATTTACGTCGTCAAGCGCATTAGTTCCGTCACTGAAAGATTTACTTAAATTAGAAATGCTAATGATGGGCATATTCAATCCTGATACTGGTATGAAATACTTATTTTAGCAGAAAAGAAGTTTGTAGAACTAGATACAAAACTAAACTCAACGGTTTGGCAATCTTCTAGATAGCTAATTGATCGCCACCTTCTTCAGAGCAAGATTGCTCGTACGAATAAATTTTGCAATGGCCGTTGTGCCAAGGAAAGCAGACTTGGCAGAAAGCGCGCTATGTATTTTTTGCACCGCCTCTGTGCAAAACTTAACCTATCCTTATAGTCAAGGTTGGTGTTCTGTGACCGTGAGACCAGTTATAAACACAGAGGAGCCTAATGGAAAAAGAAATGCTTGCTTTGGTAAAGCTCAAAGAAGGTGATGATAAGTTCACAAAGTTTATGGGATGGATGCAGTCAGATGAAGGTATGGCTGAACGAAGTAAATTTGCCATTCCATCCAAAACCATAGGAACAATCGCGCCTGACAAAAGCGCAGTGATGTTCAAGGTATTTGTTACTGACAAAAATGGCATGATGGATTTTGTATCTGGTAAAAACCCAGCTATTAAAGCCACACATGATGAGTGCATAGAAAGTGTCCAACTTTGGGACTTAAGTGAAGTTGAGCTCTAAAATCAAAATCGGTATTGATATGATGCTTAACTAACAAAACAACAGTTAACTGAAGGGACGAGATTATGTCTTTACACAAAAAGCTAATGCACATCTGTAATGATAGAGACCTGAGTAGTTACCTTGATATGCTACACGATGGGTTCACCGTGGTATTTCACAAATCTGGAAATTCGTTTTCAAAAGAAGAATGGTCTTCGATGGTCACTGATATGTTTGAGAACGAAAAATTCGTTTTTGAGTCATCGCGTTGCGTATATGAAAACAGTGAAATCATGGTCGACCATAGTTTTATGTCTTACCCAGATGGGACAAGAGAAGCTGTAATGTTGGTTGCAAAACTGAAGGATGGTAAAATAGTGCACATGGAAACAGGCGCTACTGCGTTGGATTAATAAACTCTCACGAGTTCACCAACTTATCGTAAGTGACTCTGCAGGGCTGATTAAATTGGTTACCAGCTATTACACCTAATCTGTTACACACCCCATGAACACATAACCTACACACCCCCTATGGCACTTGCCTGTGGGGCAGGTAAGTGATGATAGATACATGTCCTATTGAGATTGTTAAGGCAGTTTAGGTGATACAGATAAGTGTTATTCAGGGTCTAGATGAATATCACCTAAACACTCACTTACCGTGTACTCAATAGAAACTCAGATATCATTTAGCTGGTCACTTGCTCTGTACTGATAACGATAAGGATATGTACCTTCTTTCCATTACCAGAAGGTTCCTGTGGGGTAGACAAAACGGTAGACAAATATGTGCCTGTTGACATGAACAAGCACATGTAAGAACCTAGGCTATTGCTTGCTATAGCACTACGTGTGGTGCATGTAGCCAATCCACACATCTCCTGATACTTTAATCATTATGAAATCTGCTCCTTCTCCTCACCAGATTGAACAACTGGCCCATCGTCAGTTACTGGACTATCAGTGCAATAATCCTGGCACATGCTTTTCTGAGCCAGGATTTAACATGACTGTTGCTGCTGCGTATCATTTGCAAGATGCGGTGACCAGACTTCGAGTTGAAGCTGGAGAAAGTGTGATTGGATATAAAGTTGGTTGCACTGGGCCTGGAACAAAAGCCCAATTTGGGATGAATGGGCCTATAAGGGGGACCTTGTTTGAAGATGAGGCGCGTAGGAATAATGCTGTTATAAACCCAAATGAATTTTGCCAACTCGCTATCGAAGGTGAGATGGCAGTCAAAGTTGGCGAAGACGGTCAAATCGAAGCTGCTTTCCCTGTAATTGAATTACACAATTTTATATTTCGTGCAGAACAAAAAACACTACCTGAGTTAATTGCGAATAATGGGATTAACTCAGGAATAATATTGCCCGAAATGGATTGCCAAAATTCGAAAACTTATCTTTGTAAAGATGCTCAATTAACTCTGTTAATTAATGGCTTGGATATTGGCACTACGGGTCTATGGCCAAATGGTGGTGGGCCAGAAGCATCTGTGACTTGGTTGAAAAGTAACCTAGAAGACTGCGGCATTGAATTAGAGCCAGGTAGCATTGTTCTGGCTGGAACAGCATTAGGGTTGTATCCCGTGAAAAATGGAGATGAGGTGACGGTTCACATTGATGAGCAACCATTAGTAAGTTGCACAATCAAAGATTCCTGCACTTAAACTTTAACATCCCTCACTAACAATCATATAGCCTTGCACAGACTATCTATTAAACATAGTAAC
>JAOEVD010000057.1 GCA_028383305.1 Candidatus Puniceispirillum sp.
TGCCCAGAATTTATGGTGCGTTATAGAGTTATAAATCTCTAACGGTTGTGCAAAACTTGCACTGCTACCCTTAAGGGTAGTGAAGCAATTCTGTGAATAGATGTGAGAATAGAGTGGTGTTGATGTTGGGAATTGGTATGAGGACTGCGACCTACCCTAATTAGCAGTGAAACAGTTAACTGCTTGAATTAAGGTGATTTACATGGCTGTTCTTCAGGAAAGTGGTGCCCGAAGGCGGGGTTATGTTCCCCACATAGGCACTTACGTGTACAGCTAAATAAGCATTACCGCCAGTTTACGGATTAGTGGTTCATCGTCAACAGGCACATTCTGTGCGTCAGTTTGTACGTCAGTGGGAAATCTTCAGGTAATGGAATAAACCTCTATATCCTTATCGTTGTCAGTACAGAGTAAGTGACCAGCTAAGTGCTATCTGAGTTTCTACTGAGTACAGGGTAAGTGGGTGTGTAGGTGATATTCATCTAAACCCTGAATAACACTTATCTGTATCACCTAGACTGCATTAGCAAAGTTAATATGATAGCTACCCATGCGTGGGCCAGTGCCACCTATACAGATATATATTCATGTGCTGTTACACAGATTAGGTGAGATAGCTGGTAACCATTTTAATTGTCTTTGATGACAGTTACGTGAGTAGCTGATGTGGTTAATTACTATATGTAACCTAAAGCCTGAGCATGGCGATTTAAGATGTGGTGAGGCGACAGTTAAAGCTTGTTTATGGTGTTTTTCTAAAGTTTGTTTACACTGCTGCTTGCAAATGAATAAAAACCTGCATGTGCTGCGTGGACTGGTGAGCGATATTAATTGAGGTGCAAAGACTATGTTGTCATCTGAAACAGACAAACACGATTTTACCGGAGTAGAGGTATTGTCGTATCTGTCAGATCAGGAATTGGCTATGTTGCGGGAGCAATGTACCACATGTGTTTTTAGCGCAGGAAATGTTATCGTTGAGCGCGATGAGCGAGACCAGTCTGTTTATTTTATTATGCATGGACGTGTTCATGTTTTAAATTATTCCAGCGCCGGCCGCATTGTAACTTATACATCAATAGCTGACGGTGGAATGTTTGGTGAAATGGCTGCTATCGATGGACTGCCAAGGTCAGCATGGGTTTGTGCGGTCAACGATTGTATGGTGATTAAAATAAGTAAAGAAATATTTCTCTCTTATCTCCAAAAAAACCCCATATTTTCTATGGCAGTTATGCGTAAATTATCAAAAAATTTACGTGAATTAGATGAGCGGTTGGTTAATATTCTCTCAATGAAGGCTGAACAAAGAGTTTGCGTCGAAATAATCAGCATGGCTAAACCCACTTCGGTAAAATCAGGACTTTATTGTGTCGTTGAAATGCCAACGCAATCCAATTTTGCAAACTTGGTTGGGTTGTCACGTGAGACGGTATCGCGCATTCTTGGCCGATTAAGAAGTGATGGCCTGGTAAAAATTTCTAGCAACGGTTTGGACATTCTGGATCGTAAAGGACTGGAAAACAGAGCGTTTGGTCAGTCTTTTTAGGGCTGAACCAAATTTAATCCGTATCGGTAATGTTGGTACACATTAATTTTTTTCAGAAGCCTCAGGTGGAAGGATAGCCATCAATTCAATGAAGTGATAGTAAGTGATTTCTAAATCACCCCAATGGAGACATAATGATGGCGAAAGCACCAGCAGCGAAGAAAAAGGCAGCAGCAAAGAAGACACCAACCAAGAAGGTGGCAGTCAAGAAAGCAGCTACAAAGAAGAGCGGTCGCCCAGCTAAAGTTGCACCAAAGGTTGCACAGGCATTTGTGTCAGAAGCCCCTCAGAAAAACGCCTTCGAGGAGAAGTTTGGTGAAGGCACCGCCTTTGACTTGGACTATGGCAAGCTGCTGATCATTGCATTGTGTGTCTACATTGCAGTTCAGGTAAGCTAAAGCATGAACATATTCGACACTATGACAGCATTATTTAGCGGTGAGCGTGTATCACACACAGACACATTCATCCTAGCTGGCGTTGTGCTTGCCCTGTTTGTTGGCATTAGAACACTCCGCAAGCGTATGCAGAACAAAGACTAGATCAAGGCTCATCAGTCAACGCTGGTGGGCTTTTTTTTCGTCTTTGGGATGATTGATATGGATAATGATAATAATGAAGATGAAGACACACAACCCAACCAGGACAATGCCTGGCTCATGACCATGGAAAGCCTATATGGCAAGGAGTATGTCCTCGAGCTGCTTCGTCAGCTCAAGGATGAGAAACCAGTCAGATGATGCTAGCGGTCTTTGTTGTCGCCTTTAAGGAGAATCAAAGACTAGTTTGAGTCGACGACTGCGCCTGTCTTCTGGTCCACTGCTCTTACTTTTCCCTTTGCACATGATGGACTACTAACGGCATGTTTAAACTCATTGTGGATCATTTTTGAGTTGTTTGGCGTTCCGGTATGAATGACTCTCCAAGAACCGTCTGAAGTTTGAACCTCAATATTTACAACTTTCCGGCTCGGATGTCTCAAGTGCTTCATGTGTTTTCTCCCTATTTAAACAAAAGATAGGAAGCCTCCCATCCCAAAACTTGCAAACAACTAGCATGAATACACAATTATGCACTAAGCCCATCAGTTTAAAACGCTGGTGGGCTTTTTTTAGTTATCTGAGTTTTTGCTTACGCAAACAGAATACAGCACCATAATCAATTCTGATTTTGAAAAGGAAGCCATTGTAAGCTATGTGTGATATTGGTATGTCCCCATCAATAAAAGTTGACGCAACAAGGTTGCCGTTTTCGATTGCATTTGCACATTCAACTGCTGTCGGCTTCTGGCCTTCACCAAGAAAGACTGCTACACCGGGATCATAAGCAGCAGCATTTGTCATCCATAAAATTAAGGCAATAGTGAATAGGTTTTTCATGTTTTCCCCATCGTGTTGGGTTCACCTCTCATGCCATAATTTAACTATGACAGCACAGAAACATATTACACGCAGAACCAATGGTTTTTCTACTTTGATTTTCAACAGGAGGCCACTTTAGGTTATAGCGGAAGTTGTTTGAGGCGTGGTTAAATGATTAGAGTTGGTAAAGAGAAATGGTCATAAATTCAGGCCGATGAAAAAATACTAGTGAAAGGGATGAACTTTCCAGACGGCAGGCATAGGATAAAAACAAAAGATTTAGCTATCAGTAATACGGAGCATCGAATATGACAGGATCAGGTAGAGCATTAGAAATTGTGCCGGCACGGCAAGGAAAAGCCGCTTATGTAAAAGCTGGTGAGGCCATTACCATTATCAATACGCATGGCACCCAAGTTGTGGATACGTGGTGCTTTATGAAAGATGATCTGGCTGAATTCATGTCGATGGAACATCAGCGCAGTGTTACTCAATCGGTATTCCCAGCCATCGGTACACCGCTATATAGCAATCGGCGTAGGCCACTCTTAACACTTGAACAAGACACCTCACCGGGGCGGCATGATACGATGCTTGCCGCTTGTGATGTCTATCGTTATCAGATGCTTGGCTGTGAAGATTATCATGATAATTGTACAGATAATCTGAAGGCCGCAATGACAGAAATAGGTTTAACCGCGCCTGAAACGCCATCACCGCTTAACCTCTGGATGAACATTCCATTCACGCTCGATGGCGCAACTGATTTCTGCCCACCACTATCCAAGCCTGGGGATTATGTCTGTCTTCGCGCCCATCATGATGTTGTTGTTGTCATGTCAACATGCCCGCAGGATATGGTGCCGATCAATGGAGAGAAAATGATCGTTCGTGAGGTGCATTATTATGTCGAGTAAGCAAATTATCTTTCTGCCAAAGCCTCTAAACTGCTTTGAGCATAATAGAAGATCCGGGGGAGTTATGGGGCGACAAGACTAAATATGATTAGGAAAAAAGCTAATTTACTCTAGTTAGTCGCATAAGTAGCTCACACAACAGTCAACAACACCCAACCCTTTAGTCCCTTTTTTGAAGTCGTGAGATTACGATGGGTACTGGGGGGTGTCTTTCCCTTGAACATGGGACCCACGCGATCAACTTTGGTCACACCCCGGTCAAACCTCAGTCACACAGACTTTGACAAAACGGCATGAATCATTAGAATTCGTAGAAATCACATTGAGGTGATGACTGGCGAAGACTATTGATTTTCTTAAGAAAAACAAGCAGTTAACTGTTTCACTGCTAATTAGGGTAGGTCGCAGTTCGCATACCAACTCCCAACACCACCTACACTTCAGAGCCGTAGTGCAAGTTTTGCACAACTGTTAGTAATTTATAACTCTATGACGCACCATAAATTCTGGGCATAACCATCTCACAAGAT
>JAOEVD010000058.1 GCA_028383305.1 Candidatus Puniceispirillum sp.
CATTGCTGCTGGTGGCATCATCTCCATATGCATTGGCCCCATACCAGCCATAGCTTCTGGCGGCATAGCTTCCATCATAGGAACATCCATACCGCCCATTGCTGCCGGTGGCATAGCTTCCATCATTGGGGCAGTCATACCGCCCATCGCGCCAGAAGGCATTGCTGCCATGTCTCCGGCTGTTGCGCCAGCAAATCCATCAGCTGGCATGCCCGCCATATCCCCGGCAGTCATAGCCCCTGGATCCATTGGCCCATTAGGTCCCATTATTGGCATAATCTTTTCTCCCTATACATTATAAGACGAACTAAACCTTAAACGATGGTTTTGTGAACGTCTGTGATCTTTGTCACGCCCTAACCGTTATTAAGAATGACCCAGCAACCGTTGGGTTGAAGGTCATGGGCGACGCTGTGTTTTCCGACTCTTTGATCGGTTAGCCACAGTCTTTTGCGTGCGGTAATTAAACGTACCCCTACCTTACAAGAGCCTCTGCACGCAGGGTAGCGTGCAATTCCAAGGCGATGTCTTAAACTTAGTAGTCCACAGATTTTAGGTTGAGGCAATCATTTACACATAACCCGCTAGCAACTTGCAATCAGCTTTCAAACATAATTTTAGCATAAGTCTTTGTAAAAAACGTGAAGTTGATTGTTAATTTTTTTAACTACACCGTAAAAGGGCTGTAGATTCAAAAACAAACCCTTCTTCACTGTTGTCGATTTTCAGATTCTCAGCCAAATTTTCAAGAACTTGGCTTTTTTGTTTTGCCTCAACAATCATTGTGATTATCGCTGCTTCACCAAACTCACCAAATTGTTTTTCAGAAAACAGATCATTTGAACGGCCAGTTTCCAAGAGCGCATACACTACACCATTTGAAGTTGAAACGTTGTTGTACGCCTCTAAACCATGTTCTTTTTCAACCAAAGCACCAATTTGAATATATTTAGCCATAGCGTTAACCCAGCTTCTCAAAAACATCATCAGGGATGTAAGTTGCGACCCGTTGTAAAGCACTCATAAACATGATGCCTTTGCCCGGCTTGTCTAATTGCCCTGCTAGGTACATCGTTTCGAATATAATATCTGATTGTTCTTGAGACACAATTATCCTGATTACTTCCTTTTGTTCGTCAATAGTGACGCCCATCAATCCCATTCTTTCACGAACCCCAGTTCCTTGAGCGTAACTTATGGTTGCGCCTTGGGCGCCGGCGTTTTTTGCAGCTTCAAGGACAGGCTCCGCAAGATCTTTTTGGATCACGCAAGTGATAAGGTTGGCATCAGTCAGGTATGTAATAGTACGTTCTTTCATGGTTCAGGTTCCTATACTGCGACTGGATTGTCTGCTTTCTTTTTGATGAATTTAATTACAAGCCCCATAGACAGCACTGCTACAATTGGGCAAATGCTTGCAAGCGAGAGTATCCCAAATCCATCAATTGCCGAAACAGCGTTGCCCAAGCCTAGACCCATTGCGAGAACCAGAGGCACTGTTACAGGTCCAGTTGTCACGCCTGCACTATCCCATGCAACATTTACAAACTCTTCAGTTGAGAAAACTGTGAGGACAATTCCAAAAATATAAAGTGGCAACAGGACCTTCATTAGGTCAAAACCTAGAACAACTTTACTAACGCCAAGCGCGATCCCAACTGCAACACCGCCGGCAACGCTGTACATAAGCATCGATTTTTTGAAAGCGCCGTTCGTAAGTGTTTGAACAGTTAAACCCAGAGCGTTAAGTGCAGGCTCAGCTAGTGTTGCGCCAAAACCAAGAATAAAAGCAAATCCGATAACAATTGATAACCCAGTCATGATACCAAAAATTGGAGAACTCTCACTCACTGGAATTTCCATAAAAGCAGCTGGAAGAACTCCTCCAGTTTGAGAACCAATAGCACCAAGGCCATAAGTTAAACCAATATTAAAAATGCACATTCCCAGAATTGATAGCGTCAAACCGTAAACAGTGATCATTTTGTTTGGCAACGTTGATTTAAGAACAACAAAAAGGACAAACATCAGAAATAGCACAAGTGGTAGGATTGCTCTTACCCCTAAAACCACTTCAACGAGAGGAGTTTGATCCCAAATCGATGGTTGTTCTACAACAACATTACTAGCAGTTTTTGCAGCAGCAATAATTTCTTCAGGTGTGATTGAAAATGACACAAAAATAGCTAATATCAAAACCGCGAGAATGGGAAACAGAGATGCCATGGTCACAACTCCAAATCCAGAAAGTGATGATCCACCTTTTCCGGCAGCATTAGCAATCCCAATGCCAAGGGACAAAACCAGCGGAACTGTTACTGGACCCGTTGTTACCGCGCCGCAATCCCAAGCTAAGCCCAAAACACTTCTGAGATTAGGGTCAAACCACGCATAAATTGTCAAAACAAACACCGGAAAAATAGCAAGGTAGATCATTGGCTTCAATGACCATCCTTTGACAAACCTTACCGTTCCTAGGATTGCAGCAAGACCAACACCTGCGCCAACCATAAGGACTAGGGGTAGGGCCCAATTGTTTAGGAGCTCAAATAAATAGGGCGCTTTTGTAACGTCCACGGACGAACCAAACGCTTGAAGTGCACCAATGGCAGGTTCTGCAAACGTGACGCCAACCCCGAGAATACCAATAATAATTAACACCACAAACATCGAAGCTTTTTTGGGTAAATTGTCCCCAATTATCGTGCCAAACGGCATTAAGCCAGTGCTCAAACCTTCCATAAAAACGGCCAGCCCAATCACCACTGCAATTAGCCCAAAACAAAGAGTTAACGCTGAATCCACTGGATGGCGTAAAACTAACAGTTGAAAAAGCATTAGGTAAGCTGCTAACGGCGCTACCGCTTTGAGCTGGTCAAGCACCCTGAGCCCGCAGTATGGAGCCATGAGTTCAACTACTTGGCTAAAGCTTAATTTAATTCGCTCTGGTTTCTGGCCTTTTCCATCAATAATGGGCGCTAGTGAATTATAGCTCAAAGAGCGATGCCGGACGGCCGCCGCATTCAAGTATTGAGAATACTTTATAGGCATGAAATCCCCCCTCCCCGTTAACTGCAGAATTTAATTATGGGGCAAAAAATTGCTCGAGGTCAAATTTATTCGACTTTTTAAATACTGGGAAGGGAAGGAGCTGAACAACTGAAAAACTGGACGACTAAGAAAATAGTCGTAAAAAAGTTATAATTTTCTACAATAAAATTTGCTTTTAATAATTGTTTTAATTTATTTTTTTGACACGCTTGCAAAGCGATTCATTCTCATATTTGGTTGTTTCGTAATATTTAGTGCTAAATGCTGTAACGATGGAATAACCGTCTTTGCAACGTTACGATACCTAGGGGTCAAATCTAATTGACATAAGGGTTATTTTTGAACGGATCATTTTCGTCATCATTTTCGTCCTGATCCATCACCCATTCCACTTCAGGACTCAAATTCACCGCAACGCCTGATGATGCTTCAGGAATGGCAACAAACGCACCTTGCGCTTCGGCCGGAACTGCGCTGCGCATTTTCATCCGGTACAGGACAAACCCCGCAAGTAAGAATAGAAAACCGGCAATTGTTGGCATGAATCCTCGGGTGCCAACAATTTCGATAACCGATGCGGCAAGTGGTGATCCGATAACCGCACCAGCGCCATTGACCATCAATAGGCCTGACGACATGGCCACCATCTGGCTTGGTGCCAGATAGTCATTAGCATGCGCGATGAAAAGCGAATAAAGTGAAAAGACAAGCCCGCCAAAAATCAACATCATGACCAACAGCAAGATAAATTGATCCGAGCCAAAAAGGCTGGCGATGCCAATCGCAATGCCGCCTGCGACCGTCGCGCCAAAAATAACAACCCGTCGGTCAAATTTATCGGAGAGGCGGCCAATCGGATATTGAAGCGCCAAGGTGCCAAGGGTGATTGAGGTCATGAAATAGCCGACTTGGTTATTGTTCAGTCCGATATTACGCCCGTAGACAGCGCCCATACCAAACACCATTGAGATCACGATCCCAATAAATATCATGCCGACAACGGCCAAGGGCGAAACCTGAACCAGCCGACGAAAACTAATGCGTTCGGGGGCTTCAAAGCTTGGTGCCGCGCTAGCGGTAATCAAAATCGGCACAACCGCAATCGAAACCATAACCGATGCTAATAGAAACAAACCCGCGCCGCCAGCCTCGCCAAGCGAAATCATCAATTGTCCGGCAGCCATGCCAGCCATATTGGTGATCA
>JAOEVD010000059.1 GCA_028383305.1 Candidatus Puniceispirillum sp.
TGACCGGAATTGGCTACCCAGACATGATAAAAGCCATCGCCACCAAGGCCTGACATTGCCGGCTCAACAACCCCGAGTGCCAGTGAAACTGCGACTGAAGCATCAAATGCGTTGCCACCTGAACGCAATATGTCAATGCCAACGGCTGTTGCTTGCGGATGGTTGGTTGCAACAGCGCCATTTTGTCCCATTATCAGGGGGCGGCTGGTTTTAAATGTGGAATGCAAGGTTTTTTTATGTTCCTGATGCTGGATGAACGATAGCTGGCGGACTTGCAATTATCTTACTGTTTGATACGGAATAATAAAGGCTTTTGATCCAGACTATGCAGCCTGTTTCTGATGAAGGGCAAGCGCTCCAAGGTTGCAGTCTTTTTTGTCTCTTCGTTCCAGGCTTGGAAACGTTTTTTGGCGTGCGTTGCCGACATACCAAGAACGCCTGACAGCTATGGTTTTCACATTCGTGACAGCTACAGTTTGAAGCCATGTTTTCGCGCATGATTGTTAGAGGGTGGAAGGTCCAACCTCAGATCAGAGGCAGCTTTGGTGTGTTCTAATTGTTATCGCCCTTGCAATTTACAAAAGTGTGGGTTGATCCTTACTTGTATTCACTACGGTTTGTGATACCATTTTCACGTAATATACGAACCATAAGGGCTTTTGCCTGGGCGCTCGTGTTTTGGTCCGGCAGCTTGTCCTTTTTGCATGAGGGAGTTAAAGCCGATGAAACAACTATCAAAACTATTTTTAATAATGATTGCGTTAACGTTCTTTGGAAGCAATGCGATTGCGGCTGATGTATGGCGGATGGCCACCAAGCAACCGATAGATAGTCCAGAGGGTAAAGTATTTAAAAGGTTTGCAGATCTTACCGATAAATACACAAGCGGTGAATTGAAGGTGCAGGTTTTCCCCAACGAGCAGTTGGGTAAAGAGAACGCTGTTTTGGAACAGTTGCAAGCTGGTGCTGTACACATTTATGCAGAAGGTTTCGGTTACATGAAAAAATGGGCGCCCGAACTTGCATGGGTGTCGCCAGCTTTTGTATTCGATGATTATGATCACTGGGTGAGGTTTATGGATACAGACCTTGTTAAAGGTTGGTTTGACAAAGCTGCGTCTGTTTCCGGCGTGCGTCCTTTAGGGAACCCAACAGCAATTCTGCGCGGCCCCTATCGTGTCATGGTTGCCAACAAACCTATTAATAGCATTGACGATGTGAATGGCCTAAAATTGCGGATGCACGCAAACAAATTAGCCATCGCTACTTGGACACATCTAGGTGCAGAGGTTATTACTCTTCCTTGGACTGAGGTTCATCAGTCCATACAAAAAAATATTGTTCACGCCGTAAACTCTCCAATAGCGCTTGTTAAATCAATGAGGTTTAATGAGGTGGCTCCTAACATTGCTCGTCATAATGAGTATTGGCAATCTGTTGGGTTTATGATGAACGTTACCGCTTACAATAAGTTAAGTAACGCTTCTCGTAAGGGGTTACTTCGGGCATACAACGAAGCTGGTGCATACTCCCGAGAAATAATGGGCGTAATTGCTCAATCCGACATTAAGGAGATGAAGTCTAAAGGAACTAGCTACACCGAGCTCGACACCAAGCCATTTGTAGTAAAAATGCAGAGTTTTTACAAAAAGATGGCATCTTCGGGTGAGCTGCCTGCTGGTTTTCTTGAGGCCGTGAATGCGTCACGCGCAAAATGAGACAAATGAAAAATAAAGTTGAGAAGAGCCCTATTAAAAGGGTTCTTCTCTATGCTGATAATTTTATGTGGAGGTTAGGCGGTTTATTTCAGAACATTTGCAATTTTTGTTTGCTTGTGATGCTGCTACTTACCGCGGGAACCATAATTGGCCGTCCAATGGGTTATTCTGCTTATTGGATCTGGCCATGGACCATGGTATTTTTCGTGTGGCTGTCATTCTTTGGCTTTTTTGCCATATTTGTGAGACTAAAAGATATTAGGATAGATTTTATTGCAAAAAAAATGGGGCGGTTCGGTTACCCTGTGACCAGGCTCGTGTCCAATATTTGCGCGCTTTCGGTCACCGGTGTTATCCTTAAAACTACTCCTGTTGTTTTTGCAACTTCGATGGGTGGTATTGACGGCGCTATTCTACCTGGAGGTAATGAGCTTTTCAGGCAGGCATTGTCAGTTCCGTTGTTTTTATCAGTTGGCCTAATTTTTCTTGCAGCTTCGATTGATGTTTTGAAAATGCTTTTTGGGCTTGCTGAAAATGAGCCTGAGCAAAGCTGAGGGACAGGAATGATGGCTTACATACTATTTGGAAGTTTTGTTGCCCTTATTTTACTTAGAGTGCCGATATCGATAGGTATCGGTGCTGCTGCCCTTATTACATTTTTGAGCTCTGACTTTAGCAATTTTCTTCAGATCATCCCCCAACAAATGCTAGAGGGGGTGGACAAAGCTTCGCTTACAGCAGTCCCATTTTTTATCATGGCAGGCAATCTCATGAATATGTCTGGCGTAACGGAGCGGATATTCAATTTTGCAAACGCCTTAGTAGGCCATTTTAAGGCGGGGCTCGCGCAGGTTAACATTCTTAGCTCAATGATTTTTGCTGGCATTTCAGGTGCCGCTGTCGCCGACTGCGCTGGGCTTGGAGCGATAGAAATAAAGGCCATGAAAGAGCGGGGCTATAGAGCAGATTTTGCCGCGGCATTGACTGTTGCCTCTTCAGTTATTGGCCCGTTGATTCCACCATCTATAGGTCTGGTTTTATATGCTTTTTTAGCACAGCAATCGATTGAACGAATGTTTTTAGCCGGCTTCGTCCCAGGTTTAATAGTTGGTTTGTCACTGATGCTTTATGTGCGATTTATATCCACTTTTCAAAATTTTCCTCAGCAAGAGAAGGCAACACCGAGAGAAGTCCTAAGTACGGCTAAGCACGGGTTTTTAGCTCTTGTTGCGCCCGCAATCATTCTTGGGTCGATAATGTTTGGGCTTGTGACAGCCACAGAAGCTGGTGTGCTAGCTTGCATTTATTGTATCTTGTTAGGTCTCTGGTATCGAGAGCTTACATGGAAAAAGTTTTTTACAGCGCTCAGCGATAGTGCGATGATGACTGCGGTTATAATGATTATTATAGCTTTTTCTATAGCCATGGGCTGGCTGTTAGCTATTGACCAAACACCGCAGAAAATGGCAGGTGCGATATTTCAGTTTACACAAAATAAGAATGTTTTTCTCAGCCTTTTAATTGTTTTCATAATTTTGGTAGGTTGTTTTGTTGAAGGTGTTCCAGCCAAATTAATTTTGGTTCCAACGCTCTTGCCAATTATCGATACATATGGAATTGACCGGGTTCATTTTGGTATCATTATGCAATTGGGGCTCTTGATTGGGATTGCGACTCCGCCAATGGGAATCGGGCTTTATATTGTTTCAGAGGTTGGCAGAGTAAAATTTGAAAAAGTCACAACTGCTGTGCTCCCGATGATAATACCGTTGATCCTTGTTTTGCTTCTACTTACGTATGTTCCAGAAGTGAGCACATTTTTACCTAATTTGATCCTTGGCCCAGACTAATTGGTTAAATTGGATAGGGTTGCAAATTGTAAAATATTAGGGAGTTACACTAAAATGCCTGATTATCGTCTGGGTAAAATGCCAAATATGCTGTCAAGTAAGTCAGTTGATAAGTTTTCAAAAGTTGAGACAGCAACAGTTGGACATTCGCGCCATTGGGGCTTTATGCACCGTGACATTCAACCTTTATTGAGACCTCGAACAGTTGTGGGGCCAGCTGTTACGCTTGCAATTCCAGGTCCTGATTCAACGTTGCTTCACCATGCTCTTGGACTGCTTAGGCCTGGTGATATGCTAGTCGTTGATAGGCTTGGTGATGATAAGTATGCATGTTGGGGTGGTGGTGTTACCGTTGCGGCTAAGGCCGCTGGCGCCGCTGGCGGTATTGTTGATGGCCCTTGCACCGATATTCAAGAGATTGAGGACTCAGACTTTCCTGTCTGGTGCCGGGGAATGGCG
>JAOEVD010000006.1:0-5000 GCA_028383305.1 Candidatus Puniceispirillum sp.
AAACGTGAAAAAGCCCCGCAAACCCGATGGTTTCCAAGGCTAGAAAATATTGTCTTTGTTACATTTTTGGTTGTGGTGGCAGGGTTTATTCAAGAACCTACCATTAAAGCCTGGGTCTACTTTGCGTTGCGCGCTTTGCGGCCACCCTCTATCACCGAGCCAGATCCTAGCAGAGAACGGCCACAGGCTCAGGCCACCTTTCCCCAGTCTACTTTTTGTGGCAAAGTTCAATAATTCAAATGCGATAACAAGTGTATTGTTTATTTTTATCCATTCTCACTGATTGCTTGGGGAGATATTATGCGTTCAAACAGAGCTCGTTTTGTTAGTAGGTTAACAAACAACACGATGGCTTTAATTCTTGCCGGTGGTCGAGGAGAAAGGTTGGGCGTTCTTACAGACTGGCGAACAAAACCTGCTGTTCCTTTTGGAGGAAAATTTCGTATTATTGATTTCACACTGTCAAACTGTTTGCACTCAGGTATAAACAAAATCTGTGTTTTAACCCAGTATAAATCGCATTCCCTCAATCGGCACCTCGTTAAAGGTTGGGGTACGATAAATAATAATCGTGGTGATTTTTTAGATATTATTCCCGCCCAACAGTGGACTGATAACGAAACTTGGTTCAAAGGAACTGCCGATGCGGTGTTTCAATCACTCGATATAATAGAAAGTTACAAGCCACAGTACGTAATAATTTTGGCAGGGGACCATATTTACAACATGGATTACGGTGAAATGCTAGCCGAACATGTAAATACAGGCGCTGATTTTTCCATCGCTTGTATGATGGTTGAGAGTAAAATGGCTGCCAAGCAATTCGGTGTAATGAGTGTTGACGAGGGTGGTCGTGTCACCCATTTCGAAGAGAAGCCAGATGAGCCAACAACAGTGCCAGGCCAAAACGGAATGGCTCTTGTGAGCATGGGCGTCTATTTGGTTTCTAGTGAATATCTTGTGAACAGTCTGAAAGAAGATGCGTTATCAGAAATGTCAGCCCATGACTTTGGCAAAGATATCATTCCCAAAGGAATTAAAAGGGGTGACCATTTTCATGCACATACATTTCGAAACCCAACGAATGACGATCCGCCCTATTGGCGGGACGTAGGCACAATTGATAGTTATTACACTGCAAATATTGAATTGCTTAAGTCTGAACCGCCTTTGAATCTTTATGACCCAGATTGGCCCACAGTCACTTATCAAAGGCAGTTGCCTCCTGCGGTGTTTAACTGCCCGGAGGTTGGCGCAAATATCCAATCTTCTATGATAAGTGGTGGGTGTGTGTTGGGTAACTCTCAAGTACGAAATTCAATACTCTTCTCTGAGGTTTCCGTAGAAAATAACTGTAAGCTTGATGGTGTGCTTGCCTTGGCAGGTTGTCGAATTGGCGCAAATAGCAAGTTGCGGAATGTGATTTTAGATAATGGCTGTATTGTTCCCAAAGGGACAACCGTTGGATATGACTTGAGATCTGACGCTGCGGTTTATCACGTTACTGAAAAAGGAACTGTTGTGATTAATCGCAAAATGTTGGGACAAAGCATCAAATACAGACCTGAACTTTAGTCTTAAAATCCAAACGTGTCACAAAATTATCCCACAAAGTTTTCACCATTTTAATCCATGCTCACGGTTGAGAGTGCTTTCTCGATGAATTTGTAATTGACGGTGCCCTTCTTTATCAAGGCCAACTCATCTTCACTCGCCATAACTAGCTCTCCAAGCACCTCCAGCCCACCTACAATTCCTCTTTTGCCATTCCAAAATTGTTTCCTTTTATCGCGGGGGACAAAATAAAGTGTTATCTCATCACGCGGTAGGCTCGCGGTTGCGATAAAATTAGTTGATAACAGTTCACTCAGTTCTATTTTCGATTTTATCCATTTCGAAATCCACGAAAATGAACTTTCAACAACTTTTTCCAGATTCCCCTCCCAACGTAGAACCTTTATTGGGTAGTTGACAATAAATCTTGGATCGCCGTCATTTTTTGCTGTCGTAAAATCTCTTTCCTCAATAGGAAAAGATGGACAATCTGAAGCCCTATGAAAAAACTGAAAATGAAAATGCCCTGGTATAGATGCTCCAGCACCCACCCCATTATAAAACCCTATGTGATCAGGTAGTCGAAGCGCTAATTGACAAAGATCTCTGAGAACATCCTCCAACTTTTTGGCTTCCATTTTTTGATCCAAAAGCGAAAACTCCTGAGGTATATGAAATTTTGATGCAAAAACCACGTGGTTGGGCAAAAGTGGGAATGGGTTCATAAGAGCATTATACCCACCACTGCTCGCAGTGATTTCAAACCCAATTTGACGCTGCTGTTGCTGCCATTTAATGTTCTCAGAGCAAAGAAAACATCCATCATTTTTAAATTCGTAACGGTTTGGCAAAATTGGGGCGCCCGAACCGTCATGGCGTTTTGCTCTCCTAGGATTGATTTGCGCTCTTAATGTGTGATTTTTTCTCTCGGGGTGAGAGAACACAACTCGCTCGATTCCTTGCAAGTCACCCTTTATAAAACCACTTTCTCGCTGATGAGTTTCCAACTCACTCAGGGCGGCGCCAAGGCTGCCGTGAGCCCTCTCGATTTCACGCAACTTTTTATTAAGATTGGCCCACTCAGTTTCATAGTCCATGATGATGTGCTACCGTACTAATATTAAAATACTTAATCCAAATTGTTGTGCTCATTTTTGTCAAGCACCCCCGATGATCACAAGATCAACCAAAAAGGTATATCTGATTATAATTAGAGAGCAACCCGCATGTTAGGTGACAAAATCATAATTGAGAAGCAACACAAGGTTGCTGGTAAAATCATTGGGCGCCAAATATTACATTCAACCAAAAATTTTCAAAACAAATTTACGATTACAATTGCTGGAGAATCTGGCAGTGGAAAATCCGAAACTGCAACCGCGCTTTCAGAATTTTTGACTGAAAGTGGTATTTCCAACGTGATTTTGCGACAAGACGATTATTTCATATACCCGCCAAAAACAAACAACTTTATGAGACGTAAAGACAAAAATTGGAGGGGGATGAAAGAAGTCAAGCTTGATTTGCTGGACGTCCATGTAAAAGCCTTCAAGAGTGGGAAGAACTCTATCGAGAAACCGTTGGTCGAGTATGACTCAAATACCAGCCGGAACACAAATTTTAACTTTTCTGGTGCAAACATTTTAATTGTAGAGGGAACATATACATCCACTTTATCAAATGTTGATAAACGTATATTTATTGACCGAAACTTTCACCAGACCCTAGAACACCGCCAAAACCGAAACCGAAACTCCTCAGAGCTTGATGATTTCACCAAACAAGTTTTACAAAAGGAACATACCATAATATCAAAACATCGAGCGTTGGCTGATATCATAATTAACTCAGATTACTCGATAGAATTTAGAAAAGGTGTTAGGGTATAGAGAAAATGCACATCGTTTTTATGAATCCACAAGGTAATTTCGACCCGCAAGATAGCTATCTCACAGAGCATCCTGACTTTGGTGGGCAACTTGTCTATGTCAAAGAATTAGCACAGGCCATGTCAAAGCGCGGACACAAGATCGATATTGTTACAAGAAAAATCCAAGATAACTCTTGGCCTGAGTTTTCATCAGATCAGGACGGCTACCCCGGGTTTGAGGAAAACCTGCGGATTTTACGTTTTTCTTTTGGTGGCGACGAGTTTCTTAAAAAAGAGGAGCTCTGGCCGCACATACCAGATCTTGTTAATAAAATGTTACAGTTTTACGGAAAAAATAAGCCTGATTTTATCACCTCACATTACGCGGATGGTGGATATGCAGCAAAACTCGCCTTAGAATTGGCAGGAATACCATTTTCCTTCACCGGCCATTCTTTGGGCGCACAGAAGTTAGACAAACTGGCATTCTTAAACAGTAGTTGGTCGAGCTTGAATGAGCAGTTTAAGTTTTCGAAACGTATCGCCGCCGAGAGAAATAGTATGAAATACGCGGCAAAAGTGTTTGTGTCTACGGAACAGGAAAGAGTTGACCAATATTCACACCCACTATACCAAAAAGCGGTTGATACGGTTGATGACCAAAAATTTGAGGTCATACCACCCGGGGTAAATGAGACCATATTCAATCAAAGGGTTTCTGCCACCGATACAGGGCAAACGTCAAAATTGGATGCAATTCCCGGATTAAACAAGAAACCGGCTATTCTTGTCTCAAGCCGCCTAGACAAAAAAAAGAACATTGAAGGTTTGGTCAAAGCTTATTCAGAGAGCAGCACCTTACGCAATGCTGCATCGCTAGTGCTTTGCGTGCGGGGAATTGACGATCCAAAGCGTGATATTTTCAATCTAGAAAAAGAAGAGAAGGAGGTTCTGGGCAACATAATAGACACGATTGATTCGAGTAATATGGCTAGTCAAGTTTATTTTCTGAACATTTCTTCACAATTTGAGTTGGCAGCAACTTACCGGTATTTTGCCCGACTTGGTTCAGTTTTTGCGCTAACTTCTGTCTATGAGCCATTTGGCTTAGCGCCTATTGAAGCAGCTGCAACGGGTTTGGTTCCCGTTGTTACAAAAAACGGGGGGCCCGCAGACATTTTTTCAAATGGGTCTGGGATACTCATTGATCCAACCTGCTCCAAAAGCATAGCAAATGGATTAATGGAAGGCTTGAATAAACACTCAGAATTATCCAGTGCGGCGGCAAAGCATGTAAATGAAAATTTCTCATGGGACAAAACAGCTGCGGCCTATATCACTGCAATAGATAAAATTGTTTCAAAACACATAAAAAGTGTAACGATAAAGGAATCAGCATTGGATTGTGATGAAGAAATTAAGACCTATCTGACCAAGCGTTTTGCTTAACTCTCACAATATTCATATCTTCGGCGTGTGTGCAGGCTCGGTAATTTAGCTAGTGCAGTTGTCCATAGTCACTAGCCCAACGTCACACCTTTGCATTACGTGTCAGTTGCTCTGTGCCTTTAGATAT
>JAOEVD010000006.1:10000-102270 GCA_028383305.1 Candidatus Puniceispirillum sp.
TTCGCCACTGGTGTTCTTCCCAATATCTACGAATTTCACCTCTACACTGGGAATTCCACTACCCTCTTCCGTTTTCTAGTCTTCCAGTCTTAAGCGCAGTTCCCGGGTTGAGCCCGGGGATTTCACGCCTAACTTAAAAGACCGCCTACGCGCCCTTTACGCCCAGTAATTCCGAACAACGCTCGCCCCCTTCGTATTACCGCGGCTGCTGGCACGAAGTTAGCCGGGGCTTCTTCTCTGGTTACCGTCATCATCTTCACCAGTGAAAGTGCTTTACAACCCTAAGGCCTTCATCACACACGCGGCATTGCTGGATCAGGGTTGCCCCCATTGTCCAATATTCCCCACTGCTGCCTCCCGTAGGAGTCTGGGCCGTGTCTCAGTCCCAGTGTGGCTGATCATCCTCTCAGACCAGCTACTGATCGTCGCCTTGGTAGGCCATTACCCTACCAACAAGCTAATCAGACGCGGGCCCCTCTTTTTCCGGCTGACCTTTCCCCCGTAGGGCGTATGCGGTATTAGCGGTCGTTTCCAACCGTTATCCCGCAGAAAAAGGCAGGTTCCCACGCGTTACTCACCCGTGCGCCACTCTATAAATAGCGTTCGACTTGCATGTGTTAGGCATGCCGCCAGCGTTCGTTCTGAGCCAGGATCAAACTCTTAGGTTAGACTGGTTTGAACGGATAAATCCGTCAAACATGTCATCCTATTCAATCCATGTTCGTTAACTTTTGTTCAAAATTAGCGTTTTGAAATTCAACAGGCTGACTTTTTAAATCACAAAGAACGACACGTTATCACATACCGCTGCCCGCGAACTTCTTCCAAAATGCTTCCAACTTTTTAAAACAGCGCCTGAACGTTTGAGCCAAGCCCCTGGTTCAGTTCCCGTCCCTCATCCGAGGCACCGGAGGCGGGTATAGGCCTGCCGGAGCAGACTGTCTAGCCCTAAAATCTCTTTTTAGCGTCTTTATTTTTTAACCCTTACAGCATCAAGCTTCGGAGCCAAATCCGTTTCCCATTCCTGAACAACGGAGGCGGGTTATAAGCCTGCAAAAGCAGGCTGTCTAGCCCTAAAATCGGTATTTGTGATCTTTTTTCAGAAAACCATGTTCTGGCGCGCTGAATATGAAAACAACCGGCGCTAACCAGATAAACCTGAGAGGATTACAACAATGTCTCCCCAATCACAGCTTTGATATAGCAGGTCTGTTTCAAGATGAACAGGTAAAAGATGCACACCAAACGGATAAATACCCATTTTTACTGCTTTTCTCAAATGGCCGTTAACGCCACCATTGCCAAACAGCGGCGGGATGGACCAGCAATCAAGCAAAGGCCCTACGTTTGGCAAGAGGTTATTTTGGCATCCTGAGCAAGCGACAAAATCAGATGATATAAATTTCCTAATCAACTGATTCATAGACAAATTAACTATATAAATTTTATTGAAATGATTGACTTCTTGTGAAAGCTGCGGCATGTAAAGGCTGCATTTAAATGGCTTTTGAGGTCAATGGGGAAGTGAAGATGCGGGTAAACTGCATGACCAAACGGGCATTTCAAAGACCGCCTTATCGGGCTGTGATGTCAATTGCCGTAACCTGCCTTTTCGTTGGCAGTTCGGTCAACGCGCAGGCGGAAACAGGCGCGGCGCGCGAATCAGTCAAATCTCTTCATGTCGCTTTTGCGCCGATGGAACCTGTTTTTCAAACCGCACCAGCCTTGCCAACAAGCCGTCCAGATCCGGCACTTGCCTATCCGGCAATCCCTGTTTCGATCATCCCGCCAGTTTCAAAACCGGCACTTATTGACGTTCTTCCAAAATCAACCAAGATGATTGGCGAGATGATTCGGTCACAAACCGGATTGGAAAGTGGCCCTGAAACCGAATTGAAGCTTCGCAATGGTGAAGGTATTGCCGCCTTATTGCGCCGTGCCGGATATGATTCGGCATCAATCGCCAATGCAATCGACGCTGTTTCAGTCAAAGTTAACCTTCGCCGCCTGCAAATTGGCACTAAATTCCAGGTTGCATCGCAAGGATTTCGTTTTTCGACCAAGCCCGGACGCGACATTTATGTGATTCAGCATCCGACGAGTGGCTGGCTGGCGCTCACCGCGCTTCGTCCGACCGATCGCTATATGAATTTTTTCCAAGGCACGATTGACGATTCTATCTATCGGGCCGCGATGGCCGCTGGAATAAACGAAAGCGCCTTAAACGACTACACCCGTGTCATGGGCTTTTCTGTCGACTTCCAGCGCGAGATTCGAACCGGCGACCGATTCGAACTTCTGTATGAAACCGAGCGTGACAGCATTGACGGCAAAATCGTTGGTGGCAAGCTGCATTATGCTGGGCTTGTCCTGTCTGACGAGCAATTGGGGTTTTTCCGCTATGACGGCGATAAGGATGCCATTGGCTGGTATGATGAAAATGGCAATTCAGCTGCACGAACCCTTATCCGCACCCCGATTTCCGGGGCGCGGCTCTCATCATCTTTCGGCCATCGCAAACATCCGGTTAGCGGCTTTAATGCCATGCATAAAGGTGTTGATTTCGCAGCACCACGCGGCACGCCGATCATTGCCGCCGGTTCGGGTGTGATTCGCGAGGCAGGCTGGAAAGGCAGTTTTGGCCGCTATATCCGAATCAGGCACAATGCCACTTATGATACAGCCTATGCACACATGTCACGCATTGCGCCAAATATCCGCCCGGGATCGCGGGTGAAACAAGGTGAAATCATCGGATATGTCGGATCAACCGGCAGATCAACCGGCGCGCATCTTCATTATGAAGTGATGGTCAATAACCGGCAGGTAAACCCAATGACCGTTCGCTTGCCAACCGGCGAGCGGATCGATGATCAGCATTTGCCAGCCTTTCGAAAAACCCTCGCCGCCATTGATCAAGAAGTTTTGTCGCACGGCACCATCCGCTTTGCCGGTGACGTGACAATAAAAAACACACAATAACCGCGCATCTCTGACGCTAAATCCATATCAAGCCAGTGATATTGTGCATTTTGGCTGGCATTCCGCCATTAACGCTGGCTAGCGTCACTGTCATAACGCGGCATAAACATGGTTTAGGAGAACATATCCATGCAAATTCATGAGCTTTGGCAATATCCGGTCAAGGGGTTTGGCGGCAACCAAATGCCTTTGGCCAAGCTGCAGCAAGGTGGCTATTTTCCGAATGACCGGCAATTTGCGATTTCGATTGGAGACGAAAAAACCGCCGCTGCCAGCGATGGGACATGGTTTCGCAAAGCACATTTCCTGCAATTAATGTCACATGAATTATTAGCCGAATATAGCTGCCGCTATGATGATGCCGCCAATCCCAGATTAGAATTGCTGCATCATGGCACCCTATGCCTAAGCATTGATCCGGCAGAGCCAGCCGATTGCCAGCGTTTCAAAGATTTCTTTTTCACCTTGCTTGGCAGCAAGCTTCGCGGAAAGCCGCGTTTGATGACGATGAAACATCAGGCCTATAGTGACCAATCAACAGCGCTGATCAGCATTGCCAGCAATGCCTCGCTCGACGCTTTTGCCGAAGCGACCAACACAAAGCCCGACAGCCGCCGGTTTCGGATCAATATCATTATTGATGGCGACACGCCCTTTGCCGAAGAGGGCTTGATTGGCAAAACATTACGCTGTGGTGATGCGCTGCTATTGGTCAAAGAACCCGTTGGCCGCTGCGCCGCAATCAATGTTGACCCGGCAACGGCCAAACGTAATCCAGACGATTATGTGCGCTTTATGAAAGCCCATTTCGGACATAGCAATCTTGGCATTTTTGCCGAGGTGATCAATGGCGGCATCATTCGGGTTGGCGATAGATTACAGCCAGCCTAAATTAGGCCGATTACCGCCAGCTTTCCATGCGGATTGCAGGTTTTTAACAGCATTTATGGCGTTGAAAACCTAGCAAAAATGTCGGTGTTAGGATGGTTGATCGCTATCTTGATCACCCTGAACCGCCTCGGCAAGCTGTGCCGGAGATAAGTTTGTGCGATCGTCTGCACCATTATTGGCCGCCCCATTTTTGGCAACGCCGTTGGCGTCAGCCCCGTTTTTGGGAGCACCATTGCGGGGGGTGCGCCGTTTTTTTGGAGCAGCGTCACCTGACTCAGCTACACCATCACCGCCATTAGGCTGTGCAGATGCCTGATTGGCATTCTCACCAGCCGGCAAACCAGCCTCATCATTTTCGGCTGCGGATTCCTGATCACGCCGAGACTCGCCCAAAACGGCGTCGTCAACGGCGGCGTTGACTTGTTCTTGCTGGCGTTTGGTTTCAGCAACGCCAACAGCCGCTTGATGAAGCCGAAAATAATGATCGGCGAACTGCGTGTAGGCCTCAGCCGAAATCCGTTCACCCGATGTCGCCGCGTCATGCGCAAGCGCCATATATTTTTCATGAAGCTGCTGGGCATTGCCCCGCAATTTCACGTCAGGGCCATTCGACTCATAGGATGTGTTGCGGTTTGGCACATGATTATGATTGCCACTCACATTTCCACGACGGCCACGACCACGGCCGCGTTTGGCGTTTTGAGGTTGTCTCATTGGGTTTGATACCACATTCGTTATTAAAAACGGTTATCGATAAATTTAATCAAAGTCATTTCGGTTGCGGTTAGTCTATTAACGACAGCTCGACATAAAGCCGGTGCAAGCGATCCCATTTCGTTAGGAAAGGCGCTGGCGTATTGGTGACCAAAATCACCCCGCCGCGATTGGCGATACCATAGCGTTGGCTTGATATTAATATCAAGGAAAATATCATCCATTTCACATTTTAATTGAAAATGCGAGACAGCGCTTAATGCCAGCAAGATCACAATGGCTGTCGCGAAGCTGTAAATTCACTTTTTCCGCCGCGGCAGTGACGGCATTTTCCTGCCCACGCCCGATTTCAACAAACGCCATACCATCCACCGCAAGCACCGCCGCAAGTCGCGGCAAAAGCTGCGTCCAGCACGCCATGCCATCAGCTCCGCCATCAAGCGCCAAGGCCGGATCAAAAGATCTCACATCCACCGCAAGCCCATCAATTTCGCCAGTCGGGATATAGGGCGGGTTTGACAAGATCACATCAAAATCGCCAATCGAGCCTAAATCATCATTAAAGCTATGTTCGGCAAACGCGGCGCGATCACCAAGACCGAGGCTAGCCGCGTTGCGCCTAGCCGTGGCCACTGCGTCGGGATTAATATCCATGCCGATACCTTCCGCCTTCGGCAATTCAGATAGTAACGCCAGAAGCAAACAACCACTGCCCGTGCCAAGATCAAGCAAGCGCAGAGGCCGATCCTTGCCCGCGTTACGTAATGCCCATCTTACAGCCGCTTCAATCAATGTTTCTGAATCGGGGCGCGGATCAAGCGTTGCTGGCGATACGGCAAAGCGAAGTGACCAAAATTCACGCCAACCACGAATGCGGCTGATTGGCTCGCCCTCAAGGCGGCGTGCCACCATCACCGCTAGCCGGTCAGCACAAACCTGATCCATTGGCGCGATATCTTCATGTGGCAAAACAGAGTCATCACGTCCCAAGGCCATACCAAGAAGACAACGCGCATCGGTCTTGGCACTGGCAATTCCGGCCGCGGCAAGGGTCTGCTCGAGACCATCAAGAATGATGCTGGCTTCTTGTTGGGCTGGCGAATCGGTTTTTTCGTGATCAACCGGCGTCACCATCACACCCCTTCGGCAAGACGCCGTGCCTGATCTTCGGACACAAGCGCGTCGACCACCTCGTCAAGCGCTTCGCCAGCAATGACACGGTCGAGCTTGTAAAGCGTGAAATTGATTCTGTGATCGGTAACACGGCCTTGCGGGAAATTATAGGTTCGGATCCGCTCAGACCGATCACCCGACCCAACCTGTCCTTTGCGTTCTGCAGCGCGTTCAGCCTCGACCCGCGCCCGTTCAGCATCATAGATTCGCGCGCGCAAAATCTTCATCGCCTTGGCACGGTTCTTATGTTGTGATTTTTCATCCTGCTGGCTGACCACGATGCCAGTTGGCAAATGCGTGATGCGAACCGCAGAGTCAGTTGTATTGACCGATTGGCCACCCGGCCCCGATGCGCGAAACACGTCGATCCGAAGATCAGATTCTTCAATCTGAATATCGACATCTTCGGCTTCGGGAAGTACGGCAACGGTTGCCGCAGATGTGTGAATACGCCCACCAGCCTCGGTTTCAGGAACACGCTGCACCCGATGCACACCCGATTCAAATTTTAACCGCGCAAAAACATCCTGCCCTGAAATGGTGGCCGTGGCTTCCTTATAGCCACCAATACCGGTTTCCGACACTTCCATCACTTCAAATTTCCAGCCATGTTTTGCGGCAAAGCGCTGATACATCGAAAATAGGTTTGCGGCAAAAAGCGCTGCCTCGTCACCACCCGTTCCGGCACGTACCTCAAGAATGGCGTTTCGCGAGTCATCCTTGTCTTTTGGCAATAGTAAAAGCTGCAAGGCGGCTTGGGCTTCGGGAAGCTGTTCTTTAAGCAGATCGGCTTCGGCCTGCGCCATTTCCAGCATATCTGGATCATCACCCGCTTCGGCAACCATGACAAGCGCATCAGCAAGCTCAGCTTCGATCCGGCGAACCAGCTCAATCTGCTCACAAACTGGACGAAGGTCGGACAGTTCGCGCGAAAATTGGGCAAGATCACTATTGCTCATATTCGCCGAATCCGACAGCCGGTCTTCGACTTCACGGCGGCGTTCAAGTACTTTATTCATTGATGAGTCGAGGCTCATGCCAAAACTCCCTTTTTGGTCTTGTTTCAATCACTCTGAATTTGGCAAATCAAACGACGCGGCTGCCAGCCGCAAAAAGCCGTTCGCTATGGGGCGAGAAGGCTTTCGGCAATCGCCGCCGCAAGGCCACTGCAATTGTCCGGATCAAGTGGCAATTCCTGCTGGCTTCCATCGCCTAGATTGCGCAGCTGAACGGTGTTTTTGGCAAGCTCATCAGTTCCCATAATCACCGCAGTACGAACCCCGGCCTTATCTGCCTTTTTCAACTTTTTACCCATCGCGCCGCTTGTTGGCAGATCAATATCAATCCCCGCATCGCGAAGCTGTTCGGCAAGGCGAAACGCTGCTTGGCGGGCGCCATCATCAGCCGTCAAAATCGCCACTTTAGGGTTATTTACCGACGCGGCTTCAACAAGCATGGCAAGCCGTTCAACACCAGCTGCCCAGCCAACACCGGCCACTTTTGGCCCGCCAAGCATTTCGGCAAGCCCGTCATAACGCCCGCCACCAAGAACCGTTCCTTGTGCGCCAAGCGATGTGGTGACAAATTCAAAAGCCGTATGACAATAATAATCAAGCCCACGAACCAATAGCGGATCAAAAACCCACGCCACGCCCGCGCCATTAAGCGCGGCTGTCAAATCGGCAAAATGTGCCTTTGACACATCATTCAGATAATCTTGTAATCGCGGGGCATCTTGCAAGATCGCGCGGTCGCCAGCATCTTTTGAATCCAGAATGCGAAGCGGATTTACCGCAAGGCGGGTTTTACTGTCATCCGATAATTGATCGGCAAATGTTTCCAAATATTCAATCAAGGCCTCCCGGTAAGCCGCCCGACTGTCACCATCACCAAGCGAATTGAGATGAAGTTCACAATCATCAAGAACGCCAAGCGACGCCAGAAACCGCGCACCACAAGCAATGATTTCAGCATCGGCAAGCGAATCATCTGGACCAAGATATTCAATGCCTACCTGATGAAACTGGCGCATCCGGCCTTTTTGCGGACGCTCATAGCGGAACATCGGCCCTGCATAGAAATATTTCAACGGCAGGCTTTGCGTCAGCCCACCCGAAATCATTGCCCGCACAACACCAGCAGTATTTTCCGGCCGCAAAGTCAAGATTTCGCCACCACGATCAGCAAAGCTGTAATTTTCTTTGGTGACAATATCGCTGCCTTCGCCAAGTGGGCGTGAAAACACTTCGGAAAATTCAAAAATCGGCGTTGCCATTTCCTGAAATCCATAGCGCGCCGATGCCGTGCGCGCAGCGTCAATCACCAAACGATGTTTGGCCATGCTATCGGGAAGAAGATCAGCGGTACCGCGGGCAGGTTGAAGTCGTGACATGGGCTTTAATCTGCTTTTTAAGTTTGTGTTGATGCCGCTTCGGCGGCTTTTAATTCGGCGACACGGGTTTCAACAAGATCGACCACATGTTCAACAATATCACCATTTGACAGGCGATGATCAGCCATACCTGACAGGTAAATCTGATGTGTTCCTTTGCCACCACCAGTAAGCCCGATATCAGTTTCACGCGCCTCACCCGGCCCGTTCACAACACAGCCAATGATCGAAACGGTGATTGGCATATCAATATGTTCCAGCCGGTCTTCGATAATTTGCACGGTTTTGATAACGTCAAATTGCTGGCGCGCACAAGATGGGCAGGAAATAACCGTCACACCGCGGCGGCGAAGCCCAAGTGATTTCAGCATTTCATAACCGGCTTTCACCTCTTCGGTCGGGTCTGCCGATAAAGACACTCTTACCGTATCGCCAATACCGGCCCACAGCAGATTGCCAAGCCCAATGGCCGATTTAATCGTGCCTGCCCGCAGCCCACCGGCCTCGGTGATGCCAATATGCAGCGGGCAATCAATCACATCAGCAAGCTGTTGATAAGCAGCAACCGCCAGAAACACATCAGATGCTTTGACTGAAATTTTGAATTCGTGAAAATCATTATCCTGCAAAATCTTGGCATGTTCCAAGGCAGATTCAACAAGCGCTTCAGGGCAAGGCTCGGCATATTTTTCAAGAAGATGCTTTTCCAGCGATCCGGCATTAACGCCAATACGCATCGAACATCCATGATCACGCGCCGCCTGCACCACCTCGCGCACGCGCGCCGCATTGCCAATATTACCAGGGTTAATCCGCAAACAGGCGGCACCCGCCTTGGCTGCCTCGATGGCGCGGCGATAATGGAAATGGATATCAGCAACAATTGGAACCGGGCTTTGCGCGCAGATGGTTTTCAGCGCCGCGGTGCTATCTTCATCAGGGCAGGACACCCGCACAATATCAGCACCCGCCGCCGCCGCCGCATTGATTTGCGCCAAAGTGCTGTCAATATCACTTGTCAGGCTGTTGGTCATGGTTTGCACCGAAATTGGCGCATCGCCGCCAACCGGAACTGATCCGACCATCACCTGACGACAGCGACGGCGCTCAATTGTTCGATAAGCCCGATAAGCGTTTGACACTTTTGCACTCCAAATAATGGCGCAGCGCACCCCCGTTGAATCTGCCCCATTCTATAACCTGTTCGGCGGGCAAGCGCCAGATCAATGCGTCACTTTGTTCAGATGGGGTGTTGCGATCAATTTCCAAGATGGCTGGCAGGCTATAAAATTTGCCCCGCCATCGCCGCGCAAACAGGCAAAGCCCCGATGAAAAACGCCAACATCACAGAGAAACCTTAAAATCGGGATCGCGCCCCAAAATATTTGGAAACAATCATATCAAGACAGGAAAAAGCAAAACAGGGAAAACCGGACTGCGATAAAGGCTAGAGCGTCTGTCGTAATTTATCGATAACCAACGGAAGATCACGAACAATCTGGCCAGTTTCACCAATTGGCCGCGGGTCATCTCTTCCAATAACAATTTGCAGCCCGCCAGCATTGCCGGTGCTGAGATAGAGCCGCGTATTGCCTTCGACAACATAGCTGTCACCAGCCTGCATCAATTTCGCCATCACTCCTTCACCATTATCACGCACAATCTCAACCCAGCTTGCAGCAACGGCGCGGATGGTAATTTCCTGCGCCGGATCACGAAGATTGGCAATAGCGCTATTTTCAGCCGCCCGCGTTACGCCATCTTGCGATGCGGGGGTAATCACCTGTGTTTCGGCGAAATCTCCTGAAAGAAGAGGGCCATTCGCATCGGCCAGTGGTGCGGCTGGTTCGCGTGGCGCGATAATCGCTGCGGCAATTTCGACAGGTTTCGCTGATGCGGCGGCTGGCGTTTTCACAGTGGCATTTTTAGTCTTGGCGACTGGATCGGCTGTTGCCCTACTTGGGGTCGGCATTACAGCCTTGACGGCGATGACTTTTTCGGGCTGAGCGGCGGGCGCTGCCAGATTTTCGCTTTGCGCCTGATCGTCATTCGGCACGGCCGAATCAACGCGTTGGTCGATAAGCGTGTCATGCATCGCGGCAGGAATTGACGGGGTTTCCATGATCTCGCTCGGCGCCATCGCCATCTGATCATTCACATCACCGCCGTTTATCCAATACCAACCTCCATAGGCAATGCCAGCACAAACAACCAGCATTGAAGCAATGGCTGGTGCCGATCGCTGTGGCGGCCGCGTATTCATTGGAATTTTAAAGGTTGGCATGGCCGCCGCTTTGGTCGTCAAATCATTATAGCGCGCCACAAGTTTTGATGGATCAAGCGCAACAAACTGGCCGTAGCTCCGCAAAAACCCTGTTACATAGGCTGGCGCTGGCAATTGATCAAAGGCACCTGATTCGAGCTTTGACAGATAATCAACTGAGATGCGGAGCTGCTGTGATACGTCGCTAATTTTCAAACGCTGCGCCCGACGCGCCTGTTTCAGCGTCGAACCGATTTGTTCGAAACTGTCGCCAGCAACACAAGGTTTGGTATCGATGTCTTGAACGCGCGCCAAAAATCGGACTCCATTCATAATCTATCTGTCCAAAAGCACCAGAAATCTCTGATAATTGCAAATAAAACTTTAGTTTTTAAAATAACAACCGATGATCATATAGCTGATAACATTGGCTGTTATCACTTTACGACGCAGATTTTTACCTCTTTAGCACGTATCTATAACTATTACGGCGATATTAAAACTCGTCATCCAGCCCATAAGCGGTGTGCAGGCTGCGAACCGCTAACTCAGTATATTCAGCATCGATCAGAACCGAAATCTTGATTTCGGATGTTGAAATCACATGCAGATTTACGCCCTTTGCCGCCAGCGTTTCAAACATGGTCTTGGCAACACCAGGCTGGGTCCGCATCGCCGTTCCAACAACCGAAATTTTGGCAACATTTGGCGATGCATCAACCGACTCAAATTCCAGATCATCTTTAATTTTATTTATAATATCAACGGCTTTATCAAGATCGCCACGGCTGACCGAAAAGCTGATATCGGTTTTCTTTACGGCGCTTGATGCGCTTTGGACAATCATATCCACATTGATATGATTGTCTGCCAATGCACCAAAAACACCGGCAGCAACACCCGGACGGTCAGGCAGGCCAACGATGGTGATTTTGGCCTCATCAGGGCTATAGGCAATCCCGCTAATGGTTTCTTGTTCCACGACTGAATCCTCATTCACGACTAAAGTGCCTGGTGCATCATTGAAACTTGAGCGCACCTGCAGATTAACATTATGGCGCATCGCCATGGCGACTGATCTTGTTTGTAAGACCTTGGCACCTGATGATGCCATTTCCAGCATTTCTTCAAAGGTGATTCGCGCTAATTTAGTCGCCTTTGGTGCGATTCGCGGATCAGTAGTGTAAACCCCATCGACATCAGTATAGATATCGCAGCGGTCAGCTTCGAGCGCGGCGGCAACCGCAACGGCCGATGTATCCGAACCACCTCGACCCAGTGTGCTGATCCGGCCATCGGGGCCGATGCCCTGAAAGCCTGCAATGACCGCAACCTGTCCGGCTTTCATGCGCTCGCGAATGCCCGACCCGTCAATCAAGTCAATCCGCGCCGCGCCATGAACATTATCTGACCGGATGGGAACCTGCCAGCCAAGCCATGACCGTGCATCGATGCCGATATTCTGCAAAGCAATCGCCAGCAAGCCAACCGTCACCTGTTCGCCGGTTGCAACAATCGTATCATATTCACGCGCATCATGAAGCGGGCCGATCTCAGATGCCCATGAGACAAGCTGATTTGTTGTTCCCGACATTGCCGAGAGAACGACCGCGACCTCATGGCCAGCGTCAATTTCAGTTTTTACTCGTTGCGCCACATTGCGTATGCGATCAAGGTCGGCCACCGAGGTGCCACCAAATTTTTGAACAATCCGTGCCATTTGTTGTATGTTGTTTTCCAGTAAATCTAATTTCACGCAGCTATAACGATTACCAGCCGCCGGGGCAAGCCTATGATGACAACAGCCGATCAAACAGAGATCGATAATTTTGCCGCCCTATCCGACCAATGGTGGGATCAAAAAGGGCCAATGGCACCTTTGCATGCTTTTACCCCTGTCCGGATTGACTATATTCTGCAAGCAATTGGCCGGTTTTTTCCAATGAAAACAGGCGCAAAACTATCATTAGATGGATTGAAAATACTCGATATTGGCTGTGGCGGTGGTCTGCTTGCCGAACCAATAGCGCGGCTTGGCGCAGAGGTAACCGGCATTGATGTTACCGCACCGGCGATCAGCGCGGCCAGAACACATGCTGAATCGATGCAGCTTGCCATTGATTATCAGGTAATTACAGCCGAAGATCTAGCCGCAAGCGGTGCCAAATTTGATGTGATCTATGCCTCTGAAGTGATCGAACATGTTGCCGACCGCCCCCTTTTCATCAAGGCGATTGCCACGATGCTGGCACCAGGTGGTGTTGTCGTGATCACCACCATTAACCGCAGCTTGCCAGCACTGGTTTTTGCCAAATTCGCGCTTGAATATATTGTTCGGCTTGTGCCTGCTGGCACGCATGACCCGCGTAAATTCGTGCGGCCAGCCGAATTACGCGCCGAATTTGCCGCAGCAGGAATTGTTCTTGATGATATGAACGGTTTTGCGCCCTGTCCGGGCGGCGGCTTTATGCCAATCGGGTCACTGGCAATCAATTATGCGGCGAGTGGCGGCTTTCGAAAGGGCAAAGGTCAAGGCGCCAATCACCCGGTTTAATGTTCAGGCGGCAACCACGGCAAAGTCACGATATCAATGCCTTCATCAGCAAGTGACTCGCGTTCTTCAGCGCTTGAATGACCATAAATATTCTCAGGTTCGCTGTCGCCATAATGTATTTTGCGAACTACGGTTGCAAAATCAGTCCCGACATCCCGACATTCAGACTTTACCTTGCGCTGCAATTGGCGAAGCTGCGCAATCGCCTCGCCAAGCGCGGCCTGTGAAGGGGCGGCCTGTGCTGATGCGGGCTTGGATGGGTCGGGCTTGGATGCAGCAACATGCGCCGATGCGGTTTGGCCAGATGCGGCTTGAGAAGATGGTGCTATGGTGCCAGCCTGATGACCAGTTTCAGCCATTGGCAAGCGACGCACATCATCACGGCGACGTTTCGGGCTGGCCAGATTGGGCGTCATTAGCGCGCGGCGCACCGTGACGCTGTCACAAACCGGACAGGTGATAAGCCCTGCTTCATTCTGCACATCAAAAGCGGCGCTAGTTTGGAACCAGCCTTCGAATTCATGCGTCAAATCGCAGATCAATTGATATTTGATCATCTGTTCCGCCTCACCAAAATCTATCTGTCTTGTAAATAAGGGGCATGCAGACAGACGACAAGCCCCAAAACCAGCGATCCCGAAACCAGTTATATGGTCGCGTTAAAGCGCGCCATGACAATGTTTGAATTTCTTGCCTGATCCGCATGGGCAAGGGGCATTTCGCGACACTTTCGCATTGGCAGATGCCTCTGCTGGTGCAGCCAGCGGCGCGCCGTCGTCATCGGGCTGGCGGATCTCAACATGCGAGAGAACCATGCTTGTGGTTTCGCGCATGTTGGCAAGCATCGTTTCAAACATCAAAAAGGCTTCGCGCTTATATTCATTCAAAGGGTCTTTTTGCCCATAGGCCCGAAGGGTGATTCCCTGACGCAATTGATCAAGGGTTAACAAATGTTCTTTCCATTGCTGATCAAGTACCTGCAAAAGCAAATTCTTTTCTGCCATCCGCATGATATCAGGTCCGAGCCGGACGGCTTTTTCGGCCATATGGCGATCGGCAGCGTCAACCAATCGGGCTTCGATTTCCGGTTCGGCAATGCCGTCTTCGGTAAACCATTCGGCAATCGGCGCCTCGACCCCCAAGACGCGGCGCGCATCGGCATCAAGCGTTTCTGAATCCCATGCATCATGATAAGTGCCAGCGGGAATTGACCGTTCAACGATCAAGGCGGCGGCTTCATGGCGCATATCGACAACCGTGTCATGAACATCATCGGCACGCATGATTTCCTTGCGCTGGTCAAAAATCACCCGGCGCTGGTCATTCATCACGTCATCATATTTCAGCAATTGCTTGCGAATCTCGAAATTGCGTGCCTCGACCTTGGACTGGGCTTTTTCAACAGCCTTGTTAATCCATGGGTGCATAATGGCCTCACCTTCTTCAAGACCAAGCTTTAACAGCATGCTTTCCAGCTTTTCCGAGCCGAAAATACGCATCAGATCATCTTGGAGTGACAAGAAGAATTTTGATGCGCCAGGATCACCCTGACGCCCTGTCCGGCCACGAAGCTGATTATCAATCCGGCGCGATTCATGGCGTTCGGTACAAATAACATACAGCCCGCCAGCGGCAAGCGCGGTGGCTTTGGCCACTTCAATTTCAGCAGCAATTTTGGCCATAACCGCTTCTGTTACTGGTTTGCCTTCGGCTTCAAGGCTGGCAAGCCGCATTTCCAGATTACCCCCAAGTTGAATATCGGTTCCGCGTCCGGCCATATTGGTGGCAATCGTAACTGCGCCAGGCACGCCAGCATCGGCAATGATTTTGGCTTCTTCTTCATGGAAACGGGCGTTCAGAACCCGATGCTCAATTTTGCGCTTTTTCAATTCGGCTGATAGGCGTTCGGATTTATCGATACTGATCGTGCCAACAAGAACCGGCTGCTGGCGTGACCGGCATTCAAGGATCAGTGCGATAACGGCTTCGTCACGTTCGGCGCTGGTGCGGTAAACCTCATCGTCATAATCAATACGGGCAACATCACGATTAGTCGGGATGGCCATAACTTCCAAAGCGTAGATTTCAGAAAATTCACCAGCCTCGGTCATGGCTGTTCCGGTCATGCCTGCCAGCTTGTCATACATGCGAAAATAATTCTGGAAGGTGACTGAAGCCAGCGTCTGGTTTTCCGCCTGAATTTCAACACCTTCTTTTGCCTCAATTGCCTGATGCAGCCCATCAGAAAAGCGGCGGCCTTCCATAGCGCGGCCGGTAAATTCATCAATGATGACAACCTCACCAGCCTTTAGCATATAATGCGTGTCACGGGCAAAAAGCCGATGCGCACGAAGCGCCTGATTGACATGATGCAACAGCCCGACATTTTCAATGTCATAAAGCGTTGCATCACCAATGGCACCACGCTCGCGAAGCAGGGTTTCGGCATGTTCAATGCCAATTTCACTGAGCGAGACACTATTGCCCTTTTCATCAAGATCAAAATCTTCATCCACCAATAACGGGATGATCTGATCGGCAACATGATAATGTTCGGCATTGGTTTCGGCAGGGCCGGAAATGATCAGCGGAGTGCGCGCTTCATCAATCAGGATCGAATCAACCTCATCGACAATCGCAAAGCTGAAATCGCGCTGCACCATATCTTCAAGGCTGAATTTCAGATTGTCGCGAAGATAGTCAAAGCCGTATTCATTATTCGTGCCGTAAGTGACATCACAACCATAGGCGGCACGGCGCTGATCATCATCAAGTCCGCCCGTGATACAGCCAACGCTTAGCCCCAGAAATTCATAGACCTTGCTCATCCATGCCGCATCGCGTGATGCCAGATAATCATTGACCGTGACGACATGAACACCGCGCCCATCAAGCGCATTCAGCACCACCGCCAAAGTCGCAACAAGCGTTTTGCCTTCGCCGGTTTTCATTTCGGCGATCTGGCCACGATGAAGCGCAATACCACCCATCAGCTGGACATCGAAATGACGCTGGCCAAGGGTGCGTTTGGCGGCTTCACGAACCAGCGCGAACACATCGATCAAAAAATCGTCCTTTGACGCGCCGTCGGTTATTTTCTGGCGGATATCACCAACCATTGCCCGAATGGCATCATCATCAAGGCTGGCAAAATTAGCTTCGCGGTCATTAATCTGCTGAACCAATGGCTGCATCGATTTGACGATACGGTCATTCGAGTTGCCAAACAGGTTTTTTGCAAAAGACGCAAACATTGTAACTCCCCAGCCATGTGGCAGATGTGCTGCCGGACGGCAAATATAAAGCTGGTGCAGAAAGCACCTGACTGGACATAGGTATAGACGCGAATTTTGTCAATTGTTTGAGTATGTTTTTCCCGATTTACCGGTGATTTTACAAAATCGCCCAAAGGTAGGTAACCCCGCCCAGCCTGACGCAGAATATTGCGCCTTTTTCAGGCGCGGGCTTGCTCTTAGAGGTTAGCTTCGCTAACACTAACACCATAGGCTGGTGGTCAAAGACTAACCGGTTTGATTTGAATTTTTACTGACGATCCAACGGCGCGCCGATGATCACGGCGGGGCTTGTTCATTTTAAGAGGATTTACGAATGCGTAATGGTATTTTCGCCCATCGGTTTATCGGCGTTGTAACAGGCGTCGCGCTTTTTGCTGGCATGGGCATGATGGCACATGCCAATGACGACCGGATTCCGGTTGGCAAGGTCAATGGAGAAACATTGTGGCTTGATGATGTCATGCGGCAGGCCGAGCGTCTTCCCGATGAATTTCGGCAAACGCCTTTGGCAAATTATTTCGACCAGTTGGTCACTGATATGGTTGATGCGCGCATTGCCGCCGATGCTGCCCGTACGGCAAAACATGACCAAAAAGACGATGTTGCTACGGCGATGAAAGTTGCCGCTGACCGCGTTCTTGCCGAATCATGGCTTGGCGAGACGGTTGCTGGCGAAGTGAATGATGCCGCGGTTGAAAATGCCTATCAAAAATTTGTCGCCGATAGCGCATCACGCGAACAGGTGACGGCATCACATATTCTGGTTGAAACCAAAGATGACGCCAAGGCGGTGATTGCCGCGCTTGAAAAAGGCAAAGATTTTGCCGAATTGGCAAAAACCGAATCAACCGGACCAAGCGGGCCAAATGGCGGATCACTTGGCACTTTTGGCCGTGGCCAGATGGTGCCAGCCTTTGAAAATGCCGCCTTTGCGCTCGACGATGGCAGCTATAGCAAAACCCCAGTCCAGACCCAGTTTGGCTGGCATGTTATCAAGGTTGATAAAAAAGCGATTGCACCAGCCCCAACGCTTGACGCCATCCGCGACCAGCTTGTGCAGAATCTATCAACGCAAGCCTTGGGCCGTGTTCTTGAAGAATTGCGCGCAAAACACGATATCAAAATCCGCAGTTTTGCCGATATTCGCAAAGATGCAATGGCCGCTGGCAACAGCCAGTAAAGGCCACTGCCATGACCCCTTCTCCTCTGGCACCTGACAGCTTTCCCGACCTTCAGCCGATTGCCGGTATCAAGCTTGGCACCGCCGCCAGCGGCATGCGCTATCAAGGGCGCGATGATTTGCTGCTGATCAGCTTGGCACCTGAAAGCAGCGTTGCCGGTGTCTTTACGCAATCTGATACAGCCGCAGCACCCGTTGACTGGAGCCGGAAAATTGCCGAAACCGGCACCGCCGCCGCGATCATCACCAATGCTGGCAATGCCAATGCCTTTACTGGTAGTCGCGGCGATGACGCGGTTCATGACATGGTCAATCATCTTGCCAGCCATCTTGATTGTGATGCTGGCGCGATCATGGTGGCCTCGACTGGCGTGATTGGCGAGCCATTGGATGCGGCCAAGCTGGTGCCTTATTTCGATAGATTGGTCACTCAAAGCAATGCCAGTTGGCATGATGCCGCCAACGCCATTCTAACAACCGATACATTCGCCAAAGGCGCCCATGCAAGATGTATGATTGATGGGGTGCCGGTTGATATATGCGGCATTGCCAAAGGGTCAGGCATGATTGCGCCAAATATGGCAACCATGCTTGGCTACATCGGCACTGATGCGGCCGTGCCAGCAGACGTTCTGGCGGATTGTCTTCGCGCTGCCAATGACGACAGCTTCAATGCCATTACCGTTGATAGCGACACCTCGACCAATGATAGTGTTTTCCTGATGGCAAGCGGCATGGCTGGCAACCGGTTGATTGCCGGTGCCAATGATCCGGCATTGGCCGATTTCCGCGCCGCTTTGGCCGCGGTCATGCGCGATCTTGCCATCCAGATTGTGCGCGATGGCGAAGGCGCAACCAAGCTTGTCACCATTGATATTGCGGGTGCCAAGACCAATGCGATTGCCCGTCAAATCGGCCTTGCCATTGCCAATTCGCCTTTGGTCAAAACCGCCATCGCTGGCGAAGATGCCAATTGGGGTCGGATTGTCATGGCGATTGGCAAATTAGGCATTGGCATTCCATCTGATGCGATCAGCATTGACATTGGCGGCTATGCGGTGGCGCGTGACGGCATGCGTATTGCCGATTATGATGAAACCCCGATTGCCGCCCATATGACGGGTCAGATGATTGATCTTGCGGTGACGATTGGCACTGGCGATGGAACGGCGCGGGTTTGGACATGCGATTTGACGCATGGCTATATCTCGATAAATGCCGATTACCGGAGCTAGCTTGGCGATGTTGCTGGTAAGCGCGGTGGCGCTGGTCGATATTGATGGACGGGTCTTGCTGGCGCAACGCCCCGAAGGCAAATCAATGGCTGGATTATGGGAATTTCCGGGTGGTAAAATCGAAGCTGGCGAAACGCCAGAAGCAGCGCTGATCCGCGAATTGCGTGAAGAGCTTGGCATTGATACCGCCGCATCCTGCCTTGCCCCACTTAGCTTTGCCAGCCATCATTATGCTGCAAGTGATGATGGCGATGCCTTTCATCTTTTAATGATGCTGTTTGTTTGCCGCCGCTGGCAAGGCCGCCCGCAAGCGGTTGAAGGCGGCATATTGAAATGGGTGCGCCCGCAACAATTGCGCGACTATCCGATGCCTGCAGCTGATATTCCCTTGATTTCGGCGTTACAAGATCTTCTTTAGGACAAGATCTTCTTTGGGGCAGGCTTTATCTGGGGCAGGCTCTCCCCGAGAACAGGCTTTTCTTTCGGCCATCAATACCTGACGACAATAATGATGTTTCGAACGCGCCGCCTTGCCGGTTATGCCGCTTTTGGTCAGCCCTGTTTTGGATCGTCCCCATCACCGCCACCAATCACCGTGGCAAGATGCGTTTTCCCCGATCCAGGGCGAAGCGGCTTTTGCTGGCTTTCATGTGGTGCCCAGCCAGTAAGGGTGATGATCTCGAAACTCGCTGGAATCGTTCCATCATCACGCCCAAATCTGGTTTGATAGATTTCGGCTGCCCGCATGAAAACGGCGCGTCTTGTCAGCTGCCGCAATCGGCCAAGCATGGCGTTTTGTTCACCCATGCCGCGAAGGTCGGCCATCAAGCAAAACATATTTGGATAGGTCACGGTCAAACGGTCGCTATCGGCCACCGGAAGCGCAAGACCAGCCCGGCCAAGAAGCCCGCCAACATCTTTGATATCAGCCATCGGCGCACAACGAGGGCTAACCCCGCCAGTTACATCCTGCTCAGCCGCAATTAAGGCCGCGCGTAATTCAAATAGGCTGTTGCCGCCGAGAAGATTGATCAAACATAGACCATCCGGGCGAAGCAATTTTCGAATTTGCACCATCAGCCCCGGCAGATCATCAACCCAATGGAGATTTAGACAGGAAAAAACCGCATCAAAGCTGGCATCGGCAAAAGGCAGAGCCGCAAAATCATGGACAATAAAGGGTTTGTCAGCATGTTTGGCAAAAGCCGCTGCCGGATCGCTATGCAGCATTGTGCCAATTTTGCCTAGCGGTGCGAGATGCATAAAAAGGCGGCTATCATGCGCGCCAAGATCAAGACATAGGTCAAAATCACGCCGCATCAAATCAACCCGATCGGCAAGGCGCAAAGCCGCTTCATCCTTTAGAAATGCAAAATTTGCATAGGTCGCGGCAGCCCGTTGCCGGTTTCGGCGCTGAGCAAGCGGGTCAAATAGCTGTGGTATCATTTCGGTCATGACAGGCATCTTGTAGGGTCTGCTGGTAAAACCGCAAGCGTTAAATATCGCCATGCCCAGATTAGCACCTGCAGCATGCTTAAGCATTTTTTTACCGGCTTTTGGCTAGAATGGCTAATCCCAAGGCCGCGTTAAGAGACTGGCAATGCAAACCAAAACCGCCACCCGATTCCGGCAGCATTATACCGCATTGCTTGATCTGCGTTTGCCCAAGCAATGCCCGTTATGTCGGCGGTTTTGTTTTGATCATGGCCTTTGCGCCGATTGCTGGCAGGGGCTGGTTTTTATCACCCCACCTTTTTGCCAATGCTTTGGGCGGCCGCTTGCCTATGCCATTGGCGATCATCTTTGCGGGTCTTGTTTCACCAAAATGCCACCCTTGGCCGAAATCCGAAGCTGCTTTTTATATAATGACCGGTCACGGCAATTGATTTTGAAATTCAAACATGGTGACGCGCTTCATCTCACCCTTTTATTTGCCCACTTTTTAAAACGCCTTTCACTGCCTTGGAAGAGCCAGACCATTTGTTTGTGCCGATTCCGCTTCATGCCAAACGATATCTTCACCGGCGGTTCAACCAATCAGCCCGTGCTGTTAATTGACGATGTGATGATAACGGGTGCCACCCCTTATGAGGCGGTAAGAACCCGTCAAAAAGCGGGAAGTGGTCCGGTTCGCGGGCTGGTTTTGGCGCGGGTTTTACGCCATGGGCTGTAGCCCCTTTATGCAATGCTGATTTTTCGATTGACCCCTATGACAGAGCGCCGGTTTTGCAGTATGATATCGCAAGTTTTTTCAAGATTGTCGGCAATGCGGCTTGGCACCCATGCTGGCCGCGTCAAATGAGGCAGAAATGGCAAAAATTGAAATCTACACCGCAATGGCCTGTCCGTTTTGCACGCGCGCGGTGAAATTACTAACCGCCAAAAACATTGCCTTTGAAGAAATTGATGTGACCTTAAGCGCGGCAAAACGCCAAACCATGCGAAGCCGTGCCAATGGCCGAACATCGGTGCCACAGATATTTATCAATGATGATCACATTGGTGGCTGTGATGATCTGTTTGCGCTTGATCAGGCAGGGCATCTCGACAAGCTGTTATCAATGGCGTCCTAATTGGCCATGCTTCGCGTTGCTGCTATCCAATATTGCGCTGGTGACAATACCAAAGACACTTTGGCGCATATCCAGCCTTTGATAGCCGAGGCCGCATCGCGTGCAACGCTTGTAGCCCTTCCCGAATGCGCCAGCTATCTTGCTGCCAGCCGTGAACAACTTGCCACCCATGCTGAATGGGAAGATGACAGCTACAGCCAAAACTGGCTTGCCGATCAGGCGCGGCAATTTGGAATCTGGCTTCTTGCCGGATCACTGATGATACGCCGTCGCGATGACCATAAATTAGTCAATCAAAGCCTGCTTTTTGGCCCTGATGGCAGCCTTGTCGCAAGCTATGACAAAATCCATATGTTTGACGCTGATTTTGGCGATCACAAAAGCTATCGCGAGTCGGCCAGCTTTACCGCAGGTTCAACGCCGATCCTTGCCATGATTGGCGATGTGCCGGTTGGGCTAAGCATCTGCTATGACGTGCGGTTTCCACATCTTTATCGCCAATTGGCGCTAGGCGGTGCCAAGCTGTTGCTGGTTCCCGCCGCCTTTACCGCGACCAGCGGCAAGGCGCATTGGCATATATTGCTTCGGGCACGCGCCATTGAAACGGGCTGTTTTGTCGTGGCACCGGCACAATCTGGAACGCATGCTGATGGGCTGCAAACCTATGGCCATTCGCTGATCATCAGCCCTTGGGGCGAGATCATTGCCGATGCTGGCGAGGGTAATGCAGTGGTATCGGCCGATCTTGATTTGGCCGCGGTTGCCAAAGCGCGTCAGGCCATCCCGTCATTAACAACCAATCCAGCGATTGAACCAACGCGTTTCATCAGCTAATGCGGCAACCGAAATGCCCGCAACCGGATCAATCGAGGCCGTTATCACCAATCCGCATATATTTGTCATTTCGATCAGCAATCAGCGCAGCGGCATCCATTCCGGCCATCGAGTCAAGCTGGGTGGCAAAGGCATCGCCAAGCGCATCAATGGCCGCAACCGGATCACGATGCGCCCCACCAAGCGGCTCGCTTACCACCGAATCGACAACGCCAAGCTGATGCATCCAGTCCGACGTGATACGCATAGCTTCGGCAGCGTCGCGCGCATGATCAGCACTGCGCCACAGAATCGATGCACAGCCTTCAGGTGAAATGACGCAATAGATCGCATGTTCATACATCACCACGCGGTTCCCCGTTGCCAGCGCAATTGCACCGCCTGATCCGCCTTCACCGATAATCGCCGCAACCATCGGTGTCGGTAATTTCAAACAAGCGCGAATGGCACTGGCAATGGCCTCGGCCTGACCCCGTTCTTCAGCACCGCGTCCGGGATATGCACCCGCCGTGTCAACAAAACTGAGAACCGGAAGACCATAGCGACCCGCCAAATCCATCAGCCGCGCAGCCTTGCGATAGCCTTCAGGGCGCGCCATGCCAAAATTGCGCTTGATGCGCTCTTCGGTATTGCTTCCTTTTTCGGTTCCCATCACCATCACCGACTGGCCGCGGAACCGCGCCATGCCGCCAATGATCGCATGATCTTCGGCAAAATTACGATCCCCGGCAAGCGGGGTAAAATCATCAAAAAGCCGGTCGAAAATGGCGCGGATTTTCGGCCTGTCAGGATGGCGGGCAACCTGCACTTTTTCCCAGGCGCCAAGCTTTTCATAAGTCTGTTTCAATTCGCGTTCGATGCGGGTTTGCAATTTGCCGATTTCATCAGCGATATTGATGCTGCCATCGGTACTCATATGGCGAAGCTCTTCGACCTTTCCCTCGAGATTGGCAATCGGTTTTTCAAAATCAAGAAAATGTCTCATTTCGGGGTCATTCCATTCTACGTCAGGTCAACGCGCATTCTAAACTATCGCGAACTGTAACTTTGGAGGCAGTTTATCTATCTTGACGGCGAGTGGCAAGCGGATGCGCCGATGCCACCAATCCGGCAAGCCGATCGGGGCGGCTTGCAGTATAGATTTGTGTTGTTGAAATATCAGCATGGCCAAGAAGGCTTTGCAAACTGCGAAGATCGGCACCACGATTCAGCATATGTGTCGCAAAGGAATGGCGCAATTTATGCGGGCTAACCCGCGCCGCATCAATATCTGCCGCAATGGCCAGCTTTTTCAGCATCTGCGCAAATTGATGGCGGGTCATCACCGACCCATCATCCGACGGAAACATGACATCAGACAAAACAAAACCAGCATTGCCATCACGGCATTCGATCCAGCGTGCCGCCACTGCCCGCGCCGTATCGCCAAGCGGGACAACGCGTTCACGTCCACCCTTTCCGGTGACCAAAATCACTTCAGGATTGCGCCTGAATTGCGAAACCAGAAGGCCAACCAATTCCGAAACGCGAAGCCCTGTTGCATATAAAATTTCCAGCATCGCCAAGGCACGCAATGCCGCCAGTTCAGGCATCATAGCTGCGGCGGCTTCAAACAGGCGGATGACCTCGGCTTCACTCAGGCTTTTGGGAAGTGAGACCGGCAAAGACGGATTGTCGATCCAGCAGGTTGGGTTATCCGACCGAAGCCCATCTTCGACAGCCCAGCCCATAAATTGACGTAACGCACTGAGCCGCCTTGCAACCGAACGCGGGGATAATTGGCGTTGATGCCACCATGCAATAACCGCCCGTAATTCATCTGCATTGCATGCTGCAAGCGTCTGGCCATTTTTGGCAAGACCCATCTGGCAATCAAAAAGATCGCGCCGATAGGCGGCAAGCGTGTTTGGTGACGCTGCCCTCATGGCCGAAATGGCCTGAAGAAACCCGTCAATAAGCGGGTCATGCCGGTCGGCAGTTTTATCGATGCTAGCTTTGCGTGCCATCGGGTATCATTGCAGCCAAACGCTGCATTAAATGCGCCGCAATGATCTCGTGAGCAAAAGCTTTGGCAACGTCACCCTGTCCGATCATATCAAGCGCGCGGATCACAGCGGCCAGATCTGCCGGATTGGTTTTTTCAAGCCCCACATCATGCAACAGCCAATTGGCAAGCAGCACGGTTTCGGCAACATGACGCGCCTCTGCCGCGGCCGTGACCGCCTTTAGCAATAGCGGCGGCAAGCCGGCAAAGCCCTGACCCGATACGGGTGCATTTTTCACAAGATCAAGCCAATCCTGTTCATCCACCGCCACACCGGCAGCCTCAAGAACAGGCAGAATATGCCACATATTCAACGTGCTGATCACATTTGTATCAACCGCATCGCCCGACAGCCCACGCAGTAATTCAGCGGCCTTCAGCGCCTCGCCATTGCCCGCAAAAGCGGCAAGAGTTGTGGTGTCATTCGGCTGGTTTATTGCCAGCAGAAACGCCATTTTCGGCGCTACATCCAGATCATCAAACCGCATATTGGCCGCCACTGACTCATCGGCAAGCGCATTACGCACCAATTCGGCGTAAAGCGGCAACATCACCGCGCCATTGCCACCATTGATTTCGGCCTTGATCGCCTTTGCCACCAGCGCCAACCGATCGGTTTGCGTATCGGCATCAAGTGCCCGCCATGCAAGCGCGGTGGTAAGCGCATCACCCCTGCCATCAAGCTGCGCCAATGCCAATTGCGGATCATTATTTTCCTGTCCGGCACTGCGCCATAATTTGCCGGCCTGACGATGCGTGATCAGCCCGCGATTCAACCCATCAAAGGTCGAAACCATGCGGGCATCCGGCCCCAAAAATTTCAATTTTATGACGGTTTCGGCCATTTGTTTTGGCAGAACGGCAAGCCCTTCAAGTGGGATTGGCCGGTTCGCCACATCCATCAGCACGATATGCGCCGAATCAAGCTTGGCCGGATCAAGCTTGGCCAGATCAGCGGGCGTCGCCAGATTATTGTTCAAAACCTCATTCACAAGGCCGAAAAAGATCGGATCATCAACACCATTTGCCGCCAGAATATCAGCCGCAAATCGCGCCCCGCCCGTTTTGCCCTGAACCGCCTGACAGATCACATTTGATTTATGCCAAAACGGATCCATTGTCTGGGTGATCTGACGGCTGACAATGCTGCATGCCGCAACATCATCACGGATCATCAAATAATGTTCGGTTAGCCAGCGTCGCCAATCAGCCCATTTTTCGGCTTCGGGAAGCTGCACTGCAAGCAAGGCAAGGTCACTTGATCTGCCACCATTTGCCAGAAAGGCCAAGCGCGCCTCGACAAGATCGGCAGCGACATTATTTGCCCCGCTTGGCGGCACTGATTGCCGCGCAACGACTTCATAAGCAAGTTCGGCAATCGCCTTTGACTGGCTGGCAATTGCTGATTTTTGCAGCAGGAACACCGCATCACGAGCCGAAGTTCCGCGCCAGATCAGACTGTCAAGCTGGCTATTGCCCGTATCGCCAACACCAATCGCCGCAAGCCCGACATCCGAAATATTCCGGCGGCCAATTTTGGCACTGCTGTAAACATCATTTGTTCCTAGACCATTATTTGGCGCTATCTGGCTGGCATTTGCCGCTGCTGGCAGGCCGGTTTCAGCCGGTTCGGTTGCCAGTGATTCAGTTGCCAGTGATTCAGTAGCCTGCGGTTCGGCAGCCTGCGGTTCGGTTGGCATATCTAGCGCCTGATCGGCAGGTTCGGCAATGATGATCGGGTTTGTTTTGGGTTGTTCGCCATCTTCGACAGCCAAGGCCTTATCAATCGCTTGGTCAATATTCAGCGGGCTGTTGACCGCAATTTTGCCTCTATCAGCTGGCGTTGGCGCGATTGACAGCAGATTGACCGGTTCGCCTTGTTGGGCGCCGGCTGGCAATAGACCAGCGCCAAGCCAAACCGATGCTATCAAAACCGAAACCGCCAAACGCGGACGATTGAACAGTGCCAAACGCGAATATGAGAGACCCGAGCCTGATTGGCGCAACATATCAGGCTTATTTTGGCAGCGTTTCATTGGAAATAACCTTGTTAATGGCAACGGTTGGGGCAGGGATTTGCCAATTTGACAATACAACAAGACCGACAGCAGAAAGCCCAGCCAGCATTAAAAATATAATCGAAATCCGTGTCATGTCTTTTCCATATCCCCGTAGTCATTTCAGGCCATTTTGGGTCGGCACTTCTGGCCTAAATTTTCGGCCACGCTTTTTTAACCCATGCCATCTTCGCCGATTTTAATCGGAACGATTTCCCTTCAAAGGATGAAAGGCTTAGAAACAACCATAGGCTGTTAAAGCCAGACATCACTTCTGGTTCCAGAAACAAGGTATTTATGTCGATATTATGTCGGCAATTAGGCAAAGTAACAAGACACGTCATATTTTTGCAGCCTTTTTGCGAAATTGTCAGGCGGCAAGGCCGCTTCTTCTATTCCCCTTGACCATTTGCATCGCTATGCTAGCCCTTATGAAAGCTTCGCCGAAACCAGCGCCCCGCAAACCCAATCCAGCCCCAGTGCTTGCCGGCTCGATTGCCGCACGGCTTGACCGCCCGGTGGTGCTTGTTGGCCTTATGGGAAGCGGTAAATCAGCCGTTGGGCGGCGCGCCGCAAAACAGCTTGGGATTGTGTTCAACGACAGTGACCAATTAATCGTCAAGGCAGCCGGTATCAGCATTGCCGAAATTTTTGAGCTTGCCGGTGAAGTGAAGTTTCGTGAAATGGAACGAAAGACGCTTGGCAATCTGGCTTTGGCATCACCGCAAATCATTGCCACTGGCGGGGGGGCATTTTGTCAGGACGCCACCGCCGAACTGCTTTTGCACCATACATTAACCATTTGGCTAAAGGCATCGCCCGCGACATTGCTGTCACGCATTGGCAATACAAAAACGCGGCCATTGCTGCATAATGGTGACCCACTGGCAACACTCACCCGCCTCGATGAACAGCGCGCACCCTTCTATCAAAAAGCCCACATTCATCTAGATACTGATGGATTATCAACATACAAGGCGATGATGGCGCTACTTCACGCGCTTGACACTCATCTGCCAAGGCAGTAGGTGACTTTAAACATGCAACAAGAAACATTAACCGTCGGTCTTAGTCAGCGCGCCTATGACATTGTCATTGGCCCTGATCTGATTGATCGGGCCGGATCAATCCTTGGCCCGATCGCGGCCAATCGTCATATCATCATCGTCAGCGACAAAACCGTTGCCACGCTTCATCTTGATCGTCTAACGGCAGGATTGAAAAGCACAGCGCGCGCGATTGACCATTTTGCCGTTGCCGCTGGTGAGGCCAGCAAATCAATGACCATTCTGGCAAAGCTGCTTGACGATATTCTGGCTGTTGGCGTCGATCGGTCGGTATTGCTGATTGCTTTTGGTGGCGGGGTTGTTGGTGATCTGGCTGGCTTTGCCGCCGCAAGCCTGTTGCGCGGCGTTGATTTTGTTCAAATCCCAACAAGTCTTTTGGCGCAGGTTGATAGTTCGGTTGGTGGTAAAACCGGCGTGAATGCCGCTTCGGGGAAAAATCTGATTGGTGCCTTTTACCAGCCAAAGGCTGTGCTTGTCGATACCAGCCTTTTGGCAAGCTTGCCAGATCGGGAATTGCGCGCTGGCTATGCTGAAATGGTTAAATATGGACTTTTGGGTGACGTCGCATTTTTTGACTGGCTTGACGTCAATAGCAGCGCTGTTCTGGCATTAGAACCCGCCGCAATCATGCATGCCATCCATACATCATGCAGTGCCAAAGCGCGTATTGTCGAAGCCGATGAACGCGAAGCTGGAAAACGGGCCTTGTTAAATCTTGGCCATACCTTTGCGCATGCGTTTGAAGCTGAAGCCGGATATAACGGAAACCTGCTTCATGGCGAAGCGGTTGCCGCTGGCATGGGGCTAGCTTTTGACCTGTCGGTTGATTTAGGTTTTTGTGCGCGCGATGATGCAGCAAAATGCAAAGCGCACCTTCGCGCGGTTGGTCTTCCTGCCGGACAAGCCGATCTTGCCGCTGGCAACGCTGTGCCGAGCAAGCTTATTGCCCATATGAAACATGATAAGAAAATGCGCGACGGCCGAATGTATTTCATTCTTGTCAACGCCATTGGTGACGCCTTTGTCAGCGGCGATGTGCCGCAAGGCGCTGTCGAAACGCTACTTCAACGAGGTGCAAATGCTGTCTAGCCTGTGGCTTTTAGCATCAATCATTGTGCTGCTGATTATCGCTTCGGCCTTTTTTTCGAGTGCCGAAACCGCATTGACCGCAGCGTCGGATGCGCGGATGCGCCAATTGGCAAGCAAAGGCAATGAACGCGCTCGCACCGTCGAGGCATTGCGTGCCGATCGTGAAGGGCTGATCGGGTCGATCCTGATTGGCAATAATGCGGTCAATGTTCTTGGCTCGGCCTTGGCAACAAGCATTGCCATCTCGCTGTTTGGCGAGGGTGGTCTTGTGTGGGCAACAGTTGCCATGACCGTGCTTTTGGTCGTTTTTGCCGAAGTGATGCCGAAAACCTATGCTTTTACCTATGCTGATCAATATGCTTTGCGCATTGCCCCAACCCTGTTATGGGTAGTGCGCTTGCTTAGGCCGCTGTCGCTTGGAATCCGGTTTTTGGCAAGCCAGATGATCCGGCCGAACCCGAACGGCGATCAAGACCGCGAAGAAGAATTGCGCGGCCTGATTGAATTGCAGGGCGACAATGGCAATGCCGATGATCGTGAACGCAAAGCCATGCTGTCATCAATTCTGGATCTGAACGAATTATCCGTCGAACAGATCATGACACATCGCGGCACGGTAAGCATGGTCAATGCCGATGATAATATCGAGGATATTCTGCGCTTTGTCCTTGGATCTCCGCACACGCGCCATCCGGTTTTTTTGGGCAAGCCTGACAATATTATTGGCGTTCTCCATGTCAAAGATTTGCTTCGGGCGCTTGGCGAGGCCGAATCTTCTGGCAAAAAACCGCTTTTGCCGCAATTGGTGCAGAATATCGCCAGTGACGCATATTTCATTCCCGAAACCACCTTGCTGTTTGACCAGTTGCAGGCGTTTCGGACACGGCGCGAACATTTTGCTGTTGTTGTTGATGAATATGGTGATTTCAGGGGCATTGTGACCTTGGAAGATATTTTGGAAGAAATTGTTGGTGATATTGATGACGAGCATGATATCGGCTTGGCGGGTCTTAGCGCACAGGCAGATGGATCATGGCTTGTCGATGGCAATGTCACGATCCGCGATCTGAATCGCGCGCTTGGCTGGCATCTTCCCGATGAGGACGCATCAACACTGGCGGGGCTTGTACTTTTTGAAAGCCGCACAATTCCAAGCCCTGGTCAAGAATTTCGCTTCCATGACATCCGGTTTCGCATTGTCAAACGCGAAGGCAACCGCCTGACCAGCTTGCGCCTTTGGGCAAGCTGACAAACAGAAAGACCAAGATATGAGCAGTGCTAACTCCAAAGCCAACACCCAAGCTAGTTCCCAAGCTAGCAGGGCGATCCATACGCCTTATGGCAAAGATCATACAACCGCATTAAGCACGCCAAAAGTCGAGCGCGAATTGGTTCATCAACGCCAAATTACGCTTAATGGCTATGTGCGAAATGATGGGATGTTCGATATTGAGGCCGAGCTAACTGACCATAAGACATACCCTTTTCCAAGCGATTTTCGCGGCGAGGTTACGCCTGATTTGCCAGTGCATCACATGATTTTGCGAATCACCATTACGAAAGAACGGGTGATTACCGCCGCCGAAGCCATTACCGTGACCGGCCCATATGCGATTTGTCCAAAAGCCAATGAGGTGTTTGACGAACTTGTCGGGCTAAAAATTGCCCCCGGTTGGCGGCGTCAGGTGCAAGCAGCGATTGGCGGGCGGCATGGCTGTACACATATCACCGAATTGCTTGGCCCAGTTGCCACCATCGCCTATCAGACAATGTATGGCCAAGATGCGCGCGGACGCCGGATCAACTCAAATTTCACTGATGCTGACAAGCAAACCGAACGAAGCCATTTAGCCAATAGCTGTGTTGGCTATGCTGATGATCGAGATTAGGATTCGCACGATAGCGCCAAACTCAATCGCTTAGATGCAGCTCTAGCGCGTGAATGCTATTGGCAAGATCTTCTGCCAAAATATCATTCACCATGCGGTGACGTTGTAGGCGGGATTTGCCAGCAAATGCATCGGCCTTGATCGAGACCTCAAAATGCGTGCCGCCGCCTTCGCGCCATCCGGCATGACCTGCATGTTTATGGCTGACATCCTGAACGTCAATTTGACGCGGATTTAACCCGGCGTTTAGTTTTTGCGCTATAGTATCTGCCGTTGCCATATGTTATCTCCATAAAGGGGGCTATGTTTGCCTGCGAGGGCAATGATTAAGAGTGGATCATAGGATGAGACGCGCCACCGTACCAGAGTTTAAGATCAACCAGAGCCAGAATGATACTCGGCCGCGGCGTTGTGCGGCCATCGGCTGCCGTGATGAAGGCGTTTATCCAGCGCCCAAATCACGCGATGCGTTGCGCGATTATATCTGGTTCTGCCTTGATCATATCCGCGCCTATAACAAATCATGGAATTATTATGACGGGCTGCAAGGCGCCGCGCTTGAAGCCGAGATCCGCCGCGCCACAACATGGGAGCGCCCAAGCTGGAAATTTGCCACCGGACAGCCAAGCGAAAGTAATTTTGAAGATCCGCTTGGGCTGTTTGATTTTGAAAATCGTGATGAGGCAAAATCGGGCAGCAAACTCACCCCAGAAGAGCGCGCCGCATGGAAAACCTTAAACTTGGCACCGGTTGATGATTTTGATATTGTCAAAAAACAATACAAGCGTCTGGTCAAGGAGAATCACCCCGATAAAAATGGGGGTGACGCCCATGCAGAAGAACGGTTAAAAGATATTAACCTTGCCTATTCACTGATTCGGAAAACCCTAGCCAATGGTGACAAGCCTGCCACCAGCCAAACCTAACATTTGCTTAATGTGGAGTTCTAACTGTTATGTCTGATAACGCGAAATTTGCGCCGACCCCTGCCCATTCTATGTCGGCGCCCGACATTACGGTCAATGCCAGAGACGTCTTTGGAATTGATGTCGACATGATCGTCCCTGCCTTTAGCGAGGGATCTGACTATGTGCCCGCGCTTGACCCGAACTATCAGTTCGACACTGACACCACTATCGCCATTCTGGCGGGGTTTGGCCATAACCGGCGAGTGATGATTCAAGGCTATCATGGCACCGGTAAATCAACCCATATTGAACAGGTTGCCGCACGGTTGAACTGGCCCTGTATCCGGGTCAATCTGGATAGCCATATCAGCCGCATTGACCTGATCGGCAAAGATGCCATCGTGCTTCGTGATGGTAAACAGATTACCGAATTCCGCGAAGGGATTCTGCCATGGGCGTTGCAAAATCCGGTTGCGCTGGTATTTGATGAATATGACGCTGGCCGTGCCGATGTGATGTTTGTGATTCAGCGTGTTCTCGAAGTCGATGGTAAGCTGACCCTTCTTGATAGCAATAAGGTGATTCACCCGGATCCGCATTTCCGGCTTTTTGCAACCGCCAACACAGTTGGCCTTGGCGATACAACCGGCCTTTATCATGGAACTCAGCAAATCAATCAGGGGCAAATGGACCGCTGGTCAATTGTGTCAACATTGAATTATCTGCCGCATGCTGATGAGGTGAATATCATTACAGCAAAGCTGCCGCAATATGCCGATAAAAAAGGCGCTGAACAGGTTGCCGCAATGGTTCACATGGCCGATTTGACGCGCAAAGGTTTCATGTCAGGTGATCTATCAACTGTCATGTCACCGCGTACAGTCATCACATGGGCTGAAAATACTAGTATTTTTGGCGATATGACTTTGGCATTCCGGTTAAGCTTTTTGAATAAATGTGACGAAATCGAACGTCCAACCGTGGCTGAATATTATCAGCGTTGTTTTGGCATTGATCTTCCCGAAGCACCGATCCGGCAGGCCACTGCCAGCTAAGCGCCAAGCGCCCGCAGCAGCATGCCAGCCCAAATCATAAGCCACCAGAACAATCGTAGGAAACCAGCATGTCTTCATTTGACAAGGATGCACAATTTCTGAAATCCAACGCCGCAGCGATGCGGGCGCTTGCTGGTGGCAAAGAGCATCAAGTGACCTATGCTGGCACCGATACGCATGTTGGCAAGGATGATGTGCGGTTGCCGGCGCTCCCCCCAACGGCAACCGCAGCGCAAAAAGCCAGCCTTCGCGGTGCCGCCGACGGTGCCGCGCTATGGCTTGCTCATCATAACCCGATGACCCACAAGAAACATTGCCCTGCCCCTGATGGTGCCAAGGCGATTTTTGAATCGGCTGAACGCGCCCGTGTCGAGGCCATTGGCGCGCGTCATATGAAAGGCGTTGGCGATAATCTGGATGCCGCCTTGAATCAGCGTTATGAAAACAGGCAGATTGATGCCCCAGGAAGCGCCGATGATGCCAGTATTGCCGAGGTTTTGCGGTTATTGCTTCGCGAAGAATTGACCGGATCACCACCACCTAAAAACCTGTCAATGGTCATGGATTTATGGCGGCCATGGGTGAAAAGCCGGGCAGGCGATCTGATTAACGAGCTTGGCGAATCACTCGATGATCAATCGGCCTTTGCCGAATTATCACGCCGGCTGATTGGTGCGCTTGAATCCGATCTTGGTGAGGCATCATCCGATGAAGATCAAGATTCAGACAATGAAGATGATCAGGATGAAGGTGGCGACAGCCAGTCCGAACAGGATGGCGAACAATCTGCCGTTGGCGAAGATCAAAGCGAAGGCGATGACAGCCAATCAATGGATGACGCTGGTGATGCTGGCGCGTCTGAAGATGGCGCATTGATGGATTCCGAAGGCACGGATGACGGCAGCAGCGATGGTGAGTCACCCAATTCAGATATGAATGGGGATAATAGCAAAAGCGGCGCTTCAACCGAAGGCTATCGTGTTTTCGATACCAAATTTGACGAAGTGATTGCCGCTGCCGATCTTTGCGACCCGCAAGAGCTTGACCGGCTGCGGGTGATGCTTGACCGACATATGGAAAATGTCACCTCAATCGTTGGCAAGCTTGCCAATCGCCTGCAACGTAAATTGATGGCGCATCAAAATAGGTCTTGGGATTTTGATCTTGAAGAGGGCGTACTTGACGCGGCCAAATTGCACCGCGTTGTCACCCAGCCATTAAGCCCGCTTTCCTATAAGCAGGAACAAGATACAAAATTCCGCGATACAGTTGTGACGCTTTTGTTAGATAATTCGGGATCGATGCGTGGGCGACCCATTACGATTGCCGCGGTCACCGCCGATATTCTGGCACGCACGCTTGAACGTTGCGGCGTCAAAGTCGAAATTCTTGGCTTTACTACCCGTGCATGGAAAGGTGGGCAATCGCGCGAATTATGGCAACAGGCCGGAAAGCCAGCTATGCCAGGGCGCCTGAATGATCTTCGCCATATCATCTATAAGCCAGCCGATGTGCCATGGCGCCGCGCGCGTAAGTCGCTTGGGCTAATGCTGCGCGAAGGGATTTTGAAAGAAAATATTGATGGCGAAGCGCTGTTATGGGCGCATGATCGGCTTTTGGCACGGCATGAAGATCGCCGAATCATGCTTGTCATTTCTGATGGTGCGCCAGTTGATGATTCAACCCTATCGGTGAACAGCGGAAGCTATCTTGAAAAGCATCTTCGCGAGGTTATTGGCTATATCGAAGGGCGGTCACCGGTTGAATTGCTTGCCATTGGTATTGGTCATGATGTGACACGCTATTACCGGCGCGCTGTTACCATCACTGATGTTGACCAGCTTGGCGGCGCTGTTGTCGGGCAATTGACCGACCTGTTTGACGAGGATGCAAATAAGCGTTTGCGCCGCGCTAGCTAATATCCAGCCTCAGCCTTCACATTCAATTCCAGACCAAAGACAAAAAACCCCGCATATTTTGCGGGGTTTTTTGTGCGTTTAATACGCGATTATGCGGTTGTTTGCGCCGCCGTGATTTCGCGCTTTAATTCGCGGGCTTCAACCGCCAATTCGGCGTTGCGTGCCTGCAGCAAATAAGCGTCAAGACCACCATGTTTTTCAACAGTGCGCATGGCACTTGTGGAAACGCGAAGGCTGATCGCACGACCAAGAATTTCGCTATGCATGCGGGTTGATTGAAGATTTGGCAGAAAACGGCGGCGTGTGCGGTTATTCGCATGGCTGACATTATTGCCAGACATCACAGTCTTACCAGAAATTTGACAGCGTTTTGCCATAACTAAGGCTCCATAATCAGCAGACACAGGTGTCCTGCGTTAGAAATTGAAGGCTGGGTATAGGCCAGTCTGCGGCCAAGGTCAAGCCGGAAAACCGGCTTTGCCACTGCAAGAATCCAAACAAGCGAAGGAATCAAAGCCGATGCAATCTATCCAAGTCCAAGCAATGTTAAGCCAGACCAATTTCAAGCTACGTGATTATCCTGCTTTTGCTTTTAGTTAATCCAAATAGACTAGGCGGCGATGTTTGTAGCTCCAGACTGGCGGTTTGAATTTGTGCGCTTTGCGGTTTCATTCTCAGAAATACGCTATAGCGGCCTATTGTGCATTTGAATGATTTTGATCAAAGGAACATGGTTTTGAAAGCAAAGCGCAATATACAATTAGTAAATGTCCAAACATCAGTTGTTTTGGAAACCGCGATTTGGGATGCTGTTGGTGAAATTCTGATTCGCGAAAATTTGGATTTGAACGGATTTTGCCAGATGGTCGATAAATGCCGACGCGGGTTTAACCTAACATCGGCGATTCGGGTGGTTGTGATGATCTATTATCGGACATTAGCGCATGAGCAGCAGCAATTTACCGGTGCAAAGCCATCTTTGAATCAGTTAAATGCACCCAATCCAGAATTGCCGCCAATCTCACTTTTACCTATTGTTCTGAAATCTTTTCGCAAAGGCCTTTAGCATATTTAATCGCTTTGACAGGGTCAGGGATTTGCCCCTTGATCTGATGCGGCGCGCTTATACCATCAGCATCCATCATCGCCGCTAGCTGATACAAAATACGGCCTGGCAGATGTGGGCCTTCAAGCGCCAAGCCGCTATAAAGCTGCACCAGATCAGCGCCAACCAGAATTTTGGCATAGGCTTGCCAGCCATTCGCAACGCCGCCAGCCCCAATCAAGCCAAGCCGCCGATCACTCAAACGCGCCACATCGGCAAGAATTGCCGTGGCAGCTTCGAAAAGTGGCGCACCCGATAACCCGCCCGATTCGCCAGCATGAACCCCATCAAGATCATCAGGGCGTGCCGAGGTGGTATTGGTTGCGATAATGCCGCTGACCCCTCCCTCAACACAAGATTCAACAATCGCCACCAGATCGTCATGATGCAGATCGGGGGCAATTTTCAAAAAGATTGGCTTTGCCGATACATCGCCATCACCGGCCGCTTCATTAAGTCCGGCCCGGCCTGCCGCCAGCAAATTAGCAAGGTGCGTCTTGGTTTGTAAATTGCGTAAACCGGGGGTGTTTGGTGACGAGATATTGAGCGTGATATAATCGGCATAGCGCGCTAGATGCGCCACCGCACGGCAATAATCATCAATTGGCGCTTGGCTGATTTTATTGGCACCAACATTAACCCCCAAAATACCGGTTCGTGCCACCGCCATCTTTTGCAGATTCCGTGCAGCCGCATCCATGCCAAGACTGTTAAAGCCGTAACGGTTGATCACCGCATGATGTTTTGGCAGGCGAAAAACGCGCGGTTTTTGGTTACCAGGCTGCGGGAGCGGCGTGATGGTGCCAACCTCGACATGACCAAAGCCAAGCTGCATCGCGCCATTAAAACAGGCTGCATTCTTGTCAAAACCAGCCGCCAGCCCAAGCGGATTAGCGAATTCCAAACCTGCAAGTGTTACGCCTAAATTGGCCTTTGTTGCCAGCGCTGCTGGACGCGGCCCCAGATTATGATGAAGCGTCGCCACCGCAACACGGTGCGCTGCCTCGGCTGGCAAACATCGCGCCAAATTTGCCAGCATGCCCCACATCAGCCATGATCCGCCGCTTGGACAAGCCTGCCGCCAAGCGCATCATCAATCAATTGAATACTTTTTTCGCGGCCATAAAGCGCAAAGAATGACCCCATACGCGGCCCTTCAGACTGGCCAAGAAGCACTTCATAAAGACATTTGAACCAATCGCGCAGATTTTCATATTCAGCCGCTTTGCCCGTGGCATAGACAACCGATTGGATATCCTCGGCACCGCTATCACCGGCAAGCGCCACAAGCTGTGATTTCAACGCTTCGAGATGACCGGCCTCAGCAGCCTCGGCAAGCCGGTAGGTTTTATGAGGGCGAACCATATCCTGATAATAATTAACCGCATAACCAATCATCCGATCAAGCTCGGCATGGGTTTTCGGGTCGATCTCGCCAGCATAGTCACTGACATAGGCCCAGACGATTTGCGGATCTTCGGCATGACAAACAGCCGCCAGATTCAGTAATAAAGTAAAGCTCACCGGCAAACCTGCCTGATTGGGCAAACCGCTGTGAATATGCCATAGCGGATTTTCCAGCTGTTCGGAATTATCTTGTGACAATAATTTGCCGAGATGCTGGTAATATTCATCAACGGTTTTTGGAATCACATCAAAATGCAATCTTTTGGCGCGCTTGGGCTGGCCATACATGAATAGTGATAATGATTCTGGACTGCCATAACGCAACCAATCTTCAACCGACAAACCATTGCCTTTTGATTTGGAAATTTTTTCGCCATTCGTATCAAGGAATAATTCATAAGAAATGCCCGCTGGCGGCGTACCGCCAAGTGCGCGGGTGATCTTGCTCGATTGGGTTACCGAATCAATCAAATCCTTACCACTCATTTCATAATCAACACCAAGCGCGTACCACCGCATCGCCCAGTCACATTTCCATTGCAATTTACATTGTCCGCCAGTGACCGAAACCTCGCGTTCAGCCCCGCTATCAGGATCAATATAGGTAATCGTGCCAGCGCTGGTGTTACAATGAATGACCTTGGCCTGAAGCACCTTGCCACTAACAGGGCAGATTGGAAAAAACGGGCTGTAAGTTGCCTGCCGTTCCGACCCCAAAGTTGGCAGCATGATATTCATGATGGCATCATAATGTTCAAGAACACGAAGCAATGCCGAGTCAAATTTACCGCCAAGATAGCAATCGGTTGAACTCATGAATTCATATTGAAACCCGAAGGAATCAAGAAACGCCTGCAAGCGCAAATTATTATGTTCACCGAAAGACGGCGCGGTGCCGAATGGGTCTTTGACCTTGGTCAATGGCATATGAAGATAGGCCGCCAGCATTTCATGATTTGGCACATTATCTGGAATCTTGCGAAAGCCGTCCATATCATCGGAAAAACAGATCAGCCGCGTTTTCTGGCCGGTCAGGCTCTCAAAGGCATGACGAACCATCGTGGTGCGAACAACCTCACCAAAAGTGCCAATATGCGGCAGGCCTGATGGGCCATAACCGGTCTCGAACAGAACTTCATCCTTGGCGTTACCCATTTTATCAAGGCGGCTCGCCAGCGCGCGGGCCTCGGCAAATGGCCATGCCTTGGCGTTGCTTGCAATCTCTTGTAGATTTGCGGTCAGATCACTCATCATTATGCTCTTTCATGTTGCGGGCAGATGACTCCGCACCAAATGCGGACAAGCTAGGGCGAGCCGCGATCAAGGTCAAGTGGCAAGCAAGCCCAAAAACAGGCCGCCCAATAGTCTAGTTTTTGCCTCCTGCCTGCATTTAGTTTCACAAAACAGATGCGCAAAGCTGGCATGGCCGCCTGCGGCAAGCTATAACTGCCCTGATGCAGAATTCAACTTCCATATCGCTTCCCGATCTTCATGGCGTGCCGGTCTTCTATCCGCATGGTACTCAGCTGATCTGGATCAGCCATAATGGCGAGATCACCCAACCAAATCGTGCGACCATCGCCGCCGAGCTGGCCTTGGGCATTGTGCTGCTATGCCACCGCCACTGGAGCAGCGCTCGTGCCGGTGTCGAGATTGATCATTATCTTGATGTGATGGAATTATTCGCCTTTGTCAGGCCAGCGCGGTTTGCCCTACCAACACCCACTGGCCTTGCCCAGCAGGTTGGCCTTGCGCGGCCACAAAATGGCGAAGACATGGCAACCCTATTGCCGCAAATTGCCTTTACGCTTCTTGACGAATTGGCAAATGCGCCTGATGCAGCCCGCCAAGAAGCCGGACAGATCGCCACGATGATGACGTCTGGCGGCTGGAATTGGGGGCCGTATATTCTGCGTCATCTTGACCTGCCTCAACCTGCCGCCGGCCCGCCTGATAGCCGGCTTGCGGTAATCTGGAACCGGCTTGCCGATTACACTGATTACACCCCGCAAACCGAAGCTGGCACCCAGCCAATTTTGCCTGATGATGCACGCCAGCGACTTGCTGAAATGCTTGGTGGCAATGCTGAATTGCGCCTGCCGCAGGCCGATTATGCCGCTGCGGTTACCGCCAGCTTTGACCGGCCAGATGCAGGTCCAAGTCCGGCAATGGTGCTTGCCGAGGCGGGTACTGGCACTGGCAAAACCCTTGGCTATCTGGCACCAGCTACCCTATGGGCAGAAAAAAATGGCGGCACGGTCTGGGTGTCAACCTATACGCGAACACTTCAGCATCAAATCGCTGATGAATTGACGCGCCTCTATCCCGATGCCAATACCCGCGCCAGCAAAGTGGTGATCCGCAAGGGGCGTGAAAATTACCTTTGCCTTTTAAATCTTGAAGAAGCCTTGGCGCAAATGCCTGGGCGGCCACGTCATGCCACCGCGCTTGGGCTAATGGCACGATGGGCCAGCGTGACGCGTGATGGCGATCTTACCGGTTCTAGCTTTCCAGCATGGCTACTTGATCTGCTTGGTCGTGGACAGACTGTCGGGCTGGCAGACCGGCGCGGCGAATGTATCCATGCTGCCTGTACGCATTATAATCGCTGCTTCGTTGAAAAATCGATCCGCGGGGCGAAACGCGCCGATATTGTTGTCACGAATCATGCGCTGGTGATAGTGCAGGCGGCGTATGGCGGTAAAGATGATCGGCGCACCCCAACACGTTATGTGTTTGACGAGGGACATCATGTTTTTGACGCAGCTGATAGTGCATTTTCAGCCTATCTAAGCGGGCGTGAAGCGGCCGAGCTGCGGCATTGGGTTCGCGGTGCCGAAGACGGGCGTCGGGGCCGTGCCCGCGGGTTGAAACGACGGCTTGAAGATATTGTTGCAGGCGATGATAACGCGCTTGCCTATATTGAAGCGGCTCTTGAAGCGGCACGCGCCCTTCCCGGACAGGGATGGGAAAACCGCCTGTCATCATCGCAACCGCTTGGCAATGGTGAAACTTTTTTCATGCATCTTCGCGCTGCGCTTTATCTTCGGGTTGGCGATCCGGATAGTCTTTATGATCTTCAATGCGAACTGTATCCCGCCCCTGATAATGTGGTCGCTGCGGCGCGTGATTTTGGCAGTGCGCTGGCAACACTTGCCGTGCCTTTGACGCGGTTACTCAATTGGCTTGTCAAACATCTTGATGATAGTGCCGATCAATTGGACAGCAGCCAGCGGGCGCGGATCGAAGGGGCAATTCGCGGCTTGGAATTACGTGCTGGCGGGCCGCTTGGTGCTTGGCAAACGATGCTTGCCGATGTTGATGGCGGGGCGCGCGACGGCTTTGTTGACTGGATGCAGATCGACCGGATGGATGGTCAAGATCGTGATGTCGGGCTGGCTCGGCACTGGCTTGATCCCACCATTCCCTTTGCCCATAGCGTTCTGGATACGGCGCATGGCGTCACCATAACATCGGCAACTTTGCAAGATTATGCCGCCCCGCGTCAAACAGTCGATCTGGCGAGTAATGCTGAATCCAGCACTGATGCAACAACCAGCCGCATGAGTGGCAAACCACCGCATGATAGCTGGCAATCGGCAATTACGCTAACTGGTGCAGCGCATATGGATCATGCGGCCATGCGGGTCAGTTTTTCATCGCCTTTCGATTATGCGAATCAAACCCGCATTTTGGTAGTGAATGACCTTGATCGTGAACGCCCCGAAGCCACCGCAAGCGCAATGGCGGCTTTGATGATTGCCGCCGGCGGTGGCGGGCTTGGGCTATTTACCGCCATTCGCCGATTGCGCGCTGTTTATCCGGCCTTGGCAAGCCGGTTGGAAGCCGCCGAAATACCGATTTATGCCCAGCATATTGACCAAATGAATTTACAAACCCTACTTGCCATGTTTCGCGAAGATCCGGAAAGCTGCCTTCTTGGCACTGATGCGGTGCGCGACGGCATCGATGTTCCAGGCGCCGCGCTTCGGCTCATTGTGTTTGACCGGATGCCATGGCCGCGAAGCGATATTCTGTTTTCGGCTCGTGCCAAATGGCAGGGGCGCGAAGCCTGGACCGAACGCCAAACACGGTTAAAATTACGTCAAGCCTTTGGACGACTAATCCGGCGAAGCAATGATCGCGGCGTGTTTGTGATGCTCGATAGCCGTCTGCCAACCCGCATGACAAGCGCCTTTCCGCCAGATGTCGAAATCCAGCGGATCGGGCTTGCCGAAGCGATTGCCCAAACGCAAGAATTTTTGGCAAAAAGCGAGGCGTGACGCATCGCTGGCTCCAAAATGATGGGCACTGAATAATGAGCCAATCATAATCAAACATGGGCCATGAAAAAACCGGAGGATGTTGCCACCCTCCGGTTTTATATCTTTTCGATGAATGGTGGTTGGCCTTAGAAGCCCATGCCGCCCATGCCACCCATGCCGCCCATGCCGCCCATATCTGGGGCTGCTGGTGCTGCTTCCTTTGGCTCAACTTTTTCAGCAACCATAGCTTCGGTCGTGATCAGAAGACCCGCAACAGATGCTGCATTCTGCAATGCCGAACGAACCACCTTTGTCGGGTCGATAACGCCAGCTTTGATCATGTCGGTGAACTCATTGTTCTTGGCATCATAACCAATATTGTCGTCTTTGCCTTCAAGCAGTTTGCCAACGATCACGGCGCCTTCTGCTCCAGCGTTCTGGGCAATGTAGCGAGCAGGTGCGAGCAATGCGCGACGAACGATTTCTATACCAACTTCCTGATCCCGATTTGACGGCTTTAGACCATCAAGCCTGCTTGTTGACCGCACCAGAGCAACACCACCACCAGGGACAATGCCTTCTTCGACAGCCGCACGGGTTGCGTGCATAGCGTCATCAACACGGTCTTTACGCTCTTTCACTTCAACTTCAGTGGCACCGCCAACCTTAATAACAGCAACACCGCCAGCCAGTTTGGCAAGACGCTCTTGCAGTTTTTCACGGTCATAATCTGATGTTGATTCTTCAGCCTGTGCGCGTATCTGGTTGCAACGAGCTTCGATTTCAGTCTTTGCACCACCGCCATCAACGATGGTTGTTTCATCCTTGGTGATCTCAACACGCTTGGCAGAACCAAGCATTTCAAGGGTCAGGCTATCAAGCGAAATGCCAACTTCTTCAGATACAACAGTGCCGTTTGTCAAAATGGCAATATCTTCAAGCATGGCTTTGCGGCGATCGCCAAAACCAGGGGCCTTAACAGCAGCCACTTTCAGGCCGCCACGAAGACGGTTCACAACCAAAGTTGCCAAGGCTTCGCCTTCGATATCTTCGGCGATGATCAACAATGGACGGCCTGACTGAACAACCTTTTCCAGAATTGGCAGCATATCCTGAAGATTTGACAGCTTCTTCTCGTGAAGAAGGATATATGGCTCTTCCAAAGTTGCGCGCATCTTTTCGGCATCAGTCACGAAGTAAGGTGACAAATAACCGCGGTCAAACTGCATGCCTTCAACAACTTCTAGCTCGGTGGCGAGGCTTTTGGCTTCTTCAACCGTGATAACGCCTTCATTGCCAACACGCTCCATGGCCTCGGCAATCATCTTGCCGATTTCTTCTTCGCCATTTGCTGAGATGGTGCCAACCTGCGCCACTTCGTCAGATGTTGAGATTTTCTGTGAGCGTGATACCAGTGAAGCAACAACAGCTTCGACAGCCATGTCAATGCCGCGTTTCAGATCCATTGGGTTCAAGCCAGAGGCAACAGCTTTTGATCCCTCCTGCGCAATACATTGTGCAAGAACAGTTGCTGTTGTGGTGCCGTCACCAGCGACGTCATTTGCTTTTGACGCCACTTCACGCACCATCTGTGCGCCCATGTTCTGGAACTTATCTTTCAGCTCGATATCTTTGGCAACAGTAACACCATCTTTGGTGATGCGCGGTGCGCCGAATGATTTTTCGAGAACAACGTTACGACCCTTTGGGCCAAGCGTTACTTTGACGGCATTGGCCAGAATATCGACGCCCTCAAGCATCCGTGTTCTGGCATCTGAGCCGAATTTGACTTCTTTAGCAGCCATTTTTCAATCTTCCTTTGTTTGAATTTCGGGGAACCGTTGGCGGTCTATTGAATCACACCCATGATGTCAGATTCCTTCATGATCAGATATTCCTGACCATCGATCTTGACTTCGGTGCCTGACCATTTGCCGAACAGAACAAGATCACCAGCTTTGACGTCAAGCGGCTGTACCTTGCCAGTTTCGTCACGCGCGCCAGCGCCAGCGGCAATTACTTTGCCTTCCATCGGCTTTTCTTTTGCGGTGTCAGGAATGATGATTCCACCAGCAGTTTTCTGCTCTGATTCTGTGCGCTGCACAACAACGCGGTCGTGAAGAGGCCTGAATTTCATGCCCTATTTCTCCTCCAAAAAAGTCTGTTACCTATCGATTAGCACTCACCGAATGAGAGTGCCAGATCATCACTTAGGGTAATTGGGATATTGGCGCTGATTTGTCAAGGGACGGGCAGGAAAATAATGAGAAAAACCGAACAGGTTATGACGAAGACCCAAAACCGCAGACCGGGTGCCATCACGGGTTCAAATTATGACTCGCGAGATCATTGATCAAGGCGGCTATGGCAGCTATCAGGCATGGTCTGAAAATGGATTTGAGTAAAGCGGCGCGGCCTTTCGCAAAAGCCGCAGCTTGGCAGCCAATCCAGAATCGTCACCAATCACCGATGGCGGGGTTTGGTGCAGATCCAGAAAAATTGGAAATTGCGATAACATCATCAATCCTTTGCAAGGCTTATCTGAAAGACATATGAGGGGCACCATTGGTCAGAACAAAAGCGTCAAACCCCATTCACAATTCCAAAATTAGGTATTTTTTCAGTTTCAAAGCATATTTTGGATGAAAAGAAATTTAATTTCCATATTGTTTGCTTACTGCAATTTATTTCTTTTCACGGCATTTCTGGCAAAAGTTGATCGCATTAGGCTTTGGGTTTAATCATTGGTTGCCAGCGCCCCCCTGCGGCAATGCGCCAATTTGCAGCCCCCTTGTGGCTTGATATAGAAACGACCATATGATCTACCGTCCATTCACTTTCAGGTTGGTTTAATGACCCACGCATCACCCCACTGGATCTCGCGCAATGCCAGCCCCCAAAACGACCAGCTGGTCACCAAATGGCTTTTTGGTATGGCCTTACTTGTGGCCATTATGGTGGTGATTGGCGGCGTGACACGGCTCACCGGATCCGGTCTTTCAATGGTGGAATGGCGCCCCGTGATCGGGACCTTGCCGCCATTGAGTGTCGCTGAGTGGGATAGGGTCTATCAGCTGTATCAGGCATCGCCCGAATATCAGCAACTGAATTTCGGCATGTCGCTTGCCGCATTTAAGAATATTTTCTTTTGGGAATATTTTCACCGGCTTTGGGGTCGGATGCTAGGCCTTGCTTTTGGCCTGCCATTTTTGATTTTTGTGATCAGCGGGCGCGTGCCGCAAGGGTTTGGATTGCGGCTTACTTTATTATTATGCCTTGGCGGATTTCAGGGCGTTGTTGGCTGGTGGATGGTAAAATCCGGCCTGACCGAACAGGCCAGCGTTTCGCAATATCGGCTGGCCTCGCATCTTGCTGTTGCGCTGGTGATTTTCAGCCTTCTAATCTGGACGGGTTTTGATCTTCGTAATGGCCGCGCCAAATCGCCAAAAGGTCATGGCATGGCAAGTCTGGCCTTGGTTGGCATCACCATTCTTGCCGGTGCGCTTGTTGCGGGCATGGATGCCGGATTGCTCTATAATCACTATCCACTAATGGGCAATGGGCTTGTACCAGTCGAATATGGCGAGGCAGGGTGGCTTGATCCATTTGAAAACCCAGCTTCGGCACAATTCCATCACCGCTGGATCGCCGCCGTGACCTTTGGCGCGGTGGTTGTGTTGGCGCTAAAAGCGCGCCGGCATGGCTTGCATCTGCGGGGCAATCTGGTGCTTGGCGCGATTGTGGCGCAATTCATCCTTGGCATTGTCACGCTTCTTCATGGCGTGCCGGTCGCACTTGGCGGCATGCATCAAGCGGGTGCCGTGGTGCTTCTTGGCTGTTTACTAGCGCTTTTGCATGGCGAATCTCATCACCGGCAAACCATCTTAGCGCGCAAAGCTAGTCCTTTTTCTTGATCTGTGGCACGCGCCGGATATGCAGTTCGGCAAGCGCCGTTTCGTCAACTTCAGACGGGGCTGCCATCATCAAATCTTCGGCCTTGCCATTCATCGGGAACAGAATAACCTCACGGATATTCGGCTCGTCGGCAATCAGCATCACCATCCGGTCAATGCCGGGCGCAATACCGCCATGCGGCGGCGCGCCAAAGCGGAATGCGTTGATCATCGCTGGAAATTTTTCATCAACCGTGCTGTTTGGATAGCCAGCGATTTCAAAGGCTTTATACATCACTTCAGGAAGATGATTCCGGATCGCACCTGATGATAATTCCACGCCATTACAAACAAGATCATATTGCCAAGCTTTGATGGTTAGCGGGTCTTGTTCTTCAAGTGCTTTCATGCCGCCTTGTGGCATTGAAAAGGGATTATGCGAGAAATCAATCTTGCCAGTAACCGGATCGGCTTCGAACATTGGGAAATCGACAATCCATGCAAATCGGAATAGGTTTTTATCGATCAAATCCTGATCTTGGCCAATTTTTACGCGGGCGCGTCCGGCAAGGCTGGCCGCTTCATCCGCAGGCGCACAGGCGAAAAACACCGCGTCACCATCGCCAACACCCGTTGCAATACGGATCGCTTCGGCCTTCTCAGCACCAAGAGCTTTGGCGACGGGGCCGCGCGCCTCGCCTTCACCATAGATAATATAGCCCATTCCCGGTGCGCCTTCGCCTTGCGCCCAGCTATTCATCCGGTCGGCAATCGCACGGCTTCCACATTTTGGTCCCGGAACTGCTCGCACAACCGCGCCTTTTTCAATATTCTTGGCAAAAATTGAAAAATCTGATCCGCGGAAAATATCGGTAACATCGCTAATTTCAAACGGAATCCGCAGATCTGGCTTGTCATTGCCATATTTCAGCATCGAATCCGCAAATGGAATATGCACAAAATCTGTATCGACAATTTTGTCGGAAAATTCTTCAAAAACGCCTTTGATTACCGGCTCGACAGCGGCGAACACATCCTGCTGTTCAACAAAGCTCATCTCAAGATCAAGCTGATAGAATTCGCCTGGGCTCCGATCAGCGCGGCTATCTTCATCCCGAAAACAAGGGGCAATCTGGAAATAACGGTCAAAGCCGCTAACCATGATCAGCTGTTTAAATTGCTGCGGTGCCTGCGGCAAAGCATAGAATTTGCCCGGGTGAAGGCGGGCAGGCACCAGAAAATCGCGCGCGCCTTCAGGCGATGAAGCGGTCAGAATTGGTGTTTGGAATTCGGTGAAATCCTGCGCCACCATGCGGGCACGGATCGATTGAATGATTTTGGCACGCAACATGATATTGGCATGTGGGCGCGCGCGCCGAAGATCAAGATAGCGATAGCGAAGCCGTGTTTCCTCGCCTGAATCTTCATCCGAATTGACCTGCAATGGCAATGTGTCGGCCGCCGATTGCACTTCAAATGCTTCGATGCGAACTTCAATCTGGCCGGTTGGCAATGATGCGTTAATCGTCTCGTCACTACGCTTTAGAACAGTGCCGGTAACGGTAACCACTGACTCAAGCCGCGTGGCCTCGACAAGCGCAAAGCTGGTATCGGATGAATCGGCAACACATTGGGTCAGGCCGTAATGGTCACGAAGATCAACAAAGACAAGCTGGCCATGATCGCGTTTGCGGTTAATCCAGCCAGATAATTTTACCTGCTGGCCAACATTGGCTTCGTTCAATTCGACGCAATTATGGGATCGGTAGGCATGCATGATCTTAGGCTCCGTTAAGAATGACCGGCGAATGGCCAATAAACTGCGATAATCGGATCAATCACCGCTTTGAAAGCGGCGATCAAAAACGCGGCGAGTATGCAAAGATTGCGGCATTGACGCAACCAGCTTTCGGTTCACATACCCTTTATTCAGGGTCGTATGTCCGTTTTATGACGAACGGCGACGCCCACGCCGACCGCGCCGGTCATCACCACCAGCATTATTGATATTCACATCAGCCCATGCCGTGCCAAGCGCCGCGGTCATGGCCGCCTCGTCAAATGGCCGTTTTGGGGTTGCTGCCAGCGCGACGGTCATTGCGGCAACATGCGCTGGGCTCGTGCCGCAACAGCCGCCAATGATTTTCGCACCCATATCGCGTGCAAACAGCGCATAATCAGCCATTAATTCAGGGGTTCCATGGTAATGGATTGCACCCTCAACATAGGCAGGGATGCCGCAATTACCCTTGGCCACCACGGGCACATCACCCGATTGCGCCAAAATACCGCTTACCGAATGCAGCAATTCAGCCGGTCCAATGCCGCAATTGGCGCCAATAAAGCTGGCACCTGCGGCGGTGGCAAAATCGGCAAAATTAGCTGGCATCACCCCCATCATTGACCGGCTGGCCGTATCAAATGTCATGGTCGCACAAATTGGCAGGGCAGTGGGTTTTGCCGCTTCGATCGCAGCGGCCACTTCTTCATTTGACGACATGGTTTCAATCCATAAAACGTCAACTCCACCCTCGGCAAGCGCTTCGGCCTGTTCGGCAAAACCGGCAACAGCGGTGCTGTGCGTTAATTTGCCGAGCGGCTCAAACAGCTCGCCCGTTGGCCCCATTGATCCGGCAACGATGGCACGTTTTCCGCTATTGGCAAAATGACCCTCGACCGCTTTACGGGCCAATTGCGCTGCGGCAATATTCAGCTCGCGAACAAGGTCTTGTGATTCATGAAGTTTTAGCCTGAATCCGGTGCCGCCAAAGCTGTTGGTCAGGATCAAATCTGATCCGGCTTCCAGAAAACTGCCATGAAGCCATAAAATATCATCCGGACGTTCAACCGACCATAATTCGGGCGGATATCCAGTTTCGAGGCCGCGCCCGAACAGGTTGGTTCCGGTGGCACCATCGGCAACACACCAGCCTTGTTGATCAATCAGATCGGATAAAATATTGCTCATTGCTTTCGGGTTCCTTGCCAATCGGTGCGGTGACTATTAACCGGCCACTACCCCCCCATCACATCGTCCGTGACAGGCTAGACGCTAAGACGTTTCAAATTGCGCCGTGAAGGGCGCCGTGTAACGCCTGTTACCTTTGCCCGCCGATCGCGAAGAATATCCAGCAAAACCAGCTGATCATCTTGATCCATGCTTCGCCATGCGGCAATTTCAGCGCGCGTCCGGTAACAGCCAAGACAAACCCCGTCCTGCGGATCCATCTGACAGATCGACACACAAGGCGATGGCAGTTTGGTTACAGCAGGTTTGTCAGAAGAGGCCATATCGGTCGTTACCCTATTGGTTTCAGGCGGCGCGGCTTTCGGCTTCGGCGATCGCCATCACACCATTCAGGGCTGATAGCTCATCAAGCTGTTCCGATGTTGCCAATACTGTCACAAGATTACGGTCAATAACAGGTGTAGAGTCATCACTTCCAGCTTTTGCCCTCTCGGCAGCTTCATCGATCAATGACAATAGCGCAACTGCATCGCCTTGAAGCAGAACCGGCATATCTTCGCGCAGGAACGCACGCAAAACACGTTTGGCGTGAACTTCATTTTTCAAGCTTTCGACATGGCGGTTGCCAGTCGGTACGATCAGCGCATCATAATCAATCGCAAGCGTTGTCGATAAGGTGGCATCGGCCGGATAGGACATGCCCCAGCCAGTGCCATTCCATGCATTTGTTAATCCAGCTTCCCGAGAAACAATTCTTAATTTCGCACCAGCATTCATCATGGCGCGTTGGATGGCGATAAAGCCGGCCTCATCAAAACCGCTTGCCACCATAATGGCGATTGTTTTTCCTGAAAAATTGGATAGCTTCATAAGAATACTCCTTAACGATTGAATTAGGGTCTCTCGCATTGACGTTTGCGAAGAAGGTTACGATGGCTAGCACCCAACCGGTCCGCCGGTCGCGCTTGCCGCGTAAAAATCGGGATTAAGCCAGCGTATACATGGCTTTGCCAATTTGTTCAAGCCTTACTCGCCATCGTTTTGCTCAAAGCGGGTCACAAAACCCAAAGCATGTGCAAAGTTTTTCTATCATTTAGATATTTGCGCATTTGCAGGACCGTTCAAAAGGCCTAGAATTAGGCATCAAATCATCATCCGGCGTGTTTTGCAAAGGACCGTTTTGATATTTTTCGCATTTTTTTGAATGGAGATGAATAAGATGTGTGATCTGGAAAACTGTGATACGAATGATCTGTCGCGACCATCGGTCTCACCAACTGACCGGCGATTGTTTCTTGCCGGTGCGCTGGCGCTACCACTTGCCACGATTCTTGCCAATGTTGACCTTGCCGAGGCGCAAGCCACAAAGGGTGTTTCCATCAATCAAACAACCGCAGATGGCCGTACGGTCAGCGCCTATTTTGCTGAGGCTGATAAAAAGGACGCACCAGTGGTGATTTTGATCCATGAATGGTGGGGTTTGAATGACAATATCAAAACCATGGCCGAAGATATCCGTGCCAAGGGATTTCATGCGATTGCCATTGACCTGTTTAACGGTTCGGTTGCCAGCAATCGTGACGAGGCCAAAACCCAAACCAAAACTGTTAAGGCTAGCGAAGCCAATGCAACGATTGCCGCATGGGTTGATTGGGCCAAGGCCAATGGCAATGGAAAAGTTGCCACGCTTGGCTGGTGTTTTGGGGGTGGGTGGAGCCTGTCAGCCGCATTAAACACCAAGCTTGATGCCGCAGTGATCTATTATGGACGCGTTACCGCCAATGCTGACAGTCTGCAAAAACTGAATGCGCCGCTTCTTGGGCATTTTGGCACTTTAGATAAATCCATCAATCCAGAGATGGTCGGCACTTTTCAAAAAAACCTTGCCCAAGCTGGCAAAAGCGATTTGATGACAACGCATTGGTATACTGCAGGTCATGCCTTTGCCAATCCGACTGGCGGCCGCTATGACGAGGATGATGCCGCGCTTGCATGGGCGAGAACGCATACGTTCTTGGCGGCACACCTGCGGTAGGCAGCCACAAAAGGCGAATAGCTAGAGATCGAGGAGGAAAAATCTGCCCAAAAAATCTGGCCAGAAAAAATTTGAAAGCCCTTCAAACCAAAACAGCCTCACTTGGCAAAGCGGGGCTGTTGATTAATTTGGCTCATTGACCGGCTGGCCTAAGCCAAGGCCCGTACCAACCACATCATATGGGCGGCAATGGTTTAAAGCTTGCTATGGCTGCCGTCGCAAAGCGGGGCTTTTGCCGATGCTTTACACCCACAGAAAAACATCTTTTTGGTTGCGTCAGCGGTAATTTTTACCGGCGCAATGCCTGTATCTTTGTGGCTGCCATCGCAAAAAGGCTGTTTGGCACTTTTGCCGCAGGCACACCAGAAATAGGTTTTGCCTTCTTCAACTTCGATTGGCATTGGTGACTTTTGAAAAATAACCGGATCGGTCATGGAAATAGTCCTTTTGTTGGGGTTATGAAAAACTGCCTTTGCCACGGCATCTGCCGCTAAAAAACGCCAAATCAGCCGAAAAAGCCGTAGAATGAATGGAGCGGGCAACGGGGTTCGAACCCGCGACCCCGAGCTTGGGAAGCTCGTGCTCTACCAACTGAGCTACACCCGCTTTAGAGCTGCACAATAAGAGTTTGCGATGGCTGATAGCAAGTCCAAAAACAGCGCTTGCCGTTTTGGCGACCAGCTCGTGGGCCGATCTTGTTTTCTTCCGGTTCAGCTGTCTTGCGCATGGCATACCCGGCAGCGGCACCTCCATGCGACAAATGAGGTGCATGCGGTCAGCTGCTGCGCTTCCATTATAAAGCTGTCAGATTAATGTAAGGTTAATTTTAGCGCGTCAACGCGATAAATCAGCCGAGTCAACATGAATGCAACATATTGATTATAAGTTAAAAAACCATAATCTTTTAAACGTTTTAAGTCGGCTCAAAACACGTCAAGATAGCCCCTGCAATTAACAATTAAAATATATGTCATCAACATGAAAGCAGGGCCTACCTCCACCAAAAAAGTGCCGGTGGCATAATAAGACATCAAGCCGGGTTTTGTACCGTATTCTATCACCGTCAGCAGAAAATCTGGTGAAAGTGCTGTCTGGATGGTTAGCGCTAGAAAAGCAACCACCATAATTAGTCGCAAGATTCTTTTTCGCTCACGAAACCAGGCTTTTCGCTCATCAAAATTAACATAGACACGGCGAAGATAGGCTTCGTAATCCGGATATAACCGCCAATATCGCCGACAATTAAGCAATGCCCAAAGCAGATAAATTATCGCCATAATGAGTTGCGGGACAATAAAATAGATTTAGGCGGCACGAGGTAGGGTGGCCAGAACATGACTAGAAAATAGACCGCCGACACAAATACCGCGTGCCCATAGATCGCAAATGTCACTAGACTTGACCCCAGCCACTTATGCCAAAACAGTGCTTTGCGCTAATTGGCGGTTAAAGTTTTTGGCGAAGGCGGGCCACCCTTGCGCTTGATCAAATGCACCGTTGGTGTTTTTTTGAAAAAACGAAACCGCATAATGCCATCTCTTTGGTTAGGCATAATCTATCATGGTTAAGTAAATTTTCGATTAACGGGGCGCGTTCAGACCTTGGATCAATAATTTGGGCTACGTGCGTAACGCGTGATTTGCCAGTTGATTGTTTCTGACGGTTTCTGCCAATTAAAGTTGCATTTTGGGACTGTTTTCGTCATATACTCAGGCAGCGGCCTAATTGATTGGCAGCGGCAGTTTCACAATGGTTTGGCAAGACACATGATGACTCCTTATGACACCGGCGAGACCAAAGACGCATCTGAGATAAATGATGCCTCAATCGACCGGTCGGTAATTGAAAAACCAAGCCGGCAGGAAGCCGAAGCGGCAGTTGACGTTCTATTGCGCTGGATTGGCGAAAACCCCACCCGTGAAGGGCTTGCCGGAACACCGGGACGGGTTGTTCGCGCCTGGTCAGAATTCTGCAGCGGCTATGACGAAGATCCGGCACAGATGCTGGCGCGCACCTTTGAAGAAGTCGAAGGCTATGACGATATGATAATGCTTCGCAATATCCGGCTGGAAAGCCATTGCGAACATCATTTGGTGCCTATTTTGGGTGTTGCCCATATTGCCTATATGCCCGACCGGCGCGTCGTTGGCATTTCCAAATTAGCGCGGGTTCTTGATGGTTTTGCCCATCGCCTGCAAACACAAGAAACCCTGACCGCGCAGGTGGCCGATTGCATCCAGAAAGTTTTGCAGCCAAAAGGCGTTGCCGTGCTGATCGACGCGCAGCATCAATGCATGACAACACGCGGCGTTCGCAAACCCGATGTGTCGATGATCACCACAAGATTTACCGGTATGTTTAAACAGGATGAAGCCCTTAGCCGGCGCTTTCTTGATCAAACAAAACTAGGCTAGTGATAAGGCACCAACGCATAAGCCGCCAATTGTAACCGCGACCGGATCATCATGCAGCTTTCACCCGTGCTAAATATTTTAGGACTTCTGGCGACCATCTTGGCAGCGGCAATGCTGATTCCAATGGGGGTTGATCTTTATGCCGGATCTGATGATTGGCAGGTTTTTGCATTATCGGCGTTATTGACCGGCTTTGTTGGCGTGTCGGTATGGCTTGCAACGAACCAGCGTGACGCGCTTGATCTTGGGCTTCGGCAGGCGTTTTTGCTGACCAACGGCTCATGGGTGATGATCGGCATTTTTGGCGCTTTGCCCTTTATGTTCAGCGAACTTGATCTTAGCTTTACCGATTCGGTTTTTGAGTCGGTTTCAGGGATCACCACAACCGGATCAACCATCCTTGTTGAAATCGAACAGGCATCCCACGGAATTTTGATCTGGCGTGCCTTGCTTCAATGGCTTGGCGGAGTTGGTATTGTTGTTATGGCAATGGCCGTTTTGCCAATGCTGTCGGTTGGTGGCATGCAGCTATTTCGCACCGAATCCTATGAGCGGGCTGAAAATGTTGTGCCGCGGGCAACCCAGCTTGCTGGCGGTATCGGCCTTGTCTATACCGGACTAACTGCGTTTTGGGCGGTGATGCTGGGGCTGGCGGGCATGGATATGTTCGATGCTGTCGCACATTCAATGACAACCCTTGCCACTGGCGGCTACTCAACCCGCACCGCGTCGATTGGGGCGTTTGACTCGGTTGCTGTCGAATGGATTATCATCACGGGCATGATTGTTGGTAGCCTGCCGTTTGCGCATTATCTGGCGATGGTACGCGGCGGGTGGCGAAGTTTGCTGAATGATCCGCAAGTGCGCTGGTTCTTAATCCTTGCGGTTGGGCTTGTTCTGCTATTGATCTGGCATTTGATGCAAACCGGCTTGGGGTTTGGCGAAGCGGTACGCCAAGCCAGCTTTAACGGCGTTTCGATCATGACCGGCACAGGATATGTGAGCGCCAATTTTTCGGCATGGGGCGGGTTTGCAACAACAATCCTGCTGATCGTTATGTTCATTGGCGGCTGTGGCGGGTCAACCACTTGCGGTATCAAAGTGTTCCGCCTTCAGGTTCTTGCCAGTACCGCCAAGGTGCAGATCAGTCGCTTGCTGCGCCCGCATGCGGTGGTGCTTGCCTATTACAATAAACGGCCCGTTTCGGTTGAGGTCATGGATTCGGTGATGGGGTTTTTCTATCTCTTTATTCTTGGCTTTGTTCTGATCGCCATCATGCTTGGCATGGCCGGTCTTGATTTTGTCACGGCGCTATCAGGTGCCGCAACGTCGATCAGTAATGTTGGCCCAGGTCTTGGCGAAGTGATTGGCGCTGATGGCAATTTTTCGACACTTCCCGATAGCGCAAAATGGATCATGTCCTTTGCAATGCTTTTGGGACGGCTGGAAATCTTTACCGTTCTGGTGATGCTCAATCCTGCCTTTTGGCAGCGCTAGATATCGCGCCAGAACCCTCAGGGCAAAATAATCCGGTCAATGGTTGCCAATTCCTTTCGGGTTTGGCTGTCCAACCGGGCAAGCGCGCCCTTCATCGCTTCATTTACCACCTTGCTAACTTCATTTGCTGTGGCTGATTCGCGAATTGTGATTGAATGTGCAGCGCTTAGATCGGCCAATGCTTGTGTGCCGCCAACGGGCTGAAGCCACATGATTTTGGCTTTGATTTCAGCGGTGACTTTGCGGCTTTGCTGATCCGTGAGCAAACCGTCAATCCCTACCTTGGCAGGTAAATCAGTCAGCGTCACAGCAGCTTGTTTTATGTCGAAAATAATCTCGCCACTGCCACCAGCAGGACGAAGCACATGTGATGCCCAATCGGCCAGAATGGTGTTTGGCAACGGGCTTACACGATGCCCAATATAAGGATCCGCAACCGGCATCTGCCAATTATCAATGATTTCAAGACGGCGGGCATTAAGGTTTAGCGGTTGGTAAGCATCAGCCGCAAAAATCTGCGGCGGCGGCGTTGCTGTTCCTGTTTTGCAGGCGGCAAGAAGCCCACCGGCCAGAACCAACGCCAAGACTGTCATCATTTTTGAACGAAACATCGTCAAAGCCCTTTTTCTATCACGATTGAACTGGCACCCTGATCATAGCTTGTCACGCATCTATGAGGTTTTTGAAATGCGTTTTGATCAAGTTGCAATTTCGCAACTATGCCGTAATTTTTGGAACGGCGCTATCAATGTCTTGCCAGCATTGGCGCAAAATTAAAGGCGCGGAATCGCATCCTTATGATAGGCACGATGCGTTTTGCAAAATTCACAAGTGACCGTCAGATTACCATCATGGTCAGCCATGTCGTCAATGTCATCTGGTGCTAGTTGTTGAAGCATTGATTCGATCTTTTCGACATTGCAGCGGCATTGATCAAGCACTGGGCGCGCAGGCGCACTGTGCGGTGCCATGCTGTTAAACAGGCGGAAAATAATATCTTCTGGCGATAAGGCCGGATCAAGCAATTCACCGCGGGTGATCGAGCCAAGGAGGGTTTTCGCCGTATGCCACGCATCATCACTGGCGGCACGAGCCTGTTCATTGGTTTTTGGCGTGCTGGCACCATCATCCTTGCCACCATCAGCCGCAATTCGCTGCAACATCAAGGCCACCGCCTGCCAGCCATCTGCCCCATGTTCGGCAGCACAAACAACAATCGTATCGAGCTGTTCTGAATTTTCATACCACTTCATCGCCGCGTCACTTAGATGCCGTTCATCCAGTTCGACAATCCCCTGATAACGACCATTGCTGGTGCCGTCATCAACGGTAAAGGCGATATAGCCGCTACCCATCAATGACCCAAGACAAACCGAACCCGATGGATCATGTGCCAAAGCCGCCGCTTGAAAACCGGTTGGATTGTCCTCCATCGCGGTATAGCCACGAAGATGGCCAGCCTCGGTAATATCGGCAAATAGCGTGCGAACCAAACCATCACCTTTGGCCTGAAGCGTGAACACACCATCAAATTTCAAAGTGCTTGATAGACAGGCGGCCAATGCCAAAGCTTCGGCTTGAAGCGTTGCCACAAGCGGCGGGTAGTCATGGCGCTCAAGAATGCTATTAGCAGGGCGGCCAACCGACGCCATACGGCCACGAATTAACGCAACATCGTCCGAACCATCAGCAAGATAAAAAGGCAGAATCTGTGCATCGGCCGGTAAATTATCATTCAACATCATTACATCCTAAAACCGCAACCCACATCAGCCGACGCGGCCGCTAGGGGCTTTGCATCTAATTCCCCGAAACGCACCATGCCAGAATGGCTTTTTGGGCATGAAGCCGGTTTTCGGCTTCGTCAAAGACTGCTGATTGTGGCCCGTCAATAACTTCGGCAGTCACTTCCATGCCACGCCATGCTGGCAGGCAATGCATGAAAATAGCATCGCCAGCGGCAGCCTTCATCAATTCGGCATTCACCTGAAATGGCGCAAAATCAGCGCGGCGACTGCCCTCATCATTGCCCATTGAAACCCAGACATCGGTCACCACCGTCTGCACCTTGTCAATCGCCAGACCAACCTCGTCGGTAAGGATAATATCGCCGCCATTTGACCGGGCCCATGCCAATAAATCGGCAGGTGGCGCGTAATTTTGCGGGCCAGCAATACGCAATTGAAAGCCAAAGCGAACCGCCGCCTCGATCCAGCTTACCGCAACATTATTACCATCACCTAGCCATGCAACGCTTTGTCCAGCAAGCGGGCCATGATATTCGATCATCGTCATCAGATCGGCCATAAGTTGGCAAGGGTGCGAGCGCTGGGTCAATGCATTGATCACCGGCACGGTTGCATGGTCGGCAAGGTTGAGGAGCGTTTCATGCTGAAAACAGCGAATCATAATCACATCGACATAGCGCGACAGCACCCGCGCCGTATCTTCAACCGATTCACCACGGCCCAGCTGCAAGTCATTTGCCGATAAGATCAATGGTGTGCCGCCAAGCTGGACAACCCCAACCTCGAATGACACGCGGGTTCGCGTTGACGGCTTTTCAAAAATCATCGCAACGGTTTTACCAGCCAATGGCATCGCATGGCTTTCGCCTGATTTTTGCGCTGACTTCATACGCAAGCCGTCATCAAGCATCGCTTGCAGAGCGTCAGTCGAAAAATCCTTCAAATCCAGAAAATGCCGCATTGGCGTTATCTCGTCCTTCAGTCATATTTGGCAAAAGTTATTGCGCTCTATTGATCGTCACGCGGCGCCATTGCGGTCAATGCCGTCACAAGCTTGGTAATCGCCAGATCAATTTCATCACGATGAATGGTCAATGGTGGCAACAGCCGAAGCGTATTATCAGCCGCCGGTACTGTCAGCAGATGGTCATCACGAAGCCGGTTCACAAGCGCGGGCAAATCGACCGAATCATGAAGCCGGATACCACGCAAAAATCCACGCCCGCGAAGCGCCTCAATCATTGCCGGAAATTGTGTCTGGAGTTGATGCAACGCCGTATCAAGATAGGCGGCACGTTCACGAACATCAGCCAAAAACCCATCTTCGCCAAGAATTTCAAGAACCGCCTTTGCTGCCGCCATGGCCAGCGGATTGCCGCCAAAGGTTGATCCATGCGTCCCGGGTGTCATCGCCGCACCGACCGTCTTGCTGGCAATAACAGCCCCAATTGGGAAGCCGCCAGCAAGCCCTTTGGCAAGCGCAACAATATCAGGCTTGATTCCGGTATCCTCATAGGAAAACAGCCGTCCGGTTCGGCCAATGCCTGCCTGCACCTCATCAGCAATCACCAGCGCGCCAAATTCATCAGCCGCTTCACGCACACCGGCAAGATAGCCATCGGGAACCTGCTTGGCACCACCTTCGCCCTGCACCGATTCGACCATCACCGCTGCCACATGCAGCCCAAGCGCGGCACGAAGCGCGTTCAAATTGCCAAAAGAAACATGGTTAAATCCAGCTGGCATCGGGCCAAAACCAGTTCGGAAAACCGGCCTGTCGGTCGCCGCAAGCATGCCTAATGTCCGGCCATGAAAAGCGCCTGTCGCGCACAGAATGGTCATCCGCTCAGGCTCGCCCTTTTCATAGGCGGCGCGGCGGGCAATCTTGACCGCAGCTTCGGTCGCTTCAGCACCAGAATTACAGAAAAACACCTGATCAAGACCCGAAACCGAGGCCAGCATTTTGGCAACAATCTCTTGACCGGGAATCCGGTATAGATTGGACGTGTGCCATAATTTGCCAGCCTGCTCGGTCAGCGCCGCGACCAGATGCGGGTGGCTATGGCCAAGCGTGTTAACCGCAATCCCGCTTGCACAATCAAGATATTTTTCACCTGAGTCGGATTCAAGCCAGCAGCCTTCGCCGCGCACAAAACCAATTTCGGCGCGTCCATAGGTTTGCATCACAGCTGAGTCAGCTGCGTAATCCACGGCTTTTTGGTTCATGTCAAAACCACCTGGCTTGTCCTTTGTTATGCCAGCTATGTCAAACTGACAAACGCGCCCAAATTCATATCCAAAAATCAAACCACCAACGCAATATCTCCGTTGGTGGCCCCTGCAAGCGCCCATTGGCACTCGATTCAGGCCGCAACTCTCGCGATTTTTGGAACAATTGTCAAGATATCAGCCAATAAATGGCCAACCGCCGATTGGTTAGTCCTGAATAAAATGTTTGGCCAATCGCAACCCTTGTGATTGATAGTTTGATCCCCCAGTGCCATAAAGCGTTGCCGGCACTGATATCATGGGTTCATAAACCAGCCGACAAACCGTTTGACCCTGCTCAATCAGGAATGGCACATCATGCGACCGCACCTCGAGAACGGCGCGCGTTCCCTCGGCACCAAGTTCGGCCATGCCAAAGCCGGGATCGAAAAATCCGGCATAATGCGCGCGAAATTCACCAACTCTTGTATCATAGGCGCGCATCTCGGCAGCATGATCTTTTGGCACAGTCACAAATTCACGACTTGCCAAAATATAGAATTCATCAGGATTCAAAACCAGCCCGCCAACCGTAAGGTCAGATGGGGTGACGCGTTCCCAAAAAGCGTCAACCGGCTGGCTTGCTGGCGCATCAATATCAATCAGCCCGGCATGTTTACGCGCCCTCCAGCCAATCATGCCGCTTTTGACATCGGGTTCAAGATTGACGCTAAGGGCAACACCATCATGAATATCGGTTCGCTCAGCACCATGAACCAAACCGACGGTTGATTGCAGTGACTCCATCAACAGATCAGACGGGGCGCTGATGCCACGCCGAAGCCGCAATTGTGACAAGCGCGACCCAGCCCGCAATAAAACCGAAAAGGTGCGCGGCGAAATTTCGGCATAAAGCGGGCCTTCATAGCCATCGGCAACCGTTTCAAATTCACGCGCACCATCGGTAATCAGGCGGGTAAAGATATCAAGCCTACCGGTTGAGCTTTTTGGATTTGCCATGGCGGAAATGCCCGCCGGAAGGCGAAGCCACTCTTGCAATTTCACAATATACACACAACCGCGTTCCAGCACCGCGCCATCACTGAGGTCGATTTTATGCATGCCAAATTGCGCCAGCTTGTCGGCAACGGTCATATGCTGGCCCGGCAAAAAGCTGGCTTGCACCCGCCATGCCTCACGGCCAAGCCGCAGGTCAAGACTGGCAGGTTGAAGCTGGCCTTCCTCAACCGGGCGATCGGCGGCAATAACACCGTCATGGATCGCCTGTTCAAGATGCTGTACGGGCAAAATGCCGTTTTCAAAATCTTCGGCTGGCATGGTGATTCCTATCCTAATCGTCTTTGGTAATGGTCAGTATGCAATGCTAGCTTTTCAAGCGATAGCCCGAACGCAAGGCCTTATAACATAAAATGGCCAAAACGACATTCACCGCAACAAGGCAGTAAAAGCCGGTCATAAGTGGCCGGTCGGCAATCCCGATCATGCCGTAGCGAAACCCGTCAATGGCATAAAATACCGGATTCAGGCTGGCAATCACATCAAATGGCGCAGGAAGCCGGTCAACCGAATAAAAGGTTCCCGATAAAAAGGTCAGCGGCTGGATAGCAAAATTTGTAATGGCCGCCAATTCGTCAAATTTATTGGCCCAGATTCCGGCTAGAATACCAGCAAAAGACATGGCAAATGCACCTAGAATTAAAAACCCAATGGCGATCATTGGATGCGGTGGCAACGCGCCACCAACAAGAATGACCAAGGCAAACGCCGTTACGATGCCAACACAAAGACCGCGCGTCATGCCCGCCGCGGCTAGCCCAAACAGCAATTCACCCGGCCCCAAAGGCGGCATTAGTAAATCAACAATATTGCCCTGCACTTTTGAGACAACAAGCGAAGATGATGTATTGGCAAAAGCATTTTGAAGAACATTCATCATCACCAGGCCCGGCACAAGAAATGTCACAAAATCAATATCACCGGCAAAGCTGGCGCGGTCACCAATCGCCACTGAAAAAACCATCAAAAACAAAATCGAGGTGATAACTGGTGCCGCCAGCGTTTGTGTGGCGATTTTCAAAAACCGCTGTACTTCGCGTTGATATAGCATGCCAAGACCAACCCAATTCACCGGTCCAATATAAACCGGACGGCGCAATTCATGCGCCGATGATAACAGGGGGGCTGCCGAGACTGCTTTGGCAGATGAAGATGTATTTGTCTTTGAATCGAGATCGGTCATGCGGTCAAAATAGGCCGCAATCTGATCTGGCGCAATGGGGCAAAGGACAGCTTTTGCCTTTCATCCAAAAACCGCCTAATCTTGTCAACGGCATATCGCCATTTTGACCGATTTTGGGGGCGGCCCCAGCAACCGAAAAGCATCATTTCATATTCATGGCAAAAGCACCTATCAAAACAAGATTGATGAATAAGGCGGTTGATTATCTTGGGCGCTATGCCAGCTCGCAACACCGGCTGCGCGACGTGCTTAGCCGGTTTGCAACGCGCAAGCTTGATCAGCATGATCCCGATGACATTGCCGCCGCGATTGATGCAACCGTGACGCGCTGCCAGACGCTTGGCTATGTCAATGATGACGCCTTTGCCCAATCACAGGCGCGAAGCCACCGCCGGCAAGGTCGCTCGCAGCTTGGCATCCGACAACGGCTTCGTCAGCATCGGCTTGATGATGATGTGATTGATGCGGCACTGGACGTGGCTGATGAACATGCTGCCAATGGCGAGTTGCTTGCCGCCTGCCGCTTTGCCCGCCGTCGCCGAATTGGCCCGTTTGATCACCGGCGAAATGATGGTGATGACCGCGATGCCATCATGCAACGTCGGCAACGCCAGCTTGGTGCCATGGCGCGCGCAGGATTTGCCATGGCGATCAGCCGCAAAGTTTTTGATCTTGCCGATTCAACCGCTGGCGAATCGCTGATTGACCAGCTTGAACATGGCGAAGACCCAACAGCTTAACCATCCGTCATTGTCGCAAGCCTTGCCGATCCTCACCGGCTGCGATAATAATTTTGAATAAGATTGCATAAAACGGACTGGCAAGCAGCATCAAGCAGGCCAAAACCAAAAAATAAGGCCGAAATATAAGGCCAATAAAGCATTGTTGAAGGAGTCTTTTGATGAAACAGGACATGATCTTTGAGCCAAGCGCAAATTTGGCAAAATCGGCACTTATTGACGCGAATGGCTATGCCACCCTTTACCAAGATTCGATTGCCAATCCCGATCAATTCTGGGCCGAGCATGGCAAGCGCATTGAATGGATCAAGCCCTATAGCCAGATCAGCGACGTATCTTATGACGCCAAAGATTTACATATCAAATGGTATGCTGACGGCACGTTAAATGCGGCGGCTAACTGCCTTGACCGCCATCTTGCCACCCGCGGCGATCAGACAGCCATCATCTGGGAAGGCGATGAGCTCGATCAGCACCGCCATATCACTTATCGCGAATTGCATGAAGAAGTGTGTAAATTTGCCAATGTGTTAAAGGCAAATGGCGCCAAAAAAGGCGACCGGATCACCATCTATATGCCAATGATTCCCGAAGCCACCGTGGCGATGCTGGCTTGTGCGCGGATTGGCGCTGTGCATTCGGTTGTTTTTGGCGGCTTTTCGCCAGATGCGCTTGCTGGCCGGATTCAAGATTGCGACTCAACAATGGTGATCACCGCCGATGAAGGGGTTCGTGGTGGACGGCCAATTCCATTAAAAGCCAACACCGATGAAGCCTTGGTCAATTGCCCCGATTGCAAAACCGCGATTGTGGTCAAGCGAACCGGCGGCAAGATTGACTGGGTTGACGGGCGCGATGTCTGGTATCACGAGGCCATGGCGAGCGCCTCGGCCGATTGCCCCGCTGAAGAAATGAACGCCGAAGACCCGATGTTCATTCTCTATACATCAGGATCAACCGGCAAACCAAAGGGGGTTCTTCACACCACGGGCGGCTATATGGTTTATGCCTCGATGACGCATCAATATGTTTTTGATTACCATGATGGCGACATATATTGGTGTACCGCCGATGTTGGCTGGGTGACGGGTCATAGCTATATCGTCTATGGGCCATTGGCCAATGGCGCGGTAACCTTGATGTTTGAAGGTGTGCCAACCTATCCTGACAGTTCTAGATTCTGGCGTGTTGTCGAAAAACATAAGGTCAATATTTTCTACACCGCGCCAACCGCCATCCGCGCCTTGATGCGCGAAGGCGATAAGCCTGTCACGGTTTGTGACCGATCATCTTTGCGGCTTCTTGGATCGGTTGGCGAACCGATCAATCCCGAAGCATGGATGTGGTATCATAATGTGGTTGGCGAAAAACGCTGCCCGATTGTTGATACGTGGTGGCAAACCGAAACAGGCGGCATTCTGATTACGCCGCTACCTGGGGCGACCGCCACCAAACCCGGTTCGGCAACCAAACCTTTTTTCGGCATTCAGCCAGTTCTTGTTGATGGCGACAACAATATTCTTGATGGTGCCAGTGATGGCAATTTATGTATTGGCAATTCATGGCCTGGCCAGATGCGAACCGTCTATGGCGACCATCAGCGGTTCATCGAAACCTATTTCACCACCTTCCCGGGTCGCTATTTCACTGGTGACGGCGCCCGCCGTGACCAGGACGGCTATTTCTGGATTACCGGCCGTGTTGATGATGTGTTGAATGTATCCGGCCACCGGATGGGAACAGCCGAAGTTGAATCGGCATTGGTGGCGCATCCGAAAGTGGCCGAGGCTGCGGTTGTTGGCTATCCGCATGATATCAAAGGGCAAGGAATCTATGCCTATGTCACCTTGGTTGCCGATGCGGTTGCTGATGATCAGCTGGCCGCTGAGTTGCGTCAATGGACACGCAAAGAAATTGGCCCCATCGCGACACCCGACCTATTGCAATGGGCACCACAATTGCCAAAAACGCGGTCAGGCAAGATCATGCGGCGCATTTTACGGAAAATTGCCGCCAATGAATATGATCAGCTCGGCGATACATCAACCTTGACCGATCCAGCGGTGGTTGATGATCTTGTCGAAAATCGGCAAAATCGCAGTGACTAGCAATGACTAGACCCATTTTGGCAACCCAATCGGGGCAAGGCCACCAGATCTGATGGCCTGATCCTCATTTATGGCCGCCTCAGCATCGCGGTGCAAACCGAGAAGCAAAGCAATCGCCGTCCGAAAAGAAGGACGCGATAAATGATCAAAACGGTCAAGATCCGAAACCAAGGCGCGATCTTGCTGATACATCGCCACACCATAGCTGCCACGCCCTTGTGCATGTGCCATAGATATTCCAAAATCTGCCAAAATCAGGCTAACGCCACCATAAAACCAAAATTTCAAATGCCGTGAAAAAAGGCTGCCAGTCTTAAACTTGTCGCATCGCATCGTCACTTCAAAATCGTCACAAAGAAATGAATCACAATTTTTGGAGAATGCTACGTTCGGTTAATCCAAACGGTCAATACCGTCACAGCCAGCGCCTGTTTACAGAATCGATTTCAGCTTTTCAGTGATAAAGGCAATCGGCTCATTATGCACGATCGTACCTTTAAAGCTGCCATCATCACGATATAGAAATACCGCGGCGCTGTGATCATAAAGATAATCCCCATCGCCTTGATCATTCTTTTGCGCATAGACGCCGAATTGTTGCAGCACCGAACGCACCTGATCCGGCGATCCAGTTAGGCCGGTAACATTGGCGTCAAACAGGCCAAGATATTGCTTTAATTGTTCTGGCGTATCACGCTCAGGGTCGACCGTGATGAATAAAATCTGCAGCGCCTTCGTATCAATACCCGCCGATTCCAGATTATCACTTGCAGTGGCAAGTGTTGTCAAAGTGGTTGGGCAAACATCTGGACAATAGGTAAAGCCAAAAAACAGCGCAATCGGCCGATCGGCAAAATCATCTTGATTTCGCACAATGCCGTTTTGATCAATCAGTTCGATGTTATTATCTTGAAACTGCGGAATGCCGATTGTGTTTTTTTGGGCGAATTGATCAGAAATCAAAAACACGCTAGCCGCAAGCCCAAGAAACAACAAAGCCACGGCGATCACCCAACCAATCTTGCGAGCCGTCTGGTGGGGTTTGGTTCCGGCAGGTTTGGGCGATGTTGTGTGATCCTGTTTCATGCCCTAGATGTAGGCGAATAGGCAGGGGCTTTCAAGGCTTTGCTTTTTACCACAATCTGCTGTTTTGGCGATGGCAGAAACAAGGCCAAACCAAAGCCTTTGCCCGATCGCGAATGAAAGATTGTCATTGCCAATCGGTTTTGATTATAGTGCGGTGCTCACGGCGCATAAGTGTCAAGCTAAACCATTGAAACCATGACGAGTCGATATTCATGTATGCATTTGCCATCCTCATTGACCAGATCATCAATCTTTATATCTGGACTCTGCTTGCCTATCTTGCGGCAGGTTGGTTGATCGCCTTTAAGATCATCAACCCGTGGCAGCCGATTGTGCGGATGATCATTGATGTTCTGGCCCGAATCCATGAACCATTATTGCGGCCAATACGCCGGATTTTGCCCGATTTTGGGGCGCTTGATGTCAGCCCAATCGTGTTGTTTCTTTTGGCGCAATTCCTGCGCAATCTTTTGCAAAGCAGTTTAACAGGATAGGCGTTACCAGCTAGATCACAATGACCGCATGATAAGCGCGACCAAAAAAGGCAGATGAGCATGAAAGATGCAGAAATAATTGACGGCAAGGCATTTTCAGAAAAGCTGGTCACGCAAGTGGCAGCCGGGGTTGAAGTCTTTGCCAAGGCCACCGGTCAAGTGCCCGGCCTTGCTGTTGTTCTTGTTGGCGAGAATCCGGCAAGTCAGGTTTATGTTCGCAACAAAAGCGAGCGCACCACCGCTGCTGGCATGCGGTCAATTGAACATCGTCTTGACCGTGATACAGACGAGGCCAGCTTGCTAGCCCTGATCGAAACCTTGAACCAAGATGATATGGTTGACGGCATTTTGGTGCAATTACCGCTTCCCGATCAGATCAACGCTGATGCGGTGATCAATGCCATTCGTCCAGATAAAGATGTTGACGGGTTTCATGTGGTCAATGCGGGTCTGCTGGCAACAGGTCAGGAATCGCTTGTGCCTTGCACGCCTTTTGGCTGTCTGCTGCTGCTTCGCGATAAATTGGGCGATTTATCAGGACTTCACGCCGTTGTTGTTGGCCGGTCAAATATTGTTGGCAAACCGATGGCACAATTGCTTCTTGGTGAGAGCTGTACCGTGACAATCGCCCATTCGCGCACCAAAGATTTGGAGTCAATCTGCCAGCAAGCCGATATTCTTGTTGCCGCTGTCGGGCGACCTGAAATGATTACCGATGCCCATGTCAAAAAAGGTGCAACCGTCATTGATGTTGGCATTAATCGGGTGCCAGCCCCTGAACGCAGGGACGGTAAATTTCGGCTAACCGGCGATGTTGATTTTGACACGGCGGCAAAACAGGCTGGTGCAATCACGCCGGTACCCGGCGGCGTTGGCCCAATGACAATTGCCTGCCTATTACGCAACACGCTTGTTGCTGCGGCACGGCGTCACGGCGTCACCATCGGAAAAATCTGATAAAACTTATCAATTGCGTAAAAATAGATAGCGAAAGCTGGCTTGCTTAGGCAGAAACTTAATCCGATCTAGCGCGCTGGATTGACCCGTTTAACAAGGAATGCTGATCATCATGCAGTTTGACCAAATTATTCTTGTCGTGGCATTGTTCTGTGTCGCTGGCATTCTTTTCTGGGGCGTGATCACAATGGCGCGCGGTGGTGCCTATAATGTAAAAAATTCAAACCGGATTATGCGATACCGGATTATATTTCAGGCCATCGCATTAATCTTGATTTTGGGCTTGATGTGGCATCGAAGCCGCAATGGTTAACCCCACCCGCATGGCCGCTTTTGCGGTGATGCCACGCAAATAGAATCGATAGGTAATTATGGTAAAGCTGAATAAAATCTACACGCGAACTGGCGATGCTGGCGAAACCAGTTTGGTCAATGGCATGCGAGTTTCAAAACATGCGCGCCGACCATCAGCCTTTGGCGAGGTTGACGAGGCCAATTCAGTGATTGGTCTGGCACGGCTTTACACTGGTGATATTGCTGATACTGATGCGATGCTGGCCCGGATTCAAAATGATCTATTTGATCTTGGTGCCGATATCGCCACGCCGGAAACCAACAAGCCGGCCTTGCGCATTACCAGCGAACAGGTGATCCGACTGGAAACCGAAATTGACATGATGAATGCCGAGCTTGATCCGCTTGGGTCATTTATTCTTCCCGGCGGCAGCCAAGCCTCGGCCTGGCTGCATCTAGCACGCACGGTAACGCGCCGCGCCGAACGCCATATGACTGAACTTGCCGCCGAAGAAGTCGTCAATGATGACGCGATGCGCTATGTAAACCGATTGTCAGATCATCTTTTCGTGCTTGCCCGCCGATTAAATGAAAATGGCAAGACCGACGTGTTATGGCGTCCCGGGCAAAATTCAGGGCAGAAATAGACAGGTTTTTGATAGGCGTCACCCCTAAGGTGGCTTTGACAATATTGCGGAGGATATGGAAATGAAGGTTCTGGTTCCGGTAAAACGGGTTATTGACTATAATGTCAAAGTTCGTGTGAAAGCCGATCAATCAGGTGTTGAACTTGCCAATGTGAAAATGGCAATGAACCCCTTTGATGAAATCGCGGTTGAGCAAGCTTTGCGGCTTCGCGAAGCCGGTACAGCGGACGAAGTGATCGCCGTTTCGATTGGACCTGCGCAAAATCAGGAAACCATCCGCACCGCGCTTGCCATGGGCGCTGATCGCGGCATTCATATCGAAGCCCCACATGACATTGAACCCCTGGCCGTTGCCAAACTTTTAAAAGCTGTTGTCGCGCAGGAAAATCCGGGCATTGTCCTTGTTGGCAAACAGGCCATCGATGATGATTGCAACCAAACTGGCCAGATGCTTGCTGCCTTGCTTGGTTGGGCGCAAGGCACGTTTGCATCCGCGCTGGAAATCGCTGGCGATAAAGCCAAAGTCATCCGCGAAGTTGATGGCGGATTGGAACATATCGAAATCAATATGCCAGCCATTGTCACGGTTGATTTACGGTTGAATGAGCCTCGCTATGCGTCACTGCCAAATATCATGAAGGCCAAGAAAAAGCCGCTTGATAGCCTGACCGCTGGTGACCTTGGTGTTGATATTGCACCGCGCCTAACAATCGTCAAGGTTGAAGAGCCAGCCGCCCGCGCCGCCGGTATCAAAGTTGGCGATGTGCAGGAGTTGGTAAGCAAATTGAAAAACGAAGCAAAGGTGATATAAGCCATGAGCATTTTAATCCTATGTGACCATGAAAATGGACAGCTAAGTCCAGTAACATTAAACGCTGTAAGCGCCGCCAGCCAGATTGGTGGCGAAATGCATATTCTTGTCGCAGGCGATCAAACTGGCAATGTTGTCAAGGCCGCCGCCTCAATTGCCGGCATTGCCAAAGTTCTGGTGGCTGATGACAAATCCCTTGCAAACGGACTTGCCGAAAATCTTGCGCCTTTGATGCAAAGCCTATCAGGCGGCTACTCACATATGATGGCTACAGCAACAACAACCGGCAAAAATGTCATGCCGCGCCTTGCTGCTCTACTTGATGTGATGCAGATTTCCGACATTATCAAAATCGACGACGCCAACACATTCCAGCGTCCAATCTATGCTGGCAATGCCCTCTCAACCGTATCATCAAACGAGGCCATTAAGGTGATTACCGTTCGCGGTACAGCGTTTGAAGCGGCGGCTGCCGAAGGCGGCAATGCCACTATCGAGCCCGTTGCCGGTGCCAGTGATGCCGGCTTGTCAGCCTATGTCAAATCAGAGCTGTCCAGTTCGAAACGCCCTGAATTGACCTCGGCTCCGATTGTGATTTCAGGTGGACGCGGCATGCAAGATGGCGCCAATTTTGCCATGCTTGAAAAAATCGCCGACAAGCTTGGTGCGGCCGTTGGCGCATCACGCGCCGCGGTAGATGCCGGTTTCGTTCCCAATGATTATCAGGTTGGCCAGACCGGCAAGGTTGTTGCGCCTGATCTGTATGTCGCGGTTGGCATTTCAGGTGCCATCCAGCATCTTGCCGGCATGAAAGACAGCAAGGTCATTGTCGCCATCAACAAGGATGATGAAGCGCCGATTTTCCAAGTTGCCGATTATGGACTGGTGGCCGATCTTTTTGATGCCGTTCCAGCGCTTGAAAAAGAGCTTGGCTAACAGCACGGCCGATCAGGCCTAACAACACTGAGACCTGACAAAACATGAAACCAATTAGGCGGCGTTGCGATTCCGCCTTTTTGCTGGCAATCACACCAATAAATGATCTTGGTTATTCTGGCGTGAAGGCGCTGGTGACACATTGGCAAGGCGAAGCAGATTGCGAATTTCGGCAATCATCGGTGCCATATCCCATTCACGCGGCCCGACATAGGCCCAGCTTTGGCGTTGATCAGCACTCAGTAAAAAACTGGTTGGCAAACCCCGCACCCCCATTTCGCGCGATAGCGCCGCCTTAGGGTCAAACCCCATCAAAGGCCGGGTAATACCACGATCCTGCAAAAAAGGCAGGGCTTTTTGACGGCCGCCACGATCAACCGAAACCAACAACAGCGTCACATCATCACCAAGCTGTTTGGCAGCATTGTCCAAGGCAGGTAATTCAGCAACACAAGGCGGGCACCATGTTGCCCAGAAATTCACCAAAAGCGGTCGACCTTGCAATGAGTCGAGTCGGAAATCCTTGTCATTTTCATCACGAATCACCGTCAACATTGATGGTGCGGCTTTGCCTTCTGGTGGGGTCATTGCCGCCGCCAAATCTGGCCAAAGCATGAATGCCGAAAGCCCCATTACGCCGGTGAAAAGCTGGCGTCGCGATAAAGATTCGGTTTTTGGCTGAAAATTTGACGAAAGCCGCGTATAAGACAATGGATTTTCCCATTCTATTGGTTGTGAACATGGCGAAGAACGATAAAACATCGCAAGACGAGCCAAAGTCTAGCATCTGGGGCGGCCGTTTCTCAAGCGGCTCATCGCAATTGATGCAAGATATCAATGCGTCGATTGGCTTTGACAAGCGGCTATATCGTCAGGACATTGCCGGCTCGAAAGCGCATGCCAGCATGCTTGCCGCGGTGAAAATCATCTCCAATGATGATTGTCACGCCATTCATGGCGGGCTTGATCAGATTGCCAGTGAAATCGAGGCTGGCGGTTTTGTGTTTTCCGAAGCGCTTGAAGACATCCATATGAATATCGAATCGCGGCTTGCCGAATTGATTGGCGAACCAGCAAGGCGACTTCACACCGCACGGTCGCGCAATGATCAGGTGGCAACCGATTTCAAATTATGGGTTCGTGATCTGCTTGATTCGATTGATCATGCGCTTGCCGATATGCAGGCCGCGCTTCTTGACAAGGCCGAATCACATGCCGATCTGTTGATGCCAGGCTTCACCCATCTTCAAACCGCCCAGCCGGTTACATTCGGATTTCACCTCATGGCCTATGTTGAAATGCTGGGGCGTGACCGTGGACGGTTTGCCGATGCGAGACGCCGGCTAAATGAATCACCGCTTGGCGCGGCGGCACTTGCTGGCACCTCATTCCCAACCGACCGGCATATGACCGCAACCGCGCTTGGCTTTGACCGGCCAGCTGCCAATGCCATGGATGCGGTTTCGGATCGGGATTTCGCGCTTGAGTTTCTGGCCAGTGCCGCCATTTGTTCGGTTCATCTATCACGCTTTGCCGAAGAGTTGGTGATCTGGTCATCCGACCGGTTTGGCTTTATCGCCCTGTCAGATGCCTTTACCACCGGATCATCAATCATGCCGCAAAAGCGCAATCCCGATGCGGCCGAACTTGTGCGCGCCAAGCCCGGGCGAATCATCGGTGCCTTGACCGGTTTGATGATCGTGTTAAAGGGGCTTCCGCTTGCCTATGGCAAAGATATGCAGGAAGACAAAGAAGGGGTGTTTGACGCGGCTGATGCGCTTGGCATCGCGCTTGCCGCAACCACCGGCATGATCCGAGATATGACACCGCAGCCAGATGCCATGCTGGCAGCGTTGAAAACTGGTTTCCCGACAGCCACTGATCTGGCTGATTATATGGTTCGCGAACTTGGCATGCCATTCCGCGAAGCGCATCATGCCAGCGGTGCCATTGTTGCCAAAGCCGCGGCCAAAGGGCTTGATCTTGAAGAAATGAGCCTTGACTCGTTACAGGCCATCGAACCACGAATCAAACCCGATATTATCGGCTTGCTATCGGTGGCAAGTGCAGCCGCAGCAAGAACCAGCTTTGGCGGCACCGCACCTGATGAAGTGCGCGCAAGAATTGCCGATGCCCGCCAACGTTTTGCCATTCAATAGAGAAAGAACAATCCGGTTAAAGGAGTCCCTATGCAACGCAAACTCATTCTTGGCAGCCTGATCGGCCTGATGCTAACGCTTGGCCTTGCCGCCTGTGGCAAGCGCGGTGATCCTTATCGTCCATCTGAAATTCCGGCCGCAAGCCAGACCGGAACCCCCGCCAGCTAGATTTGGCGCTTTAGGAGCAATCGCCATTATGTGCGCTTTTTACCGTGATGACAGCCAACAGCTATGCGTTGACGGGCTTTCCCTTGCCGAAATTACCGCAACCTATGGATCGCCGATTTATGTCTATTCAGGCGCCGGCATCACCGAGGCTTTTACCCAGTTTCAAGCCGCAGTGGCACCGGTGTCTGGCAAGGTGCATTTCGCCATGAAGGCAAATTCGGCGCTTGGGGTTTTGGCGCTTATCGGGCGGCTTGGCGGCGGTATGGATATTGTGTCTTCGGGTGAATTGGCGCGCGCGCAGGCCGCCGGAATTGATCCAGCAGATGTGGTGTTTTCCGGCGTTGGCAAAAGCGATGATGATATCCGCCAAGCATTGGCGTGCGGCATTGGCCAGATCAATGCCGAATCGATTCCCGAAGTCGCCGCGATTAGTGTGATTGCCGCCGATATGGGCGTTGTGGCACCCGTTGCCTTGCGGGTGAATGTTGATGTCAATCCGGGAACCCACGCGAAAATTTCAACCGGTCAGCGCGATACCAAATTCGGCATCTCAACCGACCAGCGCGAAGCAAGCGACCTTTATCAGGTTCTGTGCGATGACCCACATATCCGGCCTGCCGGTCTGGCCGTTCATATCGGATCACAAATTCGCAATCTCGCACCTTTTGAAGCGGCCTATTCGGCGCTTTTGACGCTTGCCGATGAATTGCGTAATGCCCGAATGCCGGTGCCGAATCTTGATCTTGGTGGCGGCGTCGGGGTTGATTATAACATGGCTGGCCCCACCGATTTCACCGCCTATGGCAAGCTGGTCGAACGTCTTTTCAAGGATCAGGGCTTTACCCTTGGGTTCGAGCCAGGCCGCGCCATCATTGCCAATAATGGCGTTCTGGTGACCAAGGTCATTTACGTCAAACAGGGCGATAATAAGCGGTTTGTCATTGTCGATGCAGCGATGAATGACCTGTTGCGCCCAACCTTGTATGAAGCGCATCACCCCATTTGGCCAATTACCGCGCCACAGCCATCAATCGGCAAGGCCGATATTGTGGGACCTGTTTGCGAAACCGGTGACTATCTTGGGCTTGACCGCGATATGCCCAATTTGGCAAATGGCGATGCGTTGGCGGTGATGTCAGCTGGTGCGTATGGTGCGGTCATGGCGTCAAGCTATAACAGCCGGTCACCCGCCGCCGAAGTGATGATTCTTGACGGTAAAGCGCATCTATTGCGCAGCGCAAGACCCATTGCCGAAATGATCAATGATGAATCAATTCCCGATTTTACCGCAGCGGCAAAAAACTGATCCCTAGTCAAAAATAGGCCGTGAAATTGGGGGACGCTGACTTCGGACTTGGCACCTGAGTCAATATCAAGCTGTACGAAAAACGGGCTTTGCTGATTGGCGGCAATGATCCGGTCGTCAGGCCTGATTACGGTTTCATTCAAAATCATCCCATCTGGACGCGCGACCCAAACCCGCAATGGCGCAGCATGCCCAGACCAAGATCCAACATTGCGAAGCGCGCCGCGAAGACGCAGCACCTCACCCACACAAGGCCCGTCAAGATCAACCACAAGAAGCGTGTCAATCGGCGGCTATATGGGGAGGCCAATCTGGTGAAAGCCAGCGATCAACCCGGGAAAATAAGCGGTTAGAATGCCACGGCCTTTGATAAGTGATGTAATTAATCCGGCGCAAATCAGAACCGCAATCACCGGCAAACGGAATTTGTGAAGATATGACGCAAAATTCGGCATATCCTGCCGGTCGCCGCTGGTTACAAGCCGCGCTGACCAAAGATGATCACAAATCATGCAATGAACAGGCTGTCCTGCCGGATAAAGGCGAAGACGATCAACGCGGAAAATCGTTTCGCATTGCGGGCAGGTCAGCAGCATGGCAGCCTATTGGTTTAGCGTTTGCTAATTTGTTTCTACTGCAAGCAAGGTTTTGCATAAATAGCGCAATCGCGAATTTGGCTAGCCATTCTGGCTGAATTCATATTATCAATAGCCTTATGATACGGTTTAGAACAGTTTCATTGGCACAGACCAAGATGGCGGCAAAATCACTATTGCTCGTCCTGCTTCTTGGATGCGCCTTTTTTATGGCTGGCCTTCAGCATTTTGTGCTTACCCTTCCCAAACCAGTACCCCCCAACACTGCCACCGCCACTGACGGCATTGTTGTGATCACCGGCGGCCAACAACGGCTTGCCGATGGGTTTAATCTGTTACAAAGCGGCGCCGGCAAAGCGCTTTTGGTATCGGGTGTCGGGCAAGGGGTCAGCAAAACCATTCTTGCCGATGAATTGAAATTAAACCCGCGTGAAACAGCTCTTCTCACATGCTGCGTCACGCTGGAATTTCAGGCAGGCGATACAAGGGAAAATGCGGTAGCCGCCGGCAAATGGGTGCAGGAAAACGGGTTCACATCATTGCAATTGGTAACGGCGAATTATCATATGCCCCGCGCCAAAGCCATTTTCACCCGAACATTACCCGATATTGCACTGTCTTACTGGCCGGTCAGCCCCAATGATCTTGATCTGGATATCTGGTGGGAAACCCCGCCAATCATCCGGCTTTTAGCCCGCGAATATGCAAAATATCTAACCGAGCCGATAGCCAATCTAATCCTGACCCGCATCAATGATTGATCGCCGGATTTCGCGGGTGCGCGAAAACAATGCTTCCAGCTTGTCCCCTTCTTGCCAGCGAATGGCGCGTTGAAGGTAGCTAAGATCCTCGGAAAAACGCTGCAGCATCTCAAGAACAGCTGTGTCATTGTTCAAAAACACATCACGCCACATCACCGGATCAGACGCGGCAATGCGGGTAAAATCGCGGAATCCTGACGCTGAAAAGCGGATCACATCATTTTTAAGCTGCGTTTCCAAATCAACAGCAGTGCCAACAATCGTATAGGCAATCAAATGCGGCAGATGCGAGGTGAGCGCCAACACCTTGTCATGATAATCAGGGCTCATCCGCTCGGTTACTGAACCAAGACCGGTGATGAAAGATTCAAACCGCGCAATATCGGCTTCATCAGCGTCAAGCGGCAGAATAATCCAATAGCGTTCATCAAAAAGCGATTCAAATCCAGCACCCGGTCCTGAATGTTCGGTTCCGGCAAGTGGATGCGACGGCAACCAGATAATATCATCGCGCAAATGCGGGGCAACATCGCGAACAACCGATCGTTTGGTTGATCCGGTATCGGTTAGTACCGCGCCCGATTTCATATGGGGCACAATCTGTTCAGTGATTTTACCAACCGCGCCAACCGGCACCGCCAAAATGACAAGATCGGCATTAGCAACCGCATGCACCGCGTCCGCCTCGAATAAATCGACAAGCTGGAGACGCGCAACCGCTGTCGCCACTTCGGGCGATTGGTCACTGCCAATAATTGTTGTCGCAAGCCCCCCGCGCCGCGCCGCAAGCGCAATCGACGCGCCGATCAGCCCCATGCCAATCACCGCTACCTTGTCGTAAATCACTGTCATTCTTCTGCTCTCATTCCATATCTTTGCTGTTCAGCCATCAAGCTTTGCTAGTGTCTAACGTGCATAGATTCCAACAAGGCGGGCGCCGCGCGGCAGATCGGCTGGCGCATCGACCACGGCGTTATTACCATGATGGCCATCAATCATTGTCAGGGCAAAACCATCTGCCGCTGGCACAGCATAAAGGCTTATGTCATCACCCGACGGGTCTGGCAAGTAATCGGCGATAATATAGGCGGGATGCACGCATGGCATATCATAAAGCGGGGTGCGGGCAATAATCGAAAGATGCTGGTGCTGATCCAGCGCGCCTAAAAGCGCCTTGATGTCATGATTGGCAGGTACCAGCCCATAACGGCATTGCCTTGATGCGACCGCATCCAACAATCGCGTCATTTGGTTAAAGCTTGTTGCCACAAGCGCGCTTCCCATATGCCAAGCGGCAGCCGGCATCACCATGTCATAGACGGCAAAGGCCAGATCGCCATTTTGCCGACTAAGGCTGGCAGCCATTATCTGTCGCCACACACCCAGAATAACCGATGGTGATAAATCATGGCCATTGGCCTTGCTGTTGATCACAAGCTGGCGCACCAAGGCAGCCTCGCGCCCCGGGCGAAACGCTACGGCACCGTTTTTGGCGGCAATCACCTGATCGGATAATTTCATGCGCTTGGCCAAGGCCTGTAAAATCTCATTATCAAGATTATCGATGGCACTTCGCAATTGGTTCAGATCTTCACTCATACCCAATGTTCCCAGCCTTCTAAACCAATATCCTTCGATCAAGGCCATGCTATGCGGTTTTCAGCCAGATATGGCCGCGGCCGCGATCCAAATTTTTGGCGACAACGCCCCGCGAGATTGCCCCACCAAGACAGGCGTAGCGGCGGTTTCACGGCGTTGCAGTCTACTTGTCTTTCCCGAAGGTGCATAGAGCATTTTATCAGCCTCGACAAGAAGAACGCCGCCCATTGCTGGCCACCAGCGACTGCCGATTCGCTCAATCGCTGGCGCAAAACGCTGAAAAAATGAGCCCGCCAAAGGCGGCATAAATGCAATTCGGCGGGTTTGGCGCGGGATAAATCCATGTCCCTGCAATAATTGGCGAAGCTGGCGGCCGGAATAGGGACGGCCATGTCCAAACGGCGTGCGTTCGGCCTTGGCCCAAAGCCCGCTTCGGTTTGGCACAATCACCAGTAATCGTCCGGCACCATCAAGAACCCGCCAGCATTCATCAAGGCATTGCCCGGGATCATGCTCAAATTCCAAAGTATGAACGAGCAAAAGACGGTCAAGATGAACATCGGGAAGCGGGAGATTTAGCGGATCGACAAGACAATTGCGAACCGATGATGATTTTGGCCAAGGAGCCGCACCTCGGCGCGCTGGCATAAGCCCAAGCGGTATTGGCTGCTTCGGATCAAGAAAAGGCTCGGCATATCCTAAAAATGACGATGACAAGGGTAATCCAGCATGCCAGAACAAGTCAAGCTGACGCCGAATGAGATCAGCAACCATTTGCCCAAGCCGCGCTTGATAAAACCGTTTAAATTCGGCGATATCATCATACATCCGGCCTTAGCTCCCTTTGCTGCACTGCATTTGTTTTGTCAGTAATTTAGACCTATCGTGCAAAAAATTATTTTGCACTGCAACATTGCGTCTTTGGCAAACATTTGCTAGCAATGTTGCCTTACGCCATTTCCGAGATGTTTATGACGCCAAAACAAGCCGCAAATCAAGTGGTCATCCGCAAATATGCGAATCGCCGCCTCTATGACACCAACGCATCACGATACGTCACCATCGATGATTTACAGCTGATGGTGAAAAACAGCCTCGATTTTCGGGTTGTTGACGCGAAAAATGGCCAAGATCTAACGCGGTTCACCCTTGTTCAGATCATTCTTGAAATTGAATCGGAAGGTCACAAACTGCTTCCCATTGGCGTTTTGCAACAGCTTATCCGCTTTTATGGTGACAAGATGGAGCCGATTTTATCGCGCTATCTCGAACGGTCAATGAACGCATTTCTTGATCATCAAGGCCAGGCCGAAGACGCGCTTGGGGCCAGTTTTGACGCCATCCGCAGCAGCGGCAACGGCACAGCAGCAGCCAAGAATGTGGCCTCAACGAATAATCTACAGCTAATTCGCGATGAATTTGACCAATTAAAGGCCAAGCTCGATCAGCTTGGCTAGATCCGGCTAAAGATTGCTCAGCTGGTAGGCGATGGTTTCACAATCATCATAGGCATCAGGTTTGGCTGTTCGAATCCGGACCGATTGCACATCATCCAATGCCCATAACGCGTCAAACAAGCGGCGCGCCAAGGTTTCTTGAAGATTATAATGACGTGCTGAAACAATGTTTAAAATCGTTTCGCGGATAAGGTCGTAATTCAATGTGCTATCAACCTTGTCATCAACAGGCGCGGTTGCCGGATAAAGCCGCAATTCAGCGTCAATTTTGATCCGTTGCGTGTTGGCACGCTCGGCGTCATAGATGCCAATCGAGGCTTGGCATTCCAAACCTTGTAAAATAAACCGCCGGTCCATGCCCCAACTCCAAAATATCCAAATCGCCTCAAAGGCTATTGACCACCCAATCAGGACGAATTTCGCAAGCCGTACAATAAGGCAATGCTGCGCGTGACCGAAACAATCCATGATCAGTGATCAGAACGCTTGTCATGCCAGCGGCATTCCCCCCGAGGATATCAGTATGCAAGCTATCACCAACCATGGCAATGCGTTTACGATTTAGCGGCTGATCAAGCAATCTTGCCATCCGCGCCAGCGCCAAATCAAAGGCGGGCTGATAGGGTTTGCCATACCATATGACATCAATCTCTATTGCGCGAATCGTCGCCTGTTGCATCATGCGGGCTGCCCAATAACCCGGTTCAGCGGAAAATTGGTCATTGGCCTGCGGCGCGGTGACATCGGGGTTAGCGATATGAACTGGACGTGGACGCGTCATCATCGCAGCCTCAAAAGCCGCCTGATCCGGCTCACCCCATTCGATCGCCCCCAAAAACACAAAAGCATCAGCCCGAGCCCAGAAATCATCATCACGGCCGTAAATCAAAATATTTTTGCCAACAAGCGGTTCAATCACACACCCAAAACAACCAATAACTTCATCGGTGGCCAAGGGCGCTTCGGGCGATCCAGCAAGCTGGGCAACAAGCGCATCACGGCTGGATAAAACATCGTCGCGCTTGATCGGAAGCTGCCAGTCCTGATATTTCGCAAATGCGCGTTCGGCTGAAAAACTGCCGCCATTGGTCAGAACGAGCACCGGCTTGGCTTTTCTGGCAGCCGCATCAAGCAATGTTTTAATTCCCTCAATCGGGCCATCACCAATATTGATGACGCCATAGCCGTCAAGCACCAGGCCGTCAAATTCATCCAAAATATCAATAAGCCGCGGCGCTGTTTGGCATGCGCCATCCCTGCCCGCCACTGGCATGATTGGCCGCAAAGCCTGGTAGATTGCCATCACCGCATCAAGGCCGAGCGCATCTGCGGCCGGAATCTTGACATGCTCAATCTCGACCTGCTTTATCTCAGCCAGCACGGCGACATCCTTTTTGCACCTGATTTATAACGATGGGTAAATCCCATCATCGGCGGAGCATAGAGACAAACAGCCTAATTTTCCAGTCGCGCAGCGGTGATGAATTGTTTGAACGCCTCGCACCAGATTACCACCGCATCATATTCATCAAGATCAATGGCTGGCGGTAGATCCAGCGCAAAATTTTCAAAAGTCTTCAGCGCGCCTATTTGTCGTGATTCGGCCTTGATCGCCAGAAATCCTGCGCCATCATCAACAAATTTCGGCACAAGATGCAGCCGGTAACCAGGGCCGGGTGAAATTGTGCCATCAAGCCAGATTTTATTGGCATTCATCATGATGGTGCCATCACCCCAATGAAACGCGTCTGATCTGGGCAGATCACGAACGAATCTGCCGCGCCATTCAGCGCTGGTGGCAAGCGCCTGCACCGCCGCCTAATCAAGACTCGGACCTGCGGTTAAAATCGGCAGAAAATAAACCCCAAGACCAAACCCAACCGCACCGCCAATGCCTGCAATCAAGGCGAAAATAGCGGCACGCCCAGCGTTTGCACAAATCCAGCTAAACATAACTAGCGGCCCCGATGCCGCCGTGATGACACAACATCATCCTCGCCTCCTTTGATATTTGCTTTATCTGGCGATGGCGCCGATTCCACACTAATCCATAACATGACAGCCAAGCCAGCCTTATTCATGCCCCTATCAAGCTGGGTATTGGTATTTTCTGTCAAGTTGGCGTGCCCCATTTGCGGCGCATCAGAAAAGTTTTTTCTTGCCTGCAAATCACACCCATAAGATGCTTTTGAAACAGTGCGATTTGGCACCGTAAAACAGCAGGTTTGGCGATTAGCAATATGAAACTTCAAACGATTGAAACACATATAGTAAAAACGCCGCCACCGGGCTTTGGCGGTCGTTATTTCATTTTTGTGGTTTTGCAAACTGCCTGCGGCATTCGGGGATATGGCGAAATTTATGCTGCCAGCTTTGCCCCCGAAACAGTGTCGACAATGGCGGCAGATGTGTTTGGCCGTTATCTTGAAGACCAAAACCCATTTGAAATTGAACGATTTTGGCGACGCGCCCATGGATCGGGATTTTCGCACCGACCCGACCCTTCCATGCAGGGCGTTGTCAGCGGGCTGGAAATGGCCTGCTGGGATATTGTCGGCAAAGCCCTTGATCGGCCTGTCTATGATCTTCTTGGGGGCAAGGTGAATGAGCGGCTGCGAACCTATACTTATCTTTACCCGCGTGCCGATCAAGATGCAGCCAGCTTTTATAATGATTCCAGCGCCAGCGCCGAGGCCGCCGCTGGTTATGTCAGTGATGGCTTTACCGCTGTCAAGTTTGATCCAGCTGGCCCCTACAGTGTTTTTGATGGTCGCCAGCCAGATTTGGACGCGCTTCGCCGGTCGGAAGATTTCTGCCGCGAGATTCGGGCGGCGGTTGGCGATCGCGCCGATCTGCTGTTTGGCACGCATGGCCAATTTACCCCGGCTGGGGCGATCCGGCTTGCCAAGCGGCTCGAAGCCTTTGACCCATTATGGTTTGAAGAGCCAACACCGCCTGATATGCCCGAGGCGATGGCCAAAGTGGCAAGCGCCACCGCAATTCCAATTGCGACTGGCGAACGGCTTTGCAGCAAATATGAGTTTTCGCGCGTCCTGCAATGCGGGGCAGCCGCGATTTTACAACCGAATCTTGGGCGTGCTGGCGGGATTTTAGAAGGCAAGAAGATTGCCGCCATTGCCGAGCCTTACTATGCACAGATTGCCCCGCATCTTTATTGCGGGCCAGTTGTTGCTGCTGCCAATATCCAGCTTGCCGCCTCGATTCCCAATTTCCTCATTCTCGAATCAATCCAGAAAATGGACGGTTTTCACGCCGCGTTGCTTATCAAACCGCTTTGCTGGGAAGATGGTCACATCATTCCGCCAACGACGCCCGGGCTTGGCATTGAATTAAATATGGACGTTGTTGCCCAAAACCCGTGGGACGGATCAAGGCTGCATCTCGAAATGGCGCCGCATCCCTTTGATCCGGAGCGCGATGGCCCTTTTGCCGGCGGCTAGCTGGCGGCAGTGATATGGCCGTTGATGTTGCGGTGAAACCGGCTGCCAATCACCTTTGCATGCATCATCAGCCGTAGCTCGCTCGAAACCAAGACAATGACGCGGCGTAAAACCATGATAGAAAAGGGGAACAAAAGCATCTGGGCACTTGACAGCGAGGCCTCAAAGCGTATATTCCAGCCCGCTGTCGCGCTTTGATATTGTTGTTTGGGCGCCGCTACCCCATTGGTGGGTAAAAAGCGACTGGCCGGGAACCCCGTCCACAGCTGATGAGATGATTCTGGCGACTAAAGGATTTTGCGGCTATCGCGAGTCTTTCGCCACCAAACTGTTTAGGTAAGGAAGATCGCCATGTACGCTTTGGTGAAGACCGGTGGAAAACAATATCGCGTTTCAAAGGATGACACCATTCTGGTGGAACGTCTGTCCGCTGAAGAAGGCGAGCAAATCATTTTGAACGACATCGTCATGCTTGGCGATGGCGACAAGGTTACGATTGGTACACCGCTTGTTGATGGCGCTGGCGTCAGCGCAACGGTTGTTCGCCAGACACGCGGACCAAAAATCATTATCTTCCGCCGCAAGCGCCGAAAAAACCATCGGCGTACCCAAGGTCATCGTCAGGATTTAACCCTGCTGAAGATCAATGATGTTGCCGAAGATGCAAAAAGCCTGAAAACAGCAAAACCTGCTGCTAAGGCCGCGCCGAAAAAAGCTGCTGCAAGTGACGCGCCTGCCAAAAAAGCCGCCGCACCAAAGGCCGCCGCCGCGAAAAAAGCTGCACCGAAAACCGCCGCTGCGAAAAAGCCAGCTGCAAAAAAAGCCGCAAAAAAAGATTAAATAAAGACGATGCCGCGATCGCGGTTATGAACAGATAGAAGGTTGGTAGAAAATGGCACATAAAAAAGCAGGCGGTAGTTCCAGAAACGGTCGCGACTCGGCTGGCCGCAGACTTGGTGTAAAGAAATTTGGCGGCGAGAGCGTTCTTGCTGGCAATATCATTGTTCGCCAGCGCGGAACTAAAGTGAATCCCGGACAAAATGTTGGCATGGGCAAAGATCACACATTATTTGCACTGATCGAAGGCAAAGTTGCTTTCCGTGAAAAATCAGGTGGCAAGATGTTTGTGGCTGTCGAGCCGATGGCTGAGGCTGCTGAATAGCGCCTTTGGCATCAAAATGATGCATAGGGGCGGGTTATTCCGGCAGCCGTGCAATGTTTGAAGGGGGATGACAATTGTTATTCCCCTTTTATTTATCGGGTAACGCATATTGCCACGGTAACGCCATGATGGGCATGGCAAATGGCGTTGATCGCCTTGCCGCATCAAACCCCCGAATGATAAATCGGAACCATTGTAATGAAATTTCTCGATCAGGCGAAAATCTACACCCGTTCAGGGCATGGCGGGCCGGGGGCAATCAGCTTTCGGCGCGAAGCGCATGTGCCTTTGGGCGGGCCTGATGGCGGCGATGGCGGGCGTGGCGGGGATATTGTGGCAATGGCGGTGAATGGTTTGAACACGCTTATTGATTACCGCTATCAACAGCATTTCAAAGCAGAATCGGGTCGTCCGGGTGCCGGACGTGATCGCAGCGGTGCTTCTGGCAAAGATGTGATCATGCGGCTGCCGATTGGAACACAAGTCCTATCGGATGATCAGCAAACCGTACTTGCCGACCTGACCTATGAGGGGCAGACCATCATTCTTGCCAAGGGCGGTACCGGCGGTAAGGGCAATGCCTTTTTCAAATCATCGACCAATCGTGCGCCACGGAAATCACAACCTGGCGAAGACGGTCAGGAAATGTGGGTCTGGCTGCGGCTGAAACTGATTGCCGATGCCGGCCTTCTTGGCATGCCAAACGCCGGAAAATCAACCTTCCTAAGCACGGTTTCAGCAGCACGCCCGAAAATTGCCGATTATCCTTTTACCACGCTTCATCCCAATCTTGGCGTTGTTGGCATTGATGACAAGGAATTTGTCATGGCTGATATTCCGGGGCTGATCGAGGGCGCGCATGAAGGCGCGGGGCTTGGACACCGGTTTTTGGGGCATGTCGAACGCTGCCGGATTTTGCTGCATCTGATTGATGCCACTGGCGAAGATCCTGTTGCCGCATGGAAGATGCTTCGCAATGAGCTCAAAGCCTATGGCGGCGATCTTTATGACAAGTCGGAAATTGTTGGGCTGACCAAATTGGACGCAACGCCAGAAGATTACGCTGCCGATCTAGCCATTGCCTTGCAAGAAGCGGGCGCAGGACAAGTACTGGCGTTATCGTCAGTCACCGGAAGCGGCGTCACAACGATGCTTCGCCAGCTTATCAATGTGATTGAAACAAGTCGGGCCAAAGAAGCGGAGCCCGAAGAGGCTGTGCCATGGTCACCGTAACATCAGCGTCTCAAAACCATATTTTTGATGATGCGAAAATCATCGTTATCAAGGTTGGATCATCCCTTCTTGTTGATGAAGATCAAAACGCCATCAATACAGCATGGCTAAGCGGTATCGCCGCCGATATTGCGCGGCTAAAGGCAGCTGGAAAAGATGTTGTGGTGGTATCAAGCGGGGCCATCGCGCTTGGGCGGCGTTTGCTGAAAATAAATCACAATAAATTGAAATTGCAGGAAAAGCAGGCATCTGCGGCAACGGGGCAAGTCTTGCTAGCGCATGCATGGATGGACGCGCTTGGTGCGCATCAAGTGCAAACAGCGCAAATTTTGCTGTCGCCTGATGATACCGAAACAAGACGCAAACATCTTAATGCCCGCACCACAATGATGGCGCTTTTACAGCTCAATGCCGTGCCGGTGGTCAATGAGAATGACACGGTTGCCACGGCAGAAATTCGCTTTGGCGATAATGACCGATTGGCGGCGCGTGTCGCCGCTATGATTGGGGCTGATGTGCTGGTTCTTCTGTCGGATGTTGATGGGCTTTATACGGCCAATCCGAATGGCGACAATGGCGCAACCCATATTGGCGAGATTGCGCAAATCACCCCTGACATCATGGCCATGGCAGGACCCGCCAATGCCGCCTATGCTTCGGGCGGCATGGTAACCAAGCTTGAGGCGGCGCGCATTGCCACATCTGCGGGTTGTCAGATGATTATCTGCAATGGACAAAGCCCAGCACCATTATCACGCCTTGAAGCCGGGGCAAAATGCACCATCTTTGTCGCAACGTTAAGCCCGCATACCGCCCGAAAACAATGGATTGCCGGTGCGCTAACCCCCAAAGGGACAATCCGCATTGATGATGGGGCGGCACGCGCGCTTCGTGCTGGACGATCGCTTTTGCCAGCAGGTGTTATCGCTGTTAATGGACAATTCGAACGTGGCGATTTGATCGAGATTGAAAATCGCACCGGCCGGGTCATCGGGCATGGCTTGTCAAGCTATAGTCATAAAGATGCCATGGCGATTCGCGGTCATAAAAGCAACGAAATCGAATCCGTGCTAGGCTATCGCGAACGTGACGAAATGATCCATGCCGATAATCTGGTCATGAGTGACGGCTAGGGCAAAAAACAAGCTAGATAAATATAGGCTGAAAAATAAGGCCGAAAAGCAGGCTAAAAAGTGGGAATGATATGGCGCAGCAATTAGACAAAATCAGTGATGCCACCGCCCTGATCGGGGCGATGGTCACACGGTCACGCGCCGCGCAATCAGTTCTTGGCAAAAGTGATTTTGCGTCACGATGCGCCGCACTGCAAGCCGCTGCCGATCAGATTCGCACCCAATCAGCCGCTATTCTTGGGGTCAATGCCAAAGATGTTGCCGCAGCTAAGGCAAGCGGCATCAGCGGTGCCTTTATCGACCGATTAACGCTGAATGACGAACGCGTTGAAGCGATGGCAACCGGCCTTGAAGCGATGATTCGCCTGACCGATCCGATTGGCCATGAATTGGCGCGCTGGCAACAGCCAAACGGGCTTGATATTGCGCGGGTGTCAACGCCGCTTGGCGTGATTGGCATCATTTACGAATCACGGCCAAATGTCACAATTGATGCGGCTGGGTTATGTATTATCGCTGGCAATGCTGCCATTTTACGCGGCGGTAGTGATAGCCAGCTTACCGCCAGCCTACTTGCCGCCATCATGGGTGATGGACTTGCTGCGGCTGGCCTACCGCGTGATGCTGTGCAGATGGTGCCAACAACCGACCGGCAGGCCGTTGGTGCCATGCTTGGCGCAGTTGGCGGCATTGATGTGCTGATTCCCCGCGGTGGACGCTCGCTTGTTGAACGCGTTCAAACCGAAGCGCGTGTTCCGGTTTTTGCCCACCTTGAAGGCATTTGCCATCTTTATATCCATGCTGATGCCGACCCGGATAAGGCGCGGCAGATTGCGTTAAATGCCAAAATGCGGCGAACCGGCATCTGCGGCGCGGCTGAAACATTGCTTATTGATGCCGCCATTGCCAAAGACCTTCTTGGCGCGATTGCCAATGATCTTTTGGCGGCTGGCTGTGCGCTTCGCGGTGATGCTGCAGCATGTGACCTTGTGCCGGCGATGTCCCCTGCTACTGAAACCGATTTTTACACCGAATATCTGGATGCAATTCTATCGGTTGCCATTGTCGATGATATTGAATCGGCCATTGCCCATATCGCCAAATATGGATCGGCGCATACCGATGCGATTATCACCGAATCAGCCACTGCCGCGGCGCAGTTTTTTGCCGAGGTCGATAGTGCGATTGTCATGCATAACGCCTCGACACAATTTGCCGATGGCGGCGAATTTGGTATGGGTGCTGAAATTGGCATTGCCACTGGGCGATTACATGCACGTGGGCCTGTTGGCGCAGCGCAATTAACCAGCTTTAAGTATGTTGTTCGTGGCAATGGCCAGACACGCAGCTAGCCATCATCAAATGCCGTTGCTGTTTCACAGCCGGACAAGCCTGAAAATTGGTCTTGTTGGTGGCTCGTTCAATCCGGCGCATGATGGCCATATTCATGTTGCACTTGAGGCACGCCGTGCCTTGAATCTTGATCAAATCTGGTGGCTTGTCAGCCCGCAGAATCCACTCAAAAGCACCGCCGGCATGGAATCACTTGCCATAAGGCTGGCACATGCTCGTAAAATTGCCGCGCCCTATCCGTTTTTGCGGGTTTTGAGTCCGGAGGCTGGCCTGCCCCAAAACTATACCTACAACACATTGGTTTATTTGAAAAAAACATTGCCGCTAGCGCGTCTTATATGGATCATGGGCGCGGATAATCTGGATCAGTTTTCGCGCTGGCACCGGCACCAAGATATGATTCAGCTACTACCCATTGCCGTTATTGACCGTCCAAGCTATTCTATGAAAGCTATAGCGGCTGGTCGGTGGTTGCTAGGACGGCGTTATCAGGTTGCAAAAATGCGCCACGCCATTGCAATGCGATCTTTGAAACTGCCGAGCTGGTGCTTTATAGCTGGACAACGTCACGCGGCTTCGGCCACGGAGATAAGGCAGAAAGCGCAAAGCTCAAATGCCTAAATCCGACCGTAGCCCGCAAAAAAGGGGCTTGAACATTTTGACAGGAGATACCCATTTCTAAAGCGCAAACTGCATTAAACGCAGACCAAATCCTTCGTTTGATCACAACCTCTCTTGACGACGACAAAGCCGAAAATATCCTGACAATCCCGTTACAAGGTAAATCCGCAATGGCCGATTATATGGTTGTTGCGTCAGGGGCATCATCTCGGCAAGTTGTCGCCATGGCAGAACATCTTGAATTCAAGCTAAAGCAGGAAAAAGTCGATATTCTTGGCCTTGAAGGTCTGCGACAAGCCGATTGGGTGCTGCTTGATGCCAATGATGTGATCGTTCATATCTTCCGTCCTGAAGTGCGTGACTTTTACGGGCTTGAGCGGATGTGGGTCGATGATATGTCGGCCGAAATTGTCAAGGTTGGCAGCGACGCCTAAACGCATCGTCCAAATGGCAAAAGGCGAATCGGAGCCGATCAATGCAGCTGTTAATTCTCGCCGTTGGTAAGGGTCGCGCTTCGCCTGAAAATACGCTAACGCGAGGCTGGCTATCGCGCTTGCCGCAAGGCGGTAGCCTGATTGAAGTTGAATCCAAATTTTCCCCCGGCCAAAAACGAACCGATGATGAATCCACCCGCTTGTTGCGCGCCATGCCTGATGGGACTGCCTTGGCGGTTCTTGACCCACGCGGCAAGGATCATTCATCTGAAGATCTGGCTGCCTTGATCGGCACATGGCGTGATAGCGGTTTTGCGGCAGCCTGTTTTGCCATTGGCGGGGCTGATGGCCATGCTGATGTGATGCGCCAAAAGGCCGAACGCAGCATTTCTTTTGGCCGCGCCACATGGCCACATATGCTGTTTCGAGCCATGCTTGCCGAACAGCTTTATCGGGCAAGCTCAATTCTGGCAGGTCATCCCTATCATCGTGGCGATTAACCAGCTCGCCATCGCATCGTGGCGCCGCGCCAGCCCTGATTATTTTGGCAACCCTCTTTAAACGCTTGGTTTACGGTAAAGCGCCCTGTTTAGGGGGCAGCACAGTTTAACTGTACATCAATCAATGCTGAGATTATAAGATCGTCATGGTCACTTATAACCCCTCGCACGGCCCGGTTGTCCTGTGCATCATGGATGGCTGGGGTCATCGTGCCGAGCCAGAAAATAACGCCGTTGCGCTTGCCAAAACGCCAGTGTTTGACGCGCTGATGGCAAGTCAGCCACATAGCTTTCTTGCCGCATCTGGCGTTGATGTTGGCTTGCCTGATGGACAGGTTGGCAATTCCGAAGTTGGGCATATGAATATTGGTGCAGGCCGTGTGGTGATGCAGGATTTACCGCGGCTGAACGCCGCTGTTAAAGATGGGTCGCTGGCCGCGCATCCCGATCTAATCGCACTTGCGGCAAAGCTGCGGGCATCGGGCGGCACGGCGCATGTCATGGGGCTTTTATCACCAGGCGGCGTGCATGCGCATCAAGACCATTTTCTGGCTGTCATAACAGGGCTGGTTGCAGCTGGCGTTCCAGTGGCTGTGCATGGCTTTACCGATGGCCGTGATACATTACCGCAAGCCGCAAAACAGGATTTACCCGATTTTGTGGCTACCTTGCCAAAGGGTGCCTTTATCGCCAGCCTGATTGGCCGCTATTTCGCCATGGATCGTGATAGCCGCTGGGAGCGCACACAGGCCGCCTATGACGCCATTGCAGGCGCACGCGCACCGATCTTTGCCATTGACGCGCTAACGGCGCTTGAGGCGGGCTATGGGCGTGATGAGGGTGATGAATTCATCACCCCAACCGTGATTGACGGCTATCAGGGCATGCGCGATGGCGATGGCATCGTAATGATGAATTTTCGTGCCGATCGCGCCCGCCAGCTGTTGAATTGTTTTTGTGATCCGGCCAGCACTGGCTGCACCACCCAGCCGGTTACATTTGTTGGCATGGCGGGCATGACCAGCTATTCGAAATCACTTGATGATCATATGGTGACGCTTTATCCGCCACTGGAATTGCATGACACGCTTGGCGAGATCGTGGCGCGGGCTGGTAAACGCCAACTTCGGCTTGCCGAAACCGAAAAATACCCGCATGTGACTTTTTTCTTTAATGGTGGCGAAGAGGCACTGCAACCGGGCGAAGATCGCGAGATGGTCGCCTCGCCATCGGTTGCCACCTATGATCTACAACCTGAAATGAGCGCGCGTGATGTTCTGCAAACCGCGCTAACCAGCCTTCATGCCAAGGCTCATGATCTGTTGATTATCAATTTTGCCAATCCTGACATGGTTGGTCATACAGGCGATCTTGACGCTGCCATTCGCGCGGTTGAAACCGTTGATCATTGTGTTGGTCAATTGGTTGCGACACTTCGTGATGCTGGTGGGCAAATGCTGCTAACCGCCGATCATGGCAATTGCGAATTAATGTGGGATGGTGCGGCCGAATCACCGCATACCGCCCATACCATCAATCTTGTGCCATTGATTTTGGTCAATAGTCATGCCAACACAACGATTGCCAATGGTCGGCTTGCCGATCTTGCGCCAAGCTTGCTTGCCATGATGGGCATTGCCAAGCCTGCATTAATGACCGGAAACTGTCTTTTATCACCTGAAAAGCCATAAGCGCATTTGATTATAACGCAATCTTGCCATGATCTTGCGCAATCTTTGGAAATGGCAAGACTGGTTGGGGTTGTATGCAACGGCATTGACTGGCACGATAAGCAATCCGTGATATAAGAAAACAGCATCTGGGTATTCACGCTGGTTTGGTGAATATGGTTTCGGGTTAAATATGTTTACGGGATATTAGGAGCAGTAATAAATGCAAATCGTCAGCTTTCTCTCAACGCAGGGGCGCCGCATGCGTTATGCTGCCTTGCCATTTATTTGTGGCGCGGTGATTGCCGGTTTTGCCATCCCCACCCTGACAATTGCCCAATCAGGCAAGAATGATGCGGTATATCGCCAGCTTGGGCTTTTTGGCGATATCTTTCAGCGCGTTCGCGAAAGCTATGTTGATGAAGTTGATGAAAAGGATCTTGTCGAGGCGGCCATCAATGGCATGCTGACCTCTCTTGATCCCCATTCGTCATTTCTAAACAATGATCATTTCAGCGATATGCAGGTTCAGACCAAGGGCAAATTTGGCGGGCTTGGGATTGAAATCACCATGGAAGATGGTGTGATCAAGATCGTATCGCCAATTGATGATACGCCAGCCGCCGAAGCCGGATTACAACCCGAAGATTTGATCATCGCCGTTAATGATGAATCAATTCGCGGTATGACCCTAAGCGATGCGGTTGACCGGTTACGCGGCGAAGTTGGCTCAAGCGTTACGGTTACGATCAAACGCGGTGCCAAAGACCCATTTGACGTCAGCCTCAAACGCGACACGATCAAAATCCGTTCGGTTCGCGCCAAAATGTTTGACGGTATTGGCTATTTGCGAATCACCACTTTTTCGGAACAGACCACACCCGGCCTGACCAAAGAAATTGATAAAATGTTCCGTGAACATGGCCAAGATTTAAAAGGCTTTGTTCTGGATTTGCGCAACAATCCGGGTGGTTTGCTGAATGAGGCCATTTCGGTAAGTGATGCGTTTCTTGAAAAGGGTGAAATTGTCTCAACACGCGGCCGCCGCGCCGAAAATGCCAGCCGCGCCTATGCCCGGCCAGGGGATATTGCCAACGGCCTTCCCCTTGTTGTGCTGATCAATTCAGGGTCGGCATCAGCATCTGAAATTGTTGCTGGAGCATTAAAAGATCATCGCCGCGCGGTTCTTCTTGGCACACGTTCATTTGGCAAGGGTTCGGTGCAAACGGTGATTCCGGTTTCGGGCAATAGCGCCATGCGGCTGACCACAGCGCGTTATTACACCCCATCAGGCGTTTCAATTCAGGCCACAGGAATCAGCCCAGATATTGAGGTGGCGTTGGCACGGATTGAAACTTTGGATGGCGGTGATACGCGCGAAGAAGATTTGAAAGGCGCTCTTGATAATGCCAAAGATGGCAAAGAAGGCGAACCAGCCAATGCCGAAAAAACCAATGTTACGCCAGCCACTGACCAATCAAAGATTGATTACCAGCTTGCGCGTGCGCTTGATTTGATTCGCGGCGTCTCTATTTTTACTGATGTGAAATCTGGATCTTAATCATGCGTGACATTCCTTATGATGAACGGCCCTACCGGCCTTGCGTCGGCATCTTTTTAATCAATGGCGCGAAGCAGGTTTTTGGAGGCCGCCGCATCGACAGCCGCGCCGAAGCATGGCAAATGCCACAAGGCGGAATCGATCCGGGCGAAACGGTGATTGATGCTTGCATGCGCGAAATGGGCGAGGAAATTGGCACATCTTCGGCTGAATTGCTGTGCGAACATAATGACTGGCTTTATTACGATATTCCGCTGCCGCTTGCCGACCGGCTATGGCATGGCCAATATAAGGGTCAGAAACAAAAATGGATGGCCCTTCGCTTTACCGGCAATGATGAAGACATAAACATCAGTACCGCCGAACCCGAATTTTGCGAATGGCGCTGGCTAGAACCGCGTGAATTGGTCAATCTGGCGGTGCCGTTCAAACGCGATGTCTATGATGATGTGCTAAAGGCCTTCGCTGGTTACGTCTAGCCGCCGTTACCCACTAAACAAACAAAAAAAGGGCCGCCAGACATTTTGGCAGCCCTTTTTTTATCTCATGAATAGTGGTTAGAGCGCTTCAATCACCGCATTCAAAAACGCAGCTTCTGCCTCATTTGCATTGGCCGCTTTTTCTTTCAACGTCGCCGCATCAGCACTGCCAAGATCAATGGCACGTTCGGCCAGAATCGTCACTGATTCGCCCGATACATCAGCAAGACCACCATCAATCATAAAGCGATCGGTGACTTTGCCATCTTCATGCACTTCGACGATGCCGCGTGTCAGATCGGCAAGCAATGGTGCGTGCCGTGGCAGCACACCAAACAGACCCTCAACGCCCGGTGCAACAACCATCTGCACAGATTTCTGAGCCATGATGCGAGCTGGTGTTACCAGTTCCAATTGTGTCGTTTCAGCCATGCTAGCGCATCCTTATGCTGGATCGAACAGGGGTGATGCCGTTAGGCAGCGTCCTGAGTGAGTTTCTTGCCTTTTTCGATGGCCTCGTCAATTGTGCCAACAAGATAGAAGGCAGCTTCTGGAAGATGGTCATATTCGCCCTTCAAGATGCCTTCAAAGCCAGCGATTGTATCTTCGAGGCTGACGAGCTTGCCGGGTGCGCCGGTAAAGACTTCGGCAACATGGAATGGCTGTGACAAGAAGCGTTGAATTTTCCGAGCACGCGCCACGGTCAGCTTATCTTCTTCTGACAATTCATCCATACCGAGAATGGCGATGATGTCCTGAAGTGACTTATATTGCTGCAATACTTCTTGAACTTCACGCGCGATATTATAGTGATGTTCACCAACAATCCGCGGATCAAGCATGCGTGATGATGAATCAAGCGGGTCAACCGCAGGATAAATTCCAAGCTCGGCAATTTGACGTGACAAAACAGTGGTGGCGTCAAGGTGGGCAAATGATGCTGCCGGTGCTGGATCGGTCAAATCATCGGCAGGAACATAAATCGCCTGAACGGACGTGATTGAACCTTTGTTTGTTGTCGTAATCCGCTCTTGCAGGGCACCCATGTCGGTTGCCAATGTTGGCTGATATCCCACCGCAGATGGGATACGGCCAAGAAGCGCAGACACTTCTGAACCAGCCTGTGTAAAGCGGAAGATGTTATCGACGAAGAACAACACATCCTGACCTTCTTCGTCGCGGAAATATTCAGCCAATGTCAAACCGGTCAAGGCAACACGTGAACGTGCACCTGGAGGCTCATTCATCTGTCCGTAAACAAGCGCGGCTTTTGAACCCGGGCCGTCAGTTTTGATAACGCCTGATTCGACCATCTCGTGGTAGAGATCGTTACCTTCACGCGTACGCTCACCAACACCGGCAAACACTGAATAACCACCATGTGCCTTGGCAACGTTGTTGATCAATTCCATGATCAAAACGGTTTTACCAACACCAGCACCACCAAATAGACCAATCTTACCACCTTTGGCATAAGGCGCGAGAAGATCGACCACCTTAATACCAGTTACCAGAATTTCAGCTTCGGTTGACTGGTCAACATAATCCGGCGCGGCGCGGTGAATTGGATAATATTTCTTTGATTTAACCGGCTGACCCTCATCAACAGGCTCGCCGATGACATTCAAGATACGGCCAAGGGTTTCAGGCCCAACAGGAACCGTGATTGGCGCACCAGTATCAACAGCTTCGGCGCCACGAACCAAACCTTCGGTCGAGTCCATCGCGATGGTACGAACAGCCGATTCGCCAAGATGCTGTGCAACTTCAAGCACAAGCCGCTGGCCATTATTGCTGACCTCAAGGGCGTTTAGAATGGCAGGGAGTTCACCGTCAAACTGAACATCAACAACCGCGCCGATAACCTGACTTATTTTACCAATTGCTTTATTTGCCATGGTCTTCTTACTCCGGGCTAGAACCGATTTTAATTGTGGGCATCATTGCCCTGATCGTTATTTTGCTCAGCTGCTGTATTTAAAGAGCTTCAGCACCTGAAATAATTTCGATAAGTTCATTCGTAATCGCCGCTTGACGTGTTCTGTTAAACACCAATGTCAGACGGTCAATCATATCACCAGCATTCCGCGTGGCGTTATCCATTGCTGTCATTCGCGCGGCAAGTTCAGCCGCGGATGATTCGAGCAAGGCACTGTAAATCTGGGTTGAAATGATGCGTGGCAACAGGCTTGCCAGCAATTCATCTTCTTCTGGCTCATAATCATAATTTGAACCAGCGTCATCGCCGCCAGCTTCACCAACTTCAGCTGGAATCAGCTGGGTCAGTTTGACCTCTTGGGTGATAGCATTGACGAATTTGTTATAGATCATGGTGCAGACGTCAAAATTACCATTTTCAAAACCGCTGCGAACGGTTTCGCCAAGATCCGCCGCATCTGCAAACGCAACCGCGGTGCCTTGAATCCCCTCGAGGCTGGCAATGTAAGTGTCGCCAAACTCACGGCGAAGCGCATCGGCAGATTTCCGACCAACCATCAACAGCTTGACGGTTTTGCCCTCACCTTGAAGCCGCGCAACTTCGCTACGGGTTTGGCGGGTGATTGACCCGTTAAAACCGCCACAAAGACCTCGATCAGCCGAAATAACAACCAGCAAATGATTTGCTGAT
>JAOEVD010000060.1 GCA_028383305.1 Candidatus Puniceispirillum sp.
AATTGTGTCACTGGAAAATATTTTTCGACTTCGCCAACGCGGGATAGATTCTCAAAACGCCGCCTATCATGGAGCGCGTCAGGTCTGGGGGCCAATTCTGGGGTCAGCATTAACAACAGTGATTGTTTTCGTTCCCGTGTTGACCTTAGATTTACCGGTTGGGCAATTGTTCCGTGATATTGGTATTGCGATTTCGGTTTCAGTTTTGATTTCAGTTGTTGTATCAGTCACGGTCATTCCGACGCTGGCGGCCAGATTGCTTGGCGGGGCGGCAAATCGATTTGAAAAGCTGCCAACAATTCCGGTGCTTGATCCGATTGCCCGCCGATTTGCCGGTTTGTTTATTGGCTATGCCCAATTTGTCGTAAGGCGCAAATTGGTTGGATTTGGCATTGTGTCCATCGTTCTGGCGTCGGCTTTTGGATTTAGTGCCAAGCTGATGCCAAAATTGGATTATCTACCCGATGGCAATGCGAATTTCATTTTTGGTCGTATCAGCGTGCCAGCTGGTTATTCGATGGAGGAAACCCTGCGTATCGCCGAACGGATGGAGAAAGCGGCGCGGCCTTTGTGGCAAGGCGAGGTCACTGAAGGTGGCTCGCCAGCCATTGAACGATTTTTCTTTGTTGCCTATTCAAGTGGGGCTTTTGCCGGTGCATCAGCTGCAGATCCAGCGCGTGTTCGTGAATTGCGCATGGTGCTGACGCGGCCCATTTTCGCCGAACCGGGCGCGCGTGCTTTTGTGCAGCAAGCGTCACTTTTTGGTCGGTCGGTCGGTGGGTCACGGTCAATCAGCATTGATATTGTTGGGCCGCAAGCCGATGATATCCTGCCGGTTGCTGTGCAGGTGAATGATGCACTTAGCGAACAATTTTCAGCACGCGATGGCAACCAAATCCGCATCTTGCCCGGTCTTGACTCGGGCGCGCCGCAAATTCGGATCACGCCCGATCTAACCGCTTTGGCGCGAGCTGGCGTTTCGGTTCGTGAATTTTCATCGGCGATTGATGTCTTTAATGATGGTGCCAATGTGATTCAGGTGCCAATTGATGGCCAATTAATTGATATGGTTGTGTCAGGCAAGGATGCCGAGAATCTTAGCACCAGAGAATTACAGGATATTCCGATCATCACGCGCCAAGGCAATGTGATTCGGCTTGAACAATTGGCAAATATCGAGGTGATTAGTGCGCCGGTTCAGGTGCGAAGGCTAGGCGGGCGGCAGGCCATTTCAATTCGGCTGCGACCAACCGAGGCGTTGTCACTTGAAGATGTTGTGGATGTAATCGACAATAAAATTTTGCCACCTATTCGCGCCGAAGCGTCGGCAAATGGCGTAACGATCAAGCTTGAAGGTGCGGCAAGTGCGCTGGCGATGACATGGAAAGCCATGCAGGCCAATGTGTTGACTGCCATCTTTGTTATTTTCCTGCTTTTGGTGATCTTGCTTCGCAGCTTTATTTTGCCAATGATTATCCTTCTGGCCATTCCTGTCGCCGCTGCAGGGGGCATCGGCGGGTTGGCAATCTTGAACCTGTCGATCCGGCAGCCGCTTGATATGTTGACCATGCTTGGATTTGTGATCCTAACGGGTGTCGTTGTGAATAATGCGATTTTGATGATTGAACAAACCACCCTTCATTTGCGTGAAGAGGGCTTGTCGGCAAATGATGCCGTAATCGAAGCAACACGGAACCGGATCAGACCAATCTTCATGTCGACCTTAACCTCGCTTTTTGGTCTTGTGCCGCTGGTTATTTTCCCAGGTGCCGGATCAGAATTATATCGTGGTATTGGTGTTGTAGTGTTTGGTGGCCTTGGCCTGTCAACCTTGGCGACCTTAATCATTGTGCCGCCATTGATGGCAATTGCGCTTAATTCACGATTTGGGGGGGCATCAAGCCCAACTGCCATTTTGAAAGAAAAGCTGTAGACCAATTTTTGGGGCAGGTGATGCCAGTTGCCTCTAAATTCCAAATGCCGATAAATGGCCAATCAATTGTGATTTCATTGGGTTTTTGCCTGTTTGTTCGGGCTTGTGGATTGGCTAGTCTTTATTTCTGTCGAAGAAACGACTGATTGAGCAAATTCACGGTTGCCCCTAAGCCGGCTTCCGCTTTACCATATCTCAACTTGCCGCCGATCGCATTGCCGTGACCGGTTTTGACAAGTGTCTTGGTAACGTTGTGAAGGCTGGAAAATGAAACTCGGATTAAGCGCATTTGTGGCCGTTCTAACATTGTTGATTGCCCCTATTGCCAGCGCAGCTGATCACGATTTTGCAAAATGGCTTGTTGAGCTTCGCCAAGAGGCAAAAGAACTAGGCATTTCCGATCGAATTCTGGATGCGGCGTTGGGCAATGCAGCGCCAATCAAGCGCGTGATTGAGCTGGATCGTCGCCAACCAGAATTCACCATGACCTTTGACGAATATCTCAGCAAAATTGCCTCGCCAACACGGGCGCGGATCGCGGCCAAGATGCTTGTCGAGCATGATGAAATTCTGACCAAAGTTTCAAAAAAATATGGTGTGCAAAAACGCTATATTGTTACTTTCTGGGGTGTTGAAACCAATTTTGGCCAATATTTGGGGTCGTTCAATGTGCCACATGCTTTGGCAACATTGGCCTTTGATGGCCGCCGAAGCGCCTATTTCCGCAAAGAACTGTTGAATGCGCTGAAAATTCTGGAAGAAGGCCATATCGCACCCGATAAAATGAAGGGGTCTTGGGCTGGCGCCATGGGGCAAAGCCAGTTTATGCCATCAAGCTTTTTATCCTATGCTGTTGATTGGGATGGGGATGGCAAACGCGATATATGGGGCACCAAGCCCGATGTGTTTGCCTCGACCGCCTATTATTTATCGAAAGCAGGCTGGAGTGACGATATCACTTGGGGACGAAAGGTGACATTGCCAAAGGGCTTTTCCATGAATGGAAAAAATCCCAAGGCACTTGCCGATGGTAAAATACGCGCCAAACTGCCGGTTTGGGCAAAGGCAGGGGTTCTTAATGCCGATGGTGGTGCGCTACCAACAAAGGATCTAACAGCGCGGCTGGTGATGCCTGCCAGCAGTGATGGCCCTGCTTTTCTCGTCTATAGCAATTTTGACTCAATCCTCGACTGGAACCGGTCAAATTATTATGCGCTGGCGATTGGCCATTTGTCTGACAAGCTGCGATAAGCCAGATCTTAAAAAATAGGATAAAAGAATGCGTGTCAACGGGAAAAACTTGTTTGGGTTTTTGATTTTGGGCTTGTTGTTGCAAGGTTGTGCTTCGGCTGAACTAGCTGTTGATCTGTTCAAAAAACAGAAACGCCTAACAGAAACCACCAAACAGGCTGAAGTTGTTGCAAAACCGCATTATAAAATTGGCAACCCCTATCAAGAATTTGGCGTTTGGTATTATCCAAAACGGGATTTGACCTATGACGAAACGGGGCTTGCATCCTGGTATGGCGAGGAAACCGCCGTTTTGGGGCGGCCTACGGCGAATGGTGAAGTGTTTGATCCCAATATTGCAACAGCGGCGCATAAAACCTTGCCGCTGCCGTCGGTGGTTCGTGTTACCAATCTTGACAATGGTAAATCATTGGTTGTCAGATTAAATGATCGCGGGCCTTTTGCGCCTGGCCGGATCATTGATTTGTCGCATGAGGGCGCGCGGTTACTTGGGTTTGTCAAACAGGGCATTGCCAAAGTTCGCGTTCAGATATTGGCAGAGCAAAGCTTGCGCATGGAAAATCTCGCAAAAAGGGGCGAATTTCCAAGTTTGACAGCCAGTGATCAAGGCGCCATGCCGGAAATGACGCCAGCGATCAACCCTTCGGTAAGCCTGACTGCCAAATCAAGTAAAATCAAAAGCAAGGTTGCGGTTAATCAACCACCGCAATCAGCCTTGGAATTACTATCACAATCGCGCGTTGGCGAGGTTATTTCGGTTGCGCCCGTTGCGACCAAGATCTGGGTTCAGATTGGTGCTTTTGGGTCTGAGCAGCGCGCCAATGATGTGTTTTCA
>JAOEVD010000061.1 GCA_028383305.1 Candidatus Puniceispirillum sp.
ACCTTGTGTGTGCCAGCGCGACGTTTGGCAAGCTGCCATTTCACCACACGCGCAACAATATCTGCGCGCGGTGCGACCCCAAAGACTGCATCGGCAAGCGTAATGTCGCCAGCGGCCTTGTTGTCGATTGTTTTCACATCAATCTTCATGACCCTTATTCCTTCTCGGCTTCGGCATCAGCCTCTTCAGATGGAGCCACATCAACAGCAGGCGCATCAGCCGCAACATCCTCAGCCGGTGCTACGTCGCTAGCAGGCACTATATCAGTCAGCAAACCCGCAGGGAATGGCGCATCATCGGGACGTGCCACCTTGATGGCGTCGCTGATCAAAACCCAACCATTTTTTGGACCCGGAACCGCACCGCAAAGCAGAACGACACCTTCGTCATTATCAACGGCAACAACTTCAATATTTTGCGTGGTATTGCGCGCCGCGCCCATGTGGCCCGCCATCTTCTTGCCTTTAAACACCTTGCCCGGATCCTGACACTGTCCAGTTGATCCGTGCGAACGATGCGAAACCGACACGCCGTGTGATGCGCGAAGGCCAGCAAAATTGTGACGCTTCATCGCACCGGCAAAACCTTTACCCTGCGTTGTGCCAACAACATCAACTTTCTGACCAGCAACAAAATGCGATGGCACTAAAGTCGAGCCGACTTCAAGGACCGCATCATCGCCAACCCGAAATTCGGCCAGCTTTGACTTTGGCAATACATTGGCTTTTGCAAAATGGCCACGCATCGGCTTTGATACGTTCTTTGCCTTGGCAACACCCGCGCCAAGCTGAACAGCTGTGTAGCCATCCCGATCCTTGCTACGAACTGCCACAACCTGGACATCGTCGAGTTTCAGAACGGTAACCGGCACATGGTGGCCAGCATCGTTAAACACGCGTGTCATTCCCAATTTACGGGCGATAATGCCGCTACGCATAACTCTGGTCCCTTCCCTAGAGCTTAATCTCGACATCAACACCAGCCGCAAGATCGAGCTTCATCAGCGCGTCAACGGTCTGTGGTGTTGGGTCGATAATATCCAATAGACGCTTGTGCGTACGAATTTCGAACTGCTCGCGGCTTTTCTTGTCAATATGCGGCGAGCGAAGCACGGTCATGCGGCGCATGTTGGTTGGCAGCGGGATCGGCCCACGCACTTCAGCACCTGTACGCTTGGCCGTGTTCACGATCTCTGCCGTGGACTGGTCAAGAATACGGTGATCGAATGCCTTCAATCGGATTCTGATATTCTGGGTTTCCATAACTGCCTTACCTCGTTTGGATAAACAAAGAAGGGCGAAAACACGCCCCTCTAAACTATAGCCTAATTATTTAATGACCGTTGCGACGACGCCGGCACCAACGGTGCGGCCACCTTCGCGGATCGCAAAGCGAAGACCTTCATCCATCGCGATTGGCGCGATCAATGTCACAGTCATGGCAATGTTATCACCAGGCATAACCATCTCGGTACCTTCCGGCAATTCCACAGATCCGGTCACATCAGTTGTGCGGAAATAGAATTGAGGACGATAGTTCGAGAAAAACGGTGTATGACGACCGCCCTCATCCTTAGTCAGAACATAGGCCTCACATTTGAATTCAGTATGTGGCGCAATTGAACCCGGCTTACACAAGACCTGACCACGCTCAACATCTTCACGCTTGGTACCACGAAGAAGTACACCAACATTATCGCCAGCCTCGCCCTGATCCAAAAGCTTGCGGAACATCTCAACACCAGTACAGGTTGTCTTGACAGTGTCTTTCAGACCAACAATCTCGATCTCTTCACCAACATTCACAATGCCGCGCTCAATACGACCAGTCACAACAGTACCACGACCCGAAATTGAGAACACATCCTCAATCGGCATCAAGAATGGCTGATCCTTCGGACGCTCTGGCTGTGGAATATAACCATCAACAGCTTCCATCAATGCCTTGATCGCCTCACGACCAATAGTCTCATTGCTATCTTCCAATGCGGCCAAGGCTGAACCACGAACGATCGGAATATCATCGCCAGGGAAATCATATGATGACAACAACTCGCGAATTTCCATCTCAACAAGCTCAAGCAACTCTTCATCGTCAACCTGATCAACCTTGTTCATGAATACGCACAATGCCGGAACACCAACCTGACGCGCCAACAAGATATGCTCGCGGGTCTGTGGCATTGGGCCATCAGCAGCTGATACAACCAAAATCGCACCATCCATCTGCGCCGCACCAGTGATCATGTTCTTCACATAATCGGCGTGACCAGGACAATCCACATGCGCATAGTGACGGTTCGCTGTCTCATATTCAACATGCGCTGTTGAAATCGTGATACCGCGGGCGCGCTCTTCAGGCGCCTTGTCAATCTGGTCATATGCTGAAAACTCAGCTCCACCAGACTCAGCCAAAATCTTGGTGATCGCTGCGGTCAGCGAAGTCTTGCCATGATCAACATGGCCAATTGTGCCAATGTTGCAATGCGGCTTGGAACGGTCAAACTTTTCCTTGGACATCTTATCTGCTCTCCTGCTCGTTAGCTCGGTTAGGCCATCTTGGCGCGGACTTCATCCGCAACCGCTTGAGGCACTTGTTCGTAATGGTCAAAAGTCATTGAATATTGGGCGCGGCCTTGGCTCATTGAGCGCAAAGTATTGATATAGCCAAACATATTGGCAAGCGGCACCATTGCATCGATTGCTCGCGCGTTGCCCCCGCTGGTTCATGCCACCAACATTGCCACGACGGCTGTTCAGATCGCCGATGATATCACCCATATATTCTTCAGGGGTCAGAACCTCGACCTTCATGACTGGCTCAAGCAATTTTGGGCTTGCCTTGTTCATGGCTTCACGGAAAGCAGCACGACCCGCAATCTCAAAGGCCAGAACCGACGAGTCAACGTCATGACTTGCGCCGTCAATAAGCTCGGCCTCGAAGTCAATCACAGGGAAACCAGCGATTGTGCCTGAATCCTTTGCCTGATTAATGCCTTTTTCAACACCCGGTACATATTCTTTTGGCACCGATCCACCGACAACTGAATTGCTGAACTGGAAACCGCCCTCGGCCAAAGGCGCAAACCGGATTTTAACCCGTGCGAACTGACCTGAACCACCAGACTGCTTTTTGTGGGTATAATCAACTTCAATTTCTTTGGTGATGGTCTCGCGATAAGCAACCTGCGGTGCGCCAATATTGGCTTCGACCTTAAATTCACGCTTGAGGCGATCGACCAAAATATCGAGGTGCAATTCTCCCATACCACGCATAATGGTCTGGCCTGATTCAAAATCAGTACTGACCTGGAAAGAAGGATCTTCGGCAGCCAAACGTGCAAGGCCTGCACCCATTTTTTCCTGGTCATTCTTTGTCTTTGGCTCAATCGCAATCTCGATGACCGGATCGGGGAAGGTCATTGTTTCAAGAACAACTGGCTTCATCGGGTCGCACAAGGTGTTACCTGTCGTGCTATCCTTCATGCCAGCAAGCGCGACAATGTCGCCTGCGAAGGCTTCTTCGATTTCTTCACGGTTATTTGAATGCATCATCATCATCCGGCCAACGCGCTCGCGCTTGCCTTTTGTTGAATTCAGCAGGCTGTCGCCTTTTTTCAAAACACCTGAATAGATGCGAACAAAGGTCAATGAACCAACAAATGGGTCATTCATGATCTTAAAAGCAAGGCCAGAGAACGGCTCAGCATCATTTGCACGGCGTTCAATGTTGCGTGTCTCAGTCACATCATCGGGTGCAAAGCCTGTGTAGGCTGCAACATCCAATGGACCCGGCAAATAATCGATAACGC
>JAOEVD010000062.1 GCA_028383305.1 Candidatus Puniceispirillum sp.
GACGTTGTCTTTCGCATAGCCTTTGACTGAGCCTTTACGGCCATCGGCTCCTAACTGAGTTATGGTTATTAGGGGAACTTGAGTGTCATTTGATATAGTTTGTTGTTGTTGCTGTTGTTGCTTTGCTTTGAGAGCCGCCAATTCCTGACGAAGACGTTCAGCCTCTTTTTCTGCAGCAGTCAAGGCGGCTGAAGTTGCCTTAGGTTTAGCTTTTGGAACTGGGGCTGAGGCAGCTTGTGTTGTTTCACCGACACCACAAGTCAGGCCACGACGTATGGCTTCTTGCTTGGCATCTTTATTAACATTAACGTTTCGGCAAACGTCGACATCATGCCTACCCGAAAAAAGATTATGCGGGTCGGAGGCAAGCTGTATTTGGCCATTATTTACACCGTTACTTACCCCACAACTCAAGCCACGGCGTTTGGCTTCGTTAACACTATTATATGCAGTGATGGATTCATCCCATTTATTCACTCCATCAAATGTTGTAGTGGCTTTTAAACACAATCGTTGCCTTTCGTTCATATCTTTCCAACGCAGCGATAAAAAATCATAGCTTGGCTCAGGTTCACCATTGGACTTGGTTTTTGATACTGTTGCAGTTTGTGTTGTCTCACCTACACCACAACTTAAGCCACGGCGTTTGGCTTCTTGGACATATTGTTGATGAGATTTGGTAATCACCCATGTAGTAAAATAATTGCCTATTGTACCTGTTTCATAGGTTGCGTAATTGCATATTGTTCTATCGTTGATACTCGTAAATTTTGGACTTGAATTAACCGATGTACCTGCGCCTTTTCTCTCAAGCCCAGCGGTTAACTGAAGAGACGTTCGGTCACACTTGTACCTGACATTATCTACGGTCTTAAAACCTGGCTTTGGCTTCATTCCAGCAATCATCTTGCCGTTCGGAAGTAGACGGTACTTTCTGTCTTTTTCTTCTTTTGTGAGAGCCTTGTAACCGCTCCTGCTTTTCCAGCCATAAATTTCCAATGATATTCTCTTTGGAAACCAGGATTCAAAGACGCTATAGGTCGTGAAGCCGAAAGAGTCATCAGTGTATCTCTTGCAAGCGAACGTGTCTGCAAAAGCAGCACTGGTTCCCAGCGAAAGCAAAAGCCCAACTAAAACTGTGAGTAATACCCTAGTCATCATGGACAAAACCCTAGCACCCAAGTCTCCACTTGTTAATAGCGGCAAACAACAAAAGGTTTGAGGTCATTTGTGACCCCAGTGGTCAGAGGGGAACTTGGGTTTACTACAGGGGGCTAAAGGCTCTGGTTGTTGTTGTTGTTCTTGTTTCTGAGGAAAGACACACCAAAAGATAAGACAACAAACAAAGCTATACTTCTTAATTTCAGGTTGCCTTGGACTAAGGTTCACTTAGGTTCCAGTGGCCTTTGGTTGCTCTGGTCTTGTCTGTTTGATGGTGGTGTAGGAGGTGTAGGGTCAAAACCTTCATTCTACAGAAGCATTGCTCTTTAGAACCTATAGTTTACCCCTACACCCACTACACCTTTTTGTTTGGACTGGGGAACTAAGGTTGCTTTAGTCCAGGGTTACTCTGGCCTTAGGTTAAAAGTTGTAAGAATGATTAGTTTTTATCAACTTTACCCCCTTATAGACTACCCCTGCCTTTGTCCTGGTCTTCTTCAAACCTCGTTCTTCCATTCGCCGACTAAAGATGCCCTCAGATGGTGTGTCTTCATCGCTGTTGTCTGACCACCAGCGTTGGTAGGCAAAGTAAAGTTCCCTTGCTCCAATGCTGCCAAAATCATTGTCTCTAACGAGACAGTCTTCAATGAATCTAGCCGAGATGTCATTATCGTACTTGTAGTCTGCAACGCATTGTTCAATGGCTTCACATGAACCAAGGCCAGTGGTTCCGTTGGTCTTCTGAAGTTCCGTAGACCAGGCTACCGCACCCCTAACCATCCAAGCTAAGATGCCTTCTCTTTCAGCCCAGAGTTTTTCTGGAAGGCCAGAGTCTAGGGATGAGCCTTGGAACTGCTGCGCAAAGGGTATGACCTTGATGCGCCTCCAGAAGCCAGGCGAACCATCCCTCGCAAAAGGAATGTGGTTACAAAGGAACCAAAGTTTATGTTGTGGCTCAAACTGGAAAGCACCCATGTGCAACCTTGTCCCTCTTAGGGTATCTCCTCCAGTAAGACGTTTAACAAGGCTCTCATTAAACCTTTTGCTTGCGTCGACCTCAGAAGCAAGGGCGAGCCTTATGCCCTTCAGTTCACCAACAGCCTCCATGACCCTAACGTCAGACTTCTGGTTGCTAAGGAACATCTCAAAGTCAGCGTTGGTCGAGTAATCACTGAGTATTTTGGAGATTGTCTCTAACAAGGTCGACTTACCATTAGCTCCAGTTCCGTAACAGATGAACAGAACCTGTTCTTGAACTGAGCCAGTAAGGCTGTAACCGAAGGCTCGTTGTATCCAACTTATCAGCTCACCATCGCCCCCAAAGACTTCTTTGATGAACTTATCAAAGTTAGGACATTTGGCTTGAGGGTTAAAATTAGTGGTTATCACTTTGGTGTAAAGGTCATCAGAAGTTCGCTCATCAAGCTGTCCTGTCTCCAAATCAACAATGCCATTAAGGCAATTGAGTTTCATTTTTTGTTTATCGAATGAACTGGCTTTTGAAACTAGCAATGGATGGTTTGAGGCCATGTTAAGCATCGCCCTCATCTTTGGTTCACTTTGAGAGGTCAAAGACCACTTCTGGAGAGTTTGGGCGTCCAGAAAATCCTCTGCTTCTTCGACTTCAGTCTTGATTGACTCGACGGTTTCTAGCGCGAACTTGAAAACCTCCGCGTAATCTGAAGGTTTCCACCTTGCCCCATCCCAGACGAGCCATGTTTTGATTGTTCCGAGAGAACGAAGGTAGCCTTTGTGTTGGTCAACAAAGCGTTCCATGTTGCCTGTATCGGTACATGGGTATTCTTTTGGTTCGTTTTGTATTTCTTCTTCCTGTATTTCTTCTGTGTCGTTTGATTTTGTCATTTGCTCTCCTTAATTGGTTGCAAAATGGCTGTGAGACATCTCGCCAGCCTCATAAGCCTGAAAATGAAAAACCCCCAGAAGCCTGTGCCTCTAGGGGTGCGAGATAAAATAGTGATGAATTGGTTAATGAATTAGAGCAAAGCTGAGGTCGCTCCATTCGTACCAAGAAGCGGGTTAACTTCTGCATAGGTGGAACAACATGAAATAACGCTGCTCTGCATAGGGTTTACCTAACTTTCACTAGGCAAGCCTAAAGCGTCAGCACTCATGTTTGAACCAAGGCAGGTTAGCTGCCTAGGTTGTTTCAATCATCTGTGTACCTAGATGAGGGATAACTTCTGCATAAGGTACCCGCAACTTGTTTAAACAGAGCCTTCGTGCATAAGCATCCCCCCTGACCATGAGGCAGCATAGGTTACTCTGGTTTGCTTTGGTAATGCTGGAGACAACAATGGTATTCATTGCATGATGGCCCATAACTTACTTCATAAGTGTCGTGGTTTGAGGTGACCTTAGGTTCCCATTTCACAAGAAAGACAAATAGCTCCATCCAGACAAAAATCTGAAGATACCAGTGTTTCTTGTCACTCTTCTGTCACTCTTGGGTCACTTTTAGAGTGACAAAGGGCCATTTCAGGCCATAGAATCATGTTCAACGTCAACA
>JAOEVD010000063.1 GCA_028383305.1 Candidatus Puniceispirillum sp.
TCGAGGTTGGGTTATTTAAATCATGAAAATATGGTTCTGCTGACCTTAATATGAGCGAAAAATCTGCCTTTGGGCAATTATTAACTGACATTTAAAAATCGCTTTATGTCAGGCCGCCACCCTACATATTAGCAAACCGGCCAAAGCGGTATTTCAAAAACAGCAAGATCGCCGCATAACAGATCAGCGGAATTAGAAGCTGCAGCATGGCGGCAACACCGGCTGGCCCGCGACTGCCATTCGCAGCAAGGCTAACTGCCTCAACCGTGATCGTTGCAATGCGTCCACCACCAACAAAAACAGTTGGCAGATAAAGCGCGATAGAGACAGCAAAACCGATGAATAGTGCCGCGCCAATCGGCATGGCCAAAAGCGGCAAGTGAGCGCGCAAAAATCGCCTAAATGGACCAAGGCCAAGGCTGCTTGCCACATGGTCGTGCCGCCAGTCCATCTGCGCAAATGCCGGTGCCAGAACAAGCCATATATAGGGCAGAATGAAAATCATATGAATATAGATCAGCGCAGGCCAGCTACCGTCAATGTCAGCCCAGCTAAGCCCGATTTGTAGACCGAATAGAAAGCTGATCTGCGGCACAAGAAGCGGCAGATAAATGGCTGCTTGCAATAGCCGGTTGCGCTGGATTAAATCTTGCCCGTGGTAAAGCCATAAAAACACCACGCCAACCGCCAGAAATGCGGCGCTGATGGCCAATAACCCGCTATTGATGATAAGCGGAAGATAGCTTGCCATATCCTGCCAGTGAAGCCAGCTAACGCTTGCTGGCAAGGCCGCCGGAAAAAACCAGCCCTTTGCAAATGACCATAAAAGCGCGGCAACAAGCCCCATCACGCCAATCAGCATTGGCAGAATGGCAAATAGCGATAAAAACCCTAACCAAGGATCGGCCGTTTGCCCGCGCCAACCGCGCCAGCGGCAAAATCTGACAATCGCGCCAACCAGATTTTCCCCAATCCACCACAGCAAAAGCGCAACCAGCACAAGACCGATTTGCCAGATGGCACCAAACGAGGCTGGCAGGCGGGCAGCAAGATCGGCATCATGAAAGCCGTTTAGAACCAAAATGGCCAATGGCGGTGGCAGGCTTGGTGCCAGCAATAACGCCATATCAACAACCGATAGGCTAAAGACCAGAACCGCAATAACCGGCAGTCTGATCTGGCGATATATCAATGGTAAAACCAGAAAAACCCAGCTTGCAAAGCGACCATAGCCAAGCCCTGCACCAATGGCAAGAAGGCGTGCCAAAGGCAGGCTTGCCGCAGCCGACAAACCAAGAAGAAGCAAAAACGGTAACTCTTTTGCCACCAGCCCCAAAATTAGCACAAGACCATAAGGGTCAGGCACCAGCCCCCAAGTTGGCGGCTGCTCGAGACCGGTCAATGCTGGTGAGACAAGGCGCATAAGCCAGCCAGATGGGGCAAGCAGAAACACCAACCCAACGGCAATCGTGCTATGCGGTATTGCCACTAATGGCCCAAGCAAGCGGCGCAGGCGAAGCATCATTCGACTGCCGGAAAAAGCCGCCAGAATGATAAAACAGCCACTTAGCGAGATAGCACTTGCCATTAACCCGGTCTTCAAAGACAGCCAGCTAGCAAGCCCAAGGCCGGGCGTTGCCAGAAAGTGACGCGCTGCATCACCGGAAAAGCTGCTCTGTCCCAATGCTGGAAAATAGCCTGACGCTGGCAAAATAATCCCAATCAGCCCAAGCAGTACCGGCAAACCAAAAAGCAGAGCAGTCAGCGCGGTCAGGCCGGTGATGGCGATATGTTGCCGGTTTTGGATGGCGCGCCTGCTATTGGCCGCTGGCATAGCGTTTGATCCATGCCGCCTCAAGACGAGGTACCCAGCTTGGATGTGGTTCAGCAAGCGTGCGGCCCAGATCGGCATCACTTAAAGTGGCAATGCCTCGTGGCAGCGCGGTAAAGGCCATGCGCTGGGCGTCAGATAATTTTGGCATCGACAAAACCGTTGGATCGCCCCAAATGGCTGTATCTGCTTTTTTCACCTGCGCTTCGGGCGATAGCATGAAATTGGCCACCAGCTTGGCCGCTTCGGGTGCCGAAGCATTGAAAGGAATGGCCAGAAAATGCACATTGGCAAGCGTGCCGCCATCATGGATGTAGGTGCGAACGCTATCCGGCAATTCACCCCGCGCAATTGCCGCCGAGGCATCAGCAGGGTTGAACGCAATGGCAATGTCAATTTCCCCATCACCAAGAAGCTGGCGAAGCACCGGATAATTTGCCGGATAGGCATTGCCAGCGCGCCATAGATTGGGTTTTGCCTTGTCTAGCCAGCGCCATAAAGGCGCGGTAACAGCATCAAAATTGGCCTCATCGACGGGCTGATAAAGCGCCGGATCAGCATTGCTAAGCTCAATCAAAATCTGTTTGAGAAAGGACATGCCAATGAAATCTGGTGGCTGCGGAAAGGTAAAGCGACCCGGATTTGTGGCAATATAATCAGCCAGTGCCGCGGCTGATTTCGGCGGCGTTTGCAGCCTTGCGCTATCATAGGAAAAGACCAGTTGTGCTCGGCCCCAAGGGCTTTCTTTGCCATTGGTCGGTTCGGCAAAATCTGACAGGATTGCAGGCAAGGCCTCGCTGTCAGTATAGCGCCAATTTGGCATGGATGTGACCCAAGACCGGTCTTGCAACAGACCCGCCCGCTTCATCGCGGCAAAATTTTCACCATTCACCCATAAAAGATCAATCGAGCCGCCATTTTCGCGTCCGGCCGCCTTTTCGGCAAGGACTCGTGAAACGGCGCTTGCCGTGTCGGTCAATTTGACATGAACAAGGGTAATATCATGGCGATCGGCCAAGATTTGTCCGGCCCAGCTGATATAGGTGTTAATTTTGGCATCACCGCCCCATGCGTTGAAATAGACGGTTTGCCCCTTTGCCGCCTTTTGCAAATCAGTAAAATCATCGGCGTTGGCAGAAGTGATAGCAAAGGCGAGGCATAATCCCGAAAATATACGGCGTGCAGCATGGTAAAAGCGCTTTTTCTGCATGGTTCTATTCCTCATTGCCCTTTTTGCATTTCGATCATAACCCGATCGCTGATAGCATTGTCGGGTCTGTTCTGTCACATTGCAATCATCTGTTCGAATCATTTTTTAACGAACTGAAAAATCGGGTTTTGACCGCACATGCTAGAAGTTAACGCACTTGAATTTGGATTTGATCGGCCGCTTTGCTCTGGCCTGTCCTTTTCGGTACCAAAGGGGCAGATTAGATTGCTGCATGGCGCTAGCGGTTGCGGAAAATCAACCTTGCTGGCGCTGATATCGGGAACGGAAATTGCCAATGTGAATTGGGCGGGTGATATCAGGCTTGATGGTGTTGATATTGGTGCTTTGCCAGCGCACCGACGCCAAATTGGGTTAATGTATCAGGACGCGT
>JAOEVD010000064.1 GCA_028383305.1 Candidatus Puniceispirillum sp.
TCGATAAAATAGGTTTTTGGCGGCACGCGCTGCAAAATCGCATTAATTGTTGTTAGCAAAATGCGTGGTCGTGTTCCCGCATCACTGGCAAGCTGGGCAAGCGTTTCAATCCGGCGTCCAACCAACCCGCCTTGCGGTGACAGCCGGTCAAATGGCAAACAATCCCATGCCGGAAATTCAAGAAGGCGCAAATCGGGCGCTAACCGCCGCAGACTGTCGTCCATTGCCGTCATGCGAACATCATCACGTGCCACATAGATAAAGGATTTACCAGCTGAAGCGATCTGCAACAACGCCAAGGAGGAAACTCCATTAGGCGCGCCCCAAATATCATTTTTTAAATTTATTTTACTTATATGTTTCATGTAATTAATGTTGTTTTTTAAACTCTTTAATTAAATGGAAAACAGGCGTGTCATAGGCCTCGGGTAGTGGCGCATTGCAGATCACCCATGCATAGATCGCAGGATCACCCGCCTCAAGCAAATTCTCAAAATCAGTCAGATCGGATTCATTGAGATGCGGCAAATGCATTTTGGCAAAATGCCCAAGCAAAAGGTCGGTTTCCTTCATGCCGGTATAGCTGGCTTGATAAATCAAACGGCGGACGCGGTTTGACAATACAGGCATAACAGGCGGTGCAGCTGGCGATGACATAAACAACTTCCTTTTTAAATCCGGTTTTTTGAAAATCTATGGCTTGGCCTTTTTCAAAAACTGGCATGCTGGCAAATGACAGCAACAAATGGCTGGCATGGGATAACAGATATGGGCGATAATGCCTAGACACAAGCGTGCCTGTGTCCGATCATTTCGTCGGTGACAGGCAGTGAGCGGCCGCCGCCTGATAAGGAGACAAGCATCGTGCATCCAAAGCGCCCCGCCGAGATATTTCAGCTTTTTGCGTCAACCACCAGCCTTGCCGGTGTTGGTGCCAAGCTGGCATCGGTGTTGGAAAAGCGTGTTGGACAGCATGTGATTGATGTTTTGCGGCATTTACCGATTGGCCTGATTGACCGCAGCCAGCGCCCATCGCTTGCCAATGTCGATGATGGCGCGATTGCCACTTTTGATTGTCTTGTGATTAAACATGACCGCCCGCCGCGGGGTGTTCGCCGTCCCTATCGGGTATTTTGCGAAAATAAAACTGGTGCGCTGGAGCTGGTTTTTTTCCATGCGCATGATGATTATGTCGCCAAACAATTGCCCATTGGCGAGCGCCGGCTGATCAGCGGCCGCGTCGAGCTGTTTCAAGGCCGAGTGCAAATGGCGCATCCCGATCATATTTTACCGCCTTCACAAGCCAGTAAAATGCCAGTTTTTGAACCAATCTATCCATTAACAGCGGGCTTAACGCCAAAAATTCTACGCCGCACCATTGCCGATGCCTTGACCCGCATCCCTGATTTACCCGAATGGATTCCCCCTGCTATCATACAGCAACATGGCTGGCCCGATTTCGCCACGGCGATGCGTGCTGCTCATGCCCCGCAAAATGCGGCTGACCTGTTGCCCACCAGTCCGGTGCGGGCGCGTCTTGCCTTTGACGAATTGCTGGCAAACCAGCTGGCGATGCGCATGGTGCGCCACAGTGCCGCCGAGGCAACGCCGGGCCGCGCCTATTGCGGCGATGGCCATATCACCAGCAAGCTTCGTGCCAGCCTTCCCTATGAAATGACCGGTGCCCAAAACCGCGCCATTGACGAAATTACCAGTGATCAGGCCAAACCAAAACGCATGCTTCGTATGTTACAGGGTGATGTTGGCTCAGGGAAAACGCTTGTCGCATTATGGGCGATGCTAAATGCGATGGAAGCCGGAGTACAAGCCGCACTTTTAGCACCAACCGAGGTTTTGGCGCGCCAGCATCATGCCAGCATTCAAGCGATGCTTGCCCCGCTTGATATTGAAATCGGCCTTTTGCTTGGCCAAGGGCGCGGTACGGCAAATGCAAAAACCGGAACCACCACCATGCCTGTTCTAAGCCGGAAAGACACGCTTGAAAAACTGGCCGATGGCAGCTTGTCGCTCGTGGTTGGCACGCATGCGCTATTATCGGAAACTGTTGCTTTTCACGATCTTGGCTTGGCGGTTGTTGACGAACAGCACCGGTTTGGCGTGCGACAGCGGATTCTGCTTGGCGAAAAAGGGGCGCATGTCGATGTTATAGTGATGACCGCAACGCCAATTCCGCGAAGTCTTGCCATGACCGCTTATGGCGATCTTGATCATTCTCGCCTTGACGAAAAACCGCATGGCCGGCTGCCAATCGACACGCGCGTTCTGCCAAGTGATCGTTTAGGCGATGTGATATCCAGCCTTGGCCGCGCGCTTGGCAAGGGAAAACGCGCCTATTGGATTTGCCCGCTTGTTGAAGAATCTGACAAGCTGGACATTGCCGCCGCCGAAGACCGGTTTACCACTTTGGCACGCGCGCTTCCCGATATCACGGTTGCGCTTGCACATGGTAAAATGAAAGCTGGCGAGCGTGATAGCGCAATGCAGGCGTTCCGCGATGGAACGGTACAATTGCTGGTGGCGACGACGGTTGTCGAAGTTGGCATTGATGTGCCTGAAGCCAGCATTATCATTATCGAACATGCCGAACGGTTTGGCCTTGCACAATTACACCAGCTACGCGGCCGTGTTGGCCGTAACGATCAGCAAAGCAGCTGTCTTTTGGTCTATCACGGTGCGTTAAGCGAAACCGCGGCAAAACGACTTAACGTCATGCGCGACACGAATGACGGTTTTGTGATTGCCGAAGAAGATTTGGAATTGCGCGGGCCGGGTGAATTTTTGGGACAACGTCAATCTGGCATGCCCGAATTTGTGCTTGCTGATCTTGCGGCGCATCGTGACCTGCTCAGCCTTGCCCGAAACGAGGCTGGCCGGATATTAGAGCAGAATGACCAAAATCATATGAATTTGCTGCTCAGCCTGTTTGAACGCGATAGTGCGGTCAAATTCCTAGCATCCGGCTAGATGTGCGCTTAACCCGCTTTTTAAACGGCCCTTTTTTTTGCCGGTTTTTTCGCTACAGCCTTTTTCGACGCCGGTTTTTTAGCTTCGGCCTTTTTCGTGGCGGGCTGTTTCGCGGCTCTACCCGCATTGATCGCTCTATCCGGCGGCGACACGATACCGCCCGACACGACCAATTTGACTGCTTCTTCATTCGTCATATCGAGACGGATGATATCTTTTACCGGACAAAACAGCAAA
>JAOEVD010000065.1 GCA_028383305.1 Candidatus Puniceispirillum sp.
ACCATTTTCGAGAGTGCTTTGAACAAACTGTGACTGCTGCTGATTTGTGTAACCAACATATTCAATAATTTCATTCTCTTGATCAAAATCTATGATCACATCATTTCCATCACCTAACGTATAACTGAAGACATCAACCCCATCACCACCAGAAAGTAGATCATCACCTTTACCGCCATATACTTTATCGTCACCGGCACCTGCTTCTATTAGGTCGTCACCGTCGCCTCCGTAGAGAATATCTTCTCCTGAACTGCCGATTAAATAATCATTTCCACCCGCGCTGAACGTTTCTGCGCCGGCGGTGGTTACAACTACCTGTTCGTCTTGATTGGTAAAGGCGTTGGCTTTTGAAGATACCAAACCAAAATTATGATCCGCTGGTTCTTGGTTTAAATCCACAGTGTGAAACTGAGGGTTTTTCAATTCGATGATGACGTCTAACCAGTTGTTTATACTGGCTTCGTTGTAGGAAACGTTACTGGGTAATTGGGTTGAATAATTTTCATCATCACCATCAAAATTTTGTTCTGAATAGGTGTTGATGATTGTTTTAACTTCATCAACAGAGAGTTTGCGGCCCAACTCTTGCTCGGCCGCCTGCTGCATTAGCAAGACTAGCCCGGTAACGTATGGAGAGGCCATACTAGTGCCGCTTAGCGCGATGCTTTCGCCACCCATTGCAGCTGATGTAATGCCACCGCCATAGGCTACAACATCTAAAAGTTCATCATCTCGTTGGGAAAAGTGAACTATTGATCCCGCATTTGGGGCGCCTTCATTTGCATTGAAACTACCCCACGGGTGTAAATCTGGTCCACCCCAAGTCGCCCCAACCGCAATGACTTCTGAGTAGGCCGCAGGCGAGCTAATTCCCTGAATGCTGTGAGTTCCAGCGGGTATAAATTGAAAATCATTCTTGTTTGTGCCATCAAAAACATAGTAGTCCCATAGGCCTCCGTAGCCGTTACCCGAAGCGGCAACGCAAACAACACCGAGTTCGGTCAGGGCAGAAAACTCATCACCAAGCCCCATCAAATCCCCATCTTTTAAATAATAACTTTCTTCATTTTGAAAAAAGTAACCGGGAAACTCTAGTGATAGGTTCACAGCGTCAATGCTGTATTTTTCTGCATTGGCGACGCACCACTGCAATGCTGACTGAATTAAGTCATCTCCGTCAGTATCACCAAGAACCTTTAAAGCGATAATATTAGCCTTTGGGGCAACGCCAGTGAATTGTTCATCAGAAGACGCAATAATTCCAGCTACATGCGTACCATGGCCCTCAACATCCTCACCGTTAGCAAGTCCATTTCCAAAAGTCTTGGAGTAAATGATCCGATCCCCAAAATACGAGTGGTCCGTATCAATGCCAGTGTCGATAACCACGACAGTTTGTCCGGTTCCGTCCAAATCAGAATAGGATGCATTCAGATCGGCGCGCAGGCTAGTTTTGGAATTCGAGACATCTTGAAAATATGATGTGCTAGCAACCTCATAATTTTCGGCAGCCCCGGTCAGCGTGGTGGCAACCGCACCTGCAGCACTCATTGAAGGGAAAGTGTATTGCCAGCCATAATCATCAATCAGCCCAACCGAATATGTGCCAATTTCTAAGTTACTAAATTGGTAAAACCCGGAGGAATTGGTGACCACAGATGTTTCGCCCTGATCAAAACTGTGGTTGTTATTTGAGTCAATAAATACTGCTAAATTCGATAGGCCTTGCTCATTAATGTCGAGCTGGCCATCTCTGTCCCAATCTTCCCAAATACGACCCTCAATAGTGTCATTTACTTCTGGTATTTCATCATCTTTAACAGTGACTGTAAATTTGTTGGGGATGTCAAAATTGAAATTGATATCGTCTGACCGTAAATCAAACGAAATAGAATGATCTTGGTCACCGCCATACGTATCATTGTCTTGAGCAGTTATTGTGATTATTTGAGGCTCATCCCAATTTGATGGGGTGAAAAACACCTGTGAGTTATCTATAATCAAGTCACCCGAACTAACGTTTACCTCAACATCAGAAGATGGTTGAGCCTGCAACTGGAGTTGCAAAATTGCTTGATCAGTACCTTCGAGAATTTGTGTTGTTGAAATTGATGCATCAAACAGTTCACTCGTTAAAATATCCTGCTCACCGTCGATGAATTTTATTTTTTCAACAGAATATAGGGTGGTTTTGGAAAAAGCATATTCTTCTTGATTGACTGCTGCATAAGACACGCTTGCAGAATTATTTGTATGATCAATTTCGATTAGGGCATCATTTATTGATGTGAAAAATATGGCTGTGTCGTGACCAAGCTTTCCGTCGATTATATCAGATCCACCTCCACCATCAAAAATGTCATCGTCCTCTGACCCATTAATTGAATTGGAATATTCATCATCAATTTGAAAATTAGATAAGTCTTGCTGGCCAAGAGAAACTTCATCATCTGTCAGTAATAAAGTTTCTACATTATAAATTTTGGTTGGATGGGTGTAATAATTCGAGTCAGTGTCATCCGACGACAGGCGATATACTCCATTGACTGCCATAATTTCAGTTTCATTGGAGCTTTGAAAAATTATGACATAGTCATCTCCAGCAGCCCCATTGATGATGTCGGCGCCACCTAGCCCATCTATATAATCTTGCTCGTCTGTACCCGTTAAATTTTCGCCGGTTGAAGTTCCAAAAATAAGGTCCTGTTTGTCGAATGTAACATTTGAGATATTAGCAACTGATGTGGCGCGTCCGCCCCAACTAACGGTCTCAAGGTCAAGAGCTCTGATGGATACATCACCAAATGTGGAGGAGTCTGATGAGGTTAGTGATGATAAATTACCAATTTGTTTTAATACAAATTCAGACTTTGTTACCCCGGGTATTACTAGCGCATCGTCCCCATTATAAGCATATATTATGTCATTGCCGCCCTGATAGCCGAACAGATCGTCGTCTGTTGTTCCCTCAATGACGTCATCAGCTATGGTTCCTGAAAGGATGTTGTCGTCAGTTTCATCTACGGTTGTTGCTTCAAAACTTGACTTTATTAAATATTCGCCATCGGTATGGTAATGGCCTGAACTAATTCCAAGATAATAGCTCCCTTCAGTGTCTAGACTACTAGTAAAATTTGAGTCTC
>JAOEVD010000066.1 GCA_028383305.1 Candidatus Puniceispirillum sp.
GCGGTTCCCGGAACACCCGAAATTAGCACACCACGACCACCAGCATTGGCTTTAAGGTGTGATGCCCCTTCGATAACCGCAAGCCTACCAGCAACCTCGCTCATTGGTGCGAGCAAAGGCAAACCACCATGGTCATCAGTAATGGTTTCATAGGCAATCGCGGTACAGCCAGATTTCGCAAGGCCATGTGCCTGCGGTGCATCGGCGGCAAGATGAAGATAGGTAAATAGGATCTGGCTTGGCGATAGTTGAACCCATTCATCGGGCTGCGGTTCTTTGACTTTGACGATCATATCCGCCTTGGCAAAAACATCACTGGCCGTTGCCGCAATATCGGCACCAGCTGCCCGATATTCATCATCACTGGCACCAATACCAATACCAGCATTGGTTTCAACAAGAACCTGATGGCCACGACTCACGAGCTCGGCAACCGAAATTGGCACAAGCCCAACCCGAAATTCCCGCGTTTTGATTTCCTTTGGAACACCTACAAGCATTTCAACTCTCCCTGTAATGCGAAATAGCACTGTCACTGCACCTATCGAGCCAGCCCGCATCATCAAAAACATGCCCTGAAACCGTTGAGCCATGGCAGTATGGTCAACATCCAGATTTATGACTGCATATTATGCGCAATATTAGGGTATTTCATTGCGTTATCTTGTTATCAATCTAGTATTTTTCACATTTTATTTGAATATTTTTCAGATTAGTGAAATATTATTCAAATATTTAATTTGCACTAAATTAGAGATGTTATGGATCAGATTGATCGGTCGATTTTAACGGCATTGCAGGATAATGCGCGAATTTCGAATGTTGATCTTGCCGCGCATGTTGGCCTGTCACCATCGGCCTGTTTGCGACGCGTTGCCCTGCTTGAGCAAAATGAGGTCATTAATGGCTATCACGCTGATTTGAACGCTGCCAAAATGGGGCATGATGTGCTTGTTCTGCTGCATATCACCCTGCATGGCCAATCGGCCGAAATGATGGCCGAATTTGAAGCCGCTGTTGCCAATATTCCCCAGGTTTTGGCCTGTTTTCTGATTGCTGGCGAAAATGACTATATTCTGCGCGTTGCGGCGCGTGATGTGAATGATTTTGGCCGCGTCCATTCAACCTATCTGTCGTCCCTGCCCCATGTTTTGCGCATGGAAAGTAATTTTGTGCTTCGCGAAGTGATGAATCGCGGCATGACGCCAAGCCAGATTTAGACTTTAAGCTATAGTCCCGCCAATAATGCTTGGCATTGGCACTGCCGAATCACCACCATAGGCATGGCGCATCTGATGAATGGCGGCGATTTTATCAGATAGTAATGACCAATCATCACTTGCCGCAATTGGCGCCCAAATGGCTTCGACCTCATCAATTGTCATCGACACGGCTTTTGCCGACTGGAAATGCTGGTGGTCAAGGGCTGCCGGATTTCGGAGCTTTGCCGCCTGCAAGACCTCAAGAACCGGCCGCCAGCAATCATCATCATAGCCATCAACCCGCGCTTTACCGCCATAAAGATCGTGAAACATCTGATCAAAACCACACTGGCTTTGTTTTGCCGCACCAAAGATATCACGCGCCAGCGCGGCATCACGCGCCAGATCGTCTTCGTCAAAAACAACGCCCAAACGCCATTGTATCTGTTTTGCCAGCCGCGCCTCCAGCAGTGGATAAAAAGTGGCAAGCCTGTCTTCAAGGTCTTTCTGCGGCACCAGCTTAACGAAACAATCGGCAAGCCGGCACACCGCCCAAAGCGCCGCATCTGATTGCCGCCCATAGGCATAGCGACCGGTCTGGTCAAAATAGGCCGCGGTCAGCCCCGGCTCAAAGCTTGGTAAAAATCGCCATGGCCCGTAATCAAAGCTTTCGCCGGTTATGTTGAAATTATCCGTGTTTAAAACACCATGCACAAATCCGGCAGCCAGCCAGCGCCCCGCCGTATCGGCAATGGCAGCGGCAACATGACTTAGCAGCGCGGGCATAAGCTCGGTCAAAGGCGCATCGGCATCAAGTCCGTTATTATCTTTGACCAATTCGGTTTGGGCCACCCCGCCAAAATAATGCCGCGCCACATGCCGCGCCAGCATTTCAATACCAGCCATGTCATCCATATAGGCAAGCCTTTGAAAACTGCCAATGCGGATATGACTATGCGACAGGCGCACCAAAACAGCCGAGCGCGTTGGCGACGGCTCATCATTGCGCTCAAGCTGTTCACCCGTTTCAATCACCGAAAAGCTTTGTGACGTTGTGACATCAAGCGCGGTCAGCATTTCGGTTGCTAGAATTTCGCGAACCGCCCCTTTCAACGTTAACCGGCCATCGGCAGATCGCGAAAATGGCGTTGTTCCCGATCCTTTGGTGCCAAGATCCATCAAACGGTCTTGCTGATCTCGCATCTGGGCAAACAAAAACCCGCGCCCATCCCCCAAATCGGGATTATAATGGCCAAATTGATGACCATGATAGCAAAGCGCCAATGGCGCGGAAAAACTGCCATCCAAGTGCTGAAAATGGCCAAAATACCGAACCCATGACGCGTCATCTAAATCATCCAACCCAACGCTTTTGGCCGCCGCATGATTGCGATAACGCAGCTGATGCTGTGGGAATTGCGCTGCCTTTACCTGCCGGTAAAACCGCTGATCCAATTGCTGATGGATGCTTTCAGGGCGAAACAAGCTTTGCGCGGATGACATTGAGTTCACTTTCCATAGTTTAAACGCGACGCCAAATGCCGCAGTCAAGACAGACAAACAATCCCTTATGAGCGGAAACAGGATAGGAATGCAATATTTATCGCCTTATCGGCCTTGTCAGGGTGAGGAGACCAGAAATGCTTGATCTTACTAATGTAAAAGCACCAATTGAAACAGCCAAAGGCCTGCCGAATGGTTGCTATGTTGACGCTGATCTTTATCAGCATGAGCAAAACACTCTATTCCGCGACAATTGGGCGGCGATCGGCTTTGGCAAGGATTTACCAAAA
>JAOEVD010000067.1 GCA_028383305.1 Candidatus Puniceispirillum sp.
TGAAAAGCTGGATTGTTGCGTTTCCAACGATTCTTGTTGTTGCCCCTCTTACCCGCCGCCTTGTCGGCAAGCTTGTTAGGAACACACCAAGCTAGGGGCTTTGGTGAAGGATCTTGCCGCGAATAGGGGGAAGAGTGCCCCCGTCAACCAAAACGCCAACCCACGCACTAATCCACACGAACAAATGTCAAATTGCGTTATGAAACGGTGCCATTGATGCGCTAATGCGATTTACCAATCAGTCTCTAAAATCATAGACGTTTGGCATTTCACGGATATCATTATCAAATAATTGCGCCATATCGCCAAGCGTCTCAACAATCGCTTCTGGGCTCTCAGCTTTCCACCAGCAGAACATAACCTTGTCTGCCTTTCCAGCATTCCATTGCATTTGAAATGATGCTTTATCATTCTTCATTGCGCCGCGGATATCAGCTTCGCTCATTGTCTCCAAAGCCTGAAAATATGCCTCCATCGCTTCATCTGATTTCAGCGTGTGCGTTACCATGTAATGTTTCATTTTTGGTTCCTTTCGTTTTCCTGTTTTCATGCGCCATTAAATCGATTTGTATCAAGATTTTGAATGGACGTTCGATTAGAAAATGGTTAGCCGGCGGTTTTCCAAGGCCCAAAATTTTTGCCTGAGTCCATGATTTCATAGGCAATGACAGTCTCATCACCAACGACCCAGCCATCATGACCGGGGGCAAAATAATAGGCATCACCCGCTGACACCTCGATTTCGCTGCCATCGTCATGCACGCACTTTAACGTTCCTTGGATAATTACGCCAACATGACCAGCTTGGCAGCTATGCCCACCAACAGCTGGCTGCACACACTCTGACCACTTCCATCCCGGCTCAAGAATGAGTTTTGATGCTGTGACATTGCCCAATTTTACCACAGCAGCGTTAGTCTTTGGCGGCGTTTTGAGCTCATCGGGCTCGGCGAATGATTTTTTTGATAAATTAGCCATATCTTGGTTCCTCGTAACTTTTGTAAACGTCAACAACAGTACTCTCTAGAACATGGCCAGACTCAGCAATCATGGGGGCATTTGCTTCCATGAATTTGTCCACCTCACCCTCGTTAGCTCTTAAGATTACGCAAACTTTGGATGCATCATCCTTTCGAGGGCCTCGAAACAAAACTGCAATATCGGCCGCGTCTAAACCTGGACGGCTCTGCTCAAAATGAGTTAGCCAATCTTCGTAAGGCTTGTTGATTTCAAATGAGACTATGTAAGTTTCCATTTCCTCACCCCAATCAGATTTGTTTCTCGAATACAACGGTACCAGAAACAGGGTCCGTAACACCAAGCTCAGGCGATAACTCCTCAAGCAAATGACGCGTGCTATCGAGCAAAGCAATCATTTGGGGCATCGCGTTTTTCATTTGCTCTTCGTTTTCCCAGAGGCCATATCCAACATAGCTCTCTTCACCGGTTCGCGCCAAAATGTGAAGTAACTGGCCGTCCCAATTATCAGCTTTGCTGAACAATGATTCAAACTCTGCCTGTTTCCCTGACTTAACTCTGAACCGGACTACGTTTGTGTGTTTTGACATATTATACTAGCTCCCTATTAACCCTGTTCAGGCCGGGTCTTTTATTCTTTGCCGGGTGTTTTGTAGCTCGACTTGACTGCGTTGATTGCCTTTAACCCCTCATCAAGGTCAAATTCAGGCAACATCATCATGTCTTCCCAAGCACCCGAGTCATTAACCGCTTTTAACAAGCCACTTGCTGCTTCAATACTTGGCAATTCCATAAGTGCCGCCATATCGTAATCGCCCTGCAAATACATCAAGTCAAGTAGCTCTCCACCAGCCGCTTTCGCAATCGAAGCGGCAGCTTCTTTGCGTTTAGCCAAGCTGCTGCTCTCAAGACCCTCAAGTCCCACCTCACTATACATTCCAATGTACAATACTCTCATTTTTCATTCCTTCACCGTTAGCCAAATTTTTTGCCAAGAACGCTACCTATCGTTTCATCATCCACAATGGGCGTGATGACGATTTCAATCAGGCCGTTCCAATCCAGCGCATAATCTGCAAGTGCCGCAGCATCTGTGCTCTCAAGAATTGCGAAGCCGCCTGTCCCATCTAGATTATGATAGCGTGACACCAATTCAATGTTTTCTGGGGGCATTCCTCCAGTCTCCATAAACTGCTTTATTGTTTTATCTCTTGCCTCCGGTGAGTGTGTCCAAGCCATTTTAAAAAGCATACTCAATTTCTCCCTATCAATTCGTTGGCACATGTTCGTAACTTCAACTGCAAACTTTTTGAAAATTGTTAAAGGATTATAATTCAACAAAAACCTGTGAATGATCTTTTTCTAATTTCAAACCAGTTAAATATCCTATATGGTTTTGGTTTGATGATTTAAATAGGGCGCAGGCAACAATGGATGATTTTGTAAAGAGGAGTATAGCCATACGCGGCGACATAACCTGTCCAATCGCGGTGGCAGCAGAAGTGCTATCAGACCAATGGGCCGTTATTGTGCTTCGTGATATTGCCTTTTTTAACCAAAGAACATTTGGAGCAATTCTAGATAATAGTAATGAGAAAATTCCCCGGCCAACATTGGCAAAGCGTTTAAAACGACTTTGCGATATCGGGCTACTTAGCGCTCGCGGCGATGTTGGGCACGCGCAGCGCAAAATCTACAGCCTCACTGAGCCTGCATTAGGATTATTGCCGATCATGGTTGGCATGGCCGAATGGTCTTTGAGCCAAGAAAATTTCAAAGCGCAAAAATTTGAGTTTTTAAAAGACCTTTATAGCCCTAAATCGCAAGCGATGGCTGAATTGATTGATGAATTAAGGATTACACATGCAATTGAATAGCAGTCAAGCGGCAGAGCAAAGCTGTCTTGCAATCGATCGTAATAGCGATTATCACATTGCAAGAACCGTA
>JAOEVD010000069.1 GCA_028383305.1 Candidatus Puniceispirillum sp.
TCATATGCCCGCTGCCGAGCCGGATGGCGATGTTTATCTTAAGGTTCCTATTTCGGGATTAAAATCCAAAAAATCTTCCTAACTTTACTGGCTTTGGCGCAATTGGCTGGCTAAGTTCGCCCGACCGTGATTCATTCAAAAGATTATTGTTACCAAAGGAAAACCGATGACGATTGCGTGGGCAAGCTTTACCCCGATTAGCGCCTTTCTTGGCGGCTGTTTAATCGGGCTGGCAGCAATGCTGCTGATGATGTTTCAAGGCCGCATTATGGGCGTTAGCGGCATTATTGGTGGATTGTTCGGAACCGCATCATCGGCCGAGCACGGCTGGCGGCTGGCGTTTTTGCTAGGTGCGGTGGCTGGCCCGATTATGTGGCAGGTTATTACCAAGGCACCCATCATCTGGCAGGCGGTTGCCAGCGGGCCACAATTCTATATCGCGGCCTTTTTGGTTGGGCTTGGCACGGCGATCGGGTCGGGCTGTACATCGGGACATGGCATTTGTGGCCTTGCCCGATTTTCGCCACGGTCATTGATTGCAGTGATGGCCTTTATGACAAGCGCGGTGGCGACTGTTGCCATCGGCAATTATATTTAGCGGCGGGGACAGATCATGACACGTTTGATAACAGCTTTGATCATCGGTTCGATTTTTGGTGCCGGCCTTGCCATTGCTGGCATGTTGAACCCAAGTAAAGTTGTTGGGTTTCTTGATATTTTTGGGGATTGGGATCCGTCATTGGCATTTGTGATGGGCGGCGGTATTCTGGTGAATGCCATTGGCCACCGCTTTGTGATGAAACGCAAAGCACCAATCCAATGCGGCGCATTTTCAATACCAACGTCAACCAATATTGACAAGCCATTGGTGATTGGCAGTGTAATTTTTGGCGTTGGTTGGGGACTTGCTGGTCTGTGTCCGGGGCCGGTGGTGGCAAGCCTGTTTCTGAATGGCCAAGCGATGCTGCCGTTTTTTGGTCTTATGATTGCCGGTCTTCTGGTTGGCCGAATTGTGATGCGCCGTCTGGTCTAGTCTGATAGCCATATAGGGGCGCTAAACTTGTTTAAGGACGGATGATGGATATCAATTTTGACGCCCCGCTTGATTATTTACCGCGGATCAAAAGCTATTATGTCGGTCTTGGCTATGGCAAACCCTATGAATGGGCCAAGCTTGATGATGTGCCTTTTGCCAATTTACCAAAACCACTTTCGGCGGCGCGCATTGGCATTGTCACAACAGCGTCGCTTTTCAACCCAGACAATGGTGATCAGGGGCCGGGTGCGCCCTATAATGGCAAGGCCAAATTTTTCACCAGCTATGCCGAACCGATCGCCCCTTTCCCCGATGTAAGAGTGGCGCATATTGCCATTGATCGGGCGCATACAACGGCAAGCGATATGGCAAGCTATTTCCCGCTTGCTGCATTATTGCGGCTTGCCGATGCCAGATATATCGGATCGGTATCACCAAATTTTTATGGATTGCCAACCAATCGTTCGCAGCGCGTCACCACCCAAACCGATTGCCCAAAATTGTTATCCTTATGTCAGGCTGATGCGGTCGATGCGGTTGTTATGGTGCCAAATTGCCCTGTATGCCATCAATCAATGGCTTTGGCGGCGGCGCATCTTGAAGCGGCGGGCATTGCAACGGTGATCATGGGCTGTGCGCGTGATATCATTGCCTATGTTGGGGCGCCGCGCCTTTTGTTCAATGACTTACCGCTTGGTAATGGCGCGGGTCTACCGCATGACCAGCCTTCGCAGGATCTTGCCGCGAAATTGGCGGTTGATTTACTGGTTAACGCAACCGCGCCGCATACGATCAAGCAATCACCGCTTCAATGGGCGGGGGCGGCTGACTGGAAAAAGGATTATTCCAATATTGCGCTTTTATCAGAGGCTGAAATTGCCCGTTTGCGTGCCGAATTTGACGCTGTCAAAAAAGACGCTGCAAAATTGAAACAGGTGCTTTAATCCACAGAGGTGGTGGCTAATTCAGCTTGTTGATTTCGGCTTCAAGCGCCTTGGCCGGTCCTGAATCTGGCGTCATTAGTTTCAGCAATGCCGTCCATGCAATCCGCGCCGTTGCATCATCGCCGGCAAGGCGGGCAAGATGCCCTTCAAAAAACAGCGTTTGCGGATTGTTTGGCGCAATTTTCTTAGCGGCGGCAAGCGTTGCTGTGGCCCGTGTGATATCGGCAGATGTGGTTCCAGACGCAAGGATCAACTCAAGAAAACTAAGTTGGACGTCAAGATCATCAGGGGCTGATCGGGCTGCATTGGCAAGCGCTTCAAGCGCCTTTTCATTCTGGCCAAGAACATCATAGGCGCGGGCAAGCCGAACCCAGCCATCGGTATCATCAGGCGTTTCGACAAGCCGGTCTTCAAGCCGTTTTACCATGCTGGCAATCATTTCATTCCGCTCAGCCTCGGTCATATTGGCAGCATCGCCCATCGCTTGGGCATCGGGTCCGGCTGGTGTGGCGGCGGTGGCTTGTTCTGGCGGTAATGTGATATTACCAGCCTCGGCGGCGCGTTGCATATTTTCACGAACAAGCGTCACCCATGGCGCATCAGGGTTTGAGACGGCTAGCAATGCCTGCCACTGGCCAATGGCAATGGCATAGTCACCATCTTGAAATGCAGCTAAACCGGCAAGAAACAGCGCCCGCGGTTCGGCTGGGTCA
>JAOEVD010000068.1 GCA_028383305.1 Candidatus Puniceispirillum sp.
TTTTGGCAAAACACGTTCGCCCGTTTCGGCATGAACTGGAATGACCTGAATATCATTTGGTCGCCGGAACGGAATCACCGGCTTGTCAATTTGCGATCGCATCAGAAAATCGCCGAAAATCGGCACCGCCACGGTTGAGCCGGTTTCACGTTTGCCAAGCGGGCGCGGCCGGTCATAACCGATGAAAACGCCAATCGCCAGATCAGGTGTAAAGCCGATAAACCAACCATTTGTATTATCATTGGTGGTTCCAGTCTTGCCAGCAACGACCAGATCCAGATCATTGATCGACCGGCCGGTACCACGTTTAATGACACCTTCTAACATTGACACCATCTGAAAAGCCGATGCCGGATCAGTCAGTTGTTCACGCGTATCGGGCAATGTTGGAATTGGTTGATTTGACCAGCCATCTGACGCCACGCAGGAACCGCAGTCACGCGTATCATGGCGGTAAATGGTTTTGCCATGGCGGTCTTGAATCCGGTCAATTAGGCTTGGGGTGATTTTCCGCCCGCCATTCACAAGCATGCCATAGGCAGACGTCAGCCGAAGCAAGGTCGTTTCGCCAGCGCCAAGCGACATTGATAAAAATGGCGGCAAATTATCGTTCAAGCCAAAGCGTTCTGCATAGTCCTGAACCCGATCCATGCCAATTGTCATCGCCAAGCGTGCGGTCATCAAATTTCGTGATTTTTCGATACCAACCCGCATGATTGATGGGCCATAGAAACGTTTGGTATAGTTTGCCGGTTTCCATTTCGGTTTGCCCGGCCCCTGATCCACCACCAAGGGCGCATCAAGAATGCGCGTTGTCGGGCTATAGCCAGCATCAAGCGCCGCAAGATAAACAAAAGGTTTAAAGGCTGATCCGGGCTGGCGCACCGCTTGAACGGCACGGTTAAATTCTGATTCAGCGTAATTATAGCCACCACTCATCGCCAATAAACGGCCAGTATGCGGGTCAAGCGCAACAATCGCCCCTTCAACATCGGGGCGTTGTCCCAATGCAAAATGATTTGGCGCGGGTTCAAAACCATTACGGATCAAATCTGGCGTAAAGCCGGGCGGTTGGACAATGACAATATCACCTTTGGACAAGGCTTTGCGCAAATCACGCAAGGGTGGTGGTCTAATGCCATCATCACGGCGTGGCGGATAAGCCCAAAAAGCAAGTTCGAACGGGATAATTGCATTGCGGCCATTCACATAGATTTCAGCACTTTGCGGCCCAACCTTTGTGACCAGCGCGGCAAAATGGTTTGCGCGTAACTTTGCCGTTTGCGCGGCAAGCACCTTGTCAATATCTGTCCCTTGCAGCATGACGCCAAGCGGGCCACGCCAGCCTTGCCGTCGATCCAATGCTTCCAGCCCACGTTCAAGCGCATTATCGGCAATTTTCTGCAAATAGGGGTCAAGCGTTGTGCGAACCGATAAACCACCATCATAAAGTGATGTTTCACCAAAGCGGCTAATAAGTTGGCGGCGTACCTCTTCGGTAAAATAAGGCGCTTCGGCAGCATCAAATCCGCTTTGTCCGATCATACGCAGCGGCACTGCCTTTGCCGCATCAGCTTCATTTTGTGAGATATAGCCGTTTTGCTGCATTTCATCCAAAACCCAGTTGCGCCGAATGGTTGCCGCGCGAAGATTGCGAACCGGATGATAGTTATTTGGTGCTTTTGGTAGGGCCGCAAGATAGGCGATTTCAGACAATTCCAATTGCCCAAGCGATTTATCAAAATAATTCAACGCCGCCGCTGCAGCGCCGTAACTGCCGCGTCCAAGATAAATTTCGTTCAGGTAAAGCGCCAAAATCTGGTCTTTGCTAAAAGCGCGTTCCATCCGAAGCGACAGGATTGCTTCTTTGATTTTGCGATCAATCGAAACTTCATTATTCAGCAGAAAATTCTTGGTAACCTGCTGGGTGATGGTCGAGGCACCAACCGGTCGTCGGCCTTTGCCATAATTGACGATGTTGGTCACAATTGCCCGCGCCAATGCGCGCAAATCAATGCCAAAATGATTGTAAAATGCTTTGTCTTCAGCCGAAATAAAAGCGTAGATCAATCGTGACGGAATTGCCTCAACCGGCACAAAAAGCCGCTTTTCACTGGCATATTCGGCCAGCAACGCCCCGTTGCCAGCGTGAATGCGGGTTACAACAGGTGGCTCATAATTGGCAAGCTGTTGATAATCAGGAAGATCTTTTCCATAGGTCCAGAAAACCCAAAGAATGCCAGCGCCAGCAAGCACGCACATCAGGAAAACAAAGGATAATGTTATCGAGATAAATCTTAACATGATTTTGATAATATAGCCGAAATTGGGCGCAGATATGGCAATTTAGAACTTTTCTTCATTTTAACACTCGTCTTTTGAAAGGGTAACAGCCCTTTTTTCACGATTTTGCTGCCATATCGATCATAGGCCGCCAATCCTCATATTTTGGGGCCATATTCATTCAGGTAAACAAGAATGGCCTTTGCCAGCCGTTTTGAAAAATCCTGCCGGTAAGACTGCTTATTCAAATTCGCCTCGTCTTGTCGATTTGATAAAAAGCCCATTTCGACAAGCACCGATGGCATATCAGGCGCCTTCAAAACAGCAAAACCTGCAAACCGATGCCCGCGCTTATCCCCCCCTGGCAAATCGCGAATCTGTTGTAAGATTGCCGCAGCAAACCGCGCCGATTGGTTCATTGACTCACGTTGGAACATCCGCACCAGCGCCCCCG
>JAOEVD010000007.1 GCA_028383305.1 Candidatus Puniceispirillum sp.
TGATGACGTTATGTTTACCGTCGAACGCGCTCAAAATGTACCAAATTCGCCTTCAAGCTTCGTAACTTACTTGAAGGGTAAAACCTTCAAAAAGATTGATAGTCATACAATTCACGTCGTAACTGCGAAACCATATCCGTTGATGCCAAATGACCTCAGCACTGTTAAAATAATTTCGGCCACGGCTGGCAACGGTGCAAGTACTGAAGACTATAATAGTGGAAAAGCAACGGTGGGAACCGGCCCATACAAGTTCGTTGAATGGGTACCAGGCGACCGAATAGTGCTTGAGCGTAATGCGTCGTATCACGGTACGAAAGCGGCTTTTGATAAAGTGACTTTCAAGCCAATTAAGGCAGGTCCAGCTCGCATCTCCGCTCTCCTAGCAGGTGACGTTGACTTTATTGATAACGTTCCCCCACTTGATGTGGCCAGACTCAAAACTGAGAAAAATGTTCAGTTGAGTAGCGGACCATCAAACCGCGTAATTTATCTCCACATGGACCAGTTCAGGGAGAACTCTCCGCACATCACCGCAAAAGATGGTAGCCCAATAAAAAATCCCCTAATGGATGTAAGAGTCCGGAAAGCCATATCGTTATCTATTAACCGAGACGCAATTGTGTCGCGTGTCATGGAAGGCATTGCCGTAAAGGCCGGACAACTCTTGCCAGCTGGTTTCCACGGTGTGTCTGAAAATATGAAGCCAGACCCATACGATACTAAAATGGCTAAAAAGTTGATGGCTGAAGCAGGATACCCTGATGGGTTCAAAATGACTATTCATGGTCCAAATGATAGATACATTAACGACGCAAAAATTGCTGAGGCTTTAGCGCAAATGCTAAACCGTGTAGGCATTGATGCCAGTGTGGAAACTATGCCAAAAGCAGTATATTTCAAACGCGCTTCTAGGGGAGGTCCAAACAAATCACCTGAATTCAGCTTCATGTTGCTTGGCTGGGGCGCTGGATCTGGTGAGGCGTCATCACCACTAAAAGCCCTTCTTCATACCTACGATAAATCAAAGGGCATGGGTGCAGCAAACCGTGGACGCCATACAGACGCAAAGGTGGACGCACTTGTTCAAAAAGCGTTGGCAACCGTTGATGCAGACGCCAGAGGAAAGCTGCTAGCTGAAGCAACAGAAAAGGCAGTAGGAGAAAACTATGGCGTAATCCCAATGCATTATCAGGTTAACACCTGGGCCGCTAAAAAAGGCTATAGTTACCTACCACGCACTGACGAGCGCACAATCGTAACTGGTCTGTCAAAGAACTAGTATAAGCTTTGAATATCTGATGTACCTCACATTGCTCGGTAGGTTATTGCATTGTGGGGTACAACTTCATTTCTGGGATTAGACCATGACAGCATTTATTCTTCGGCGATCACTCCAAAGCATTGTTGTTTTGTTCATAATGTCATTGATAGTGTTTGTTGGGGTGAACCTGGTCGGTGATCCGGTCGATATGTTAATTAACCCAGAGGCTGATCAAGCTGAAATAGATCGTGTTATACGTGACCTTGGTCTGGACAGGCCTGTTTCCGAACAATATTGGTATTTCGTTTTAAACGCTTTCCAAGGAGATCTTGGACGTTCATTTATATTTGGTGAGCCCGCGCTAAAATTAATTGTCCAACGCATGCCGGCAACCATGGAACTGGCTCTAGTTTCACTTCTAATGGCCGTTGTTTTTGGTATCCCGCTAGGAATTTATGCTGGACTCAAACCAACCAGTAAAATTAGCAAAACAATCATGGCTGGATCCATATTAGGGTTTTCAATGCCTACCTTTTGGGTTGGTATTATCTTAATCATGTTCTTTTCAGTTCATCTTGGCTGGTTGCCATCCACTGGCCGCGGCGATGTTGACACCTTTTTTGGTGTTACCAGTTCGGTCTTCACGCTTGATGGGCTGTCTCACATATTTTTGCCTGCGTTCAATTTAGCTTTATTCAAACTTTCATCTGTTATTCGTCTGGCCCGTGCTGGAACCCGTGAAGTTATCCTTCAAGACTACATTAAATTTGCGCGCGCAAAAGGTTTAGCCGAGTCCAGGGTGGTTCGAATTCATCTTTTGAAAAACATTATGATCCCCGTGATAACGATAATCGGCCTCGAGTTTGGGTCACTCATAGCGTTTTCAACCGTGACGGAGACAGTTTTTGCATGGCCAGGAATGGGCAAGCTAATCATCGACTCGATCTACAACTTAGATCGACCAGTCGTTGTGGCTTACCTCATGATCATTGTGGTGATTTTTGTTATGTTGAATCTAATCGTCGATATTCTATATTCAGTTCTTGATCCACGCGTAAGAATAAAAGGTGTTAGCTAATGGGTGCGTCCGCAAACAAACAAAGCTTTGACCTTCCCGCAACAGGTCTCAGAAAATTCTGGTTAGATTTCTCTGAAAGCCCAACCGCCGTAATTGCATTATTTGTTTTTCTAACAATATTGTTCATCGCTATATTCGCTCCTTGGGTTTCACCGTCAAACCCCTATGACCTGACAAGCGTAGACATAATGAACAGCCGGCTGCCGCCAGGTTCAGAAGATTTTTCAGGGAACTTTTATATACTCGGAACAGATGGGGCGGGCAGAGATATGCTGTCCGCTATCTTTTACGGCCTTCGAGTGAGTTTAGGAGTTGGTGCACTTTCAGGTCTGGTTGCTCTTATCCTTGGCGCCTCGATAGGCTTATCTGCGGCATATTTTGGCGGCAGGTTTGAAACGATTATGATGCGCATAGTAGATATTCAGCTGAGCTTTCCATCGATTTTAATGGCGCTTATTATTCTGGCCGCTTTTGGAAAAGGTGTTGAGAAAACAATCATCGCGTTAATATTAGTTCAGTGGGCTTATTACGCTCGTGCTGCACGCGCCAGCGCCTTAGTAGAAAAGAACAAAGAGTACGTTGAGGCTGCACATTGTCTAGCACTGGGTGATAGGCGGATAATATTGAGTCATATTGCGCCCAATTGTATGGCTCCACTTATTGTTGTTGGCACGCTACAAACTGCACACGCTATCTCTCTTGAGGCCACTCTAAGTTTTCTTGGCCTTGGACTTCCAATAACAGAGCCGTCTCTAGGGCTACTAATTGGAAACGGCTTTGAGTACATGTATTCAGGTGATTTTTGGATAAGTATTTTCCCCGGTGTTGCGTTGTTGATTACTATTGTTTCAATTAATTTAGTGGGGGATCAACTGCGCGACATGTTTAACCCTCGCCTACAAAAGTGAGGCAAGCATTGGACCCAATTCTAAAGATTAATAATCTGCAAACACATTTTTTTACAAAGGCAGGAATTTTAAAAGCTGTCGACGGTGTAAGCTTTGAAATTGGTGCAGGCGAAATTGTTGGGCTTGTTGGCGAGTCCGGTTCAGGGAAGTCAATAACTGGTTTTTCTGTAATGGGTTTAGTCGATCCACCCGGGAAAATTATTGATGGTAGCATTAATTTTAAAGGGCAAGATTTGAGCGCCCTCTCAAATAATCAGATGCAAGGTTTTCGCGGTAACCGGATTGCCATGATTTTCCAAGATCCAATGATGACTCTTAACCCTGTTCTAAGAATTGAAACGCAGATGATAGAAGCGATTCAAGCTCATGATGGTAGCATTAGCCGCGAGGATGCACGAATTCGATCACGCGACACACTTGGACTTGTCGGCATTTCTTCACCGGATGAGAGGCTTCGTGCCTACCCTCACCAATTTTCTGGCGGTATGCGACAACGCGTTTCAATTGCCATTGCCATGTTGAACCGACCCGATTTGATTATTGCTGATGAACCAACAACAGCCCTAGATGTTACTATTCAGGGTCAGGTCATCAGCGAAATGCAAAAATTATGTCGCGAAACGCAGACAGCGTTGCTATGGATAACCCATGATCTTGCCGTGGTTGCCGGTATCGCAGATCGCGTATGCGTAATGTATGCGGGTCGAATAGTTGAACAAGGTTCAGTTGCAAACATAATTGCAAATCCAATGCACCCCTACACTCAAGGGTTGATGGGAAGCGTGCCAAGCCAAAATCGACGCGGCAAACCATTGCAACAAATCAACGGTATGGTGCCTTCAATGCTCAACCTCCCAGCGGGGTGTGCTTTCCAAAATCGTTGCAATCATGCAAATGAAAAATGCTCCAAAATACAGCCAGACATCACACAATTAGCAGATAGAAGACAAGTCCGTTGTTTTAATGTTCCAGCGGGGCAACAGGTATGAAGCCCATTTTACAGGTACAAAACCTCTCAAAAGATTTTATTAAGTCGCTTGACCTTGTAGCCAAAGGTTTGAACCGTATTGGACAAAGTTACAAAGAGGAAGTCGTACACGCTGTCGATGATGTGAATTTTTCAATTTTCAAAGGCGAAATCGTTGGCGTAGTGGGAGAGTCAGGCTGTGGGAAGTCGACGCTTGGGCGTATGGTTGCTGGAATTTTATCCCCTTCAACAGGATCTGTGGAATTTGACTCAAGCCAAGCTAATAATAAGGAAATACCTAGTGCGCTCAGAACACAGATGATTTTTCAAGATCCGTTTTCCTCATTGAATCCCCGAAAAAGGGTAATCGATATAGTCACGGAAGCGCCGATCTATCACAAACTGATTACCCCATCAGAAAAGCGTGCCTTCGCCACTGAAATGTTGCAACGGGTCGGGCTTGATCCAGATACACTTGAACGATACCCACATCAATTTTCTGGTGGGCAACGGCAACGTGTTGGCATTGCGCGAGCGCTTGCCGTTTCACCTGAATTTCTGGTTTGTGATGAATCGATCGCTGCGCTTGACGTATCAATTCAGGCGCAGATCATCAATCTTTTTGTTGATTTGAAAGACACCTATGATCTGACCTATCTTTTCATCAGCCATGATATCGGCGTGATCGAGCATATCTCGGATCGGGTGATCGTCATGTACCTTGGCCGGATTGTCGAAACGGCGCCGATTGAAACCTTTGTCAAACAACCAAACCATCCCTATACGCAAGCGCTTCTTGCAGGGGTACCGCGCCTTGAGGTTGGCAAACGTCAATATGAGCCGATTAGCGGAGAAATACCATCACCTCTATCACCACCAACGGGTTGCCATTTTCATCCAAGATGTAAGTTTGCAACGCCGCGCTGTAAAGCCGAAAAACCGGCATTGCGCGAAATTGCGCCAGCGCATTTCTCCGCCTGTCATTTGAATGATGAGGCCTAATTACTATTGCTGATCCACCGCTTGTAATGGCTTTCCGGCAAGCGCCAGAACGCAGCTTGTAAGAACCCATGCGCCTTTGGCGATGGCTTCATTGCTGGTAAACTCCTCCGGACAATGGCTTAGCCCATCACGGCACGGAATAAAGATGATGGCTGCCGGTGCAAAGCGTGATAGATGCGCCGTGTCGTGACCAGCACCGCTCGCCAGCTTTATCGCAGATAGCCCATTGATTTCTGCCGCATCGCTAAGATTCTGCATCAGGCCGCTATCCATTGGCGCAACATCAGCGGCAGCAAGTGGCGACACATCAACAGCGCAATGGCGGCGTGTCGCGCTATCACGGCAAATTGTTTCAAATGCCGCCAGAAAGGCACTTTTTGCATGGGCGCTTGCCGACCGCATATCAAGCGTCATTTCAACCTGGCCAGGAACAATTGCCGCACCATTTGGAAAAACCTCGACCTTGCCAATCGTTGCCACAAAATGCTGGTTTTCGTCGCGGGCAATATCGCTTGCCAAGCCATTTATCGCCTGAATGATATCTGCCGCCGCAACAAGCGCATCCTGCCGGTCATCCATCGGCGTTGTGCCGCTGTGACCAGCTTGACCCTTTACAGAAATACCATAGCGGTAAATCCCTGGTATCGCAGTTACGATCCCAATATCATGACCTTGTGTTTCCAAACGTTTTGCCTGTTCGATATGAAGCTCAAGACAGGCCAAAATCTGGTCAGCATCGGATCGCACTTCATCACAGCCAAGATTGGTGCCGCCAATACGGGTGATCTCACTTGCAAGCTGGCGTCCATCGGCATCGACCCGGCCCAAAATTTCAGACGTTAAAAGCCCCGCCATGTGGCGGCTGCCAAGACAAGATGTGCCCCAGACATTTAATTCCTCACCAAGATAATCAACAATTTCTAGATCAAAAGGCAGTTCGACCTGATGTTCATTGAGATAATGCACCACCTCAAGCGCAGCAATAACACCAGCAATGCCATCAAACCGCCCACCGGCAGGCACGGTATCAATATGTGATCCGATCAAAACTTTTGCCCGGCCGGCCTTGTCTCCATCCGTCGGTTCTAAATAAGCGGCACGGGTACCAATCAAATTGCCCCCTGGATCGATATGACAAACAAGCCCAGCCGCTGCAAAAGCATCGGCAAGCCAGTTTCGCGCGGCGTCAAACTCGGGGCTGAAAACAAGCCGCGTATAGGGGCGATCCGCCTCGGTAAAGCTGGCAAGCTTGTCAATGGCGGCGGCAATTCGCGCTGTTTGCTCTTTGGCTGGACTGACTTTCATTGAAATCACCATCTGATGTTTGACTGCGATCAAAATCAGCGTAGAGTTTAATTTAGGATTTTCAACCGGCACATGATTATTGGCAGCCATGTTTGGTCTTGAGCATCCCCGTTCGGCAACGATGACATAATTTTCTGACCACGGACAGCGTATTTAGGAGCTAAAAATGCAACTGGTGAAAGCATTGGTATCGGCGCATGACGAGTTAGCCTCTTGGCGACAACATCTTCATCAAAATCCGGAAATTGCTTATGAAGAAAAAGACACATCCGACTTTGTTGCAGCCAAGCTTGAAAGCTTTGGTGTTGCGGTTCATCGTGAGTTTGGCGGTACCGGCCTGGTTGGGGTGATTAAAGGCAATCTGGGCGAGCCTGAGAGCGGCAAAGCGATTGGCCTTCGCGCGGATATGGATGCCTTGCCAATGTCTGAAGAAACCAACCTTGCCTATGCCTCACAACGCCCCGGCCGCATGCATGCTTGCGGTCATGATGGCCATACGACCATGCTTCTTGCAGCCGCGCGGCATCTCGCCAAAACGCGGGATTTTCATGGCACCATCTATTGTATTTTCCAACCCGCCGAAGAAGGCGGCAATGCTGGCGCCCGATCAATGATCAAAGATGGTCTGTTTGAAAAATTCCATATGGATTCGGTTTGGGGCATGCATAATTGGCCCGGGCTAGAGGTTGGTCGTGCGGTTGCCCATTGCGGCGCGGCGATGGCAGGTGCTGATATTTTTGTTCTGACGATTGATGGCAAAGGCGGTCATGCCGCCATGCCGCATTTGACAAAAGATCCGGTGGCGGCAGCCGGCATGTGTATTCTGGCGCTGCAAACCCTAATCTCGCGCCAGCTTGACCCGTTTGATCAGGCGGTGATTTCGCTTACCAAGCTTGAAGCCGGAAGTGCATTTAATGTGATTCCGGCAACGGCAAGTATTGGCGGCACTTTGCGAACGATGAATGCCGATACACGCTTGCGGATGATTACCGAAATTGAAGCCACCGCAAAAAATGCCGCGGCAACATTGGGATGTGATGTTTCAATGGAATTGCGCCCGGGCTATCCACCAACCTTGAACCATGAGAGCGATGCGTTATTTGCGCGTGATATCATCACTGAAATGCTTGGCGTGGATGGGCTGGAAACCAGCATGACACCGGTCATGGGTGCCGAGGATTTTTCCTTTATGCTGGAGAAAAAACCTGGCGCTTACATCTGGCTTGGGGCGGGATTACAATCCGAGAATCTGCATAGCCCGCACTTTGATTTCAACGATGATCTATTGCCAATTGGTGCCAGTTTCTGGGTTCAGCTTGCCCAATCAAAATTGGCTCAATCAACATAATCCCAATCACCCAATCGGCTGGCCAAATTTACGAATAGAATTGGCCTTTCGGCCTAAAGGCAAAGGCGCCAACCCTTATGGGGCTGGCGCGGTCTATTATTTGCTTGCCAAGTACCTTTGCCGCCTATTCGGGCTTGGCGATGATTGGCGGGCTAACCTCGTTTGGAATGGGGCATTGGTACGGCGTTTTCGCCTGCCGGTCATTATGAACAGCGCGCGCCGCCTCAAGCGTTTCCGGCGATTGAATCAAGGCGCTGGCCGTTGCCGCCATCACTTTTGCCGCATGGATCATGCCCTTATGCGCCGCCGGTGCCTTTCCTTGGGCGACGGTTTGCCACGTATGAAATGGCGTGCCAACCGCGCAGGTGGCAACACGCGCCTGAACCGTTGGCACAACCCAGCTCACATCGCCAACATCGGTTGACCCCTCACCGCCGTTGCTTGTCCGGTCAAGCGCCGCAACAAAATCGCAAAGCGGCAGATCATCAGGCGTCTCCCGACCGACACGTTGAAAGCTGGCCGCGATATCGTCCTTAGTCAAAGTCTGGCGAATTTCATTGGCAAAACCGGCATCATCAGCGTCAAACGGTACCGGCCCAAGCTTGTCAAATTCACGCTGCATCATTTCTTCAAGCGGGCGGTTGCCAACCAGATTGGAAACCCCTGAATAGACCTTCACCTCAACCTCTGTTCCAGTCATCAAAGCCGCACCATCAGCGATGCTGCGAACGCGTGCAACAAGGTCACGCAAAGTTGGTAAATCAGCCGCCCGCACAAGCTGGCGAACCGTCGCTTTTGCCTGAACAACATTCGGCGCAACCCCGCCAGCATCAAGATAGGCATAATGTACTCGCGCTGAATCGGGCATATGCTCACGAAGATAATTCACCCCAATATTCATCAGCTCGCAGGCATCAAGCGCGCTTCGGCCAAGATGCGGGGCAGCAGCCGCATGCGCCGCCTTGCCATGAAAGGTGAAATCAATACGCGAATTGGCAAGCGAATGGCCATGCTGGACAGCGTTAAAGGTGGAAGGGTGCCAGGAAATCGCCGCATCTACATCATCAAACAATCCATCGCGTGCCATATAGGCTTTGGCCGCGCCGCCTTCTTCAGCAGGACAACCATAATAGCGCACTCGTGCCGCAATGCCGTTTTCGGCAAGCCAGTCCTTGACCGCTGTTGCCGCCAAAAGTGATGCCGCCCCTAACAGATTATGACCGCATCCATGCCCATTGCCACCAGCTTCAATCGGGCTATGTTCAGCGACACTCGGTGCCTGACTAAGCTGGGGAAGTGCATCAAATTCACCAAGAATGGCAATCACCGGCCCTTCGGTTCCAGCCTCACCCAAAACCGCTGTTGGCATACCGCAAATGCCTTCGGTAACGGTAAATCCCTCGGCTTTGAGCGCTGCCACATGTTCGGCAACCGATGCAAATTCATTGTAAAGCGTTTCGGGTGTTTCGAAAACCCGATCTGATAACGCAATAAATTCAGCTCTTTTGGCATCAACCAATTTCCAAATATGTTCTTCATTTAACATGTTCAACTCGTTTCTTCCCGAAAGGACTAACTCAATCAAATGGTGGAAAACCACAACTCTATAAATGAATGTTAAATCCAAAATGAGGTTCTACACAAATGCAAAACAAACATGAATTATGGAAATTTTTGTTGGTGACGCGCCCTGCAAATATGGGCGCAAAGACGGGGGATTTTTGGCAATGCCGGATCCAAAGACAGGAACAAAGACTGGAAAAAACTTGGCGCCAATCACTTCTTCGCTAGTGCCAAGCCCATCAATGACACCAATCGATCTGGCCAATCAGTTTTACCGATCATCAGGCGGGTCGATAAGATGATCATCAATGAGGATATGGCAGCAATCTAATTATAGATTTCACTTGAATATTTGGTCACCAGAAATGCGTCCAGACCTTCAATGCCGCCTTCATAGCCATAGCCACTAAATTTCAATCCACCAAAGGGCGTCTCAACCGAATGAACATGAAGCGAGTTGACCGCCAGCATGCCGGTTTCGATTTCCGATTTTAAAATTCGTACTGTCTTTGGACTGTTAGTAAAAGCATAGGCGGCAAGGCCGAATGGCAGGCTGTTGGCACGCTCAATCACCTCATCAAGATTATGAAAACTTGTCGTTGGCGCGATCGGGCCAAAAGGCTCTTCAGTCATGATGCGCGCGGTTTCAGGAACATTGCCAAGAAGCGTTGGCTGATAGAATGACCCTGGGCTTTGCATGCGGCCGCCGCCAGACAATAGCTCGGCACCTTTTGACAAAGCATCACTGACAAACCCATCCATTATGTCGATCCGGCGTTCGGCAACAAGCGGGCCCATACTGACACCAGCATCAAGCCCATTGCCAGTATTGACCGCCTCGACATGTTTTCTAAACGCCGCCAGAAATTCATCATGCACCGCCGCATCAACAAAAAAGCGGGTTGGTGAAATACATACCTGACCGGCATTACGGAATTTGCCCATTGCGCATAGCTGCGCCGCAGCCTCAATATCGGCATCTTTGAACACCATCACCGGCGAATGGCCGCCAAGCTCCATCGTACAGCGAATCATATTCTTAGCCGCGAGCTGCTGAAGATGAATGCCAACAGGCACACTGCCGGTAAAGCTAAGTTTGCGCGGAATTGTGGAGCCAAGAAGGTGCTCGGAGACGTCTGACGGCACCCCAAAGACAATATTCAGCACACCCGCTGGCAAGCCTGCATCAACCAAAGCCTTACCAATCGCAATCGCGGTGGCTGGCGTTTCTTCGCTTGGTTTAATCGTGATCGAACAGCCCGCGGCCAAAGCACCAGCAACTTTGCGCATCACATTTGTTGCAGGAAAATTCCAGGCAACAAAGGCCAAGGCTGGCCCAACTGGCGCTTTGCGCGCCTCATGCTGCATGCCCGGAAAGCGTGATGGAATAATCCGGCCATAGATCCGTTTGCCTTCTTCACCATACCAGCGCAGAAGGTCAATCGCAACCTGCATTTCAATTTTTGACTCAGCAAGCGGCTTGCCCATTTCACGCGTCAGATTGGCACTATTGACCTCAAACCGTTCTTCAAGAATACGAGCCGCCTTTTCCAGAATGGCTTGTCGGCTAAGTGGTGTCATTGCCCGCCAGTGGTTGAAACCATCACGGCTGCTGTCGAGGGCGCGATCAAGATCTGTTGGGCTGGCATGCGGTACCTGCCCAATTTCACTGCCATCAGCCGGACAAATAACCGGCTCGCTTTTGCCGGTACTTCCAAAAACCCATTCACCAGCGATTAGCATTTTCAATTCTGGGTAGGACATCAGTTAGTCTCCATTTCGCGCTATAATAATAAGCCTAGTATGGATGGCAATTCGCCATGCTTCAATCACAAAGACGACAGGGCCAACAAAATTTGGTAAATGAGGGTTGCCCTAATGGTAATGAGCTTGATTTTGCTGACGCAGCCCCTCTTCGGCTGCCTCAATAAACATCGATGCCAAGGTTGTTCGGGGCCGGTCAGCGGGAAACATAAAAGCAAACTCATAGTGAATTGTGGGTTCCAATTGCCGCACAACAACATTGCCACCACTATTCGATTTTGCCGTGAATGGATCAGCAATCGCAATGCCGATGCCGTCTTCGACGAATTCATTCACTGCAACAGCCGTTGTTTCAAATTGCGGTTTATAATCAATTCCCGCCGTCGCAAAAAGCTGGTCAATCCGCATCCGGCCAATCGTGCCTCGCGGCAAGCCAACCAAGGCCTCACCGGCGAGATCCGACAGGCTTATCTCTTGCTGTTTAGCCAATTTGTGCTGCTTGTGCAGAATGCAAACACCTGGAAAATGGCCAATGTGAATCATATGTTCGCTTGGGTAACTAAAAGGCAATGCCACCGCGCATAGATCAAATTGCTGACCCTCGATGCGCCGTTCTAACTCGCCCCGACCAACGACTTCGATATTGACTGAAACACGCGCCGCCTTTGCTTTGAAAATACGCAATGCTTTTGGCATCAGGCCACGCGCCAATGTCGCCGAGGTCAAGACTTGCAGATGACCGTCTGAAACCTGCCGGATCTGATTTGCCTTTCGTACAAATCGATTCAAGGCTTCGGCTGCCGAATCCGCCTCGGCCAAAAGCAGTTTTCCTTCAGCGGTTAATCTTAACCGGCGCTTGCTCCGGTCAAACAGGCTGATGCCAAGCTGGCTTTCAAGTGATGCAACATGACGGCTCATCGCTGATTGATCAACGCCAAGAATTTTAGCCGCATCGGTCATGCTGCCAGCGCCAGCGATGATGCGGAATGTCTCTATCCAACGAAAGGGAGGTTGCTTCATTTGTCTACCTATGTGTTTTACGCATAGTTATATAGTTATTTTTCATTTTTTATCATCATTTATTTCATTTAGTATATTTTTTTGAATAAATCAAACTGAGGTAACAATGAACGCGAATGACAGTTTTGACGTAATTCCATCGGGTGCCGCGCTTGGCGCTGATATTGTTGGTCTGGATTTAACGCAGGAGATTGATGGTGCCGTTTTTGATCGCGTGATTGACGCGTGGAACAGACATTTGGTTCTGCGCTTTCGTAATCAAAACTTAACCGAAGAACAATTTGTGCGGTTTTCACGCTATTTTGGCGGCCTCGACAAGGCGCCGACACGACCTGTTAACGGAAGCTATCATCCAACACGCGAAGAAATTGCCGTGGTTTCGAATATTGTCCAAGGCGGCGTTCCGATTGGTGGGCTTGGCAATTCAGAATTGGTTTGGCATCAGGACATGACCTATAAGGATTTACCACCTAAGGCCAGCATTCTGTACGGGCTGACAACCCCAGCCACCGGCGGCGATACGCATTTTTACAATCTCAATCGCGCCTATGAAACTTTGCCTAATGCCTTGCGTGAAAAAATCAAAGGTTGGTCATGCAAACATGATGCAACGCGCAATTCGGCTGGACAATTGCGGGCCGGATTTGACGAAAATTATGACAATGAAAGCCGCCCGGGTGCGATACACCCGCTGGTAATCAGACATCATGCCACCGGCAAGGAATCGCTTTATGTCGGCCGCCGCCCCAATGCATGGATTGTCGGGTTATCAGATGAAGAAAGCAACCAGCTTTTGGATGATATTTGGCAGCATATCGAAAATGGTTCACATCATTGGGCACAGCAATGGCAACCAAAGGATATTGTGATTTGGGATAATCGTTACACGCTTCATATGCGCGGCGATCTTGACCCGGCGCAAGACCGGCTTATGCACCGAACACAAATCCAAGATGAAAGCGCCCCTGCCGCTGCCTGACCAAAAGCAAAAACCGCAATGATCAAAACCAATTGACTCTTGCGGTGCCTGCCACAAACGCCTTTTAGTCTGTCTTGCTGGTGGAATTGAACAACCCTGCCAGCTTTCCCATCGCAATCTTTAATCTAAGGCGTATTTGATTTGGAACTAATGGATGTTCTTCTGGTTTGCCTGATTGCCTTTGTTACCGCAGGCATCACGGGCATTACCGGTGTTGCGGGCGGGCTGTTACCAGCGGTTTTCCTTACGCCAATTATTGGCATCACCTCGGTCATGCCGGTCTTGGCGATCATGCTTTTATTTGGCAGCGTGTCGCGCGCCTGGATCAATCGTGCCAGTTTTCATCGCGATGCATTTCGCCGCATTGCAATTCCAGCGGTGCCTATGGTTGTGCTTGGCGGCATTTTTTATGCCCAACTCGAACCAAAGATGATTGCCTTGATGCTGGGAAGCGTTGTTCTGGCATCCATTCCCATTCGACGCATCGCCAAATCATATGAAATCAAAACATCGCGAGGCATGTTGAGCGGGGTTGGCGGCGTTTTTGGATTTCTGGCCGGATCATCAACTGGCCCGGGGCTGCTGCTTGTTCCCTTTATGCTTGGCTATGGATTATCGCGGACCAGCTTTGTTGCCACGCTTGCGGTGATTGCTGCGCTGACCCATGTTGCACGCGCCGCCACATTCGGCAGCATCGGCCTGATCGGGCAGGAGGTTTTGATCCTTGGACTGATTGGCGGCGCAGCAACAATACCAGGCAATATGCTTGGCAAAGTAATACTCAAGAAAATGACCAACCATAACCATGAAATCTTGGTTGATTTGATGGCGTTTGGCGGCGGGGTTAATTTCCTTTACCTGGCTTTGGCCTGATGGTCGTAAAACAAAAGATTAAAAACCGCCTTAATGCACAAAAACCTGTTTGAGGAAGTTTTTAATTTGGGCATTTCCCGGCGCTTTGAGAAATCGTTCTGGGTCATTTTCCTCAATAATCATGCAGTGACCCCCAAAGATCACTCGATCGGCAATTTTGCGCGCAAACCCAACGCCATACGTAACACAAACCTAGAGAGATTATGACGCAGCTAGGACAGGTTGGGGTTTTGGTTGGACAAGAAATGGCGCGTGTTGGTACTATTCTTCAGATCATATCAAGGAAAAGAAGTATTGTCGCTGGCGCAAGCAATATGGCGGCATAGGAACGTATCAGCTGAAAGAGTTGGTTGGCTCCAGAATCCATCGTCGCGATGGAATAACTGCCTTTAATACACTAACGTTCAATGTGAACTGGTTTAAGGGGGTTGATAACGGCTGCTAGTGAAATTCCGGATAAGCTATACTATTTTAAGCGAGATAAAAAATGGCTGAAGAACATGATTTGAGTATGATGGAAAACCTTTATTGGTGGGGTATTCCCACTCTTTTCAGGTGTCCACAAGACGAGCTTAAAACTGCTGATATTGCCCTTGTTGGGGTTCCTCATTCCACTGGCAATGGAACAACTGAACGTGATCAGCACCTAGGTCCACGTGCTGTGAGGAATGTATCCGCACTCCAACGTCGAACACATGGTGATTTCAAAATCAATCCATGGAATGAAGCAAAAATTATAGATGCCGGTGATGTCCCTTTGCCGCGGGCAAATGATAATGAACATTGCATTGAACAAATAACAAATTTTTACAAAGCTGTTGATAACTCTAATACTCGTCCTGTTTCAATTGGGGGTGATCATTCGATTACTGGAGGAATCATACAAGGGCTTGCTAATGGAGTTTTAACGAACGGTGAAAAGATCTGTTTTTTACACCTCGACGCTCACACCGATGTTTTTACCACTGTTGACCATTTTCTTGGTGCACAAAAATCTGCAGCCCATTGGGGTGCGTATTTGCCTGACCAAGGTATGATTGATCCAAAAAATTCAATGCAAATTGGTCTACGCGGCCACCCACGAACGCTAGATTGGCTGCAACCGTCTTACGACTATGGTTATAACATTGTAACTATGAAGGAATACCGCAAGCGTGGCGCTCTTGACGTTGTAGAACAGGTAAAAGCAGTGCTTGATGGACGGCCTGTATACATAACGTTTGATCTTGACTGCCTCGACCCTTCTGTTGCACCCGCAGTTTCTAATATTGAACCAGGCGTCAAAGGTTTTTCTATTGATGAGGCGATTGAACTTATACATGCAGTCCGGGGAATGAATATCATTGGCGGTGATGTGGTTTGTTTGATGCCAACAAAAGATAGTCCAAATCAGATAACCGCAATGGTTGCGGCCGCAATTATGTTTGAAATGATTTCGATGATAGCTGAGTTAAAAGTAAAAAACGCGATAGTTTGAAATCAACTAAACTCGGGGGTTCATTCTGGAAGCGTTTTTTGTAATTCTAGTCCTTGCTGCAGCACTTATGCACGCATTTTGGAATCTTATTTTAAAGAGAGCTCAAGATAAGGCTGTAGCTGTGATGTCAATTTTTTTCAGCAGTTTGCCTTTAGCTTTGGCTGGCCTTTATATCGGAGGCTTTCCAAAACTGTCAGCTCTACCCGTGATTTTGCTAAGTGCAATATTGCAGACTGGTTACAGTATATCACTTTTTAAAGCATATGATCAGGGCCAATTAAGTAGCGTGTATCCAGTTGCTAGAGGCTCTGCGCCCGTATTTATTTTTATCTTGAGCTATATCTTTTTCGCACCTGAGATTCCAATACAAACTTTTGTTGGAATATTGTTCATTTGTGCCGGCCTAGTCGCGCATGGACTAGTTCAGTTATGGCAAAATCAGGGGAAAAACCGGCAGCTTGCTTTTGCATTAATTACAGGTATATTCATCGCTTTATACTCAATTACAGATGCTTACGGTGTGCGGTTGGTGGGCAGTTCCTTGTCCTTTTTTGGAGCTATGGCCCTGTTCAACCGTCTGTTCCTGTTTTTGTATCTGATTGTGTTAGAAAGAAACTTCTTGCCACGCCTTGTCAGGGGTTACCGACACAGTTTTATTCTTGGTGGTTTAATTTCTTTTGTCTGCTATCTAATAATTCTGGAAGCTTATCAGCATTTGCCCGTGGCGTTAGTGTCTTCCTTGCGAGAGACTTCTATTCTTTTTGCTATTTTACTCAGTGTTACGTTTTTAAAAGAAAAGATGACCACAGATAAAATTGCTCTGGTTTTCGTTATAGCTCTCGGTGTTGTTTTTCTTTATCCAGCATAAAGCACACGAGAACTGGTGCGCAATTTTCTTGCACACCAGTATAGGTTAATCAGCCCTATTTTTTAGGCTCTGTTTTTCCGTCGTAACGCTTTTTCCATTCCTTAACGATACGGTCTTTGTTGGCAGCCGCCCAAGCAAACTTGTTGTCAATCAACTTAGCGTTCACTTCTTTGAAGAAATTTGGAAGCTTTGGATCTGGCGTAATTTTGGATGTGTCAGCAATAATTGATTGACGCTCACCAAAAAGTTCCATCCCTCTGCCAAGCGTCCAATCAATAAGACGCTTCGAGTCCTCAAGGTTTTTTGTTCCCTTCATGATTGCTACAACCTGCATCTCCCAACCAATTCCTTCTTCAGGAATAATCATTTCCATTGGTGCGCCAGCTTTGATGATTTTGATAGCGCGGCCAGGCCAAGAGATACCAATAGGAAACTCACCAGACCCAGATTGTTTGCAAGGCTTTGAGCCTGAGTGAGTGTAAACACCAACATTTTTATGAAGGGCATCCATATATGTCCATGCTGCATCTTCACCCATAACCTGAATCCAACTTGATACATCCAGGAACCCTGTTCCAGATGAGTTTGGATTCGGCATTGAAATCAGTCCTTTATATATAGGATTGGTTAGATCTGCCCAGCTCTTTGGCTTTGGCAAACCAAGCTTTTTCGCTTCAATTGTGTTCCAGCAAATGCAACCAGCCCATCCGTAGTTGCCAACCCAATTCACTTCTCCCTCTTTATCAACATACCGCTGATCAATTTTATCCATTCCTTTTGGGGTATAAGGATGGAACATGCCTTGCGCTTCCATCTTCAACGCCACGGTCGCAGCCATTTCAAAAAGGACATCGGCTTGTGGGTTGTCTTTTTCCGCCATCATTTTTGCTGCCATTGTGCCAGTGGATTCACGAACCACTTTTACCTTAATGTCAGGATTATCCTTTTGGAAATTGTCCATGTAATACTTAAGGTTGTCAGCATCAGTACTCGAGTAAACCAAAAGGTCACCAGCGTTTGCGGCACCAGTAAGCAGTATTGATGCGAAAATGCCAACGGCTAATTTTCTATAATTAAACTTCATTTCCATTTCTCCCTATCCCATATCAATCGTTGGGTACTCTAGATTGTTCAATACCTTTGTGTAAATGTTGGCTTATAGAAGTTAACATTGATAAAAGCCGAACCATTGCAAAATGTGAGGGCTCGGTAAACGCCGCATAAACCACAAATCATTACCGCTGAACGGAAGACAGTTCTCTGGTTAGCGATAGTTTTATTTTTATCAATGTTAACTTCTATAAGTCAACATTTACACAACTGAAATTTGTGGTAAGTGATTATAGAAGATGCAACCTTACCATTTATTTTCTCGATGATTCCCAATTGTCGCGTCTTAGATTGGTTGCTATTTATTCTTTGATGTTATTCTTGAGGGGTTCAAGAAGAGTAATGGAAAATGCAAATTCTTACCTATCAACTAAAAAACTAAGCAAGTTCTTCGGTGAATTTTTAGCGCTTGATAATGTTTCCATAGACATAAACGCTGGTGAGTTTGTCTGTTTCCTCGGCCCGTCAGGTTGTGGCAAGACTACGTTACTGCGTTGTATTGCTGGTCTGGAAGTACAGTCCAGTGGGACAATTATTCAAAACTCAGAAATAATTTCAGATTTACCAACTTCTCAACGTGATTTTGGTATCGTTTTTCAATCTTACGCTCTTTTTCCAAACCTTTCATGTTTTCAAAATATTGCCTATGGCCTGGAAAACCTTGGCTGGGACAAAAAAGATACAGCCAAACGAGTGGAGGAATTGCTATCGCTCGTTGGTTTGTCAGATCACATCGGGAAATACCCAAGCCAACTGTCTGGTGGTGAACAACAAAGGATTGCTCTGGCTCGCGCTATCGCTACATCACCAAACCTTTTGTTGCTGGATGAGCCGCTCTCCGCTTTGGATGCCAAGGTTCGGGTGCATCTGCGACAAGAGTTAAAGAATTTTCATCGCAGGCTCGGTTTGACAACAGTTATGGTAACTCACGATCAAGAAGAAGCTCTCGCTATAGCAGATAGAATTTTCGTAATGGACGGTGGAAAGATAATGCAATCTGGCACGCCGGAAGATATCTACGCCAACTCAAAAAACCCATTTGTTGCCAACTTTATTGGAATGACTAATTTCATTGAAGGAGAAGTCCTAAACAAAAACGTCATAACAATAGATAATAAGCAAATAGATTTTGTTGACCATGGCTTTACAAAAAGTACAAAAGTTCTAGTTGCTGCTCGGCCGGAATGCATTGATCTTACTGCGAAAAATGAAAAGAATATGTTTGATGGAACGGTAGTTGATGTCGAATTTCTAGGGTCATTTCTTAGAATTTACCTGAACACCTCAATTATGCCAAATCAACGTTTAATAGTCGATAAACCAATGATTGGTAATTTTGATAAATCCATTGCTGTTGGAGATGTTGTAGGTTTTACGATGTCGCCAACTCACTTAAACGTCTATGAGTATGATAGATAAAATGCTGGGTCGTAAATCTAAATCGCTAGCAGCCGATAAATCAGATAAAATTGGCAGAGTGCTTGTCTTCATTTATTTAGCTCTATTCTTTTGCTTTCTGGTTCTACCGCTCTTTGCGTTAATGTCCAAAAGCATGCAAAATGCGGATGGTATTTTTATTGGCCTTGAAAATTTTGTGGTCTACTTAAAAGACCCTACGCTTTTCAAATCCTTTTTCCACAGTCTTTTTGTTGCTTTTGTTTCCACAGTAATAGTTGTTTTTCTGGGTTTTTTGTATGCATTTGCGTTGCAATGCACCTGCATCCCATTCAAGGGATTCTTCAGAGTGGTCTCCTTGATCCCGTTGCTTAGCCCATCCATCCTTGCCGCAATTGCCCTTGTTTATTGGTTTGGTAACCAAGGTGTGTTTAAGGAGCTGCTCCTAGGGAACTCAATCTATGGCCCAATAGGCATTATAATGGCCTCTGTTTATTGGACTTTTCCACACGCACTTATGATTTTGTCCACCTCCTTGTCGTTATCGGATGCACGTCTTTATGAAGCCTCTGATGCACTCAAAGCGTCGAAGCTCAGGACATTTTTTACTGTTACTTTGCCGGGAGCCAAATACGGCATCATAAGCACCACTTTTGTTGTTTTCATCCTTGTTTTCACTGACTTTGGTGTTCCTAAAGTTATCGGGGGAAATTATAACGTGCTTGCCACGGATATTTATCGTGAAGTGGTTGGAATGCAAAATTTTCAAATGGGAGCAGTTATATCAATTGTACTATTGATTCCGGCATTACTTGCCTTTGCCCTTGATCAATTTTTCCGGAAAAGGCAGGCGTCCCAATTAACCTCTAGAGCAGTCGTTTATGTGCCAAAGCCTCATAAAGTGCGTGATAACCTTCTCCTCTGCTATTGTTTGTTTATTACAGCATTGGTTCTTTTAATGCTAGGCATGGCTCAATTTGGGGCTCTGGTAAAGTTTTGGCCGTATAATCTTTCGTTAACCTTGAAACATTATAATTTTGAAGTCGCAGGGCTAGGCTGGGACTCGTTCTACAATTCTATTCGTATGTCACTTTGGGCAGCATTTTTTGGAACAGTTATAATTTTTATTGGTAGCTACCTGATAGAGAAAATGCGTTCAGACAAAAGCCTAAGGGATGTCCTTCAGATGATTGCACTTATGCCAATGGCAATACCTGGAATAGTGCTTGGGCTTGCATATATTTTCTTTTTTAACATGAAAGATAACCCTCTAAATTTCATTTATGCCACAATGATAATCTTGGTAATAAACACAATAGTCCATTTTTATACTGTATCCCACTTATCGGCTATTACAGCGATAAAGAAATTAGACTCCGAGTTTGAGTCAGTTTCACTTTCACTTAAAGTTCCTATTTATAAAATGTTTTTCCGAGTGACTCTCCCAGTGTGCTTGCCAACAGTTTTCGATATTTTTATCTACCTTTTTTGTAATGCGATGACGACTGTTTCAGGTGTTATTTTTCTTTATTCGTATGACACAACATTGGCATCAGTTTCGTCTATACATCTTGATGAGCAGGGTGATGTGGCTGGAGCTGCTGCGATGGCAATGTTGATTGTTTACATTTCATTTCTTGTGCGCGGCATTCATACGATCATATCGACTTTTCTTATGAAGAGAACACAGGCATGGAGAAATATCTAGAGTTGGAAAAAAAGAAACAAACTGTCTCAAGGATTGAGATACCAGGCCACAAAGCCCGTCTTTTGCTAACAGCTTTTCCAGGTAGAACCTCAACTAATACGTTCTCGATAAAAAAGATGTCATCTGTGTTAAACCTGCTAGAGAATGAAGGCTGCTCACATTTTCTTTCTTTAGTAGAAGATGGTGAGTTCGATGGTTATTGCAGTAAAGCAGTGCTTGAGGCTGAGACAAAAAAAAGACTGATTAATTGGGTTCATCTTCCAATAGCCGATATGGATATCCCGAAAAATAGCACGTTAGATGGGTTAAAAAAGATTCGGCCAAAACTTTTGGAGGCAATTAAAACAGACCGTTCGATTGCAATCCACTGTATGGGAGGGCTGGGCCGTTCTGGGACTGTTGCTGCAATAATTTTGGCTGATCTTGGCATTTCCTTTCGATCGGCTATCGGCGTAGTCCGGCAATTTCGACCGGGAGCCATTGAAACAAGCGCACAGGAAAATTTTGTGTTACATTCTCAATTGAATTGAAAGCACTTCTCGTTTGAAGCACGTGCAGTCACCAAACCTGTTCTAATAAGAATAATGACAATTGTTGAGTTCAGGTTCCAACGAACTCTTCTGCAAAATATCCTTGAAGATAAAGTAGGCCAAGAAGGTCAGTGAAGCTTAGCTGAAGTGGTATTGTATCAAGAAGCAGCCCTTGACCCTGAAAAGCCACACCCATCCCAGAATGGCTAAGCATTTCAAGGTCGTTAGCGCCATCACCAATTGAAGCCGTTGCAGAAATGTCTATACCTAAGCGTGTGCAATAATCTATCAAATATTCTGCTTTCGCTTTACGATCAAGAATCGGGCGCAATACCTTACCCGTGATGACGTTCTCTTCTATTAACATGTGATTGCCATGATAGCCGTGAAACCCGCACAGGTTTGAAACATGACCTAGCAGAAAATCAAATCCACCAGAAACAAGATAGCATTTCGAGCCGTTTGCGCGCATGGTTTGCACGAGGTTTACCGCACCGTTATTCAAAACAACCTGATCTAGCAATGCATCCAGAAATCCAACGGGCTTGCCAGCGAGCAGTTTTACACGATCAATAAGAGCCTCTGAAAAATCTATTTCACCGGCAATAGAGCGCTGTGTAATAGCCTCTACGGCACCCCCGACTCCAGCCATTTGTGCCAAGTGATCGAGAGATTCTGAAGTAATAATTGTGCTATCCATATCAGCTAATAAAAGTTTTTTTCGGCGTTCCTGCAACTCAACAATATTTACATCTATATTATCCGCTGACGCTCTCGCTCTTAAAGCGAGAAAGGAATCAGTTTTAAGAGCCTCGCTTGCTGTGAAACTTTCATGGGGTTTACATATGATTTCGGCGGCTAGTCCATAATGAAGCCACTGCGCATTACCTTGCGGATAAAATGGTTGGAGTTCGAGCCAAAACCTTTTTAACCACAGGTTTGCTGTTTCTCGGGTTTTATTTTTGCTTCTTAACGTGCTTTTGTAGGAAACATACTTCTCCGAAGTAGAAAAAACTATGGCGTGACTCATGACTAGGTTTCTTTCTCAAAGTGTAATTCATAGGCTAAAAACCCTCGCGTATTTGTTTTTTGACTTTACGGAATATCCGCGGTCAGGGGTTTTGGGATCAAAGATAGCTTATTACTAAGAAAGAGTTTAGTTCATACTTTTAGTTACATTATGCGGCGGGTTGTCTGAGATGCAGCGCCGCGCTTCAAATGTTATTCGTTTGCTCCTTCCCCCTGCTTTCAGCCTGGGGTTGTTTGTTTTTAGGCTCAGAGCCTAGCCGTAGCAAGGCTGCTAGCTAACTGTTGCCACCTCACCTGATCTAAGTTCCGAGGGTTGACTGGAAAAGTTTACGGTCCGCTGGCTTCTGTCCATTTGCTTAGGGCGTCCAAACAGGGTTATTAGAACCCTTTCCTGTTACCAAACGGTATTGGCAAAGGGGTTGGTACCTTGTTTGGGTCTAATCAGATCAACCTCGTTAAAAAAATGATACAATAGGGTTTTGGGTTTGCTTTTAATCTTTGTCTACTAGTCGCGAGTGAAGGAGTTTACCCTCACGGGAGAGAATTGGGTAAGCAATGGTAGCTATTTGACTATTGAATTCCTTGAAAGCAAGACTGGTTTCGAGATGTAAGTCACTTGTCTCAAAACTTTCAGTGAGACCAGCGGCAAGCCGTTTTAGATGCCTTTTACGGCTTTTACGCTGGTGGCGAGAGAGTTTGGATTTTTCCTCTACTAACTGGCGTGCAATGTCTACATCACGGGAGATCAGCACGTTGCTTGCAAGTGAAATATTAGCAATGATGCGGTCGTGCATACTTTCCAGTTCAGCAAGACCCTCAGCGGAAAAGTGAATGCCTTCTTTCTGGCGGTCTAGGGCCAATGGCAAAAGGTTTTTGGCAACGATATTTCCAGCGGCTTCAATCGCAATCGCGAATTCGATTAAATTGCGCAGCTGGCGGCTTCGGCCCCTTGATGTGATTTCCTTCGAGAGATCACTAGAATACTCGCGAATGCCATCAAAAGCATCATTGAGCCGTTTGTTGTTTTCGAGGATATTTTTACTTTGTTTCTTATCGTATTCCTCAAAAAGTTGCATTATTGGTTGCATCATTTCTTGCGCAATCAAGAGCATGTGATGAATTTCACGCTGGATACATGCCATTGCTAGTGGCGGGGACCTCAAAGCTTCTTTGTCAAGCACAGAGCGATAATGGGCCGGTATATCCTCATTTGACGATTTATGTTCTGGTAATAATTGCTCCGCACATCTGCCTGCCAATCTGCTAAAGGGAATAGCTACAAGCAACATTGTGTTGAAAATGATGTGTGTGAGGATAATCTGCTGCCCCGCATGGATCTCTGGCAAAAGCCCAATCAACGATGTGCGGTTAACTATCACTACCATGCTGAGAGCCGCGCCGCCTCGGATGAGTAAGTTCATTAGGGGAAGTTGACGTGCCGTGGGAGGCATTGTGCGGGTCATCCAAATCGGCAAAAGAGACGAGCCTAAATTCGCCCCCAATACCAATGAGACACCTACCATCAGCGTTAGAGTCTCGCTAGTAACAAGCGCTACAAACATCAATACGGCGGCAACGGAAGAGTGCAAAAGAAAAGCCAGAAGTGCACCAATTAGAAAAGTAGCTAAGAAATCACGCTCAAGGATTAAGATAAAACCCGGAAGAAAGCTGCTGTTTCGTAGTGGTGAAACGTTGGTGCGGATGAGGTCTAGGGCAATAAGTATTAAAGCCACACCCATTATGATTCGACCTATCTGCTTTAAAGTTGGTGTTTCAGATTTAAGGAAGAGGAGGCCACCCACTAGAAGCATCAGTGGTGCTAGCCAGTGAATGTCGAGGCTAAGAAATAGTATTACTAGTGCGGAGCCAAGATCAGCCCCAAGAATAGCCGCCAGTCCTAGCTCAAAGGAGATCATTGAGGAGCCGAAAAGCCCAGACACCATTATTGCAACTGCCAAAGAAGATTGCATAATTGCAGCAAGTAGGGCACCAAAAACTGTCGCGCTTACCTTTGCGTGGGAGCGCCTCATGATTTGCCGGAATGATGGTCCATAGGCCTGTTCCACACCTCTTTGCACCATTTTGACGGCAAACAGTAAAAGGACAGTCGCACCAGCAATGTTGAGAAGAAATTCAATGATTAGCAAAATTTTTTACCCATAAAATTACAGTAATAGCTTTGCAATTTGATGATCGGTGTATAATGCAGCACACATGTGATGATCGGGATGAAAAGCCAGTTTATGCGCTCTTTTCACTTGCGGTTGCGAGAACGCACAGCAGCTCAAACATGATGGACACCCCGACCCACCCTGTTCCCCCTGTTGGGTCAAAAGGTGGAGACACTTCGACAAGGTCTGCACCAATTAAATTAAGCCCAGCGAGCTTGCGGACAATGCGTTGAGCTTCATATGAGGTAAATCCACCAATCTCAGGCGTTCCTGTACCAGGCGCATAGGACGGATCAATCGCATCAATATCAAAACTGACATAGGTTGGACTATCGCCGACAATCCCCCGCGCTTTATCCATGATGGCATCCAGCCCGGTCTCATAGACCTCATCTATCGTGATGATGTGAACGCCATTCTGCCGCCCCCATTCAATATCTTCACCATCATACATGGTGCCGCGAATACCAATTTGCACAACGCGCGTTGGGTCTAAAAGCCCCTCTTCAATGGCGCGGCGAAATGGAGTGCCATGGGTGAATTTTGAACCACCAAAATATTCGTCAAATAGATCTGTATGTGCATCAATATGAATCATTGATAGTGGCTCTTTGCGTTTGATCCCCCGCAAAATGGGAAGCGACACAAGATGATCGCCACCACCAGTTAGGGGAACTATATTCTTGTCATGCATTTCTAAGTAAAAATTGGTTATCCGTGTCAAACAATCTTGAATATCGGCTGGATTGACTGGACAATCACCCAAATCAGCGCAATTGACCAGTTTAAAAGGATCGACCCCAGTATAGGGATGAACCGCCCGAATCATCGTTGAAAGGTCGCGTAATTGTCTTGGCCCATGTCTAGCACCGGGGCGATTTGTTGTACCAGCATCCCACGGCACACCAACCAACCCAATATCAACTTTTGTAATATCTGGGTGACTCAATGCAATGTTTGGCAGGCGCATAAATGTAGGAACCCCAGCAAACCGGGGCGAAACTGCCCCTGAAACCGGCTCAAATGATATGGATGTGTCGCTCATGGTGGCTTTCTTCGCTGATGAAATCAGTTGTTTCATTGCCTCAGCTATAATCATTGACCATAAATTTCAGTTGTGTAAATGTTGACTTGTAGAAGTTAACATTGAAGAAAGCCGAACTATTGGCAACCAAATCATTACCCCCTTTAAGCGATATTGATTTGCGGCTTTTACGCGTTTACCGAACCATTGTAGAATGTGGCGGCTTTAGCCAAGCCCAGGCCGAGCTTGGCATCAGCCGTTCGACTATCAGCACGCATATGAGCAATTTGGAGACCCGTTTGGGGCTGACATTATGTCGGCGCGGACGCAGCGGATTTGCCCTTACAGAGCGCGGCAGACTGGTTTATGAATCAGCGTCAAAATTTCTAACCGCGCTTGAAGGGTTCCGAAGTGAGCTTGGCGAATTACAAGGCCGGATGACGGGCGAAATTAAAATTGGCATGGTCGATAATCTAACGTCAAATTCGTCATGCAAGCTTTATGAGGCGATCAATAAATTTTGCGCCCAAACACAAGATGTTCATCTGATTATCCAAGTTGTAGCACCAAACCAAATTGACAATTGGTTGACGCGCGGGTTACTGCATCTAGCGATTGTGGCAAACCTGCCATCATCTGACGCGATTCATTCAGAAACCATATTCCATGAACGCCAAGAACTGTATTGCAGCTCGGCTCATCCCCTATTTGACATGGATCCAAAATTAATCACCAAAGATATTATCAGCCGGCAGGCTTTTGTCAGGCGGGGCTATTCAGTAACAACGCCATATGACTCATTTTTCAATGAGCCAGCAGCTGCCACCGCCTATCATATGGAAGGTGTCGCACAATTTATTCTTAGTGGAAAATATGTTGGCTTTTTACCTTGTGATTTTGCCCAACAGCAATGGGTCAATAATGCACAAATGCGGTCTTTATTGCCCAATATTTGCGGCTTTGAGGTGCCTATCTCAGTCACCTATTCAAACCTTGCCCCCTTGTCACTTCCAGCAAGTGTTTTCCGCAAAATGATTCTAGCTGCGCATCAAACGAGCAATTAGCTCCAATGCGATACAAGGGGTTGCTCCCTATTAAGGTGCCGCGTCACGCATAAAGATTGGTTGATTGGCATCAGATTGACCAGGTTGATAGCAATAAGTCAGAACCGCTAGCTAACACTTGCGCGCTAAACGCCTCAATATTATTGCTTCGCCCCAAAAGTGTGGGCTGGTTAACGCTAAAATCGTTGAGCCCTTTGGACTATCCGGTAATTAATCCAAATTATTTGGCCGCAAACCGATTGCAACACGATTGTTGTAGAGTTGCAAGTGACTCACTCAATTTGCTGATACGACCCTGTACGCATGCTGCATACCGAAGAATATAGGCCGAGTGCAGAAATTGTCGATGATGATTACGACGAATTACTCAATTAAGCACGCACTAACGCCACTACAACCTATCATTCGGTTGGCACCTGCAAAATGAGTGATGATAAAATGGCCGTTGCTGATAAACTGGAGATCATTGGCAGATAGTAAAGGTCCAATAACAGATTTGAAGCGCTGTTACTTTTGAAAGTCAATTTCACCGCGCATCATGCAGTCGATCATTGTTGATGAAAGTTCTGGCAAGTCTGGTGGTGTCGTCGAGACCTGCGGCAATCTTAGCCGTGACTTTGTCGCATCGACGCCATCACGCCGAACATAGCGCTCAGCATCCCCCTGAAATGCCACATAATCCCAATCTGGCTTTTTGCCCGGCACCCTGGCAATAAAGCTCCGGCGGCGCTGGCTTGCAACAATTTTGGCCCTCAGCATATCCGGATCATAGCCATCCATGCCAATCTTTTTAAGCGCGGCAAGAATTGGCGCATTGGACGCATGTTCGGCAAGGTTAACGCGCTCATCGGGGTCAGCCTCCAGGTTAAACAAAAGATCAGGGTGGCCATGGGTAAAAATATATTTATACTCACCCTTTTTGACCATACGGCATGGCACGCACGGTCCAATCGCCAGATAATCAGCGATCACATAATCTGCCGCTATACTCGCATTACCTGTCAGAAGTGGCATGAGACTATGCCCAGCTAACTCGGCTATCGCCGGGCGAAGCAGCGCTGTATCCTTTCCGCCAAAATCGATAAATGTCGGCAACAAGTCAATAAGCGAGCTGTTCGCATCAATTCGCACATTATTTGCAGCGCGCCCATCCGATATAACTAGAGGTACACGTGCTGACCATTCCCAAAAACATTGTTTAAACCACATTCCACGCTCGCCCATCATCTCGCCATGATCTGATGTGAAAATGATAATTGTGTCTTCGCGCAAACCCGTTTCGTCCAATTGATCCAGCATCTGCCCAAGTTTTTCATCAAGATAAGAAATCATCGCATAATAGGCATGGCGTGCATTTAGCAGATGATCCTTAGTTATGCTATGACGGTGCCGACCATGTGCGAAGAACAAAGCCTTCGAAAAATAATCAAGCGCGGCAAAGGGAATTTCAGACACGGCTGGCAAATCAATATCCTTGTGATCATAGCGATCCCAGTAGCGCTGCGAAACATTAAAGGGTGTATGCGGGCTGGTAAAGGAAACCACCCCAAAAAACGGCTTCTCATTGTCTGATCGGGCAAGGTCATAGATTTTACGAGAGGCCTGAAACGCCACGTCATCGTCATAATCTTCCTGCATGGTTCGTATACAGGGGCCAGCCTCAACAACCCCATTAAGAGCCGTACCTGATGGCACAAAGGCCGGGCCAGCCGACCAATCGGCAATCCATTGAAAGTCGGCCGGATAAACGTCAGTCGTCAGACGTTCTTCAAACCCATGAAGCTGATCAGGCCCGATGAAATGCATCTTGCCACATAAAAAAGTCTGATAGCCTTGTGCACGCATGAAATGCGCCATCGTTGGCAGTGATGATGCGATCTCATTTGCATTGTCATAAACCCCGATATCAGGGCTTAATCGTCCCGTCAGCATTGATGCCCGGCTGGGAACACATAAAGGATTGTTCGAATAATTATTGGTAAAGACGGCGCCTTGCGCGGCAAGCCGTTCAAGATTAGGTGTCTTACAGACCCTATTGCCATAGATTGACAGGGCTTGCGCTGCCAGTTGATCGGCCATCACTAGCAGGATATTTGGTTGATGACTCATTTGGCTCCCTCGTCTGGACGAGCAAAACCAAAGCGGCTGTAGGCTTCGGCAGGCGCGTCAAGTTTAATCATATTATCGATAATGAGTTGGCACATTTGCGCCACTTTTTCTGGATCGTCAAGCGGCGTTGTTTGCCCAGGATCGGTTTGTAAATCAAAAAGCTGCGACTGCTGATCCGCAAATGGCATGCCTTGCACCTCGACCGGCACGCCGCCGTGATCAGTTTTGGGTAGCAGCTTCAGAACCGGCACACCTTTGGTAAAGGAAAATGACGAATGCAATGTTGCATCAAGCAATTCCTGGATCGAAAAGCGCGTCGTCATTCTAGTTGGCATCAATGTGTATTCAAACAGATGTTCAGCCGCATCCACCACAGGATAGTGAAAATAACTATAACGCCCGTCACAAACATTGACCGCAGCGCCAAAATAACCAAAGACTAAGCTGTCACGGCACTCATCATCTTTGGTCAATATTGGCAGCAAAGATTTTCCAGTAACATCATCAGGGGGCGCCAGCCCCGCCATATCGAGGATGGTTGGCATGATATCCGCAGTTTGGGTTAATGATTTGCGCCGTGTGCCGCCAGAATAAGCAAAATCAGGATGATATATAAGCAACGGGATATGCGCGATTTCGTCATATACCGGCATCCGGTTTTTTGCCCACCAATCATGCTCGCCAAGCAAAAACCCGTGATCAGTGGTCAGAATCAACGCCGTATCAGACCAAAGATCATGCGCGTCAAACACATCTAATAAGCGTCCAAAGTATTCATCCGTCATGGTAACAAGCGCCGAATAATTGGCGCGAAGCTCGGCAATTTCTTCTGGCGTTTCAGTAACCCTATCATAGATCGGCCAATCCAGAATTGGCCCTTCATAGCTTGTCGGATAAAGTTCGCGAAACCTTGGTGGCGCGTGAAAGGGCTCATGTGGATCGAAACATTCTAGCTGCAATAACCAATTATTCGCCTGATAATTCTTTTGCAGAAACTCATCCGCCATTTTAAATAATTGTGGCGCGCAGTAATCCTCTTCCTTCGTCATTGACTGGCGGTTGATCATATAGTTTGTGCGGTGATGCTGAACCGGATGATACGCCGTTTTGAAAGTGGCTAAATCAGGCTCTACCTCGGCTTTCCACCGGTCAATTGCCTGCCCCCTCACCAGCTCCCAAGACGAAAAACGCTGATGGTATGTCGCTCCACCATCGGCAAAATAATGATGATGATCAGTGATCAAATGACTATAGAAACCGTTAGCTTTCAGCAATTCGGGAAAGGAGTCATCAAACGGTTCCAGCGGCCCCCAACTGCGGTGCAGAAAGTGATTGCGTCCGGTATGAAGATCACGGCGTGCAGGCATACAAGGAAGGCTGCCAACATAATGATTATCAAAGGTAACCGCACGCTGTTGAAAGCGACTGAAATTTGGCGTTTGAACAGTGCGTGAGCCATATGGCTGCATGGCATTTCGATTGAGTGAATCTAAAAGCACAAAGACAGTTTTCATATAGCTGCACTCTTTCAAAATGGGGTCAAACCTGGCTAGCCATTTGAATAGCCAACCAGGTTCAACAATGGTCTAGTTACTAGTCCGTTTTACAAACTCTTCAATACCCGGCAAATTGATTTCACGGTAATACCGGAGCGCACCCGGATGCAGAGGTGCGCCAAAGCCGTTCAAAACAGTGTTTTTATTAACTCGCCCGAAGGCTGGGTGAACTGTTTTCAAGTGGTCAAGATTTTCCATAATAGCCTTCGTCATCTTATAGACGATATCTTCTGATACTTTTGCATGGATCACCAATGCATTCCCCAAACCGTAGCTTGGCGTCGCTGTGTCAATCCCTTTATAGGTGCCGGCTGGAATTGAAATGCGAAAATATGGCGGATATTTTTTCTGAATATCAGCAAAGAATGCATCTGAAATAGGCAGTAACTTGACTTTTTTCTTGGCACCCAGCTTGATCACCGGAGGTAGTGGAAAACTTCCGTTCCACAGGGCTGCGTCAAGATTTCCATCCGCAAGCATATTCGCCATATTGCCGAGCTTTACCCGAAAATCCTTGAAATCTGTGCCAGGCATCAGTCCAAGCTGCTCCATCATAGCATCAGCATCAAGCATCGACACACCGCCTGGCTGACCCATGCCGACACGTTTGCCTTTCAGATCAGCAAGCGAATTCACTGGCCCACCTTCAAGCGTAATAACATGCATGGCGACCGGTGCGATTGACAGCCAGCTCAAAATCTGCCCTGGCTTACCACCGGCATAAGCGCCTTTTGCGACATAAGCGCCGTATGACGACAGTGTTGTTGCCATTGACACTTCCAGATCACCGCTATTCAGCAATTTAACGTTCGCCACATAACCTTTGGTTTCTTCAGCGGTCACATTGACCTCGGAAACATTGCGATTAATAACATCCGCAATACCAGCTGACCATGTATAGGCGGTGCATCCAACCGGACATGAGCCAATGGATATCTGTGTTTTTGCATTCGCAAAGGACGCCGTCCCCAGACTGCCAAGGACTAAAGAAAATGCTGTTAACCCGATCGATTTTAGATAGTTATTCATGTTTTGCTCCCTAAGTTAAATAAGGCAAATGAATTGAATATTGTAATCTCAAGCTTTGTTGGTCTTATCCTGTACCATTTCTCCATCTTGAAAATCACAACTCCTGTTGGACTTGGACTGCCCCATTAATCCAGATCTTGCTCACTCACTCCTCTATCTTGGGGCGTGATAGAAACGCAAGCAGACATAACGCAACCAATAAGGCAGCGCCAATCATAGAAATTTTTAGTTGCGGCATCATCATCAAAAGGGCACCGGTAAAGAACCCAGCACGACTGATCAAATTCAGGCTTGAAAAGACCCAGCCTTGAATTGCAAAGGCCAAACAGACACATGCAATCACTGCTTTCACGACAAAAATACCAATCGTTACTGCACTACCAATACCAATCAGCGCCGGATTCAACACAAAGAAGAATGGCATTATGAATGCGCAGATTCCAAATTGAGCCGAACATAACGCAATTTTGAACGGGTTTGCCCCAGCAAGTCCTGCTGCCGCATAAGCAGCCATTGCAACCGGCGGGGTGATTGACGACAACATAGCGCCATAAAACACAAATAAATGTGCCGCAAGCAAGTCGACACCAAGACTGACCAGCGCTGGCGCAACGAGCGTGGCAACCAAGATATAGGCAGCGGCTGTTGGCAAACCCATCCCAAGGATCAGCGATGCGACCATGGTCAAAAACAGCGCCAGAAACAAATTATCCCCCGACACAGCGATGATAAGTGAGCTAAATTTCAGGCCAAGACCGGTCAGCGTTATAACGCCAATGATAATACCCGCGGTTGCACAAGCCGCGGCGACAGGCAAGGCAGAACTAACGCCAGCGATAAAACTATCAAAAATCTTGGCAAGTGTTAAACGCGACGCTTTGCGTGCAAAGCTAGCAAGAACAGTGACAATGATTGCCCAAAAAGAAGAATACATAACCGAATAACCGTCAATTAGCATGTAGGCAAAGACCGGCAATGACAGCAGCATATGCCCGCCATAAACGATCGTTGGAATGAATTTGGGTAATTCATCCGCCTTCAATACACTAATGTTCGATTTCACAGCTTCAAGATGCACGACCGAGAACAGCACAACATAAAACAGCACGGCAGGCAAAATTGCTGCACTGGCAATCTCCAGATAGGGGCGTTCAATAATATCCGCCATGATAAAGGCTGCCGCCCCCATAACCGGCGGCATTAATTGCCCACCAGTCGACGCCACAGCTTCGATAGCCCCAGCAACTTTGGGCTCATACCCGTTACGTTTCATCAAGGGAATTGAAATGGTTCCAGTGGTTAGAACATTTGCCACGGCGGTGCCGGAAATCATGCCCATCAGACTACTGCCGACAACAGCAGCTTTTGCCGGGCCACCACGCGATTTGCCAGTGGCGCTGGTGGCGATATCCATCAACACATTACCCGCGCCTGAACGCTCAAGCATCGCGCCAAAAATAACAATCATAATGACAAAAGTCGCGCTAACGCCAAGCGGCGTTCCAAAAATACCACCACCGCCTAAATAAAGATGCCCAACGACACGCTCAAGCGAATAACCACGGTGAAAAAACAAACCAGGAAGCATCGGTCCAATGAAAGCATATAACAAAAACACCAACGCCAGTATCACAATTGGCCAACCGATAGATCGCCGTGTCGCCTCAAGCAGGGTGATAATACATAAGATACCAAGCCATAATTCCAGATCAGTCAATTCACCCCATCGCGATGCAACAGCGTCAAAAAACACCACATGATAGATCAGCACTCCAAAGCCAACGCACATCAGCGCGCTGTCCAAAACCAGTTTTTTCCAATCCGATTGTCGCCAGCCAACCATACTGGCGCTAAAGATCAGCAACACAACTAGCGCGAGATGGAACCCGCGTTGCAGCATGTCCGAAAACACACCGAAAAATGCTGAATAAATGCTGAATAACGCGAGGATTATTGCCACCAAATTGCGGATTGAACCAACCAAATTGGGCGCACCCAAACGAAAACCCTCAAGCATCGAACCTACGGTCATCGTCAGCGCCTCCCTGCCATTGAGTGGTTGAGTGATGCAGCCATTAATGCATCGACATTCAAACTTGCTGAGAACACCAGGTTGGACAGCGCCAACCCAACAGATGCGGCTGCGGGTGATAGCACATTTGTATCCTCGCTGCAGACAACTTTCCCCAGATAACCAAACTCGATAAGTCGGTTCCGAAACGCCTCTACATAAATTCGATTTCGACCGAGTGGCCCAGTTAGGACGCAAAATTCTGTGTCTAAGACTTGCAGCACATTGACCAAATGCGTACCAAGCAACGCACCAGCATTACGCACCAAATCAGCCGTTTGTGAATCTTCGTCATTGCAGTCATTAATTATGTCGCGCAGCAACTTATCATACGAACGAAATTGCTTGATGTTCTCGTAGCCAGAATCTCCCATGCCCAGCTTGTGGATAATCGACCATCCCGATGCCACAGTATTCAAACATCCACGTTTACCGCATGAACATAAAAGACCATCACGCTTGGCAAGAAGATGGCCAAGATCGCCAGCCAAATACCGATTGCCAGTCAAAAGCTCGCCATCACTGATAATCGCACCACCGACACCCAACGCGGCTCGCACAACAACCAAATTTTTTGCGCCAATAAAACTGCCTATACGGGTTTCGGCGATGGCAATACAGCGCGTAACATTTTCGATCACCAAAGGACATTTGAAGCGAAGCCAAAGCTCGTCACGCAAATCAAATTTCGGCCAGCCAAGATAAGGCGCACTTTGCAAGGATTGTGATGTTTCGTTCAAAAATCCGGCAATTGCGAATCCAACGCCAAGCAGCCGCGATTGCGAAACCTTATGCAGCTTGCAAATCTTCGCAGCATGATGCGCAACTTCATCTAGCGTGCTAAACGGGTCGGCTGGCAATTTCGGGTAGAAAGAAACCTCATCAATCACCGTACCCAATAGATCGGTAAGGGTGACGCTGGCATGGGTGGCTAGAACAGTGACGCCAAGAACATAGCCGCCATCTTTATTGATCCATAAGCCAACACGCTTGCGGCCACGATTGAGGGAAACAACCGATGGCGCCCCCTCCTCAACAAGGCGCGAGCGAAGCAGTTCACTCACAATATTGGTAATGGCCGCATTAGTAATGCCAACCGACGTCGCGATTTCAGTTCGATCAATACCCGGACTTTCATGAATCAAGGTCAACACTTTGCCACGGTTGGTTTGTCTCACGCCCTCAAAGTTTGTGGTGTTCGTATACATTCGGAACTCAATTGCGCTTTATTTCGTCTAAGAATCATGATTTATTTTTTAACTTAAATAAAAATAAGTCAAGGACTGACAATGAGCCATAAAATCGACCATCAAAAGCCGAATATTGTTCTGATTATGACTGACCAGCAACGCGCTGACACAATTGCCGAGCTTGGACACCCTTGGATGCAAACCCCAAATCTGGACAGACTGGTCAAACAGGGCACGTCCTTTACCAATTGTTTTGTGACCTCGCCGGTCTGTGTTTCATCACGAGCGAGTGTTTTCCTTGGCGCCTATCCGCATACCACCAATGTCTATACAAATTTTGAAACATGGCAGCCAAATTGGGTTAGCTGGCTTGCGCAGGTAGGCTATCACTGTGTCAATATTGGGAAGATGCACATAAACCCTTATGATGCCAAGGGCGGATTTCATCAACGGTTTTTTGTTGAAAACAAGGATCGGCCACTATTTCTAGAGGACCATGAACGCGCGCTTTACGACGAATGGGATAAGGCGTTAAAGGCGCGTGGACTGGAAAAACCATCCCGCTACACGCGGGTTAGAGACGATCGTGATGCTTTTTTAAAGAACCTCGGTTGTTTCACCTGGGAAACTGATGATGATATGCATCCAGATAATTTTGTTGGCGATACGGCGGTCTGGTGGCTCGAAGACCGCAAGGCCAACAGCCCATTTTTTCTGCAAATTGGCTTCCCCGGCCCACACCCACCATATGATCCGACAGATGAATTCCTGGCAATTTATAAGGATACCGAATTTCCCCATCGTGCTGCATCGCAGCAGGAATTGGCCCAACAGCCCAAGATGCACCAGCAGCTTCGTCAAAGTATGGTTGATTTCAACATAGATAGTGTTGCGTGGCGTGAAAATCTGACGGATGAAGATATCCAGCGGCTACACTGTTATTATGCGGCGAACGTGTCGATGATTGATCAGAAAGTTGGGCAGATCATGGACTGTCTCGACAAGCAGGGACATTTAGATAATACCATCGTCATTTTCTGTTCTGACCATGCCGATGCGTTAGGCGAACATGGGCATATTCAGAAATGGACAATGTATGATTGCGTAACACGGGTACCGTTAGTTTTTTGGGCTCCTGAACGGGTCAAACAGCAGCATCAATGCGACGATCTCGTCCAGCTAATGGATATCGCGCCAACCATTCTCCAATTTGCCGGTATTGACCCACCAAGCAATTGGGAAGCGCTGGCGATGAATAAAATGCTGACTTCTAGCTGTTGGGATGAGCAGGATCCAAACAAAAAATTGCGTGACCATGTTTATGCCGAGCTTGGCCGTGATCATATCCAGTCGGGGGCTGAACATGTCATCATGCGGCGGGACAATCGTTGGAAATATGTGATTTATCCTGGTACACAGGATGGCGAATTATACGATCTTAATAATGACCGGAATGAAACCCAGAATCTTTGGCATGACCCGCAATTTCTTGAGCAAAGAAAAGACGCCATGATTGAGATCTTAGCTTGGTCTAGTCTTGGGAATTTCCGGGGAAACCGGCCACAGCCAAAAAACCCCCAAACACCAATGAAAATCTAACCACTAAAAAATATAACGAATGATAACCGAGGAGTTTTAGCGTGACAGGTAAACCAAATATTCTGGTCGTTCAGGCTGATCAATTAACCGCGCTATGTCTCGCCACCTATGGCAAGCCGCTGGCCCTAACGCCACAAATCGACAAGATTGCGGAGGAGGGAACCATATTTGTCAACACCTATTGCAACAGCCCTGTTTGTGGACCCTCGCGGGCTGGCATGATGACCGGCCGCCTGCCGTCAGATGTTGGCGTATTTGACAATGCTGGAGAATTTCTGTCATCCGAGCCAACCTTCGCCCATTATTTGCGAGCGCTTGGCTACCAGACAACATTATGTGGCAAGATGCATTTTGTCGGCCCAGACCAGCTGCATGGCTTTGAGCGTCGCCTAACAACAGACATTTATCCATCAGATTACGGATGGACAGCCGATTGGTCACAAATTGACGAGGAATATTCGCCGTCTCGCATGAGCCTTCACAGTATCGTTGAAGCAGGATTATGTGATCGCAGCTTGCAGATCGATTATGATGAGCATGTTTTCAACACCGCGAGACAGGAACTTTTTGATCTGGCGCGCGCTGCCGACGAACGGCCGTTTTTGCTGCATGTGTCATTCACCCATCCGCACAACCCGTTTGTGACAACCAAGGAATTCTGGGACCTTTATGATCACGATAAAATAAGCATGCCTGAGGTGGGCTATATTCCCTATCAGGATCGCGACCCTTGGGCCCAACGCTATTATATGACCATCCGGCAGGATGAGTTTGACATTACCGACAAGCAGCTTCGAAACGCCCGCCATGCCTATTTTGCTATGACCAGCTATTTTGACACTCTTGTTGGTGATCTGGTGGCTGTTCTGAAAAAAACTGGCACTTTAGACAATACTTATGTTTTTGTTATTTCAGACCATGGCGACATGATTGGCGAACGCGGCATGTGGTTTAAATTCAATCCATTTGAAGGATCGGTTCGTGTGCCGATGATTGGCATGGGGCCGCGAATTCCCGCCGGTCATAGTGAAACGGCCCTAACCACCTTGGTCGATCTTTTGCCAACATTCGTTGACATCGCCAGTGACGGTAAATTTAATAGTTATGCTAGCGCCATAGACGGGCGCAGCTTGCTTGATCTGCCCGCCGCAGACTCAAACGATAATATCATCTTTTTTGAATATTGCGGCGAAGGGGTTCATGCACCGGCGCTAATGTGCCGCAACAAGAATATCAAATACATCAGTTGCGGCGATGACCCAGAATTGATGTTTGACCTCGACACCGACCCAAACGAACAACACAATCTTGCCACCGATCCGGCGCATGCCGAAACCTTGGCGACAATGCGCGCCCACATTGCCAATCGCTGGAATGAACCGGATCTTGCCAAGCGCGTTGTGACGTCGCAAAAAAACCGGCTTTTTGTGCAAAGTGCGATGAAGCAAGGAATTTTTCCGTCTTGGGATTATACGCCACCATTTGACGCATCACGAGCTTATGTTCGCGGCGCTATTGATCCCAATACAACCGCAACCAAAGCTCGTAAACGTTTCCCATTTGTACCCACAACCCCGCCGCAAAACCCACGACGTTGAGGTGGGCATATCTAAGAAAATTAAACCGGCGCCTCGCGTTCAAAAACAAGGCGATTAGCATCAGACTGATCAGGTTGATAGCGATAGCCACCAGCGCGAAATTCCTTCAGGTCATCTTTGGCTTTCAATCTATTTTGAACTAGAAAACGTGCCATCGCACCGCGCGCTTTTTTCGCATAAAAGCTGACAATTTTGGCTTTGCCATTTTTATTTTCCAAAAAGATCGGTGTCACAACGGGCAAAGCAAGGCTGGCAAGATCGACGGCGCCAAAATATTCTTTTGACGCGCAATTCAGCAATAGATCAGAACCGGTGGCGGCCGCTTGGGCGTTGAGCGCCTCGGCAATTTTTGTTCCCCAATAGTGATAAAGCGATTTGCCACGCTTTGTGGCGAGCCGGCTTCCCATTTCCAGACGATACGGCTCGATCGCATCAAGTGGCCGCAACACCCCATAGAGACCCGACAGCACACGCAAATGATTTTGCGCCCACGCCATTTCATCTGGTTCAAGGCTTGCCGCCTCCAGCCCCAAATAAGTATCACCAGCAAAAGCAAGCGCCGCTGGTTTTTTATCCTGCGACCCGAAATGGGCAAATCGGTCGGCATTCAGCTTCGCCAAACTTTCACTAATCCCCATCAGGGATTGAAGCTTATCAAGACTGATATTTTGCATGACATTGGCTAGCTCATTGGCCTCGTCGCCAAAGATAGGCTGGGTTGGCACGATATCTTCGGATGGTTGCATGTTCAATTTTTTGGCAGGCGAGATTACAACCAGCATAGATATGTTCCTTCATCCCAGGGATAATTTAAAAAACTTTAATGAACATTCAGCGCGGATGAGCTTTATATCCAGTGTCATGATATGAAATTAGTGCCAGAAATTCCAGAGCGATCTTTGACGCATGTTCCCGCACCAATAATCCAAGCAGCATTCCACAGCACTTTCCATTACATTAGGTAAGGCTTTTCAATTTCTGTTCAACCTCTTGAAAGGCTTGCTGGCGGTTCCACATTTTATGATAAAGACCATTTTGTGCCAACAAATTCTGATGCGTACCGCGCTCGGCAATCTGCCCCTCGTCCAAAACAATAATTTCATCCGCCGTTACGATTGTTGACAGGCGATGCGCAATGATGACGGCGGTTCGATCTTTTAGAACGAGGTCCAATGCTTGATTGATATCCTGTTCGGTTTTTGTATCAAGCGATGATGTGGCCTCGTCCAAAATCAGAATTGGTGGGGCTTTTAAAATCGCCCTTGCAATGGCAACACGCTGTTTTTCACCGCCAGATAGTTTCAACCCGCGTTCGCCAACTTCGGTTTTAAGCCCGCTTGGCAGCGACTGGATAAAGCCATCAATCTTGGCACCCACTGCCGCGCTCCAGACCGCTTCCTTGCCAGAATCCAAATGCCCATAGTGAATATTATAGCCAATCGTGTCATTGAACAGAACGGTGTCTTGCGGCACCACGCCAATGGCGGCGCGGAGGCTTGTTGCCTTGACCGACCGGATATCCTGCCCATCAATGAAAATACTGCCGGTGGTGACATCATAAAACCGGCATAGCAATCGCGAAATGGTCGATTTGCCAGCCCCCGATTGCCCGACAATAGCAACGGTTTTTCCGGGTGGCACATCAAAGCTGATGCCACGCAAAATTGGCCGGTCATCCGCATAATGAAAATGCACATTATCAAAACGAATCGCCCCTGACGGCACGGTTAAATCACGCGCATTCGGCAAATCAGTAATCTCGGCAGGTGTTTCCAACAAACCAAACAGAACTTCAATATCGGTGAGGGATTGCCGAATTTCACGATAGACGCCGCCAATAAAGGCAAGTGGCTGCGACAGCTGGATCAAAAACAGATGAATCAGAACAAAATCACCAATCGTCTGTTCACCGCGAACGACCGCATTTGCCGACAATATCATTGAGGCCATCATGCCAAGCGAGAAAATGGTAGCTTGGCCAAAATTCAGCCAGCCAAGCGAGGTTGATGTTTTGACTCCGGCCTTTTCATATTGTGCAATAGCATGATCAAACCGCGCCAATTCGATGTTTTCATTGGTGAAATATTTGACCGTTTCATAATTCAGCAGCGAATCAACCGCGCGCGTATTCGCCTCAGTATCAGATCGGTTCATTTCACGGCGAATAATGGCTCGCCAATTGCTGGTTTTCACCGTGAAGACGCTATAGCTAATGACGGTAATCGCAATCACCAAAACATAGGCCGCGCCAAAATTATAAAAGAAAATCCCCGCATAAAGGGCAAATTCAAAAATCACCGGCAAGGTTGATAACACCGTATAGCGAACAACGCTTTCAATGCCCTTGGTACCGCGTTCGATCACGCGTGAAAGGCCACCGGTTCGCCGCTGCAAATGAAAACGCAATGACAATTGATGCATATGGCTAAAGGCACGAAGCGCAAGCTGACGAACAGCATGCTGGCTGACACGAGCAAATAACGCATCGCGAAGCTGGTTAAAGGCAATGCTTAGAATGCGCGCCGCAACAAAACCCAGAATGAGCATCAGGGGGGTTAGCAAAAATAACGGTAAAAGAGGTAAATCAAGCGCATTCCCAGCAAGGCTGTCAGTGACATATTTGAAAAAGAACGGCACCGTGGCTGTCACCAATTTGGCAGCAATCAGCAGCAGCACCGCAACAAACACCAGACGCTTTAGGCTTGGCCGGTCATGCGGCCAAATATAGGGCCATAGCTTTACAACAGTCCCAATGACCGGTTTTTCGCCCATCTGACTTTGGGGAGATGTTGTTTCGGGTTTGCGATTCATCAAAATATTTCACATACAAGTTTCAAAAAAGGGTGATATCCACCAAAGCGAAACCATGTCTATAGCCTAGCATAGCAATGGATCGCGCAATAACGCCAAACGCCAAACAAATCAAAACAACCAATGCTGACTAGTGTCTCGTTGTTTATTCCGGCTGGCGGCGGATGATTGTCATCTGATGTCGTGCTGAATAAAGCAACAGCAAACCAATGACAAGTGCCGGTAAGGCACAAATGAAAAAGCCAAGCTTATAGCTTTCGGTTACACCAAGCACCAATGAATAGAGTAATGGCAGAACAAGGCCACCACATTGCCCAAAGGATAACACCCCGCCCGTGACCGCGCCCCGCATCGAAACTGGCGCAAGCCGTGCCGCTTCGGCAAGCGTCACCCCATGCCATGAAAACACCGAAGCGCTGACAGCAATGGCCACAAGCGTCACTTGCCAATCTGCCCAGATTGGGCTGAATAAAGCGACACAGGAAACAGCAAAAAACATCAAAATCGCCAAAAAGCCAAGCATCGCTCGCGGCGAAATATAGCGGCTGCTTAACCACCCCCAGAAAATCCGGCCCGGTATGGCAACAGCGGTTGCAATCGAAAAGATCGTTCCAGCCACAATCAGGCTAAAGCCAATTTCGGTCAGGTAAATCACAAAATAAGCGATAAAGGTCGTTTGCAACCCGACAAAGGCAAAAGAGCCAAATGCAAGCCCTCTTAATTCGGGTTTGCCAATCACAAAACCGATGGTTTCACGGAAATCTGATAAGTGAAATTGCCGCGTCACATCTTTATCACTATCAAATTCATGCCGCATAAATTCCAGCATCAAAGGGAAAAGCAAACAGCCAAACCCAATCACCACCAATGCGTGACGCCAGCCGTAAAGCTCGGTCAATAGCGGGCCAATCAATCCGGCGATCAACAAGGCAACCGGCACTGCTGTTTGCTTTGCCGAAAAAACCAGCGGCGCATATTTGCCGGGGGCATACCGGCTTAGAAGATGTGAGCTTGCCGGTGTCGAAGCAGCCGATGCGCCAATGGCAATTGCCGATAAAACCATCAAAGCGATGATTCCGGGCGCCGCTAAAATCAACCCAATACCGGTTAGTAAAAGTGTTAGCTGACTCACCCGAAGCGCGCCATAGCGTACAATGATGCTTCCACAACCCGCCTGCACCAAAAGTGAAACCGCAGCGATCATGCCAACATAAACACCAAGCCATGACGCCTCGATATGCAGCTCAGAAATGATCGCAGGGGCGAGCACTGAGGGCAAAACCTTACCCAAGGTGACAAAGGTTTGCTGAACAAACATTGAGCCAAGTGCCAAAAAAAGCCATTTCATTGGGATCAGACCTTATTGGCTTGGAACGATAGGATGCGTAAAAACATAAACTTAACCTTGACGAAATATGCCCGCCTAATGATCAAAGGACATTTCAAGACATATCAAAGGCCGTGCGGGCCAGAACAATTATTTTATTAATAGAAATAAACGATTAAGACGGCACCTTGATCCAAATATTGTGAGCTTTTTGAAACAAAATTGCAAATGTAACATCCCAAAAAAATTGGCAAAGGTTTTGCCAATAACACTGGAAATGGGGCGATCGGCGTAATGCAATGTTGGCCAAATTTGCTTGCTCACAGTTATTGGCCCAACGCTATACCTTCGCGTCTGGGATCGGCACCCCCAGCAAGACCATCTTTTGTGATTGAAATTGCATGGAGACCAGAATTTAAAGCACGCAATTTGACCTTGTAACCAAGTGCCTCCATAGGCTCTACCATGTTTTCGAGCGAAGTCCCCTTTTCAAGGTCAAAGGTTCCAAAACGATTAATCGCATGAGGTGTAGATACGGCAGCTTGTACATTCATACCCCAATCGATATGCGAGACGATCGCTTCTGCCACATACCCAATTATTCGAGACCCACCCGGCGAACCAATAACTAAAGTTGGCAAACCATCTTTAAGTACAATTGTTGGAGACATCGAAGATCGGGGGCGCTTTCCTGGCTCAACTCGATTAGCAATGGGCAGCCCGTTGATGTGGGAACTAAAGGAGAAGTCAGTTAACTCATTGTTCAGCAAAAATCCATTGGTCATCAAACGGGACCCAAATCCATTTTCAATTGTAGTAGTCATCGACAACGCATTTCCATAGCTGTCTACAATTGAGATATGCGAAGTTGAAGGCAATTCCAAACTCACATCATCTGCCCACAGGGATGCATGCGAATATTCAGGATTACCAGGTACGACTTCAGTCAGAGCAGTTGAGGCAGTGAGTAGCTTCGCACGTTCAGATAAATAATCATCTGAGACAAGTCCTTTAGTGGGCACAGCCACAAAATCGCTGTCGGCCATATAGCGCCCGCGATCAGCAAAAGCTAGACGCGAAGCATCACCCACAAGCCTCATAGTGTGCGGATTGCCCCGAGAGCCTACTGGAAACTGGTCTAATAAACCTAAAATTTGACCGACAGTTAGAGCTCCAGACGATGGTGGTCCCATACCGCAGACTTGATGTCCCCGAAATGGGACACAAATAGCAGGACGTTCTCTCACCTCGTAAATATCCAGATCCGTGAGGGTAATCACACCTGGATTACTTTTTGCACCTCGAACAGTATCCACAATCGCTCTGGCGATATCACCTGAATAGATCACCCGAGCGCCCTCATCGGCCATTCTGCGCATGACATCGGCATATTCCAAATTGGTCAGCCTACTTCCTTCCACCAGAGGTTTGCCGCCCTGAAAAAAATAAGCTTCTGTATCAGGGAACTGCCTCAATCGATCAGCGTCTGCGGCCACCAAAGCGGCAAGTCTTGGAGAAACCGAGAAGCCGCTCTCCGCCAGATCAATAGCCTCTAAAAATAAATCGCTCCACGCCTTTTGCCCCCACCTTTTATGTGCAGCTTCCATCAAGGCGGGCGTGCCTGGCACTCCAACTGAGCGACCACCAACTACCGCATCCCAAAATTTTAGTCGCTCGCCATTTGCATTTTGAAACAGTCGCGGTGTGGCAGCCATGGGTGCGGTTTCACGTCCATCTAATGTTGTTAGTTTCCCAGTGGTAGCGTCAAACCATACGAGGAAAGCCCCACCACCAATACCAGAGCTCTGTGGCTCAACCAAACCGAGGACTGCCTGCACAGCCACCATTGCATCAGCAGCTGTACCACCCTCTTTTAGAACGCGAGCACCTGCAGCTGCAGCGTGAGGACTAGCTACAGCAACCATCCAATCTTTTGCTAAAATCGGTTCGCCCCGGGCCTTCGCTGCAAGCGAAGCTGCCACCTCTGGCGAGAGAAATTCAAACTTTGTTGCTAAGGCTGTTTTTGCTTCAGGCAACACTTCATCTGAGACCTGCTGCGCTTGCACAGAGACCGAAAAAAGTGTTATGGCCGCAACTATTGCTGAATTAAAAAAAATCACTAATCGCTGTCCACTCCAAGATTTGCAATTCAGGTCTTAAATAAGCACAACTCAAACATCAAAGGAACAGCGGGTAAAAAATATTCCATGCTTATGGCAATTGCCACCAAGGAGCTGCATAGAGCAGCAGAGTAGCTGAAATGGGACGAAAAAACCTCTGAATTTTTCACACATACACGATGATAATCTCGGCTTTTCGGTTATACTTATACGTCAAAAAACTTGACTTTACCAAACCTAGATTTCAAAGAGGGCAAGACAATTAGCAAAACTGCGATCGCCAATAATACTGTTGTCATCGGCCTTTCCCAAACAAAAGAGACTCCATCATAAAGCTGTGAAGCCCGTGAAAAATTGTTTTCCAACATAGGCCCTAGAATAAAACCAATTAGCAGTGGAGCCAGAGGAAACGAAGCAAGTCGTAATATTGTTGCCAGAACTCCTAGCCCGACAAGAAACAACAGCTCTGTTGGGTTGTTTTGTCCGATGTAGGCACCCATTAGGGTGAAAAATAAGATGAAAGGAATCAAAAATGTTCGAGGCACGGTCAGCACTTTTGCAATATACGGTATCAGAGGAAGGTTGAGGATCAGCAAAACCACGTTTCCTATATACATTGATATTATCACAGACCAAAAAATCTCTGGCTGATCCTGCATTAATCTCGGTCCTGGTGAGACATTGAGAGCAATCAGCGCGCCAAGCAATATCGCCGTTGTACCGGAGCCTGGTATTCCAAGTGTCAGGAGTGGAACAAATGATCCGGTGCAAGCTGCATTATTGGCACTTTCTGGAGCCGCAAGGCCTTTTACTGAACCCTTACCAAAAAGATCCCGATCTGATGGCTTCGCAATGTTCCGTTCTACAGCATAGCCCAGGAAAGATGCGATAGTTGCACCGGCACCTGGCATGACGCCTATCAGAAACCCTTGAATGGATTGTCGAGCAATAACGGGTGCAATTTGCTTCGCTTCTTCCTTAGTTATTCTGAGGTCTTTGATCTTAGAGGAGCCCTCACCCGACTTGTCTGATCTAGACGGATCTAAAACCAAGAAAAGAGTCTCAGGGATAGCAAACATAGCCATTGCTAGAGTGATAAAACCAATACCCGACTGCAAATCCATCAGGCCCATCGTAAATCTTGGTAAGTTAAACTGTGCTCCCTCTCCAACAGTCGCCAACATAAGACCCATAACAGTCATCAGTAGTGCCTTAGTAACTTGGCCAGAGCCTGCGAAAGCTGCAATCGCTGAGAGCCCCACGACCATCAATGCAAAATATTCTGCTGAATGAAAGAGAAGTGCGACGCTTGCAAGAGCAGGGGCAAAGAATAGTAGCAGAATAGCACCAACTGTTCCCCCTACAAAAGACGCTATGGCGGCTACAGTGAGTGCTTTCCCCGCCTTGCCGGCGCGAGTAAGCGGGTAACCATCAAAACTCGTTGCAACTGTGGACGCAACCCCAGGTGCATTGATTAAAATTGAAGAGGTTGAGCCACCAAAAATAGCGCCATAATAAACGCCAGCCAATAAGATCAGCGCAGCTGAGGGATCGCCAATAGAAATTGCAACTGGTATCATTATCGCAATAATTGACATAGGTCCGAGGCCGGGCAGCATCCCTATGAAGGTTCCTATCAAACACCCTCCAACAACCATTAAAAAATTTTTGATCGACAACACTGTCTGCAGCCCAATAAGCAATCCTTCAACCATTATTTGAACCTCATCGTGTAGAAAGCCAGGATGGCAATGGCGACATGTAAATCCCCAGTACATCATCAACTAGATACCAGATTGAAAGACTAGAAATCAGGCAAATAATAGCCAGCAAAACGTATCTCTTCTCACCAAGAAGCAGACTGCTGGCAAACAGAAAAATGAAAGTTGCGCCAATAAAACCCAAAGGGCGCAATACCAATGCGTAGACAACCATGCCAAATATTAGCGAAAAAGCATGAATGATTTTATAGGCCCGCCAATTAGAAATATCTAAATCGTCACCAACTTGCTTTTCTGATTTTTCAATGTTTAAAAAAACTAACGCACAGGCAATTAAACCCATCACAGAAAGAATCTTAGGGAATGTAGAGGGCCAAACCGGATTTCTCTGAAGAATTGGTGGCAAAAGGTAATCCATTTCAAAGAATGCGGTGTAACTGTAAACAGCTAGAACCAACGCAAGAAACAAAGCTATGGCTTTTTCAATATTCATACCGCCAGACCTTAATTTAAGCCCACCCAACCGATCGGCTGGGTGGGCTGTAAGTAAAGTGATACAAGTTTTTTCCCACATTCCTCGGAAGTCACGCTTTTAAAGGAAACCAAGCTTCTTCATCAAGCCTTCGATTTCTTTTTCCTGTTGCTCAAGGAAAACCCTGAACTGATCACCAGAATTATGAATATTTTCCCAACCGTTTCGAGAGCGTACTGCCTCCCACTCCGAGGTTTTATACATTGCTGCGATAGCGCCTTGATAAGCCGCTAGCTTATCTTTTGGCAAGCCAGGAGCGGCAAAGAACCCCCGCCAATTAACAAAGGAAGTGTTTATGCCCTGTTCTTTCATGGTTTTAGCATTAGGATAAGCAGACACTCTATCGTTTGAGGTAACACCAATAATATTAACCTCCCCTGCCTTTGCCATCGCTACAGCTTCAGAGAATCCGGTAGAAAGAGCTTTAATCTCTCCGGAAAGCAAGCCTGCCATTGCTTTACCACCAGCATCGTATGCTACGTATTTGACATCGGTTGGGTTCGCTCCAGCAGCCTGCATCACCATTGCCGCGACCAAATGATCCATGCCACCAGGAACTGAACCTCCCCCAACAGCAACACCGTTCGGGTCAGCTTTGTACGCTGTAACCAAATCACTCATGTTTTTAATTTTGGAGTTCGATGGAACAACAAGGGCTGCATAATCTCCAATCGTTCCAGCGACCAAAGTTAGATCCCGAAAGTTTTGTGGAAACACCTTTGTGAGCGAACGAATGACAATTGGAGTCGAATTTACCATCAATGTGCCATGATTGCTCTTGGCATTCTCAATCAAATACCCAATAGCTTTGCCGCCACCGCCACCAGACATGTTTTCATATGTTGCAGATCCAACCAGCCCAGATTTGGTTAATGCTTCTCCAGTCCCTCTTGCGGTTCCATCCCAACCACCGCCGGCTCCACCAGGAATCAGAAAATGAATTGAGTCTACTTTCTGATGGCCGCCTGCATAACTGAAACTTGATATCATAATAGCAGAGGCCGCTGCAGCAGCAGCAAAAGCGCGTCGTGTAAACAATATTTTAGACATTGTTATCTCCCTTTAATGTCTCGCACCCACCAATATCAATTCAACGGGGTGCTTTACCACGAGATCTAAACCCACTAACCTGACAACAACCTGACACCGCCTAAATGAAAAAAGTGACATGAAAGTACTGATTATAGAGGATACCGCAGAACTGGCAGAAGCATTGATTGATTTCTTCGTAATTGGGGGACACAGTGCTGACAGTGCCGGCGACCTGGCATCAGCTTACGATTTTTTATCGGTCTCACATTTTGATTTAATTCTTTTAGATATCATGTTGCCAGACGGAGATGGTCGAAGTTTATTACGATCTGTTCGCGAAAAAAATGATAACATTCCAATAATTGTGATGACTGCAAAATCCGAAATCTCGGACCGAATAGATGTGCTTGACATTGGGGCGGATGATTACATCGTCAAGCCATTTGAGTTTGCAGAACTGGAAGCGAGATGTCGCGCAGTTCTGAGACGTCACAACGGTCAAAATCAAATCAAACTAAACTTTGGAAAAGTTAACCTTTTTCCACTTCTCGCAATGTTAGAATTTGGCGACGAGCAACAACAATTGCGAAATCGCGAACTTCGACTTCTCGAAATTTTCTTTAGCTCGCCAAAAATATTGTTTTCAAAAGAGCAGCTCACAGACAGGCTTTTTTCAATATCTGAGGACATAACTGAGAACGCAATTGAAGTTTACATTGCTAGGATAAGAAAAAAGCTTATCGGTAGCGGGTTAGAAATCACAACCGTAAGGGGGCTTGGCTATCGTCTCACAGAACAAAATACATAAAAAATTGAAAACAACGTTTTCAATAAAAAAGCGCTTGATGTTGTTATTGGGCACAGTTGCACTAGGTATATCTGCTGCAAGTTATGCACTAATATATACTGTTGTTGCTCAGACTGTTAGCGCAACACAAGACCGCCTTTTGTCAGCAGCCATAGCATCGATTGTTGATAAGCTTTACACAGAGGACAAGGAATTTAGCTTAGACTTGCCCTATGACACTTTTTCTCTACTTGGAGCAATAGGTGAAGACAGAGTTTTCTATAAAATCAGTAAAAGAGATGAAACCATCACAGGGTATGGAGACCTGCCAAGCGTATCAAAACCTGGCAGCCTTCTGAAGCCATCCTTTGAAGAGTTTGTTTATCGAAATAAGACGGTAAGGGTGGCTGCTGCCAATTACCCTCTAATCATCTCTGGTCAGACAGAAATCATAACTATACATATAGCCCAAACAAAAAACTTTGAAGAAGCAACCCTACGAAAAATAGGGGAAAACTTTATCCCACTGATAATAATTTTCTTGCTTGCACTCATTTTGCTAGCATTAATTGCCGCAAATCTAATCACAAAACCATTAAACCAATTCGCAAATAAAATTAAACAGCGTGGTCCAAATGATCTTCGCGATATCACCCAGGAAATACCTGAGGAAATCATCCCAGTCTTAAAATCTTTCAATGGCCTGATCGCCAAATTGAGAAACACTCTGCAGCAAACTGAGACCTTTATCGCTGAGGCTGCACATCACATCAGGACACCATTAGCAGTCGTTAGATCTGAGAGCGAGCTTGCGTTACGCAAATCAAAGACACCCGAGAACAGAAATCATCTCAGGAAAATAATTCGTTCAGTTGACCAAACTAATAGATCGGCAACCCAACTACTTGACCATGCAATGGTTCTTTATCGTGCAGAGCGTCCAGAAAAGGTGAGTCTTGTTTTAAACGAGTGCATGTCAAATCTCGTACAGCAATTTGAACCAGCAGCAAGTTTGAAAGACGTAATTATACACTTTGCGTCTGTTGTTGATATTGCCACAACTATGAAGGTTGATAGAAACCTATTTGAAACAGCCGTTCGTAATATACTCGATAATGCCATCAAATATTCACCAGCTGAAAAACAAATCGATATCAAGTGCCTAACTTCACGAGGCAAATATAAAATCGAAATTACAAATGAATACAACGGCATCAAAAAATTAAAAATCAACGGCCTTTTCAAAAAATTTAAGCGTGGTTCGAATGCAAGCGAAATAGCCGGGTCTGGATTAGGATTGAGTATTGCCCGTGAAGCCATAGTCGCTTCAAAAGGAGATTTAAAAATACGACAATATGACGGGAATTTAGTATGCGCTACATTAACTTTGCCATTGTAATGGTTTTCTGGGCAGCACCTGTGTTTGGGTTGACGGTCGAATCTGTGTCGGACTATGGCCCATCAGACCAGGCTGTGCATCTTGAAATACTGTCCTCAACAGACAAAGAAATTTTTGAACCGGTTTTACAGAGATTTGTCGCTGAGTTCCCTGAAAAGAGGATCCGTTACACCGTAGCCTCAACCACTGATATTTCTGCGTCTATTTCTAAATCTCAAAAAAACTTTGATTTGGTTATGTCCTCAGCAATGGACCTTCAAATAAAATTGGCCAATGACGGTTTGGCAGCATCATTGGACTTGCCCGATTACCTCAATGTTCCAGATTGGAGTATATGGCAAGACCGTTTGGTAGGTTTTTCTGCTGAACCGATAGTGATGGTGGTTTCCCGAAAAGATTTTGTTGGCAAACACGTACCAGAAACCAGGAGAGAGTTGATAACTCTTATACGTAACGAACCCAATTTCTTCAGAGAAAAGGTGATAACATATGACGTTAACACATCTGGAGCGGGCTTTTTATTTGCCTCTCAGGATGTCAGACAATCAGATTCATTTTGGCGATTGGCTGAAGTTTTTGGGGGCATAAAAACCAAGTTAGTGTGCTGCTCTGGAAACATGCTTGATGAATTAGAGAGTGGAAAAAGTGTACTTGCCTATAACCTGATTGGTTCTTATGCCGAACAACATGCCAAAACCAGAAGAAATTTGCAGGTAGTTTATCCAAAAGATTATACACTAATTTTATTGCGCTCGGCCTTGATACCTCGCGAGTCAAAAAACAAACAAGCAGCTCGGCAGTTTCTTACTTATCTTTTGAGCGAGCGTGGACAAAGTCATATGACCAAAACAACTGGATTGTTATCACCAAAAAGCCAAAGCAAATTAAATCAAAGTAATTTTAAACCCATTCGACTAGACACCGGGCTTCTCGTGTATCTGGACAGACTAAAAAGAAAGAGGTTTCTGCGTGAGTGGAACGAGGCATTGGTACAATGATCAAGCCTTTCGTTTGAAAATATTTTTGGCCTTTGGCTAAAACTCTGGAATTAGGAATTAAAATTGCCTGAAGGTCACACAATCCACAGAGCCGCGAGGGATCATCACCGAACACTCGCTCGCCAGAAACTGACTGTTTCTTCACCACAGGGGAGGTTTTCCGAGGGTGCCTCACTTATTAACGAGCAAATATGTTCAGCTGTTGAGGCATTTGGTAAACATCTTCTTTATAAGTTTAATAACGAATATACACTGCATATACATTTGGGGCTATTCGGCCGAATTCGAAAACAAAAATTACCATTAGCAGAGCCAAAGAGCTCCGTGCGTATCCGCTTGATAGGCAAAAAATATCTTGTGGACATAATTGGCCCAACTATTTGCGAGGTCTTAGATCAAAAAGGGGTGATGGCCCTCATTGGTCGAATAGGACCAGATGTTTTACGCCCCGATGCAAATCCTGACTTTGCTTTTGAAAAGATAAAACGAAGCAAAGCACCAATTGGTCGCCTGATTATGGATCAATCTATTATGGCAGGAATTGGTAACATATATCGCTCAGAAATCTTATGGCGCCAGGCAATACACCCTGAAACGCCCGGCAGAGCAATTGACCGGCAGACTTTTAATCGAATTTGGGACGACGCTTGCGCCTTGCTTGCTATTGGTGTTGAGCGGAATGCTATAATAACGATATTTGACGGGCAATTATCAAAAAAACGATATGGTGAAAAATTCAATATCTTTGGGAAAGCCAACTGCCCAAAGTGTGAAGGTGAGATAAGGCGTTTTGAGATTAGTGGACGACGAACTTTTGTATGTGACACCTGCCAGCCTCTTATGAGGCAACTGGGTTAACGTGGGTCAATAGTTTCGGCAATTTTAAAATTACACAGTTCAGGTGGTTCAGCCGGCCCAACAACTCATAACCAAATCGTCAAGTGAAAATATAGAAAAGGCGTACTTCCAAAGCACTAAGGTTAACTTGAACCACTCATTTTAAATCATAACGTTTAATCTCGAGGGCTGGATCTTCTCCAGACCCTTCTACGAGCGCTTGGGTAAAATAGCGGAGAACGTATCAAACCGTTACAAAACGGGAGAAAATTTTCACAAGCTACCCTTCATTCAGCAGTATTGTATTGGTTATTTCAGGGCGATACATTACGATTCAAACTATTGAACTTGGCTCCTTCGAGACCCATTGCACTGTAGTGCTTATCATTTTCTAATAGTTTGAGTGGGCTAGGCTTCGGCTTTCTCTTATCAGACAACGCGTGCCGCGAGAGAAGTGCATTCCTTCAAGTCTAAGCCGCATTGGGTTCGTAAAAAGAATAGGATTGTTAAATGTCGGTGACGCCCTCCAGTGCTTCCAAACTTCCGGCCAGTGATTATGTTATTTTTGGAGGAACTGGCGATCTGTCTTTTCGCAAGATTTTCCCGGCCTTTTTCTGGCGGTATCTTGATGGCCAATTGACAGATGATTTTCGGCTTTTTGCCACTTCGCGACGGGCGTTCAACACCAGGGATTTCGCTGAGGCCCTGCGACCATTCTGTGAAGATGCATTTGCCAGCGGCTACGCGACAGAGGAGCGCTGGCAGGCGTTTCTAAAAATAATCCAAATTGTGATTATGGATGTTGCCAACGGCGATGGTGTAGGCAGCCTCGTCACTCAAATTAGGGAAAAAGCCAGCATTGATCGTCCGACTATCTTTTATCTGGCAATCGCGCCGAGCCTTTTCGGCTCCGCCGTGCAGATGTTGAAGACTGCTGGGTTGGCAAGCCCACAAGCTCGGTTGGTTGTAGAAAAACCATTGGGCAATGACAGCGCATCATCGCGCACGATAAACGAAAAACTGTCCGCAGTATTTAACGAGAGTCAGATATACCGGATTGACCATTATCTGGGCAAAGAAACAGTACAAAACCTAATGGTATTGCGCTTTGCCAATGTGATTTTTGAGTCCCTATGGAGCAATCAGCACATTGATCATGTCCAGATCACCGTGGCCGAGACAATTGGTGTTGGCAAACGCGCCGACTATTACGACAGATTTGGCGCAACCCGAGACATGGTTCAGAACCACCTTTTGCAATTGGTGTGTTTGGTAGCAATGGAACCGCCAACCTATTTTGCCGCTGATCAGGTGCGTGACGAAAAACTGCGCGTATTACGAGCACTACGCCCCCTGTCATTGGATGACTTGGCATTGGGGCAATATGCTGGTTATCGTGAGGAATTGGGCGAGGCTTCCAACACCGAGACCTATGTGGCAATGAGGCTTTCGATTGACAATTGGCGGTGGGCAGGCGTCCCTTTCTATATTCGTACGGGTAAAAAACTAGAACAGCAGGCTTCTGAGATTATAATCACCTTCAAAAACCTGGCCCATGACATCTTTGCCAAAAGTGGTGGTGATAAGCTTTCTGACTATCCGAACCGATTGGTAATCCGCTTGCAGCCAAGTGAGGGCTTGCGTTTACACATGACCTCAAAACAACCTGGCCCTGGCGGTATGCGGTTGTCCCCATCTGATTTGAATCTGAGCTTTGAAGAGACGTTTGAAGAACGATTGCCAGATGCGTACGAAAGGCTGTTGATGGATACGGCGCGAGGCAACCAGACTCTTTTCATGCGTGGTGACGAAGTGATGGCCGCTTGGAGCTTTATTGACCCAATATTAGCTATGTCTGCAAACATCGCACCAGCAAGATATGTAACAGGATCAATGGGGCCTGATGACACGCTTTTAGAGATGGATGGGCGTCAATGGATTGATCCGGATCAGGATTGGCGATGATTGTTGTAAATCAAATAACGGCCGCATTAGCTTCTGGCATCGCTCAACGAGGCAGCGCCAGTTTTGTAGTGCCAGGTGGGTCCAGCCCAGCTTTTATTTTTAAGGCGTTAGCCAACGGCGAGTATAGCACCGATGTTGATTGGGCGAGAGTAACCATCACCCTTGTCGATGATCGTCAGGTACGAGGCAATCACAATGACAGCAACCGCAAACTTATCCGAGCACAATTATTACGTGGACCTGTGGTCGCCGCAAAATTCTTGCCGCTAACCATTGCCGGACCTGTGACGAAAATGGACCGGCCTTTTGATGTGATGTTGTTAGGCATAGGGCTCGATGGACATTTTGCTTCACTATTTCCGTCGATGGTGGGTGATGCGGCGATGAATGTTAATACCGCGCCCGCAATTATCCAGACTGAGCCAGAAGGGGACCCTCTGTGTCCGCGTATTTCAATGAATTTACCTATGATTTTACAATCGCGTTTGGTGTTTTTATTGGTCAAGGGTGCAGCCAAACAAGAAATTCTTAGAGCTGCACAAACAGATCAGTCGTTGCCAGTGCATCATTTAATTACGCAAACTGTCAAATCAATCCAAATCGTAACCCAATAATCGGCTTACAAGGATTAAGAAGAGGATCTCATGGCCAAGTTGCATGACCGCGTAGCAGAGGTTCAGGAACGCATCCGCCGGCGCAGTGCCGCCAGTCAAATTGCCTATCTTGATGAAATAATGATGATGCGCCAATCACCAGACTCTAACCGGCGGCAGATATCCTGCTCGAACATGGCTCATGCGGCCAAAGAAGCTGGTGCACACTTCGCGGTATCACCTGGGACCACACAGGCAGTGATTGATGGTTGTGAAGCGGCGGATCTGCCATTGCTGCCAGGCGCTAGCACCGTCTCCGAAATGATGCATTTGCTGGAAGCTGGTTTCACTACAATGAAGTTTTTTCCAGCTAGCGCAGCTGGTGGCACGAGCTTGATAAGATCATTGACCAGCCCCCTACCACAGATAAAAATCTGCCCAACAGGAGACATTTCAGCAATTTCTGCGCCGGAGTGGCTGGCATTGCCAAATGTGGAATGCGTAGGAGGATCATGGGTAGCACCACAAAACCTGATCAATGCGGGTGATTTTGCCGCTATAGAGGCCTTAGCAACTGAAGCCGCATCTTTGACTGGCTAGGCGTGCACCTCTCTTACCTTCAGTAATGCATTAGACAGACCCACCTGCGCCCCCCGCAATCCGGCGTTTGGATCTACACTCAGCCAAACCGGTAAGCTTGTGGTTAGGTGGCTTTCCTTGCCAATCTTCTGAATACGCGCGGCGAGTTGGCTTTTATCAATGAGTGGGGCCAGTTGCGAAACAATACCACCAGCCAGAACCACACCACCCCAGGCACCAATTGTCAGTACATTATTCGCGATTACTGTCCCCAGCATGTTGAGCATCATCACCGCTGCATCCCGGCAGGGGCCGGCTTCAGCAACAGCCGCTGCACCAATTTTTGGCGCGCTCATCTCTGGTTCATCAGGTTTATCACGTATCAAAAAGCGATAGATATTCTCTAGCCCACCACCACTAACCATATGTTCTGCTGAAACATAGCCCTGCGCGCGCCTAATAAAACCATAAAGTGCCTGTTCAGCTTCCGATTTTGGGGCAAAATGAGCACAAAAAAGGCGCTAAACATCAGAATTCCAGGTCACTTTTCGCATATTTAGTATCGAAGGTTACCTGTTACAATCTTAGGAGGGTTTGTTGACAGAGTTGCTGAAAAGAGTGCGAAAATCGGTTTCCCGTTGACCGTCAACTCCAACGAGTTGAATCTCAAGACTACCATCTTGAATTTTACCAAGTTTTGTTATTGTTTTTGATAATTGTATGTGCAGCACTAAATACCTATTATCAAACATCAATTTTATGATTTTAATTTGAGGCTGGTTAATTGATACGTTCCCTTTTTCTTATGCCGTTTATCACAGCTGTTGGTATCAATGTTTGCCCAGCTAGTGCGGCGAATGAGGGAAACCATGGTATTTCATGCGGTGATCACCGCTATTTCATTGAAACATCATGGTTTGGCGCAGACGTTAGAATTATAAATATTAATGATAATGCTGCGACTGACCATCCATATTGCCAATCAAATGCCGCCGACCAGATGGTGGCCAAACTTTCAATCAATGGCGATGATATTTGGTGCGTAAAAACATTCTATATTTCAATGGACAGACAACCAATTGCAAAAACATCGCGCTTATTAAGCCTCGCATTGGGGCAGGTTGTTGAATATGAATATGTTTGGCGCGGCGGTGAATGGGTGAAAACTGATATACGCAACCTCAATTGTGCCGTTAACAAAGAGCCCAAAAGACAAAAGATTTTCGATTAGATGGGCAGTTACCGCATGCCCGCAACAATTGATAAATAAAACCGATCATCAAACATATAAGGCTTGGTAAGATCGATCTAAGAGATACAAAGTGCGTTTTGGATAATGGTTTGGTGATAGACAAAACAAATACATTGATTGTGGGCGGAGGTCAGGCCGGCCTTGCGATGAGTGCTCATTTACAAAAGTGCGGTGTCAAACATCTCATAATCGAAAAAGATCGCATTGCTGAGCGGTGGCGAACCGCGCGGTGGGATAGCCTTGTTATGAATGGGCCAGCTTGGCATGATCGGTTTCCAGACAAGCGTTTTGATAATTGGCACCCAGATTCCTTTCCAAACAAAAATGCGGTTGCCAGCTATTTTGAAACTTTTGCCAAGCAAATAAATGCCCCCATACATTGCGGGGCAGAGGTCACAAACGTTACCCCATCAAAAAATGATGGCTTTCTGGTTAAAACTAGCAAGGGTTCGATTAAGGCACGAAATATCGTGGCAGCAACCGGCCCATTTCAAACTCCCATTATTCCCTCGATCATTGCCAATGATCGCGTATCACAAATTCATTCCTTTAATTATCGCAATCCTGGGCAACTTGATAATGGCGCTGTATTGGTAGTGGGGGCTGGGTCATCGGGCTCACAGATTGCTGATGAATTGCTACGAGCTGGCCGGAAGGTCTATCTGTCAATTGGCCCACATGAGAGGCCACCCAGGGCCTATCGCGGCAAAGATTTTGTTTGGTGGCTTGGGACATTAGGAAAATGGCAAATGCAAACGCCGCCCATTGGCAAAGAACATGTAACAATTGCTGTTTCCGGAGCTTATGGTGGTAAGACTGTAGATTTTCGAAAATTTGCGCACCGAGGAATGAAGCTTTTAGGGATGACGAAAACATATGCAAATGGGGTCATCACCATCGCTGATGATCTGGCAAAAAATATTGCTGACGGTGATGCAAATTATCTGGGGCTGTTGGCAGAAGCGGATGAATATATCAAAGTAAATAATCTCGATTTTCCGGCTGAAGAGGATGCAAAACTCATTATGCCTGATCCTGCTTGCCTGACAAGCCCAACCCGGCAGCTGCATCTTGAAGATGCAGGGATTAAGACAGTCTTATGGGCAACCGGTTATATGCAGGACTTCAGCTGGCTAAAGGCTGATGTGTTTGATAATCAAAAAAAGCCATTTCACAAAAAAGGGGTTGCGGCCATAAATGGCATTTATTTCATAGGCTTGCCATGGTTATCGATGCGCGGCTCATCATTTATCTGGGGGGTTTGGGAGGATGCCAGATATTTGGCAGCCCATATCGCAAAACACAGATCATGACCTGTGCCACACAATGGTTGCCTATTCATCACCAGGAACCCCGTACTGCGGGGCTTTAGCAGGATCAAGAGCGCGAACGATGTAGTCATCCATCTGAGGCTTGTAAATATGCCATGCCGCCGCAACTGCCTCGATAGGGCAATCTTCAGTCCAATCGCATCGCAAATCAGCCATCGGCCATTCCTGTTCACCAACCAATAGCAAGCCTGCGGAATGCAGCGCTCCAGCCTCGCCACCAAGAGCCAATGCAGCGCGCATTGCATCAATTAAACGGTCGCCCAAATGACCAGTACCATGATGAAATGCTATAACCATTGCTTCTGGAATGGCTGGACTAGCCAATAAATTACCAGCCGCAGCGGCATTGTGGGAGGCAAAATCAGCATGGGTGCCAAGCGATTTTGATCCTGAATAAATGGCCGTATTGCCTCTTGCGTCAACCGCCAGCAATTGCCGAAAATCAGCATTTTTAGCGGCGTTAATAATCATTTTTACCGCTTCAGGTGCGCCATGTCCTTCCGCCATGGCAAGCAAAGTTTTTGGCCCTAGACGTGGGTCAGTGATATTCTGGCTGGCAACCACTCCAACGCCGGCTTTTGCATAGGCGCAGCGCGCCGCCACAGCTGGTGATGATGACGACACAGCCATTCCAAGCTGGTCAGTTCTTGTGCATCTTGCAACGATTGAGAATGTCATAATCTAATTTGTACCTGGAATAACAGCGGTAGCATCAATCTCAACAAGCCATTCAGGACGAGCAAGCGCCTGAACAACGAGGCCAGTGCATACTGGATGCACCCCTTTGATATAATCACCCATAGTCCGATAAATTGCCTCACGGTGCCTGATATCTGTAATATAGACAACGAGCTTAACCAAATGTTCCATCTCACCACCTGATTCGATAATCAATTGCCGGATATTCTGCATCACTTTATGGGTTTGCATTGATGGGTCTGAGCTTTCAATATTTTTTGCATCATCAAGATTTTGTGGGCATTGACCACGGATCCAGACTGTTTTGCCACCACAGGTCACAACAGCCTGACATAAATCATTATCCAAATTCTGTTCAGGATATGTTTGTTTGGTATTGAACGGCCGAATGCGTTGATGGGTCATTTTTCGTCTCATTTTCCAATGGATTAGAAGATTGATGAATTTAGGCACAGATAGACGAAAAGTTAAAACGCAAAGTTGAAAGGAAAATTTTAGGGTTCTAATATCACTCTGACCAGCATCTAAAAAAACTGGAGATTGGCAATTAATAACAAATTTTGACCATAAATTTTTTGATTAACCCCTAATCAATTGTTTTAAAACGGCTACTCTGGATAATTACAACCATGCCAATAGGCATCACAAGAGTGATGAGTAAAACGGTGATGAGAAGCATCCCTAATTCGGAATAATCTGCCGTGGTGACAATGGCATCACTTATCTTGTCCTTTACTTCGCGTGTGACGACAAAGGCTTCATTCAGATATTTGGTGCCAAGTGCGCTCGCCGAAAGTGCCAGATTGGTAAATGAAGCAAAGACGGCAAAAAATGTTGCCTTCATATGGGCTGGAGCATTCCGCGCAATCCAGGCCAAAAGAGGTATCATCGAGACCTGGCCAAGTGGGGATTCGACTGCGGTATTGATAATCGCAATAAATTTCGCATCAACAATCCCACCACTATAAGCGGCGGTCCATTCATGCAGGCCGTAATACATACCAATACTTGGCAGAAACAGCACAGTACCAGCAATGGATAAAATAACAATAATACGCGCAATCGAATTATTCGCCATAAACGGGCGCAACAAGATAATGCCAACAAGGGTCAAAATTGATGCAATAAGCGAGAGAATGGACAGGAATTGTTCATTGAATAAAAGCTGGTCAATTTCAAACCACGTTAGCCCTGGACCCGGGCTTGGCATTGCCCGAAAGGTAAAAATAATAACCGCGGTTCCAACAATCATTAGCCGTTTTTCAGGCTGAAGAAAGCGTATCAGCCGTTTCATTAGAAACAATATAATGCCAACTGATCCGGCAAAGACAATTTCCTGTGCATAGCCAATATCCGATGTGCCGACGCTTAGGGAAAACACCACAAAGACAAGACTGCCAAGCAGAATTGACCAGTTGATTTTAGGTCTCTGATGCGCGCTTATTGGGGTGTGATTTAATTTTCGTATACGGGCGTTGCGATAAGAATGTTGGAGGCGTGCGAGAATGACCCCGGCAATCGAGATCGCCGGAATGATCAACGCATAAAGATAGATATTCGCATACAGATCAATTCGCGCAGTGGAGTCAAGGCTATCGACATCACTAAACAAAATAACATTGGCAAGTGAAACCAAAACCGTGCCGCCAATAATGGCAAATCGGCCAAGGGTTTGCATCGTGGTATGCATGATTTTTAGCTGGTCTGGGTCGATATCATCGCCATTTTCATCCTGCTCAGGAACCGCCTCAACCGTCATGGCATCGGCCACAACGTCCTGAATGACATAACCGACCGGCCCTAAAATAACGCTGGTTACAAACCATGCTTCAACAGGCATGATGCTGGCCATAAATTCGGTATGACCAATCAGCCCAAACATTATCAAAAGGCTGGCGGCAATTACCGCTGCACCAATGCCGACGAGATAAGCTTTATATTTCCAAATCAAATCGACCAGATGCCCAAGCGGCATTTTTAACGCCCATGGCAAGCCCGCCCAAAAGCCAAGGCTGGCCAAAAATGCAGCAGATAAATTCAAATAATCTTTAATAAAAAAAGTGCCGACAATCGCCGTTAGTCCAGAAACACCAGCGGCAAGATAAACCATAAGAGGTGGAAGATAGCTCCAGCGTAGCTGCTTTGGCAGTTCGCAAAGACCTTGGACAATTGAATGAAGACCACTGTTCATAAAACCAGTATTTAGCATTACGCAAATTTTTCAAGTTGCAATAGACGTCTGGCAATGTACAAGCCGCAATATTGCTATTGATCGAAAACTATTTTCTGGCAAGGTTAGCGTCATAGCAATTTAAATTCTAAAACTTTTTCTCTTGCAGTGGTTGACATTAAGTGGCCATGTAGTTTGAGAGCAATAATTTAATGGCTCTGCTTACCTGAAATTTTTAGTTCAAAAAAACATGTTTTCAAAATCTGTTGCATATCAAACTTTGATAGCACAAGGGACGCCAGGTCGATGGAAACAAGGAGTTGAAAGACTCCCCTTCCAAGACCAACCCTTAAGGACCGAGGTGCGTAGGCCTTGGTTCAAGTAACTGTTTCCAAAAGATTAGCGTTCTAGAACAGGAGTTTGTTGCCCTATGGTGTGGGTAAGGTCTCCAGTATACTTTTACAGAAGAAACAATACTTTTTACTTCTCTCGGTCAATTCCATCTGACCTTCAGCATCGCTTCAAAAAGTGTTAGACCTAATGAAGGGTGTCGTCAGAAGAGTTTAGAATGGAAACAGTGAGGCATATAGGCAGCAGACTTTGTAAAGCGCTGATCTCGCGCCAGACGCTCTCTCGCATTCAAACACCTGGCGCAGATACCTATGTTTCTCCCTCTTTTCACTTTCGTTACAAATCATAAAGAAATATGCCTTTGTCGTTGGCCTGTGATTTCACAGGTGACAGTTTTGTCACCTGTCTAGATATGTATTCACCAGCCGATCTCATTGATAATCATTTGGGCAAGTGGGGTGTTTTTGGCTATGTCGGTTAATGACACCTCGTCTATTTTAAACTTGCCCCAAGACGCGACCTCTTTACTGGGACTCACCTCGGGGTTAACAGGGTATTCATAATTCACCTCGGTATACAAAAGCTGAGCTTCTGGTGACGTCAGCCATTCTATGAATTTCACTGCAGCAGCCTGCTTTTTTGAGGCCTTCAGAACTGCAGCAGCTGATATATTTACATGTTGCCCGCGTCCCGTCTGGTCCAAAAATACGAGGCGCAAGCTATCGGCCCAATTTTTTTGTTCAGGGTTTTTGTTATTGAATTTCATTTTGCCGTAATAGTAGGTGTTCATTAACGCCACATCGCATTCACCTGAGTAAATGGCTTTGGCCTGTGCTCGATCATTCCCTTGAGGTTTGCGTGCAAGGTTTTTAACAAGGCCTTTTGCCCATTCACGAGCCGCAGCCGCGCCATCATTTGCGATAATTGATGCCAGCAACGCACGGTTGTAGACATGACTCCCAACGCGCGTGCATACCCTTCCTTTCAGACTGGGCTTTACAAGATCCGCAAGACCTAAAACTTCAGACTTTTTAGTCCTTTGAACCGATACTGCAGCGATCCGTGCTCTCAATGAAAGGGCAGTCCATTTATCACTTTGGTCTCGGAGATGAGCAGGAACTTGTTTTTTGATTTTTGATGAGGACAGAGATGCAAGCAGTCCTGTCTCAGACAATTCATGAACTCTGTTTATATCAACTGTAATAACCATATCTGCTGGAGTTGCATCTCCCTCAGATTGAAGCCGCTGAACAAGTCCTTTTGGCGCATAAACAGTTGAAAACGTGATCCCTGTTTTTTTTGTGTACGCTTCTAAAATTGGCTCCAGCAAAGCTGGCTGGCGGTGTGTGTAGATATTCAAACTCTCAGCTATTGAAGCTTGAAGTGGCACAAAACATATCGCTGCGCAAACTGTTGCTATAAATCTAATCATTTCTACCTCTTTAATAATGAGAATCATTCTTGATTAATAGTGATAATCATTCTCATTAAAAAAACAAGACCATTTCGCAAATATATTTTTTTGCGTAAACTAAATTTTTATTGGATGGGTCGCTGGGAACAGAATGAAAGAAACAAAAGAAAAAATAAGTAAGCAGCAATCTTTTCAGGAACGCTGCCTTATGATGGACATTCGGATGACAAGTCAAAGGCGGCTGTTAGCAAGTGTTCTCAATGAGTCCAACGACCATCCAGATGTCGAGACTATTTATCAGCGTTGCAAAGCAAAGGACGAATCAACATCCATTGCATCGATATACCGTTCATTGAGCCTTTTTGAGGACACAGGTTTAATTGAAAAGCTTGATATGGGAGATGGTAAAGCGCGTTTTGAAATTAAACGCACGGATCATGACCATTTGTTGGATGTTGAAACCGGACAAATCCACGAATTTAAAAGTCAAGAATTGCAGCGTTTGATAAAAGAAATCGCAGACGAAATGGGCTTTGACCTCACAGAGCACAGGCTCGAAATCTATGGCCGTAAACAGGGCCGAACAGCATGTCGCTGCTACGAAATCAAAATATATTGAGTCTTATCACTAATCATTTGGGCACTTAAATGCCTGAACACTATTTTCTCAAAGTGCGATACTGGGAAAGAGAATGCAGCACCCTGTTTGGATGATCGTAACTAAGCGTTTAACAATTCCTAAATACACCGCTGAACTGAACTACGCTGAGATGCGTCCTGCCCTCCCCAACCCCTGTCGCCAAGTCCAATGCGGATTAGGAAACACCCTCAGTAACCCCGGTCCGTTGTCCACGGTCCGTGGAACTGGGTTCTTGGACAATTTAAACGCAGCAATAATTTAGAACGCAAAAAGCCACCTCAATTGTGAGACGGCTAAGTATCTGATGTATATTTATAATATTTGGTTGCGGGGGCAGGATTTACTCAAGATCCTACCATTAATAAGAGGGTATAAAAGCGTTGTAGGGCTCGCATCCGCCGTTGACTGCACTGGGATTACACCGTGATATTTCGACTGTTTATGCCTACAGGTTTATCAAAATACGGGCAATGAGCCAGTGTTGCATAACAGCAAAGCCACGCATGACTGGTTAAACTGCGTCGATCACACAGGCTGGAAACAATTCTTCGGGCGCAACAAGGCGGGCAGCCAAATATTGCTCAATTGAGTATCTGCAGGCTGTCTCTAGTTCTTTTTGGTTTTGCGCATAGCCGTAGGGCCAATAATCCAGGCCCATTGTAGACATAGTTTTTTCCATCGCTTCGTTCAGCCAAGGCAGGGAGAGCCTATTGGCAGATCCCAGCCAGACCTCACGCAGGTCTTGGATCGCAATGTTACGCGCCTCTGTAAATGCGGCCAATAACGCAACCGGAAGATCAGGGTTCTCATCAACCAGTGACTTGCGCACAGCAATGAGGTGCATGATTGGGAAAAAACCTGTTTTTTTATGATATACTCGTTCAGCTGAACCAAAATCTTTGACGATACGGACAATCTCAGGATTGCCGTCGAGGAAAGCCCTGGGAGGGTTGGGGGCAAGTAACGCATCTATATCGCCACGAAGCAAGAGGTCCTGCAGAGTTTCCCCATCCTTAATCGTTTCAACGACCATACCTTCGGGTAGGTCAAGTGATAATCGCTCATGCCGCACACCGGTATCTAGCGCACCCGTGCGCCAATGGATGCTGGCCGGGCTAACCCCGTATTCATCAGATAGCAGGCCACGCATCCATAACGCAGCAGTCATTTGGTACTCTGGCACACCGATGCGTTTCCCTGCCAAATCTGCAAGTTTTTCAACACCACTTCCAGCGCGCGCATAAAATCCGTTGTGACGGAACGATCGGCTGACAAATGCCGGTATTGCGGTGTAAGCACTCTCGCCGCGTGATACTTGCAAAATATAGCTTGAGATCGATAACTCCGTGATGTCGAAACGCGCCTCTTGAACAGCGATCGGAAAGAGCTTGCCAGTCGGCAAAATGCGACTTTCAAATTCCACGCCAGGAATAGAAACTCGCCCCTCGTGCAGTGGCATACATCTGTCATGATCCCAGGTTGCAAGTGTCAGCCGCATATGTTTGTCCCCCATCTTATTACAGCAGGTGTAATGATCCTGTATTCGTTGGCAAAACCTTATGGTAAGCTACCTGCATCCATGTGACTGCACAGTTTCCAAAGTTGGACTTATAACAATTCTTTTAGCATTGTTGGCAGTCCTTTTCAGAAAATTATAAATATAGACCCCAGCCAAATGAAGAATAGTAAAAGTAACAAAAAAAGAACCAAGAAAAATATTCGATTTCATTCGCGAGTGATTTGCCGAGCCGAGTGACATCGTTAAAGACCGTTCATCAATTCGAACCCACGCAACGCAGCTTGCGCATCGTTCTCACCGTCGTTTCAAAAATTGCGTCACTGAGTTTGTATCGATGCACTAATAAAAGTATTTTGAGTCTTAAAACTTAAAATTATTCACATGTTTTTATGTAACTTTAACAAAAATTACCGTAAACCTAAAATAATTAAAATTGTAGAGCCAATATTATCGCCAGAACCGAGACAGCCCGCCATCGACAGGAATAATTGCTCCGTTTATGTAGCTCGAATAATCCGAACACAGAAACAAGACTAGGTTAGTGATATCGGTCACACGGCAGCCCCTGCCCATTGGCACTTTCTCCATTAACGGGTCACCAAATGAAACTCCTGATTGTATCATATTAACGGTTGTATCAAAGCCATCCAAAGCCCTTGTTATACTTTTAGCCCAAGCAGCGGTTGCTCCCCAAGCTGCATAATCGACGGAGAATTTATTGGGCTCAAAAGAGCCAATTAAATGAATAATTCGCCCATTTTTTCTACCCTTAATAGATGGCAAATTCTGTTGTGTAATTTGACGAGGATTTTCAAACAAATCCCTCATCCTCGTTGACCAACAATCCGGAGAAATGTCTAAGCTGTTAGTTTTTGTTTGGTTCATATCAGATGGTATTGTAATCAGAATTGACGTCTGTGGGTTACACTCATCAACGACGTTAATGCCCTCCTTTCTCAACGCTTCAGACACGCTGCGAGCGAGTTCATTATTTCCAAACACTGAAGCAACTTTGCCCTTTAGGCCCCATGTCTTTCCAAACCCGTCTCTAAAAGGCATATCGTTTCATGCCTCCATCCACTGGTATCACAGCCCCTGTGATGTACCCAGCCTCAGGTGAGGCCAAAAATGCAGCTAGATAACCTAACTCCTGTGGAGTACCTAACCTTCCAAGCGGTATATCTTTCTTGCCATAGGCTTCTAATTCTTGGGCAGAATAATTTGCAAGTATCTGTTCACTGACAATCTTACCCGGCGAAATTTGATTAATGGTCACTCCATCAGGTGCTATTGATCTCGATAAACCTTTTGACCATGCATGAACAGCCGCTTTTGGGGGATTGGCTGTGCTTAGCTTTTCAGGTTCCGATTTTCCTGTCACATTTATAACACGACCAAATTTTCTTGCCTGCATCGATGGCAAAACTGCGAAAGTTAACTCTCTCAAAACAACATAATTGAGGTGAAGCTCTTTTTCCCATAATTCACTCGGATGATGGAAAGGCGTCTGACGTGGTGCATCTGGTGCTTTGCTACGTCCGGCTGCATTCACTAAAATATCCACTCCTCCGAGAGCACCCTGTGCTTGTTCAAAAAGATAAGATGCCGCGCCAGCTTCAAAAAGATCAACCTCAATTGGAACTGGGGCAATCCCACCCATTGCGATTACTTCTTTCGAATGTTCTTCCAAAATATTTTTGCGCCGTGCCGCAGTCACGCACCGCACGCCTAATTGCGCAAAAACTTCAAAAACGCCACGACCAATACCTTGGCTAGCGCCAGTTATTATTGCTCTTTTACCTGCGAGACTAACGCGCATTACGCCTTGCTCTTTTCCATATCACTCACCTTGGTGTCTTGCGGCACAATATCTTAGGCAGGAAGAATCGCCTTTCCCAAGAACCAAATCCCACCCAGGGCAATAAGCGCCTCTATCAATTTTGCATGGACATTATCGCCCATTCTCTTAACAATTTTACTGGCTATCCAGTTACCAGGAACCGTGAGGGTGCCCATCAAGAGCCCAGATAAAATCATTTGTGGAGTAAGCAGCCCAAGCGCTGAATACACACCCGCTCGCATCGTCCCATTAAAAAAACCAATAATAGCATCCGTTCCCAATAGAACAGCCCCACGCAAACCAGCACTGTTAAGTCCTGCTATAACAAACATTCCTGTTCCTGCGGTCGCGCCACTAACGAGGCCAAACACAGCACCAAAAGCAACGATTGTTTTTACGCCAGACGTGAATTCCCTTTTCTTCAAATAACGACCCAAAGGGATTGCACTCAGCAATGTTAATCCAAGCACAGACAGTAGAGCTCTCTCTGGCAAAAAATCCAGTATCTTGGCACCAAAATAGACGCCCGGTATCGACGCTGCCGTGAACTGAGCCGCAGTTTTCCAAACAATTGATTTTCGGTAAATGAAAACACGGCTCAGATTATTACACGTTGCAAACACTGAAATAAGCGGTATCACAGCCTTAACGCCAACGATAGGCGTGAGGATTATGACCAAAATCAATGCTCCACCAAACCCGCCCAGACCACTTATGATTGCAGCAACAAATGCCGCAATAGGAACGATCAACAACTCAAGTTGCATGATTTTTTCTTTCTAAAAATCTGACTGAATTTTGCTCAACAAAACACTCGAAAAAACCAAAACCGAATATTGATCAAGGCACCAACTCGCAGCTTTTTAACAGCTTTTTGATGCTAAACTTTTTGTGCTCAAGACAGATATCTATTAACTGGGAGAAATCTTGGCTAGAAACAGAACCGAGGATAGAAGTTGCTTTCCTCGCCACGTCTTCTTTAGTCATTGGCCGCTGCGGAGTGCCATGTACAACTTTTGCATGGTGCTTCAATTCTCTACCACTTGAAAGCTTGATATTAACGATGGACTGACGCGCAGGCTTTGCGTTAACGAGAACATCTGATTTTATGATCTCAATTTTACCTCGAACTTGAAGAATTTCAGAATTAGTCATGAGCGACTCATCATGCGCCGCCGAAAATGCGCACTCACCTCTCAAAATCATGAGCGCCACTAAGTGCTGAAGACACACAGTTGGCATAGCCGCGTTATCAACAATGTGTATACGGTCCGAGGGCATTGTTAAGCTGATCTTTTCAATGCTAGCAGGATCAAGTTCATGTTGGGATATTATGGTTTCGAGTGCATCTAGAACAGACTGGATTGGGGATCCAACACACCACTTTTTGATTGATGCATTATCAATTTCAAAAACGTCACCAAGGCGGTCAACCAACTTGTTAGGCTCAGGATCTTCTGCAAAACAAGCAAACAATCCACGCTCTCCTGTTAGCGGATTAGGGGGTGAGGTCATTTTTGACTTGGCAAAGAAGGCCGAGTACAAACCATCCCGCGCTCCCTTTCCACCAAAAACAAATGCTTTCTCTATGTGATCAGGGTCTCTATTCCAGTAAGGCAAACCAGAGGCTTGCTGGACAGTAAATGACATCAAGCTGTTTATTTCTTCCCGATTAAAATTTAAGCAAGCCGACGATGATGCAGCAGCTCCGAATAAACCACCAAAACAATGAGTAGAAAATTTGGCTTTGCTAGGATCACGCAAATTTAATGCCATATTACAGCGCGCACCAATCTCATAGCCCAAAGCAATACCCCGCAACAAAACTTCGGAACTTGCGTCACTGGTTTCTGCGGCAGCAATAGCTGCAGGAACTATTGCGCAACCAGGATGAAACCTCCCCGCCAGATGACTATCATCTGTCTCATCAGCATGGGCAAGCATCCCATTAACTAAAGCAGCTTCAAAGACACCCACCTTTCTTGAGGTGCCAATTAGAGTACAAGCCGGCTTAGATGGAAATGATCGCGCGAAACCAGATGCAATTTCTCCTGGTGGTAGCGTCATACCCGAAATAATTGCAACTAATGTGTCTAATAGATGCAGCCTAGTTTTAGATTCAATTTTTTCAGGTAATTCTTGATGAGGCGCTGCAAAAATATAGTCATACAATTTCTCTTCAATCAAAATCGGATCAGACACGACTCTAAACCTTTTCTACTCATAATCTTTGACAAAACGTTCCTCGAGAGAGGAAAGAAAGTCCAAGCCAACTAGCTCATTCAACTCGTCAAAATCAACGGCGAGATCGGGTCGATCCACCGTTAGCCCCTTGCCAAGGACATCACTATTGAAAGCATCAATTGCTAAACGCATTCCCCTAACTGCTGCTGAGGTGAGAAGGCGAGGGTATGAAACTGCCTTAACCCCTATGGACTCAAGTTCAGTTGGACTGATTAAAGGGGTTGTGGAGCGCTTGCGAAGGCCAAACCCCATGTTAACAAACAACGGCTTTGCAGTGGCACTCGCGATAGTCTTGATGTCGTCTATGTCATTGAGAGCGTCAGCAAAAACGCAATCCGCACCGCATTCAATGTACTCACCCAAACGATCAACAGCCGCATTTACACCATCAATATTTGCGGCATCAGTACGCGCGCGAATTAGAAATTCATCTGATGTTCTAGCATCAACAGCTGCTTTTATTTTATCTTTCGCCTCTGACAAAGAAATCAGTCTTTTGCCAGACATGTGCCCACATCTTTTTGGAAAAACTTGGTCCTCAATGGAAAGACAATGGACACCTGCCCTTTCGAAAGCCTTCACGGTAAAATGAACATTTACTGCGTTTCCGTATCCAGTATCTGCATCAGCCACTAATTTTAGATCACAACATGACGCGATCTCTGCACAAGCGTTTAAGTTATCTTTGAAGGTTAATATACCTCGGTCTGCCCATCCGAGACGAGACTCTGACAAGCCAGCGCCTGAAATTGTTGCTGTTTCAAAGCCACTTACAGAAACAAGGCGCGCACTGTAACCATCATAGACACCTGGAAAAATTGTGATTTTTTTCTCACAAAGCAACGTCAGTAATGACTTTGATCCGAGGGCCACGAACCGTTATCCCGACATCTCTGCCAACAACAGATCGGCAGATCCCAGCGCCTCGATATTCATTACCATTTCGACTATATTTTTTGCTGACGTGTCACTGATCGAGCTTTTCGCCAATGTTCTGAATTTACTTATGATTTCCTCATCACTTGCAAAGTCGTATTCACTACCTCGTGGGTACTCCCTTGTTTCACTCTCAAGATCACCATTTTCAAACTCAACTTCGACCCTGACCATATGCCGATATCCAGAACCTCTTTTCGTAATGTTCGGGTCGTGGATCACCTTAATTTTCCGAGACAGCTCAATTCTAGCTGGATTACCCACACAATCTGAAGTGAACTGCTCCACAAAAACATCACCCTCTATTAATAAAGTTGCCACACAAAAAGGCAGGTTTAATTGTGCTGATGTCAGACCCTCTGGTCGATAGTCCCACCCAACATGATCGACTGTTACTTGTGAACCAAAAACTCGGATTTCCTTGAAATCATTCTTAGAAAATGGACGACGTTTCTGTATGTCTTTTATCGCATCTAAGGTCGTATGATTCGAGCCAACACAAGAATAGAATTTCAACGCAATGTTCATTAGTTGGTACTCTTCCCCAAGACCTGCAACTAATTGTTCAAGATCGAAACGATCCTCAGATCGAGAAAATGTTGAACAAAATCCGCCATATGGCGCCTCAAAGACATCCACGATACCTGTAAAGCCCTCTTTTGCGAGCAACGCCGCAAGCAAGCCACTGTGAGCAGATTTACCGGCATGCATACGCTTGACCATCGCACCAAATTGAGCTGCCATCAAACCAGACGATTGGGTTCCCGCTATACCGATTGCATGCAATGTTTCCTCGGCTGTCAATTTCAAGAGATTCGAAGCGCCGGCGACTGAAGAAAAAACACCAACTGTTGCGCCGGAGTGCCAACCTTGGCCAATATGTTCTTGCCCCATACACAAGCCAACTCTAGGCCCTATCTCATAACCCGCGATAGCCGCTTGCAAAAAATCATTGCCCGTGATCTCAGGATTCAGTTCTGCCAACGCGAAAAGTGGCGGCAAGGTAACAGCGCCAACATGCAGCACACCCTTTCGATGGACATCATCTAATTCAAATCCCTGAATTTGCGTCCCATTTACAAGAACTGCGTGCAGTGGCCCCATCTTCTCCAGGCCAGCTAATAATGAACAGCTTTTGGTCTGATCAACTTTTGTGATGGCTGCAATCAACTTCCTTGTCCACTCCAGACGTGCTCCATATAGGCCGCAACCAATACTGTCTAGAAACAAGAGTTTTGCCCTATGTTTGACATTATCCGGAACATTCGAGAGGTCGAAGCTGGAAACAAAATTTGCAATACCCATTGAGTAGGGGTTTCCGATACCTCCAGCGTGACCCATTACATCCTCCGTTTAATTTATCCATTGAAAAAATCGTTGATATTAGGTTCAATTGAAAAGTCGTACGTTACGACCATACACAGAAAACCCTGCGCAATGAATAAGGAATTTTTTATTGTCTTTATCCCACAGCCTAGCTGACCGTATTATAAATTCTAGGGTAGACGTTGCAGATCAAAGGATCATTAACTCAGCAAATTCTGCCCTGCTGGACACGGTTGGCGTTACCCTAATTGGATCAAAAAGTGAGGCAACACAATCTGTCATTAAAGCGCTTGAAGCGAAGAACACTCCAGAGGGCGCCCTAATCTATGGAAAAAAGCTCAAGGTAAGCATGCTCGATGCAGCCATAATAAATGGCACGTCGTCGCATGCGCTCGACTTTGATGACTGTAACAACACTATGGGTGGTCATCCTACTGTGCCAATTTTAGCTGGTCTTCTAGCCAACAGCGAAAGCATGCACGCTAATGGTCAGGATGTTATTGAGGCCTATGCGATAGGCGTGGAAACTATTTGCGCAATGGCGAAAGTGTTAAATTTTCACCATTATGAAAAAGGGTGGCACCCCACCACTACTCTAGGAATTTTTGGTGCTGTGGCGGCAAACGCTCGTTTGCAGAGGTTAGACGTTGACAAAACCGCGACCGCAATTGCAATCGCAGCTTCCATGGCTTCGGGTATAAAAGCTAACTTTGGCACATATACTAAGCCATACCACGTTGGCCATTGCACAAGAAATGGCCTGCTTGCTGTTCGAATGGCGGACGCAGGCTTGACAGCCAGCTCCGTCGCACTGGAAGGACAGCAAGGATTTTTTGACGTGTACAACGGGAGAGGCAATTATGATCTCGACCGTTTGCTTGAAGCTTGGGGGAACCCCTTCGAAATCGTTGATCCTGGAATTGCGGTTAAGCTCCACCCCTGCTGTGGCAGCACCCATCCTGCTGTTGATGCTGCGATCGCGCTCAAAAGAGAACATAATTTACAATTGAGCGATATCCAGTCAGTGTTGTCATGGACGCATCCACGGCGACTGAAACATACTGATCGACCGGAGGTAAAAACAGGTTTTGATGGCAAGTTTTCCGTGCAATACTTGGTCAGTCGCGCATTACAAAATGGAAAGGTTTCCTTGTCTGATTTTTCAGATAATGCAGTTAATGAACCGGAAATACAACAATTTCTGGCCACCAACATCATAGCAGAGCCCCATCCAAAATCGAAACCAAATGAAAAGAATGTTTACTACGCAGAATTGACTATCACGACAAAAGATGGGAGGCATTTACAAAAATTTGTAGACGCGCCTGTAGGCCGTGACAAGGACCACCCGTTGCCAGAAAACGCACTCATAAATAAGTTCTATGATTGTTGCGCTGGGGTTTTAGCACGTGGCAGCGAAGTTGAGTTAGCAAACAAGCTTAAAAATTTCCAAGATGTTTCTGACATCCATAACTTATCGGAGTTTATCGAAAATGCCACAATTGAACGACCTTAGCGAAATCCTAAGTTACAACCCCGACATCATTGTGGTAGGTGCTGGTAACGCAGCGTTGTGCGCCGCTATTTCTGCAAGAGAAAAAGGTGCCAAGGTCTTAATTTGTGAGGCAGCCCCTGAGAATGAAAAAGGAGGAAACTCACATTTTACCGGCGGGGCTTTCCGATTTGCTTACTCTGGTGTCGACGATATCCTGGATATTTACCCTGACATTTCGCCAGAGGAGTTAAAAAACATCGATTTTGGAAGCTACAGCGTTGAGCAATATTTTGATGATATGTACGAACTAACTCAATACAGAACGGACGCAGATCTGTGTGAAACATTGATCAGGAATAGTCACGCTAGCGCAAAATGGATTTCTGAAAGAGGAGTTAAGCTACAACCCGGTCTTGGCAGGCAGGCGTACAAAATTGACGGAAAATTTAAATTTTGGGGTGGTCTCGCGCTCCACATATGGGGCGGTGGCCCGGAATTATTGAAAGCGCTTTACGCAACAGCTGAAAAACTGGAAATTGCCATTGCGTACGAAACACCTGTCAATCAGTTGCTGATGCAAGACCAGAGGGTTATGGGAATAAAAGCATCTCATAAACAGCAATCGTTCGACCTAAACTGCAAGGCAGTTATACTTGCATGCGGAAGTTTTGAGTCAAACCCAGAAATGCGGGCAAGATACCTGGGACCTGGATGGGACCTAGCAAAGGTTCGCGGCACAAAATACAATATGGGTGCCGGCCTTAATATGGCACTTGCCGCCGGAGCTATGCCTTATGGCAACTGGTCGGGCTGCCACTCTGTAGCTTGGGATGTTAACGCACCTCCATATGGCGACCTATCAATTGGCGATCAATTTCAGAAACATAATTATCCCTATGGGGTAATTGTAAATCTAGACGGCGAGAGATATGTCGATGAGGGACTAAATTTTCATAGTCACACCTATGCAAAGTATGGGGGTGAAATCCTAAAGCAACCTGGAATGCAGGCGTGGCAAATATTTGATGCTAAATCCACCTCTCTTCTGCGAAGTGAATATTTTATCAGGCGAACCACTAAGGCTGAGGCAAATTCTCTTGAAGAACTAGCCGAGAAATTGGACGGCGTGAACCCACGCAAGTTTCTGCAAACAATAAAAGCATTTAATGAAGCCTGTGACGCTTCTGCCCAATTCAATCCAAATATTTTAGACGGAAAAGCCACTCAAGGCCTCACCATTGATAAAACAAACTGGGCTTGTCCGATAGATACGCCTCCTTTTCATGCCTATCACGTTACTACTGGCGTAACCTTTACCTTCGGGGGAGTAAAGGTCACAACAAAAGCACAGGTGGAGAATATTTTTGGTGGATTGATCCCAGGGCTTTTTGCAGCAGGGGAAATGGTTGGAGGTCTTTTTTATCACAACTACGCCAGTGGAACTGGCCTAATGTCAGGGGCAACTTTTGGGCGTATCGCTGGCTCCAGCGCTGTTGAATTCATGGGTGCAAATCAATAATCAAACCATGCCAGGTAAGGTTTGCAAATCCTCCATTTTCATCAAATCTGATAACAAATAATTTGGAACTGTGACTCTTTTCGTAAGCAGCTGAAACTTCCTAGAAATGTCATTGTCACTCATCGGCATGTTGGGCAGCCCCCGGAACTGAGCTGCATCATTTTCAATTACTTGTCCATCTTGCATGGTAATCCTCACGCGAGCATGCCATGAATGCTCGGCCTGTCCATCATGTTCAAAGACCTCAATTTTTTGCAAAATTGCTTGCAAAACAGGATTTTGCAATAAGTCTGAGTTAAAATTTTCTGGGTCACTTAAATCTACGACAAGGCCAGCAGCAAGGCAGAATGGAACCGAATACTGTGCTTGCATTATGTCATGGGGCTGTTTGATATTATGATGAGAAACCACTTTTTTAGATGCATAAATCGTTATTCTGGCAATCTCAGAAATGGATAACTTACAAGTTTGTAGCAATTCCAATGTCGCCATCAGCGGCGCATGTGCTGTTATATGAGCTGGAAATGTCTTGAAACAAATCGAAAGCGACTCCCACCTTGAACCTAGCTCTTCGGTTAAAGCAATTTTGTTGAACTCAGGACAAAACGCCTCTAATAGGCCAAATCGGCCATCCACAGCCGTATCTGGCCCTTCAAATCCTCTCATGGCAAGTTGCGCTGCCCTTACGGCGGCTTCTGCGGACCGTCCAAGATGAAGTCTCTTAATCATCCCACCGCCATCTGACTTGGCAAACGCAAGCAATCCGGCCGACATCGACGCAGCTATGCCGCTAGCATTCATAATCTGCTTCGAATTTGCTCCTAAAGCTGCTGCACAAGCGATCGCTCCACCCACCGGCCCGATAACCCCAGGTGCATGAAATCCTCGATTTTCAAGCGAGTGCTTTGTGGCCAGTCCTAGACGAGACAACGCTTCTACACCAACAACTGCAGATGCAATTAAGTTCCTGCCTGACAGACCATATTCCCGCGCCAAGGCCACCAATGGACATATAATTACTGCACCAGGGTGCACCCCTGCCCCTGGGAAGCGCAAGTTATCCAGTTCAAAAGCATGACAGTAAGAGCCTAGCAAGAGGGCTGCTGAACTGGGTGGCAGCCCACTCTTTGGAAAGGAGGGAAAAATACAGGTGCCACTTTGGTTCTCGGCCGCAACAACATCTCGAGCCATTTCAGACCATACTTTGGTGGAGCCAAAAAGAGCGCAGGCGATGGCATCAATAAAACTATGTTTTATTATTGTAACCACAGGCTCAGGCAAATCCTGATAATTTAGCTTCGATGCAAATTCTGCTATGCTTTTGTTCATATTTATTTGGCCACAAGGTTATTTAAATCATACTAAAAAATATTAGTCTAAACTGGCTCAGCTGACAGCCAAATATTTTAAAAAAGGAGAGGATGATTTTTTATGTCAATTGAGCAGAAATTTATTTTGACTGGTGATCTAAACTTCATGGGCTTGGGGGATGCAAAACACGTTTTTGAGCGCATAAGATCTGAAATGTGGGCAGCAGATGCGGTGATCTCAAATTTGGAATGCTGTTTCTTTGCTAATGAAAGTAAGGCAAATAATCAGTCTTGCACAGGACATTTGTATGAACGATCAGGGCAGCGTGAGGGTTTCTATGCCCAGCCAGCTGCTGCTGAAGCTCTAAAAGCCGCCAACATCACGATGGTTGGTAACGCCAATAACACAAATTTTGGTGATGAAGCAATTAGGTCAACTATTGCTGTTCTAAACGACCGGCAGATAGCGTTCTCAGGAGTAGGCACAAATTGGGAAGAAGCGTGCCAACCAGCTTTAAAAACAATCAATGGCATTCGAGTTGGGCTTATCCAGCGAACATCTGTTTACTGGCCCAGCAATCATGAAGCGTCCGCATCACATCCCGGTGTCGCTACGGTAAAAATTCATACTGCGTATAGCCCAAAAATTGATGGTTACGCATCAAACCGGCCCGGCACACCTCCAGATATCCATACATGGGCTGACAGTAAATATCTCGAAGATCTTGTTACACAAATCCACAAACTGAAAGAGACAACCGATATCGTGATCGCCTCATTTCACTGGGGCTATAAAGAGGAGGTTCTTGATTATATGAGCGAAATTGCTCACGCAGCCATTGATGCTGGCGCAGATATAATCCTGGGGCATGGTCCACACATGCCACTTCCCACAGAAATTTATAAGTCCAAGCCTATTTTTTATGGCGTCGGTAGCTTTGTTTTCCATAATGGCCACAGGGGAAAGGTTCACGGAAATTGGGTTGGCATGATGGGCCGTATTAACATCCAGGACAAAAAACTGAAATCTTTTGGGTTTTCTCTAGTCAGGCGCGACGAAAAGAACCAAACCTTCATCACTGATTTAGAAGACGAGACCAGCGTGTTAGAGCCCATTTTTGAAGCAATGCGAACCAACGGCTTGAGTTTTAATATCGATGATGATACTGTTTATTTTAACATGGACAAAATTGAGCCCTAAACATGATTAGCTCTAAATCCTGATCAGAAGGTCACTCTAATTTTTGTGAAGGCTTATGGATCTTACCTGCCACAATTTTGATCAAAAGTAATGGCACAAATTTTATTCAACACAAAAAGTACCGTCAATCAATCGATCCGATAACGAGCCAGTTTCTCGTCATCAAAGGTGACTGATAAACCGGGAGAGTTTGGCACGGCAAAATATCCTGGACTAATATCTAGCACCTCCTTTGTCACAGTATCAGCAGCCTTTAGCGGACCGACACATTCAAGACCAGGTATGATATTTTCGAAAGCCGCCCCAACAATGATCTCAGCCATGGTGCTGGGATTGAGGCCAAAACCGTGCCCCATAACCACCTTTAAACCAGCAGCTGCTGCAGTCGAGATCATCTTTCCAGCAGCAAGTACACCTCCGGCTTGTGCAACTCCAAATTTTACATAATCTGCACAGTCTGCTCGAATCACGCGCAACAAGCTCGAGTGATCACTGATCGACTCATCCGCCATGATTGGCGCCTTACACCTGCGTCTGACTTCAGCAAGCCCCTCCAAATCACTCCTAATGACTGGTTGTTCAAACAGCTCGAGATCACAGTTTTTTACAGCTTCATCAAGCTCTAACGCTTGTTTAACACTGTATTGCTCATTGGCATCCATACGCAATCTTACTGAAGCTCCTACGACATCACGAATGGCCAGGACTCGCTCAATATCTTGACGAAGGTCACTGCCCACCTTGATTTTCATTGATTTAAAGCCCGCTTTGACCCAGCCCACTGCCTCAACGGCTGCATTATCTGGCGGCAACTCGCCAACCCAGCCATTAAAGTCAACAGTTGGCGTCAACGCTCCCCCAAGATAATCAGACAATGAGACGCCAAGGCGACGACAAATTAAATCAACGCACGCAGTCTCAATTGCCGCTCGGGCACCCAGCTGAGTTTGAGTGCTGTTTGAAATAATTTTGGAGATAAGGTTTATGTTGAACAGTGATTGTCCAATTAACATAGGCTTAAGCTTTTTATTTATCGTGTGTGACAGGTCTTCTGCACGTTCCGGGAACACCGCACGGCTTGATGGATCAGCACTGCTTATTCCAACGCTACCATCAGACGCCGTGATCCTAACAACCACACTTTTGGCAACATTTTTAGATTTTCCACCACTGGTAAAAACATCAACCAAAGGCATTGCGACCGCAAAAGCTTCCAATGAACTTACTTTTAAATCGGAAATCATTTTTTAACCTCATCAACGAGCTTTCTATCGCTAACAACACAAAAGCAGGCGTCTCACAACATTAGATGGATTATTGCAATGGCCATGGGAGATCAACGCCCGCAGCGTCTTGCAGAAGGCCAGTCGGGTATTGAAGTGTCAGCCGGTCGGACAAAACTCCCAAAAAAAGAACAAAAGCGAGTGCACCGAGGCCAGACCTCAAAACAGATAAGCGTGCCTTTAGAAGTAAAAACAGAAAAATAAAAGCGGCAATACCGATTACAAATCCAACAAAAGCTGAGAAGGCTAACATTCCAAATAACCAAAATATGTAATGTTCGTTTGACTTCAGTAAACCGCCGGAAGTGCCAGCAACACGCTCTGAATCAAAAAATGCTGTGCTTGGTGCTGCGCTTGTTACAAGTTGAAAACACAGAGGCATAAGAAACACTGTAGTCAGACAAGTCGCAAAGATCGGAAAGAGCCCTGTCAAATAATCATACTGTATTGCATCAACAAAAAGCATGCCTATAAATAAGAACACAGAACCAAGAAACATTAATTGAGGCAGCTTATTTTGGTTGGTATGGGGCCCTGTAGCGCTTAAATCTGCTGGCTCTTTTTTAAACCTGATAACAGCAAATACTGATAAGGCTGTTAAACCTACTAACACCAGAACAATTGGCCTTTCAAATACAGACAAGCCATAAACAGTGAAAGTTTGGTAAACAAGCTCCTCAACCTGGTCAGCCAGAACAAAGCCGATCAAGAGCGCGGGGCGCGGCCAACCAAAGCGCTTCATATAGATACCAAGCAAACTCACTATAAAGAGGGCTATTAGATCCCCCCATGACCGCGTTGCCTGAAATGCGGCAAAGAAAATCAGGCCAAACATTATGGGTGCAAGCAGCGTATATTTTATTGTTGTAAGTTTTGAAATCTGAGGCGCCAGAACAAAACAAGTGCCGGCTCCGATGATGTTGGCCAATGCAACAGACCAGATAATAAGGTAAACGAGGTCCAGCTTATAGGTCACCATGTCTACACCAGGTTCAATACCAATCAGGACAAAACCACCAAGTAAGATTGCCATACTGCCAGAGCCAGGAATTCCAAACAGTAATGTCGGCACAAGAGCTCCACCCTCTTTAGCATTGTTGGCAGACTCCGGTGCAATTACACCCCGAATGTCACCTGTGCCATATCTTTCTTTATTATTTGTGGTCTGGATAGCATGACCATAAGCTATCCAGTCTATCACCGTACCACCAAGGCCTGGCAGAGCGCCGACCAAACACCCAATTATCGCGCACCTTAGAGACAGCCATTTATTTGACATCCAATCTCTAAACCCTACTGCCCACCCATGCCCCATGAGGGGCTTTTCAGAAATAGTTTCCTGACGGCGTAAAAGATCTATAATTTCTGGAGTGGCAAACATTGCCAATCCCACAACCACGAGGGGCAGCGGGTCAATTAGGTAGTCAGTACCAAAGTCCAAACGTTCAATGCCTGTAAAAGGGGCGGCCCCCAGTGAGCCAAGCATCAGACCGAGACCACAAGCTGCTAAACCTTTCCAAGGATTAGCCCCTGTTAGCATTCCAACCATAGTTAACGCGAGGACAACGAGCATCATTTGCTCACCGAAACCAACAGCAAGAATTATCGGCATAGCAAAGAAAATTGCTACCGAAAGAACGAGAGCCCCAAACACTCCTCCAAACATCGAGGAAATAAATGCTGCAGACAGTGCTCTTGCCCCCTCACCTTTCTTGGCGAGCGGAAATCCATCTAAAACAGTAGCTTGAGAACCAGACGTCCCAGGTATACCCATCAAAACTGAGGGGAATGTATCTGAAGTGGTAGTAACAGACTGAAGACCAATCATCATCGCAAGCGCAAGGCTTGGATCCATGCCAAAAACAAAAGGCAATAACAGCGCTAGTCCAGCAGTGCCGCCAAGGCCAGGAAGTATGCCCACCACAAGACCGATAATAACACCAAAAAACAAGTGCAATATATGAACGGGACTTGTGATTGCAACTAAAGCGGCAATGCCAGCATCAATCATGGTTTTCCTCGCGCCGTTAATACTATTGTGGAGCCACACCTCGCCGGTGTGGCTCCACTAGGGTAATTATTCCCTCAGATTACATTTTTACGTTGAATTTTTCGCCAAGCTCCTTGGCCATCCAATCTCTCGCCGACGGTTTAATCTTAAATCCACCCGCCATGATTGGTTTTGCAGCTTCACCATAATAAACAGGCAAGCTTCCCACTGTTTTCTTGATCGCTTTTGCCGCTTTTGGATCCTCAGCGATACGCTTCATAGCAGCGATATATGTGTCAACAACCTCTTTTGGTGTTCCAGGTGGAAGAGCGATCAATTTAGACATCACACGCAAACCGGTGATGTTCCGGTAGGCATCATAAGCGGGTCCTTTTGGCGCTTTTCCGAAAGCTGCTTGATAGAACTCCTCCATCGTTGGCAACTCAGGCGCATCAGGATCACGAAGTCTATTACCGTCAGGCCCGTCGTACCCAAAGGAGAACATTGGCACTGTATTAAAATCAGATTTACCAACAACTTTCTTCAAGTAGGGGCCTGTTCCATCAACATTAGCCATGATTTCCTGACGAAAATAAGCCTTGCGCTGCTTGGATGTACTCAAACCAAAAACTGGTTTGACATTTGCGCCAATTATCCTCCAAGAGATGTAGTCACTCAACTCAGCAGAGGTTGGCGTTTTCATACCAATAACTACAGGCTTTGACTGAGCAATCGCCACATCGCCTTTAGGGTCATTTAATCCACCCTTTAAGCCCATTTTGTCGCTATTCGCATATACGATAGCGCCACGGAGCATCAAGATAATTGGCTCCCAAGACATGGGGTCATACTTAACTTTATCACCGCCAATTGCATAAGCGACAAATGTTGAGGTTGAGCCCATCCCCAGTACCGTACCGTCTTTAACATCGGTGCGCTGGAATTTGTTGCTGCCGGTTACACCGCCACCACCGGGCTGATTAAGCACGATCACATCGGGGTTGCCAGGCAATTCTTTTTGTAAATAAGGTGCAAATAATCTGGCAAGCCCATCGGTACCACCGCCTTCCTTAAATGGCGTGATAATAGTGATTTTTTTGCCACTAAAGTCTACGGCTGATGCCGGCAAAACAGCTACAATGCTGACCAAAAGTCCCGCGGCGGCTGTAAGCATAACCTTGGCTGGATTTCCAAATATCATACTTTCCTCCCATAATTGATACATTGAGTTTGTTTAATGGTAAGGCACTAGCCACATAATTCAACCCCTCAATCAGAAGCTGAACTTGCAACCCGCTCGAAACCCAACATGTCTTGGTGCGAATTGATGTTCATCAAAAACTCCAACAGAGCTTCATGTTCAGCCTGCTTCCATCCCCCATGTATGCAATTATTCACAAATTTTTCAGTAATTTGCTTCTCTGTGAGCGGCTCGTGCTTGCCTCCACGCATGTGCGGTTGATTAATCTCAATAAACTCACCCGAGCGTAACTCAACTCTGATGTGACCCGTATAGTTTCGCGGGTACTCATTTTCCGGATCAATTTTATAGCTTATCAGCTCTGCCAGTCGAAGAACCTTAGGGTCGGTGACGCGCTGATCAGAAAATTGATTCAATCCTGCATCACCATCGAAGAAGCTGACTGCCATACAAAATGGCATCGAAAACTTTGCGGCATATCCAGATGGCGGCGAGTGCTTGGCTGCCAGCGGCTCCCACAGCCGGTGAACCAAACCCTCACCAGTCTTACAACTTATTCGAATTATCTGATCCGCTTTTATACCGCGACGGCGCAATTCGATCATGCAATCTATATATGGGTGTATCATGGTGCCGCAGGCATATGGCTTAAAGACAATATCCTCTGCCAACCATTTGGAACCAACTCCATCAAGCATTTCAGAAAAATCTGGCTCAGAGGTTGGAGCAAACGCGTTGAAGAAGCTGTGCGGCCCATCAAGCACCGTTTTTGGAGCAAAAAATCCAGACCTTGCAATTATTGCGGCTTTGACACCGCTTTGCGCTGCCCAGCCTGGATGCAAGCGCTTTGTCCAAGAACCTTCTGTCAAATACTCCAATATTCCCGAGGCAAGGCTTCCAGCGATACCAAATGCTGCTGTAGTTTGCGCTTTATCCAAGCCAAGCGTAACAGAGCTTGCTGCGGCTGCACCTAGCGCTCCAATCACCCCAACTGGGTGGAAACCAGCTTTATGAATGTGTCCTGGCGCTACTGTATTGATCCTGCACACGGCCTCTAGTCCAGCACAAATTCCTAAAAACACTCGTTCACCAGTCAGGTTGAAGCGCTCCCCCACAGCAAGGGCAGCAGGTATTGTCATTGCACCTACACGAATTGGAGCTCCCTCTAAAGTATCATCGAAGTCCTCTCCGTGGGTGCCAACCCCGTTCAGAAGCGCAGCTCCAGCTGCATCCAATCCCCTAGCATGACCAATTGCGGTGCAAGTACCGTCATTATCCCAACTTGAGATTAATTGCTTAGCGTAGACCTCAGGCGCAGCTGCTACACACAAACCCGCTGCATCAACCAGATCAAGAAGGGCAACCTCCCTCATCCTGGGGCTAACATCGCTAACCTCAAACGACGAAAGCCACGAAGCAAACTCTTCAGTTACCGTATCACTCATAATTATCTCCCCGCCAAATGCCTGAAATCAGTTCATGCACAAATAGGTTTTTCACGCTGCATTTGTGTGCGATGCATAACCCGCAACTGATCAGAATTTATTGGGTCACGATAATGCATTGTGCAACGGTTATCCCAAAGAATCATGTCTCCCAGCTCCCATACATGAGTATATTTAAATTGATCTTGAGTGGCATGCTCCCAGAGAAAATCAAGCATCTCTTCACTCTTTTTTCGGTTCCAACCAATTATATATTGTGATGGGAACACGCGCCTGCGGCCAAGGTAAAGAGCCGGCTTTTTTGAAACTGGATGCAATCTCACCAAGGGGTGATTGGGGCCAGGCACCTCTTCAAGACTTGCAGGCGCTTTTATTCCTGGACGGAGTTTTCCAGCTGAGTTTCTGCTTGCATCTTGCTTTGTGTAAAGGCCAGCTATTTTAACCTTAACATCCGACGGCAATGTTTCATACGCTAGATATTGATTGCTAAATGAAGTGTTTCCACCATCTTCAGGCAAGACCAAAGATCTCAAAAAGCTACCTATGGGGGGCTCTTCGATATAGGAATTGTCAGAATGCCAGACGACCTCGCCACTTCCTAAAGATGCATTTTCTTTGGCGGGTTTTCCGTCAGGCCCCATGTTGGTAACCATAATAATTTCTTGATGTTGAGAGAGTAAATTGGATTCAACATTGGCAGCTTCAAAATAACTTCGGCTGGCACCCGGCACCGGAAGACCAAAAACTCTCGTTGCTGCGATATGTTGCTCCTGAGAAATATGCTGCTGACCTTTGAAAATTAATATTAAATGATCAGACCAAGCCTTTCTCAAAAACTTCTGAGTTTCATCATTAATCGGCTGAGAGAAATCAATTCCCATGATTTTAGCACCTAGGGGTGCGCTTAATTTTTCTACCTGAATTTTGGAAACGTCATTTGAATTCTGGTTCAGTGCGGCCAAGGCTCCTCTCCCTTCAATCTTTTGCTCTTTCTTCAACGAGACTATGGATAAAAAAATAAATCAATGTAATAATTTTTATTGTATTATTACATTGATGCATAGTATGGAAATTATTGAATGAAATTGACCATCGACAGTATTTCAGCTTTTGTAAGCTTAGTGCATTTTGGAAATTACCAAACCGCTGCCGCTTCGCTGCAAGTCACTCAACCCGCTTTAACAAGACGAATTCAAAGACTTGAGGATGCTCTTGGGGCTCAATTGATAGACCGACGCTATCGTGGTGTCTCCCTGACTGCACTTGGTAGGAATTATCTTCCAATTGCGATGCGAATGGTTAACGATTTTAATCGTTCAAACCAGCAAATCAAAGACCTTGTCTCAGCGCGCACGGGAACCGTTAAAGTGTCAATGAATATGACAATTGCAACCACAATTTTGCCAAATATTCTGAGAGTTTTTTCAGAGCTTCACCCAAATGTATCCATAAAAATTTCCGAAAGTTCCGGTCCTAATGTTGTTGAAAAGGTCTTATCTGGAGAGGTTGAGTTTGGCATTGCGCCACGCGCAACTAGCGTTGAGAGGGTTGATTTTGAAAAATGTTATTCTGATCCGTTCATGCTTGTCGCTCACAGGGATCATGAATTACATATCCAACCCACTGTCACTTGGCAATGTCTTGAAAAATACAACTTCATTAAAATGCGTCCCGAAAGTGGAACACGCCAACTACTTGAAAAAGGGTTAGATGATTTAGGCATTCATTTGACCGGAAAATATGAGGTTGGGCATTTGCCTGCTTTATTAAGTTTAGTTGGCCACAACCTTGGCATTTCCGCAGTGCCATACCTATCATCAACCGCAATCCATAATCCGCCGATCATTCCGCGTAAAATAAACGGCCCCAGTATTAGCAGGTCTATTGGTATTTTGATCAGCCAAGACTCGAACCTGTCACCAGCTGCTTTGGCGCTTAAAGCTGCCGCAAAGAGAGTTTTACAGTCACAGGCATTTTGACGAAATGCCTAATTGATGACTAAATAGCATGGGTTGAGAAAAATAAATTTGTTTGTTTCTAGTTAGCACAGGAGGGCACTCACATGAGCACAACATCAACAAATCATGGTTTAACAGGAGAGGTTATATCCGACGATTATCGCGGCATGCGGCAAAGGTACGGTGTTGACGAGGTCCCAGGCCGGCAAATGGGAAAGTTTAGCCCCCTTTGTGAAGACAAAAAACCTCAATTTTTTTCCATGAGAACGCAACTGGTCACAGATGGACGAAGCATAAATCCATTGGCAGAAACAGAGAACTTATGGGCCTGGATTAAGGTATACGCGTCAGGCGGTGAGAATACATTACACGCCCATAATAATGAAGACCATATGTTTGTGATCCTGCAAGGCACAGCTGTCTTCCACGGTCCAAATGGTGAAAAAAAGGAAATCAGTTCAAACGAAGGAATTATGTTGCCCGCCGGCACATTATACAACTTCACCTGCACTAGTGAAAAACCTCTGGTTTTACTGAGGGTAGGTTCCAGGGCACACTCTGGTGATTTGAGGGACCGGGTTGGTAACGATGGCATGCCACTGCCAGGTGGTTCAAAGAAAAATAAATTCAAACCACCGGTCTATGCTGATGGTCAGTTTTTTGCGTAACAGACTCGCCAAAAGGGCTGTAGAAAACACCAAATGAGCGGTTTAAGAGTAAAAGCCATTGCGGGAAATGGTGTTTTGGGGTCTGGGTTTCGCGAGAGCTCTCTTTTGCGTGGAATGGCGTTGGGCCCAGACTTCATTGGATGTGATGCGGGTTCCACCGACCCGGGCCCCTACTACCTTGGAGCTGGTAGAACCGCTTTCCCTAAAGTCGCAGTGAAGCGAGACCTCTCTCTGTTGATGAAAGCTGCAAGATCTGCCAAAATTCCCTTGATTATCGGGTCTGCGGGCACCGCCGGAGGACGCCCCCATGTCGAAGGCTTAAAAGAAATTACACTAGAAATTGCGTTTGAAAACAAAATGTCTTTTAAGCTTGCGCTGATCGATGCTGAGCAAGACAAATCAACACTCACGGAGCTATGGAACAGAGGGAAAATAACACCAATTTCGGGTCCTGGCCTTAATTACGAGGCTATTCAAGTATCCGAAAGGATCGTCGGCATGATGGGTGTCGATCCCTTTGTCTATGCACTTGATCAGAAAGCTGACATTATTATCGCTGGCCGCTCCAGCGACTGTGCGATATATGCAGCCCTACCAATAATGAGAGGCATTGATCCCGCAGTCGCGTGGCACGCAGCGAAAATTCTCGAATGCGGCGCTGCTGCGGCCGAGACTCGATCCTCCCCTGACTGTCTTTTTGCTGAACTCGAAAAAACAGCTTTCGAGGTTGAGCCGCTTTCCGGAGAAATGATCTGCACACCACAAAGCGTTGCGGCACATAGCCTTTATGAAAATGCTAATCCGTTTGAACTGATTGAGCCTGACGGTGTCCTTAATATTGCAGAGTCTCAATATCAAGCCGTTAGCTCTCGGCGTGTCAGGGTTACCAATAGTTCCTTTAAGCCTAAAACCGTTAAAAATGCAAAACTCGAAGGTGCTGTGTTCCTAGGTTACCAGAGCGTAATTATTGGCGGTATCCGCGATCCAATGATCATTGGCCAAATTGATGATTGGACAGAGAGACTGCGAAAACGGTTAAAATCTAGGGTACATGACGTTTACGGCAAAGCACCGCCGCCCTACCATTTTAATGTTTCCATTTATGGCAAAGACGCTGTGATGGGGAACCTTGAACCCATCAAAAAAATTACCAGCCATGAACTTGGCCTGGTTTTGGAAATCACATCTGAAAGTCAAGAAATTTCAAATAGCATCATTTCTTTAGCGCGACACCAAGCTTTACATTTACCAATACCGGAATGGAGCGGCCTAATCACTGGCTTCGCCTGCCGACACAGCCCTTCTTTTTTGGAAAGGGGTAAAGTGTATAAATTCACAGACAACAGTTTGATGGAAACAAAAAACCCACTGGCCTTTTTTCCCTGTCGTTTCGTAAACATCGAAGATGGAACAGAAATAAATTGAAATTGAGAAATTGCACAAAGCTCATCAGAAGCAAAAATGCAGGACCATTCGTTTTGACAATCGATGTGATGTTTGAGAATTCTGATATGTTCTATAAATGCATTGAGCAAAATATTTTGAGTGTGCAGAATATCGCTAAAATTTATGGCATTGAGGCAGAAAACATTGACATATTTGAGATCCCAATGATTTCAACAATAAAAATATCTTTCCCAAGGGCTGTATCACAGGGAGACTTGGGGGACTCGGACAACCACGGAGGGCAACAATATGCTCCCATTCTTGATTTGGAGATAATCGATGGCAGTTAAATATGGCGTAGCGCCGCTTGAATTGGGATTAACACGTGAGTTCTCCTCGTTCTGCTCGAACTTGAAATTTACCGATCTACCCCGAGAGGTAGTTGAACAAGCGAAGCGGGGCATTCTTGATTGGGTGGGCTGCGCGATTGCCGCTAGCGACAATCCCAGAATTGGAAAATTTATCGAGATATTATCAGAGTTTTCCTCAAAAACAGGTGCGTCAGTGATTGGCCAAAAAGGCGAGTTTGGACCGCTCGAGGCAGCGCTAGTAAATGGTCAAATGGGTCACTTTTATGATTATGATGACACACATATGGGGGGTGTGGTTCTTCATACTAGTTCCCCGGTTCTTGCCGCCATTTTGGGACTGGGCGAAAATAAGAAAAAAACTGGACAGGACATCATTCTCGCTTACACGCTTGGGTTTGAAGCAGGGGTTCGGGTTGGCCAAACAGCTCCGGGCCATCACGATGGCGGCTGGCATTTGACGGGCACACTCGGCACTATTGCTGCCGGTGTGGCATCCGCATCTTTGCTGAATCTCGACGCTGAAAAAACTACTTTTGCACTTGGATTTTCAGCCACTCAAGCGGCGGGCATGCAACAAAACCGGGGCACCATGTCCAAATCCTTTCACGCCGGCAGAGCTGCTTCCAATGGTATTCTAGCAGCCTTAATGGCCAGCTCAGGATATGACAGCTCTGATGAAATTGTCGAAGGACGGAAGGGTTTTTCAAAAATCTACAGTAAGACTCAAAATTATGATTTTTTGACAAAAAATCTGGGCAGCAATTGGGCTATTCTAGCAAATGGGTACAAGCCATATGCTTGCGGGATAGTTCAACACCCATTGATTGATGCCATGATTACAGCAAGCAAAAACACCAATATTCCACATGATGAGATTGAGAGTGTCGATGCCCTCATACACCCTCACACCATTACAATTACAGGCGTTGAAGACCCACAATCCGGACTAAAATCAAAATTCAGCCTAAAGCATTCAGCTGCTGTAGGCTATATTGACCGCCACGCCGGTCTATCCCAATATTCTGACGCACGAGCAGTCGCTCCAGATGTTTCGTCGCTTCGTCAAAAAATTAACCCAGTTCCCAAAGATGACTTTCGAAAAGATCAATGCGAAGTTCGCGTAAAATATAAAAACGGTAATATTGAGACTGTCAACGTTGAGCATGCCCTTGGAACAACAAAAAACCCCGTCTCATCAGATTTTCTCGTTGAGAAATTTTTAGCTAATGCAAGCGGAAAGTGCCTGAGCTCAAAGCCTGAGGCTATCGTCGAGGCAATATGGAAGTTCGAAGAACTGCCAGACATAGCAAACCTAATGAGCCTCACTAGAGGTACCTGACAAGCATCCATTAAGAAAAGAAGGCTCCAATAATGTATCTATCTCAAGTAAATGACGTCAATCATGCCGCAACACTTACGCAGGCGATGGCCCAAAAAGCCAGCTTGTCAGTAGCAGGCGTCTATAACCCACTTTCTGCCAAACTCGCAAAAGATGCGGGTTTTAAGGTTCTCTATTTGTCTGGGGCAGCTTTATCAGCCTCACTAGCGCTACCAGACCTCGGCGTGATGACTTCAGATGAACTCATTTATGCTGTTAGGGGTATTCTAAGATCATCGAATTTACCATTAATCGTGGACTGTGATACCGGATACGGAGAAATCTTGAATTTAATGACGCTGTCACAAACACTTGACAGCATGGGTGTTGCCGCAATCCAGATTGAAGATCAAGAAATGCCAAAAAAATGCGGCCATTTGAATGATAAACGGCTTATATCAGTGGAAGATATGTGTCGTAAGATTGTTGCTTGTAAAGCATCAGTAAAGAAAACATTGGTGTGCGCAAGGACAGACGCAGGGCAGCTTTCAATTGATGAAGCAATCAAACGTGCAGTTGCCTATCGGAAAGCTGGGGCGGACATCATCTTCGTTGAGGCACTTGGATCAACATTAGACATGCAAATGGTCAGAGAGCAAGTTGAGGGACCGCTTTTAGCCAACATGACCGAATTTGGTATCACCCCCGAAACATCCATGGAAGAATGGACAAAATTGGGCTTTGAGTTGGTTATATACCCTGTTTCAGCGTTGCGCGTTGCCGCCGCCACGATGAAAGGTTTTTACAAAAGCCTGCTACAAAACGGCTCAGCGTCACAATTCAAAGAGCAAATGATGACACGAAGTGAACTTTATGATGTGATTGATTATCACCAATTTGAAGAGCTCGATAAAACTATTGTTAAAAGTACAGCTCCCATTTCTGATTGACCCAATACTTAACAAATTCTCCAGACAACTTGATTGGATCTGCCGCAAAAAGACCTTTGGGTAATCAATACATGTTTCTATCAACTAAATGATAATTACGCCTTATACTCCCAATTAATGTTGTCGTATTGGGCGGGATTGGTTTCAACTTTGCTCCAAATTTGGTGTTGGCATTGGGTAGGCTGATTAATGAGCCTGTTCAGACTTCAATTAGCCATAAATCGTTAAATGTAACTTGCCGAAGTTGTCAAAAAGTCAACTCTTAATACCATTGTTAAAACTACCGCCTGGCCTCTGGTTTTTCTGAGCAAAAAGGATCTATCGAGCACGTAAAACTTTACAAAAATGAAATAGAATATAATTTTATATCAACCGGCTATTTTTTGGAGTTCATGATGGCACAGGGCAGAAAAACAGCACTTATCACCGGGTCAGGTAAAAACATAGGTCGAGGGATTGCGCATGAACTGGCCAAAGCTGGTCACAATATCGTCGTAAATGGCAGCACAAATTTTAACGCGGCTGAGGCAGTGGCAGAAGAGGTGCGTGCACTTGGTGTGGACGCGTCTGTAGCAATGGGCAATATAGGTGTCAGACAAGAGGCAGAACTAATCATCAGCAAAGCTGTAGACGCTTTTGGGAGCATAGATATTCTTGTCAATAATGCGGCCATTAGACCTCACGGGCCATTTCTAGAAATAGAGAACAATGAATGGCAAAATGTGATTAACGTGAATATGAACGGACCAATTTGGCTTGCGCGTGCAGCTTTGCCTTTCATGGTAAAAAAAGGCTGGGGACGCGTGATCCATTTTACCGGCATGAATGCGCAAAGGGGTTACCCAGGTGCAGGCTTCGTCTCAGTCTCAAAACATGCCCTTTGGGGACTGACGAAGGCCCTTGCAGTCGAGTTTGGACCTAGCGGGATAACGTCGAATATTATTTCTCCAGGCACTTTTCCACCGGACGGCGCCGATATGGAGAATCCCGAGCCTAATAAAAATTATCAGAAACTATTGAAAGACAATCCGTCAGGACGTTTGGGCAAGCCCAGTGATATTGGTGGAATGATCGCTTACTTGTGCTCAGAAAATGGTGGCTTCGTTAACGGTCAAATGCTGCAGATCAATGGTGGTGTGGTGATGCAATATTAAACTGGATTAAGATCACTATTGATTCATGATAGTTGGCTTGCACTTTTTAATAAGTGTATGGATAGCCGAATTCTTCCAACTACTTTTTACACTGGCAATTCAGAGAAAAGTCTGTCTGCATTTGAGTCTGGGCTGCTGAAGAATAACTCAAGCGACTCAAAAGCGAGCAGCGCTTCCTCGTGCTTTAACCCACCATATGTGCAGTTAGCAATAAATTTGGATTTTATTTCTGAGTCGGTCATGGGCTGGTTCTTTCCGCCACGCATGCAGGGCTGTTTAAAATGGTGAACAACCCCAGACCTTGTGTGGACTTCTAACCAGCCGACATAGTCTCTAGGGTATGGGTCCTCAGGGTTTATTTTGTACGAAACCCGATGCGCAAGCTTAATCACTCGATCATCAGCAAGAGTTTTTTCGGTAAATTGTAAAAGCCCAGCATCACCAAAAACCATGCCAACGGCTACGCAATAAGGGACAGAAAACTTTGCACCATATGGTGTTGAAGGCCGACGCTTTTCTTCTAAGGGCTCCCATAACCTATGGACAGTTCCCTCGCCTATATGAGCCACAATCTTTTCAACGTCTTCAATGTCAACCTTACCAAGTGCACTTATCGCACAATCAATAAACGGCTGCGTCATTGTACCACACGCGAAAGGCTTAAAAGCAACTTGGTCAAAATGCCACGATCCACCCCAGTTGTCCAAAACCGATAAATCCTGTTTTATTGAAGGGTCGGCAAAAGCCTTAAAGAAACCATGTTCTCCCTCAAAAACTGTTCTGGGTCCAAGAAAGCCATTTCTTGCCATAAGAGCTGCCTTGAGACCACTAGCTGCAGCCCAGCCTGGATGCATGCGTTTTGTCCAAGTTCCCTCAGCAAGATACTCAATGATGCCAGACGTCATACTTCCCACAATACCAAGAGCACTAGCCAACTGTTTAGGCTGCAATTGGAGACAGACTCCTGCAGCCGCAGTAGCGCCAAAAGCACCTAATACACCCGTTGGATGAAACCCCTGCCGGTGAATTGCAGTCGGTGCAACAACTACAAGTCGACAAATGAGTTCAGCAGCTAAAGAAATTGATCTTACCCAATCATGACGGTCGATTTGACATATACTACTGAGAGCAATCATTGGTGGAACCAAAGATGCGGCTAAGTGAACAGGTGTGCCCTCGTAAGTGTCATCAAAATCTTCTCCGTGTATTGCTGTTCCATTTACCAAACAGCTGTCATACGACCCTAATTTAGTTTTATGGCCAACAGCCCAGCAACCGCCTTTTTCAATCGCTGATTCTTTGACCGAAAGAATATAATCCTCGTTACGAGCAGCGTACATCAAACCCACAGCGTCATATGTCATGCGCGCTATAATTTGATTACTTGTGTGCGGTAAAGCCGTAGCTTCATCAAGTGCCCACTTGGCAAAATTTTCTGCAATACTTGTGCTTTCAGCCTCTGTTGAGTTTTTATTCATAGTAAATGCATCTCTGTAAAAAAAATAAAAAAAGATCGGGTCGGGTTAGCGATACTTATCAACAAATGGGGGCTCAATCATAAAGTCGAAAACACTCTTGCCAGTTGAGATACGAATATCTTGTTTGTCGATTGGCCATTTGCGGCTTCTCGCACGCCTGTGGAGCTTTACAGCTCCATCCATAATCAACACAGAATCTTCACGCAAAACAGGCATCTAACACATCCAATCACTATAAAAACGATATAGTCTGTGGCGACTGGAAGCCAAGCAAAAAGTGTGCAAGAGGTATGTAACGAAAAAACCGCCTCAAGATCTTTTTTGAGACGCTGCAATATATTGATAGTATTGAGAGAAATGGTAGCGGAGGAGGGACTCGAACCCCCGACACGCGGATTATGATTCTGCTAATCCAATGTGTTTATAAATTCTAACGTCCAATTACCAACCCTTCCCAATATTACCGAAAAATTATTATACAGAGGTTATGAAAGCCACATGTTTCACATATGATTGAACTATGCTGGGAAAACATAGCCTCTCAACCGCTAACGCATATGATACTGAAGCACTAGAAGATGCTTTGGAAGGCGCTTGTGGTGGCAATCTCCAATCACTCAACGTCATGAACTAAGGCGGCTAGCAACATCTCTCTGGTATGATACGGAGATGAATAAACAGGATGCAATTCAGCAAAATCACAATGAGCCACTCAAAGCCATAACAAACTTCAAAGCCAACCTTCAGCGGCGAAAGAAGACTTCAGATATAATGACTAGCTCGGGGTTGATGGAAGTGCCCGAACCTGCCCGTACGATACTCATTGCCGACATAGCTTACACATTCCGGGACGAAATCGACGCCTACACACAAATCGATTTTGGCAATGATAAACATGTAAAATTACTTAAAGTCGTTGTTGATAGAAGCATTGCAAAAGTTGCTGGCAAGCAGGGGCGCCCCGTTAATGAGCCAATGGACGAGTTCTTCATTGGGCTGAGAGACCTTTATGAAGCGGCAACTGGCAAAGAGGCTATTGCCAGGGCACACCACACTAGTGTGCACTACAGTGATTTCGAAACGCTAATGTATCTTGGCTACCAAATCATCAGATCTGCACAAGAGTACCAAGCAGCACTAAAAGCTTATCAGCGCGCCATAAGCAGAAATTCTTAAGTAACTATAATCAATAAACAAAAACTGCAGATGTTTTTGTACTTAGCGGAGGCATGTTCAGATTTGGCAGTATGCCACTTATGGATCAGCGTTCTGTACAAATCTCATTACCCAATGAAGATGCCAATAGCGCACTCATAGCCCTTGCTCGCCTTCTGGGCCGGCAGGCGGTATGTGAATTGGCTGAGGCTGAGCAGGTTGATCCTGTTGCCCCATTAAATAAGGATGAAGGAGTTGGAAATGACCAGCCATAAACCTGTTCGTTTGCTCACCCCGGACGAGGCCGCAGACTTTCTATCGGTTTCTCCCCGCACCATCAAAAGACTGGTATCAGATGGAAGCCTTCCTGCCATCAAGGTGCGGAACTCCATGCGCTTCAGGTTGCAGGATCTGGAAATGTATATCGCGCGGAGCCGGTGGTCATGAGCGCCCCTTCCTGCCGTCCACATATAGGCCTCTCTGGCCTGATTTGCCCCCAACAAACACATGATAGTGAAATACTATATATTGTTATGACAAAGGAAAGAGCACAAACCTTAAAAAAACGGTTTTCCTCACACCAAGGGAATAGTCGGCAGACTAAGAAACGTCTTTTATCTGGTTTAATAAAATGCGGTAGCTGTGGGGGCTCCATGACGATCGTTAACAGAGAGCGATACTCATGTTCTGCCAAACGAGAAAAAGGTACTTGTGATAACCCCGCAGGCATACAGGCCCAAGCGCTTGAGAACAGAGTTCTAGGTGGACTTAAGCAAATATTGCTGGGTCTCGAGGACTTTCTTGATGCATTTGCCATCGCCTTCTCAGATGAGACTGCCAGAATAAGACGCGAGCGGTACCGAACCGCGCAGACAAAGCAAAGTGAGCTGGCAAAAATACAGCGCTCTATCAACCGATGCCTGGATTTCATCACTGACGGTGATGGAAAAATGGATGCAGTAAGAGCTAAACTCTTAGAGCTTGGAAACTCAAAAGAGAGAGTTCTGCAATCAACGAAACAAGAGCCAGCGTCATTAAAAGTTGAGCCTCACCCGAATATTGGACAGCTATATAGGCGGCGTGTCGAACACCTAACCAAACTCATGTCTGATGAAAACACTCAGCAAGAAGCAGCAGATATAATCCGATCACTGATAGACAGAATAGAAATCACACCCAGCGAAAAGCGCGGCCATCCATGCGTTGAACTCGTTGGTGGTCTGGCGGCTATATTAAAGTTTGCTGTATCTGAACAACAAAAAACCGCCATCCAAGAGGATAGCGGTGTCTGTAGGGTCTTGTTGGTTGCGGGGGCAGGATTAGCTCAAGACCCTACCATTAGTGTTTGGGTATGAAACTGCAGCAGATGAGAGCCTTGAACCCCTATAAATGCTCAGAGGCACGCGCATTATGACAAAATTGCTTTAACTTTTCCTGTTTTATAACAATGGATTATACGCACATAAATCAGGTGTGTTGAAAAGTGTGTAATGATTATTTGAGATAATGTTCAACTTAATCCAAATTTTTTATCCATACTCTTTAACCAGCTGCAACTCGGGAAAGACGAACCACTCGCCTTCTCTAGCAAGGATTAGCAACTTTGTAGACTTATCGAAAATAACAATTCAAGCATCAAAACAGGGTCGCCACTTCCAAAACGGTTCTAAAGACAGATCAGAAACGTTTTAGTTTTGCTATCTCCAAGACGATGAAAAAATTCTTCAGAACCGGAATGATTTTAGAAGAACATATTTAGCGTCAGCGTGACAGCGTCATCATCTGATAACTGCCCAAATGTAGACGTTGTTGTGCGCGCATTATAAAACTGGCTTGTCAGTTTCACACTGGTGACATCACTGATCCGTCGCGACGCTTCCAAAGAGACAACGGACTGATCCGCTTTACGATCCGCTGATGCCAAAAAAAGGATATTGCTGTCTGCAATGTCATTAAATACCAGCCTTACGCCCGCAACACCAAATTGATTGGCTGCGGCTTGTGGACGATCATCATGTTGAATTTCAACAATTAAGCCAATATCCCACATTGTTTCAAATGGCCCGTAAAAAGTATATTCAATTCCCGCAACAGCCGCCGCAAAATCATGTGCGCCAAGTAAGCTGCTTTGGGTGCCATGAAGGCTTTCCCATTTGAGCAATGTCACATCACCCGTATATTGGGCTTCCAATCCAATTGATTTTTGCAAGGCGTAATAGGGGTTTAATGCCCTGCCACCACTGGCGACAGACAAAATGGGATCACGGGCAGTACCATAAAAAACACTACCCGCGAGATCCCAGTCACCGACAAAGCTGGATAAGCGCGCCGCAAAGTCATCTGCATCCTTGCCTTCTTTACGCGCATATTGTGCAGAACTGACCGGCAGTCCACTGCTTGGATGCGCTTCACTATCATTAAATGTTTTTTCGCGGAAACTAGAAATATACCAAAGTTGCAGGTCACCAATACCTAGATAGCGCTCGGCCGATATAGATGGTGCCCCAAGTTTATCTGATTTACCCTCATTTGCTGCGGCATCGGACTGGTTGATAACGTCCACAACATTTTTACTTTCTGCCTTGCCCCAAAATTCCTGACGATTTCCAACAAAAACATCAAATCCAGCTAGTGGTGTACGAAAATAGGCCTGTCGGGCTTCAGTGATTCGGCGGCCACTATCTTTTTCATCGCCACGGGCAATGAATTCACCCACTACTCGACTTTCGTCTAAATCATGAAAGACATCAATCTTCACTTCCGCCGACCGCCCTTCTGACGCCGTACCATCAGCATGATCCGGATAAAAATCCAGCCGTGATGATAACGTGCCTTGAACCTCACCAGCAAAAGCCGATTGCGCTAACAACAACGCAATGGCAAAGCTGAGAGAAGCAGACGTTATCATCGTGTTCGTTTCAATGCGGATTTTTCAAAATCACGTTCGGTCATGCCGGTCTGCAATTTCCAATCGGCAAACACCAGTTCTGTTTTCTTGCCTGTCTGGTGATTAATCATAACCAAACGATTAGAGCGCCAGAACTTACCCAGATATTGATTGTAATTTTCATAGTTCAAGGTTTTCAAAAGTGCGTCTTTGCGGTCATAGAAATCGATTTTGTGAACGCGGTACTCAGTCGTGTCCATCCAAACGATCTGGCGCTTATAACCGCTTTTGGGGTCAACCGGATCATATTCAATCACAAAACAGTCAAGACCATTCAACTTTTCATCACGCAGATAGTTATAGGTGTATTTTTCAACTTCCTGACTGGCGATATCTTCATAAGAAAATTCGCTACCCATAAAAGGACCTGCCTTATTTGACGAGGCGATACGCTTGACGCGTTTCAAAGCTGGCAAATATAGCCATTGGTCATCAGAGTCAGCCTTTTTTGTATGCGAAAGAAAGGCTGTGCCACGCACATCACCCGGACTATCAAATATCACCAAAGACTTATCACCTTCGTTATCACCCTCAAACGTTCTATTACGGATCGCACGTTCAGTCGATTGGCCATATTTGTCCATTAGGATCATTGTTATCTGTGCGGTTGAATCACCAAACCCCTTGTCGCGGCTATCGGCTTCAATCGCAATCTCTAGTCCTTTTTCAGGTGAGGCAAATGCCGCTGTTGCAAGACAGGCAGAGGCGACAGCGACAAACATGCTTGCAGCAGCCAGTTTCATTTTAGTCTCCTTGAACAACACCATGAGCTTAGGTATTTTGTGGTGCTTCTTTAACACCCATTTCCAAAGCACCCATCACCGGTGCGGGATCTTTTTTATTCTTATCAAGGGCAATCAGCAATGCAGGGAGCAAAGTCATATCAGCAATCAAAGCTATAACAAGGGCTATGCCTGTTAACATTGCCATATAGCTGTTCACGCCAAATGTTGACTGCGCCAGAATAGCAAAACCAGCTGTTAGTATCAGGGTTGTGACAACAAGTGCCGTTCCGACACCATTAAAAGCCGAAATGACAGCGTCATGCGCAGACAGTTTTAATTCGCGTCGAGCAATTTGATATTTGCTGAGAAAATGAACGCTATCGTCAACCACAACGCCAAGCGCCATACCCGCAACAACAGCGACAGCCATATTGACCTGCCCGACAAACAAACCCCAAAGGCCAAAGGCGAGTGCCGCAGGCAGCAAATTAGGTACCAAGCTGATGATCCCAAGCCGAACATCACGTAAGGCGATCAGAATAACACCACTAATCAGAAAAACGGCAACAAGAGTTCCTAGCAGCATACTTTGAACATTTCGCTCAGAAATATAGGCAAACATCACTGTAGGTCCGACAGCTGTCAGGTTAAAATCAAGCTCATCCGCAAGGTAGCTTTCAGCCCGTGCAATCCAGGCGCGAAGTTCATTCGTGGTCATATCGTCAATTGTGACAATAACCTGTGTTGATGATTTGCTGATATCAAGTTGATTGTTCAAATCCAAACCGAATGGCAAGGATAGCTCATATAAAAGCAGATATTGAGCGGCAAGTTCCCGCGTATCAGGCACCCGGTAAAAAGCCGGATCGCCACCGTTCAGATCACGATTAAGACGCTTGAAGGTGTCCGAAATAGATTGAACATGTGTTACGACAGGCTCGTTGTGCGCCCAGGCGGTAAAATCAGACACTTTTTCAATAAAGGCCGGATCGCTAACACCATTGGATTCGCCAGCAGGCAAACTGAATTGCACCTGATTGACACCTGTCAGATTGGTGCTGATCCAGTCGGTATCCTGACGATACTGGACTGACTCATCAAAATATTTAACAAAGTCGTCATTGATTTCATTGAGTGGAATAAGCGACAGAATAGCAACTGAGATAATAACACTGACAGTTAAAACCGACTTGTAACGCGAAGCTACATAGGCACCAAGCTTACCCATTTTATCATCAAGCTTTGCCAACGTGGCTTTTGATTTCAGCGGCACAAAGCTAATGAGAATAGGCAGTAGAACGATTGAATAGATCCAGGCCGCCATAACACCTATCGCTGTTATGTTACCCAGATCATGGAATGGTGGTGAATCTGAGAAATTCATGGATAAAAAGCCCAGGGCTGTTGTCAGACTGGTGAGAAAAATAGGTTTCCCATTGACCCGCAAGCTGTAAAGCAAGCTGTCCCTTTGACTATACCCTGCCCGCATCCGGTTAAACATGCTAACCAGCAAATGGATTGAATCTGCAACAGCGAGTGTGGTAATAATTGTTGGTGCACTGGCCGATGGTGGCGTCAGGCCAATGCCCATCCACCCACCAGCGCCCATAGCCACCATGATACTTGGCACAACAACAAATAGCACCAAAACTGTTGCCATTATCGATCTAAGCAAAAGATAAGCAACAATCAAAATGACTAAATACATTGCTGGCACCAATGTTGCCATGTCCAGCATTGACGACTCCGCAAACGCATTATTTAGAAAAATAACACCCCCCAAGCGAATTTTGACATTATGTTTGGTTTCGATCTCGGCAGCCATTTCGCGCGCGGCGGCGGCCACAACGTTTACCTCGTCAGCGCTTTTGCCAGGCATCTGAATAGTTGCATTTACAGATGTGGCCCGATGCTGCTTATCATGAATTTTTCCTGCCAAAGCTGGCTCGGTAGTGCTTACACGGTCAACCAAAGCTTGCTCATCAGCGGTCATCGACACTGCATCAATATACAAATCACGGACAATCAGGTCATCACCGTCAACCTCGGTATGCTGATAATTTGACAGGCTGTCGACGCGGATGGAAAAAGGAAGTTGCCATGCAATGTCGGTCAGCTCTTCAACAGCGGACAGCACCTCAGGCGTATTCGCCTTGCCTGCAATTGGATCGACAGCAAAGTTAACGTTGTCAATCTTGGTATAGGTCTGCTGGATTTGCTCAAAGGCTTTAAGCTGAGGATTCTCCTTGCCAAAAAACACTCTATAATCATTGTCGAAGTAGAGAAACTGAGCGCCTGAGGCGCTAAGCAAAGTTAAAGCTGTAACAAGACCCAATATCAATAATCTATATTTCAGAAGCCATTCGCCATAAGAAGCATTTTGCTGTGTCATTAAAGCACCATTTAAAAAAACAACTAAACCGCGTGCATACAAAACACTGCCCAGTAATAGTTCCTGGGCCATGTCATGTTATTATATTCATTTACATTTTTAGATAGCTCACCACTTAAAGTCGTAAATGCTGTGCGCTGCATCAATCTGAAATGTGGTTTGAAAGGTTGGCAAGGCTTTTACCCCTTTGTATTTGCCTGTGCCGCTGGTCAAATTCCCGTTGCCAATTCCTGTGCTTGGATCAATCGCTGCAACCCATACCGAAGCATCTCCGTCTGGGTCGACTGACTCACAAATGCCATTAATCGATGAAGGTGCTTGCTCTCCTGCTGCCATCAACATAGTGAAATGGCAAGTTGCCATGGCTGCAGTGGGCCAGCCTTCAGGTGCGTTTTGATATTGCCAAAAATCTTCGGCAATCATATGGACAATTGATCCAGATTTTCCTTCAATAGTCTTTGAGGAAACAACGCTAGAAAAGCCTTGGCCGTTGTAGTGACCGTCAGCCAAAGCAACTGACCCTGAAGCCGCTAAAAATGTTGCAGTTAATATCCCATTAATTTTATTTTTCATTTAATTTTCCTATCTAAAACTCGTAGCTATCCTCTTTCCCGTTTAACTCACTCAATTTTAATTAATAGACTTAATAATGCATTGCCCCAGTGCAATTAATGCACTACGGCAATGCCGCCTGAAGAGCGCACCAGAGCAACGCCCTTGCGTTCATATATGGAAGACCCCTTTAGGGGTATCTATAGAGGGGTGAAATAGCTGCACGTTGGTATCTATTTACTATCTATTTTTTAACTACCAAAACGCCATATCAGCTGGGTTATTGAAAGAAATGTTAGCGGGGGTAGGATTTGAACCTACGACCTTCAGGTTATGAGCCTGAAAAAAGTGGCTGTATTCTGCGCTATTTATTCGTTGGCGCTATGGTGGCGCTATAACCAATTTACTTTGAAACGCGTCGCCATAAGTTCGCTAAAGGGACTTCGATATATGCCAAACCGCCCTAAACCATTTTACGCTGGCTCTATATTTTCCATTTGCGCTCTAGTTGCAGTCCAAGAAGCGACAGAATAAGGCACAAGACAAGTTAGGCCCATCTTTATCCAACATTCGGCCGTCAAAGCACCACTGATTATCAAATCACCATGATTAATAAATGCTAAAATTGTTCCCACAACCAATGCAGTCTTGACTGACCGATAAAGAATTTTCTTGCTCAACCAAATTTGTAATGCGATTTTGAAATTAGCCATCGGTCTCCTCAATTGCGAAGTAGGTTTTCATGTTCACAAAAATTTTTATCCGAACATTTCCGTCAACAGAAGAATGTGAACTTTTTGAGTCAATATTGCAAACCCGCTGGCCTGAACTAATCGGCAAAGCTGATGGAGTTCGATTCACTGCATGGCGAAATTCACAAACGCCTCACATTTCGACCGTTGTTTGGGAATTCCCCACTTTAGAGGCTCAAAAAACCATCGAAAAGTTAATTGAAGAGCATATTTCAAAATTCACCAAAACACTCTCGCCTAAAACAATCACCTTTTCAGGTGAACA
>JAOEVD010000072.1 GCA_028383305.1 Candidatus Puniceispirillum sp.
AGGAAAAAGCAAGCCTGATTGACTGGATCTAAATTTAGCCACAACTGGTACCAAAGTCAGCTTGGCTTCGCCGAAAAATGATAGTACAACCGTCTCTTAAAGTTTCCGGCCGGCGTCAGTCATGAACTTGAGGCAAGATGCGACAGGCCGAAATACCAACATCTGACGACATACCATTTTAACAATAACTTGATTTAACGACAGGGTGACACTCATGAAGATGACAACCGAAGAAGCATTTGTAAAAGTATTGCAAATGCATGGCATTGAAAATGCTTTTGGCATTATTGGCTCGGCAATGATGCCAATTTCTGACCTATTCCCGCAGGCCGGTATTACCTTCTGGGACGCAGCGCATGAATGTAATGCCGGTATGATGGCCGACGGTTTTACCCGCGCCACCGGCAAAATGTCGATGATGGTTGCACAAAACGGCCCTGGCATCACCAATTTCGTAACGCCGGTCAAAACTGCTTATTGGAACCATACGCCATTGCTTTTGGTCACCCCACAAGCGGCCAATAAGACACTTGGCCAAGGTGGTTTTCAGGAAGTTGAACAAATGGCTTTGTTCAAGGACATGGTTGCCTATCAAGAAGAAGTGCGCGACCCAACACGGATTGCCGAAACATTGAACCGCGTTATTCTTCAGGCAAAGCGTGCATCAGCACCAGCCCAAATCAATATCCCACGCGATTTCTGGACACAGGTCATTGATATCGAATTGCCGGCGATTGTTGAGTTTGAGCGCCCATCAGGCGGCGAAGATGCCATCAGCCAAGCCGCAGCTTTGCTATCAGACGCCAAATTCCCCGTTCTGTTGAATGGTGCTGGCGTTGTTATTGGCGGAGCGATCGATGCGTCAATGAAACTGGCCGAGCGTCTTGATGCGCCTGTTTGCTGTGGCTATCAGCATAATGACGCGTTTCCGGGTTCACATCCGCTATTTGCCGGGCCACTTGGCTATAACGGATCAAAAGCCGGTATGGAACTGATTGCCAAGGCCGATGTTGTTCTGGCTTTGGGCACACGCCTGAACCCATTTTCAACACTTCCCGGTTACGGCATTGATTACTGGCCAAAAGATGCCAAGATCATTCAGGCTGATATCAACCCTGATCGTATCGGCCTAACCAAGCCGGTTTCAGTTGGTATCGTTGGCGATGCCAAGAAGGTTGCCATCAGCATTCTTAACAAGCTGGCAAGCACCGCTGGCGATAGCGGACGCAGCAGCCGTAAAGAACTGATTGCCACAACCAAATCAGCATGGGCGCAAGAACTGACCTCGCTTGATCATGAAGATGATGATCCGGGAACAACATGGAACGAGCGTGCGCGTGACCGTGAGCCAAAGAAAATGTCACCACGCATGGCATGGCGGGCCATCCAGTCTGCGCTTCCTAAAGATGCCATTATTTCATCTGACATTGGCAATAATTGCGCGATTGGTAACGCCTATCCGACATTTGAAGAAGGCCGCAAATATCTAGCACCAGGCCTATTCGGGCCTTGTGGCTATGGCCTGCCTTCAATCATGGGGGCAAAAATCGGCCGCCGTGATGTTCCGGTTGTTGGCTTTGCTGGCGATGGTGCCTTTGGCATTTCAATGAACGAAATGTCGGCAATTGGCCGTGAAGAGTGGCCAGCCATAACCATGGTTATTTTCCGCAACTATCAGTGGGGTGCGGAAAAGCGCAACACAACATTGTGGTTTGAAGATAACTTTGTTGGCACCGAGCTTGATCAGCAAGTCTCATATGCTGGTGTCGCAAAGGCATGTGGTGTTGAGGGCGTTGCCGTTTCAACAATGGACGAGCTTCGCGATGCATTGGCAAAGGCGGTTGACGCGCAGATGAATGATGGCGTGACCACCTTTATCGAAGTGCTGTTGAACCAAGAGCTTGGTGAGCCATTCCGTCGTGACGCCATGAAAAAGCCCGTTTCGGTTGCTGGCATCAGCCAAGCCGATATGCGGCCACAGCAAGGCGCATAATATATCGCATTTGCGATACGACGAAGGCCAATATAGAAGCATGGAGAAGGGGCTGCCAATGGCAGCCCCTTAATCTTTGCAAAAGGCACACGGTATGACCTGCGCCGCTTCAATGCCATTTAAGCCCCTTAACTGGCACGCCCGTTTTGTGACCAGCGCATTATCTGGCCAGATCGTTGGTTATTAGACAGTTAGGATCGTACAGCCTGTTGTGGCACGGCCCGTCAATGCCTCATGCGCTTTTGCCACATCTTCCAAGGCAAAACGCTGATTGATCAAAACATTGATTGTGCCATCGGTAACGGCCTTGAATAGTTTTGCCGATGCCGCATCGAGCCATGACCGATCACCAACAAAATGAAACAATGTTGGACGGCTTAGATAATAAGACCCTTTTGAAAGATCGGTGATTTTGAAATCGGCATATGGCCCTGATGATTGGCCAAAGGCGATGATCGTGCCGCGCCGTTTGGTCGAGGTGATGGTTCGCGCCATTGTGTCATTACCAACCGAATCAT
>JAOEVD010000070.1 GCA_028383305.1 Candidatus Puniceispirillum sp.
CCAAATGCCATTTTGCATCTTTATAACTCGACAAGCACTTTGCAGCGGCGGGTCGTGTTTAAATCAGATCGTGATGGGGTAAAACAAATTGCCATTGATGGCGCGAAGATGGTTGCAGATCGTCTTGCCAATTTTGGCGCTGGAAATCTGCGCCTTCAATATAGCCCGGAAAGCTTTACCGGAACCGAGCTTGATTATGCGCTTGATGTTTGTGAGTCGGTGATGGAGGTCTGGCAATCAAGCCCAAAAAACCCAACCATCATCAATTTGCCAGCAACGGTCGAGATGTCGACACCAAATATCTATGCGGATCAGATTGAATGGATGGGTCGTCATTTTTCCAATCGAGATTCGGTGATTTTGTCGCTTCACCCACATAATGACCGCGGCTGCGCCGTCGCCGCAACCGAACTTGGCCTGATGGCGGGTGCCGACCGTGTTGAAGGCACTTTGTTTGGCAATGGCGAGCGTACCGGCAATGTTGACCTGATTACCCTTGGGCTAAATATGTTTACCCAAGGCATTGACCCGCATCTAGATTTTTCCGATATCAACGGGCTGATCGAAACCGCCGAATACTGTAACCAGCTTCTGGTTCATGAGCGCCACCCCTATGCGGGCAAGCTTGTTCATACCGCCTTTTCAGGAAGCCATCAGGACGCTATTCGCAAAGGCATGGATGCGCTTGCCGAATCTAATGACGATGTCTGGGAAGTGCCTTATCTGCCAATTGACCCAGCTGATATTGGGCGCACATTCGAAGCCATCATTCGGGTAAATTCCCAATCGGGAAAGGCTGGTGCGGCCTATCTTCTGGAAGCCGATCACCATATTCGCCTGCCACGCGGTGCCGAGGTTGAATTTTCTGGCATTGTGCAGAACGAGGCTGATACCACCGGTAAGGAAATCACCAGCCAGCGCATCTGGGAATTGGCCGACGAGCATTATATCAAACCACAAGGACCATTCAAGCTCGTCAGCTTTGAGTCAGGGCGCGCCAGCCGCGCAAGCGATGCCGAGCGGATCACTGCAACGGTGCTTCATAATGGCAAAGAAGTGACCATCACCGCCACTGGCAATGGCCCAATTTCGGCTTTTGTTGATGCGATGCGTGACGAATTCAACCTTGTTTTCCGGCTTGCCGATTTCGGGCAGAACACCCGCTCGGCAACATCAAAGGCCGAAGCTGCCGCCTATGTTGAACTTGTCGTTAGCGATGATCAATCGGTCTATGGTGTTGGCATTGATACATCAATTACGCTTGCCCCAATCCGCGCCGTTGTTAGCGCCATCAACAAGCTGGCAAGTGCCTAAAATCCTGGACTGGACATTGTTTGGTGAACGCTATCGGCGTTTGGTAAGGCTATCGGCCTTGCCATTGCGGTTTACGCTTTTCAAGAAAGGCGCGAACCCCCTCGGCAAAATCGGCGCTTACATAGCTTTTCTCGATCAAATCAGAATCATCTGGCAATGGGGCGGCTTGGCGTAAACGCCGCAGCCCTTCAAGACTGGCCTGAATCGTCAGCGGTGCCATTTGTTTCATCCGTTCGGCAAGCTGGTTGGCGCGTGCCATCAAATCATCCTGATCAGGTAAAACCTCATGCACAAATCCGCTTGTCAAAAGCGCCTCAGCATCCAGCAATTCAGCGGTTAAAATCATATGGGCAACGCGTGACTCGCCGAATAATGCTGTTAAACGGCGAAGATTCGATACGGCTAGGCAATTGCCCAATGTACGTGCAATTGGCATACCGGCAACCGCCGCCGCGCTGGCAATACGAACATGCGCTGCTGCCGCAATCACCAGCCCGCCACCCGTAACCGCGCCATGAAGCGCGGCAATAACCGGCACATAGCATGATTCGATCTGGCTGATAACAGCTTCGACCTTTGCTTCATAACGCAAGCCGTCTTCGGTCGAATCAAAAGCGGTGAATTGGCCAATATCGGTGCCAGCGGCAAAGGCCTTATCACCTGCCCCTGCAATGACGATGGCTTTGATATGATCAGCATCATCGGCAGTGCCTGCTATGGCGGAAAGCTTGGCCAATTCTTCATACATGCCAAAGGTCAGCGCATTGCGCGCTTGCGGCCGGTTCAAGGTTACATGCGCAATGCTATCTTCAATGCGGACAAGCAATTCGCGGTCGGTGGCAGTCATGTCAACTTCCTTCTAGCGATAGAACAGCTCGACCAAGAACATTGGAATGGCCGGAACATAGGTACAGATAAGAAGCACCCCAGCCAAGACAGCAATAAAGGGTAAATTGACCCGTGTCACTTCCCAGATATTCGCCCGCGCAATCGAACAGGCGGTAATCAGAACCGAGGCCACTGGTGGCGTTTGCTGGCCAATCGCAAGGTTTAGTGTCACGACCAAACCAAAATGCACCGGATCAATGCCAACCTGCTGGATCAGTGGCACAACGATTGGGACAACCAGAATAATTGCCGCGGCCGAATGCAGGAAGAACCCAATGATCAGGAAAAACACATTTAGGATCAAAAGAATGACATATTTACTTTCGGTAAAGGCAACCATCTGCGCTGCCAATTCCTGCGGGATCTGCGCCCGAGTCAAA
>JAOEVD010000071.1 GCA_028383305.1 Candidatus Puniceispirillum sp.
ATTCACCGGTCAGAAAATACTGGTCACTAAATAAATTTCTTGTGTCGAGTCACAGTTGTGAACATGATGACCTTATTATGAAATATTTTTTTCGAATTATCGCCACCCTTGCGGGATCGGTCGCTGCCTATGCTATTTGGCAAGATCTAACCAGTAGCTATAGCGCTAGCGCACCGCTTGGCCGGTTGTGGTATCTATACAGCCCAACGACGTTGCAGGCCGCCGAGTCCATTATCAGCCGGTATGTTGACCCTTGCGGATCGATTACGGCATTAGATTGTTCCCCCTTTTTATGGCATCCGATTATCGCCACCATTTTAGGCTGGCCAGCCGCCTTGGTCATGATCGGATTCAGCATCACATTCTGGTGGGTTGGTGGCTTGTTTGGCAGACATTTAACGCGTCCCAAAAAGGCCGCGCGCGCGCTAAAACGGCAGGGTGAAAAATAGCCGGTAACGTATCGACTATAATCTAGTCGTGATAAACCAACAACAACGACCCGCAAATCTCACCGCCAAAGACAGCGCAGCGCCTAGCATTAATTATCACCCATCTTCAAGGCTTCGAAAAAGGCGTTCTGCGGAATTTCGACCTTCCCGAATTGGCGCATTTTCTTTTTGCCCTCTTTCTGCTTATCGAGAAGCTTTTTCTTACGGCTAATATCGCCGCCATAACATTTTGCCGTTACGTCTTTACGCAGCGCCGCAATTGTTTCACGCGCAATGACCTTTCCGCCAATCGCGGCTTGCAGTGCCACTTTGAACATTTGACGTGGCACGAGGTCTTTGAGCCTTATGCAAATTGCACGGCCTTTGCCCTCAGCCTGGTCACGATGCACAATCATCGACAAGGCATCAACAAGATCACCATTCACAAGGATTGACACTTTAACAAGATCACCCTCCCGATAGCTATCGAGCGCATAATCAAAGCTGGCATAACCGCGGGTGATTGATTTTAACCGGTCATAAAAATCGAAAACAACTTCATTCAACGGCAGGCGATAAACGGCCATTGCCCGGTTGCCAGCATAGGTAAGGTCGATCTGCTCGCCGCGCCGCTCGGTACAAAGCGTTAAAACCGGCCCGAGAAATTCATCAGGCGTCATGATGGTGGCTTTGATCCATGGCTCTTCGATCGAGGCAAGGCGGCTAACTTCGGGCATATCGGCTGGATTATGCAAATATAGATGTTTCCCATCGGTAAGGGTCATTTGATAAACAACCGATGGCGCGGTTGAAATTAGCTCAAGATTAAATTCGCGGCTCAATCGCTCGCGGATCACTTCCATATGAAGAAGACCTAAAAATCCGCAGCGAAAGCCAAAGCCAAGCGCCGCAGAGGTTTCAGCCTCAAATGAAAAAGACGCATCATTAAGTGATAGTTTTTCAAGCGCCTCACGAAGGCCGCTGAAATCATTTGTATCCACCGGAAATAAGCCGCAGAACACCACTGGAATTGATGGTGCAAATCCGGGCAAGGCTGTGTCGGTCGGGCGGCGCTCTTCGGTGATCGTATCACCCACTTTTGCATCGGCAACGCGTTTCACGCCAGCATTGATAAAGCCAATTTCGCCCGGACCAAGCTGATCAAGCGCAATCGGTTTTGGCGCAAAAACACCAACACGTTCAACAACATGGGTCGCGCCTGTCGCCATCATACGGATCTTCATGCCCTTTCTAAGCACGCCATGACGCACCCGCACCAAGGTCATAACGCCAAGGTAGGCATCATACCAGCTATCCACCAAAAGCGCCTGCAAGGGGGCATCCTTATCGCCAACAGGTGGCGGCAATTTAGTGACCAGCGCTTCGAGAATATCTTCGATACCTGCACCAGTTTTCGCTGATGCCGCAATGGCATCATCAGCAGGTAAACCAATCACTTCTTCAATTTGGGTTTTGACGCGTTCAGGCTCGGCCGCAGGAAGATCGATCTTATTGAGAACCGGCACAATTTCATGATCGGCATTGATTGCCTGGTAGACATTGGCCAGCGTTTGCGCCTCGACGCCCTGACTGGCATCAACAATAAGTAATGAGCCTTCACATGCCGCCAATGATCGCGATACCTCATAGCCAAAATCCACATGGCCTGGCGTATCCATCAGGTTCAAGACATAGGATTGTCCGTCTTTTGCTTTGTAATCCAGCCGAACGGTTTGCGCCTTAATGGTGATCCCACGTTCGCGCTCGATATCCATACTATCTAGCACTTGTTCTTTCATTTCGCGGTCGCTTAGCCCACCGCAAACCTGAATTAACCGATCGGCAATCGTTGATTTGCCATGATCAATATGGGCAATGATGGAAAAATTGCGGATTTTGTTGATGTCGATCATGATTTACTTTGCAATCTGAAACGGGCTGAAATGGCATTATTCAGCCCATGCTATACAACAATTTCTGGTGAAATACCGCATTTAATCATGGTTCGGGTTAAAGATTCGCGATCTTTTTCCTGTTTCAACCTGCCGCTTGTGCGTATATTATCCAAGTCGTTCCGTTGCGATAACACAGATATTTCAAAATCTTTAGATAACGAGAAGCTGATGCCAAGCCTGCGTCATGAAAAATAC
>JAOEVD010000073.1 GCA_028383305.1 Candidatus Puniceispirillum sp.
TGATGGCCAGCCGATTTTTGAATCGGCTTCGATATTGCGCTATCTTGCCGACCAATATGGTGACGATGTTTTTTGGCCAAAAGATGCGGCTGCGCGGGCGCAGATTGACAAATGGGCCGAATGGGCAAAATGGAATTTTGGTCATATTTTCATTATGACCCTATTCTGGAAATTGGTTCGCACGCCGGTTGATGAAATTGACCATGACACTGTTGCCGCGGCGTTGGTGAAGGTCGAAGACATGCTGGTGATAGCCGATGCCAAGCTTGCCACAAGCACCTATCTTGCCGGTGATGATTTCACGCTTGCCGATATCGCCTTGGGCTATTGTCTATATCGTTATTACGATATTGATGTTGTGCGGCGTGATTTGCCGCATGTGCGGCGTTATTATGATTTGCTATGCCAGCGGCCGGCTTACCGGTCGCATGTGATGGAATCCTTTGATGAATTGCGGGTTTGATTTGTTGCTTTGATTGGCCGATCTGATTGATCCGTTTTATGCTGGCTATTATTGGCCTGACCTTTTGAGACATTTCCGGAGTATCTATGTCATCATCGGCTGTGTTGCCCGTTAAGGTGCCGCCCATTGGGGTGCTGATTCTTGCGGCATCAAGCGCTAATCTTGGGCTGGCCATTCTGTCACCCGTCATCACGATTTTGCGGGATGATTTTTCAGCCTCGGCCGATCGGGCGCAGCTTGTGCTTAGCGCCTTTATGCTGTCGGTTGCGATTAGCCAATTGATCAGCGGGTCACTGTCTGACCGGTTTGGCCGCAAAAAGGTTTTGCTTGGCGGTTCGGTGATTTTCATCATTGGCGGCATTGGTGCGCTATTATCGACGACAATTGATATGCTGATCGGGTTTCGGGTTTTGCAAGGCGCGGGTGCTGCGGCCTGCATGACGATGGGGCGGGTGATCGTGAATGATGTCTATCAGGGCAGTGAGGCGGCGCGCAAATTATCAACTGTCAGCAGCGCGCAGGCCATTGTTCCGGCGCTTGGGTTTGCCTTCGGCGGAGTGATTGCCGAATTTATTGGCTGGCGGGGCAGCATTGGCATCATGGTGATGGGCGCGCTGTTGATTGCGGTCATGTCCTATCTGTTTGTTGACGAATCGCGGCGCGGTGATCCGGTGCTGTTTCGACCGGCATCATTGCTTGTCACTTATCTGGCTCTGCTCAAAACATCGGGTGTCATGTTTCATGGTCTGACAAGCGGCCTTGCGGTGGGCATGTTTTTTGCGATGGGTGGGGCAATGCCCTATGAATTTGACCGGATGGGGATCGGCCCGCTGGAATATGGCCTGTTCTTTGCCATGACGTCGGTTGGCTATATACTTGGTAATTTCATCAACGGCTTGCTGGTTGGGCGGGTTGGCGTTGTTCGAATGGCCTATCTTGGCAGCTTGCTGACGGCGCTGGTGCCAATGCTGATGCTGGCTGGGGGGTTAACTGGCTTGTTGACGCCTTTATTGCTGTCGTTTTTATGTTTCTGTTTTGGCGTTTGCAACGGGCTCGTCATTGCGAATGCAATGATTTGCAGCATGCGCGCCGCTGGCCGCAAAAGCGGTGCTGGTACCGGCCTTTTGGGGGCGATGCAGATGTTGTTTGGCGGGGTCGCGGGAAGCGCAATCATTGCACTTGGCGGTGCCGATCATTTTAGTGTGACGGCAACCGGTCTGCTCATCATGGCGCTATGCGCTGCCTTATCATCTTTTCTGGCGCCAAAGTCACGATAAATGGTTGCCTTCGTGCGATGGTTTTGATAGAAGCCCTCATCCAAGGATGTGCGACCAGCCTTTCACGGTAAAAATTGCCAGTGTCGATTTTCAAAGACGCTGGCCGTTAGCCTGATAGAAAACCCACGGAAAACGTAGGGTACTGATTGTTATGTCGTGGTTAATTAGAACTTGAATTGGCAGCACCCCCGTAGTCTTGGACAGGTGCGGGGCATTTGTGGTTCCTACATTTGCCCCTAATTTTCAGCCACACCAATGGCAACGGCTAAAAAATCTGTGTTTCGGCCTTATTGTGCAGCCGCATCCTCAACAAACACACCAGCGCTCATTGTTGATGAAATGGTAATCTTTTTCACATACTGCCCTTTGGCACCTGATGGGCGCGCTTTGCGAACCGCATCGATAAAGGCTGTTGCATTCTCAACGATTTTGGCTTCGTCAAAGCTTGCCTTGCCGATACCAGCATGAACAACACCGGCCTTTTCAGCGCGATACTGAACTTCACCAGCTTTGGCAGCATTTACCGCCGCAGTCACATCGGCAGTTACCGTCCCCAGTTTCGGGTTTGGCATCAAACCGCGTGGGCCAAGCACCTTACCAAGACGACCAACAACACCCATCATATCAGGGGTTGCAATCACCCTGTCAAAGCCTGACTCGCCATTCTGGATGGCTTCGGCCAGATC
>JAOEVD010000074.1 GCA_028383305.1 Candidatus Puniceispirillum sp.
CGGCGCAAAATTTTAGATTTAAAGTTTTTATATTGGATAGAGATTGTCAGGCGTGATGGCGGCGAAAAAACGATTTTATAAATCAGTCTTACTGGCCGATGACGGCCTGTCGATCAAGCTTGATGGGCGGAATTTGCGCTCGCCAGCGGGAAGCCTGATGCGCCTGCCAACAATGGCATTGGCATCGGCGATTGCGGATGAATGGCGGGCGCAGGGCGATGATATTGATCCGGCAACAATGCCTCTGTTCAGCCTTGCCGTCACGGTGATCGATCGGGTGACGCCGCAACGTGATATGGTAATGGCCGAACTCGTTGCGTATGGCGGGAATGATCTGCTTTGTTATCGCGATGCGCAAACTGATCTTGCCAGCCGCCAGCATGATCAGTGGCAGCCTTGGCTGGATCGGTTGGCCGCCGAACATGATATCCATCTTCAGATTGTTACGGGCATCATGCCAATCGGGCAAAGCGATGCAGAAAAATTCGGCGTGCTGATTGCCGCACATGATGATTGGCAGCTTGGCATTTTGCACCGCGCTACCAGCCTGTCGGGATCGCTGGTGCTGGGACTTGGGTTTGTGTCGATGATGATTGACAGTGACGCGATGTTTGATCTCGCCTTCCTTGATGAGCTTTGGCAGAACGAAACATGGGGAACCGATTTCGAAACCGCCGACCGGCATGGGTTTTTGCGCGCTGAATTACAGGATGCGGCGCGTTTTCTGGCGTTGCTGGCCGACCAATCTTTGCCAGAAAAAGCAAAGATATGAAACGGGCAATGTGGCATGCGGCGCTAAGCGCATCTTTGCTTGGCCGCCTGTCGGGCTTTGATATCGCTGATTTGGGGCCACATGCTAGCCTGCTTTACCGTGAATTGATTACCAGCGCATCCGCCGGATTGCCAGCAAGCACGATCATTCTTGCCGCCGCCATTGTCGATGTTGTCCAGCATGAACAGGCTGGCCCTGCTGGCTATCTTGATGGGGCGGCATTTGCCTATGCTGGCAGTACGGCCAATCTTGGCTGGCTTCGCGGGCGACGCAATTATCTGCTTCACCATGAAGGGCCAAGCGATGGTTTGATGGGCGAGGCGAATGCTGGCCGCTGGCTTGCCAGTGATGCCGAACGGGCGGTGATTGCGCTTTTGGATTTTCTGGGTGATTTGCGGTTTGCTGATTAGCTTTGGCCGATTAACCTTTGCCGATTGGCCTTTGCCCGCTGGTTTTACGCTGTTGCGGTGGGTTTTGGTGCGGGTTTGGGAAAAACACCGGAAATTGCGCCTGTAGAACATGGTCAAGATCATCCATGCTGGCACTTACGCCGAGATCGGCAAAAGATGTCACCCCGCCATCATGGACGCCGCATGGCACAATGGCATCAAAAGCGGCCAGATCGGGATTAAGATTAATCGCAATGCCATGCCAGCTGACCCAGCGGCTGATGCGGATACCAATTGCTGCAATTTTATCAAGCCCACTATCGCTTTTGCCATTTTCAACCCAGATTCCGGGCAAGCCGTCGCGCCGTTGACCGGCAATGCCAAAGACAGCAAGGCTGGCAATGATCCAGCTTTCCAACCCATAAACAAGGGCGCGCACATCCTGACTGCGGCGGCTGAGGTCAAGCATTACATAGGCAACACGCTGGCCCGGCCCGTGCCAAGTCCATTGGCCGCCGCGCCCGACATACGAAATGGGCACATTTCCGGGTGTCAAAAGATCATCCGGTTTTGCCGAAGTGCCGCTGGTATAAACCGCCTGATGCTCAAGAAGCCACACAGCCTCGGCAGCGGCGTTTTGGCGAATGGCGCTTGCATGTGCCTGCATTTCGGCCAAAAGTGGCTCATAGGGCTGGAAACCGGCGAAATGACGCCATGCCAGCGGCAAGCTAGGCACGGGTGGTGGTGGTGCGTCTTGATTTGCATTTCCAGGCGGGGCTGCTGGCGGCATGGTTATGATCCGGTTTGCAAAAGCCATCATGGTTACTGGCCATAGCATAGCTTGTGTTTTGCTGGCTGGCTATGTTTACGCGCCGGTTATACGGTTTGGTCATGCGGCTTTGGGTTTGTGGGTTTGGGTTTGGGGCTCTAGCGATGCGGCTTTAGAGGGTGGATAAGTGAAAGCGGCTGACGGACTGGCTTTTGTCTTTTTCACCAAAGGCGGCGAAACAGGCTTGATAAATGAGAATGAAGGTGACATATAAAGGACTCCTCAGACGTGCGGCCGTGGCGGAATTGGTAGACGCGCAGCGTTGAGGTCGCTGTGGGCTAACCCCCGTGGAAGT
>JAOEVD010000075.1 GCA_028383305.1 Candidatus Puniceispirillum sp.
TATCAGCAATCTAATTAACCGCCACAATCCTCTAAACAGGATTGCTCTTACAAATGGGTTTTGCAATAGGCGTTGAATAAAGAAACGTAGTCTTGGCAGGAAGCGCATTGCGAATATTGCGAGTGCGATAGCAAATATGGATATGATGACTATTTTAATCATCGTTTAAACTTGCCAAACTCATTTTCATTCTGTTGCCCGAAGGTTTATACATTTCTTTCAAATGAAAGCATCTGATGATAGCGTCTTTCTGCAGGATTGGTTTATCCAGTGTTTTTTGAGATACGATATGAAACTTAATTTAGAATTTCAGACCTTAACTGCCACAATTGGTGCTGAGAGTATCGGCGGTGACTTGAAGAAAATATTAATGGCAGACAGTAACTATGAGTCAACTTGTCTCCGTGACGCCCTAGTCAAGCATAAAGTATTGGTTTTTCGAGACCAGCATCCTGACTCAAACACACATATTGAAATCGGTAAAAAATTAGGCCGTCTTGCCCCAAAACACCCATTATACCCGAAGGTCCGTGGGCATCAGGATATAATCCGGATAGTGAATGACGATACCAATCCGCCAGAAAATGAAGTTTGGCATGCTGACTTGAGTTATAACGCTAATCCATGTTTCGCGGCGGTTCTCCACGGGTATAAGATTCCGGCCGTTGGTGGTGATACACTTTTTGCTGATATGGGCGCTGTTGTGACGGATATGTCAGAGCCGTTTAAAAAGTTTTTGAGAGGTTTGACAGCACACCATTCACTAGAACACGGTTTTAAATTTGTCCACGATAGGTCAAAAGACAATAGGTCAGAATTACTCAAACAGACAAGCAAAGAGAATTATTCTGCCTCGCACCCCGTTTTGCGAGCACACCCGATAACAGGGAAAGAAATTCTCTACGTGAATGCAAGCTTTACGGAGCACGTAAATGAGTTGTCCGGGCCTGAATCAAAAAATTTATTGGATTATCTTTTTGCTCTTGTTCAGAGTCCACGCCACCAACTTCGGGTAAAATGGCAAAAGGGCACAGTATTAATTTGGGATAATTGGGCCACTCAACATTTTGCTTGCGGCGACCACTATCCAAACCATCGGGAAGTTCGGCGCGTAACAGTGCAATCAACCTGATGCAAAGTGCTGGTGATAATTTGATTGAAGTATAGTGGTTCTGAAAATCTTCCAACTTTTTTTGAATTTGAACATCTATTTTTGAAATGACGAAATTCTATCTGGAGATTATCAAATGAGACTTAATGAAATGACTGCTGTAGTGACTGGTGGTGCGAGTGGAATGGGTGAGTCCATGGTCTATGCACTTGCGAAAGAGGGCGCCTCAATAGTTGTAGTTGATAGAAATATAGATGGCGCTAATGCGGTTGCTACTAATGTTGAAAAAGAAGGTGGCAAGGCCATTTGTGTAAAAGCTGATGTTCAGTCAACTGAAGATTTGGACGCAATGGCTAATGAAGCAATGGACACTTTTGGTCAGGTAAACATTTTAATTAACAATGCTGGCGCAAGAGTAATAAAAGGATTTTTAGAGCACACCAAAGAAGATTGGGACACGATGTTAGGAATTAATCTGTCTGGCCCCTTTTATTGCTCACAAGCAATTGTTCCAAAAATGGTGACTAGTGGTGGTGGCAGCATCATTAATGTTTGCTCCATTGCGAGTTATATGGGCCGGCCTAATCGTTGTGCTTATGTAGCTGCAAAATCTGGCCTTCTTGGACTTACCCGCACTATGGCCATTGATTTGGCCCCTAAAAATATTCGTGTTAATGGAATTTCTCCCGGCATGATTGCATCACCCTTTAACAAGAGGTTTTCTGAGGGAGAAGAGACTGGCTCCGCTTGGGCAAATGACAACTTGGTAGGCCGGTGGGGCAGTCCGGAAGACATCAATGGTGCAGTGGTTTTTCTCGCATCTGACGAGTCTAGCTTTATCACTGGTTCAGACATTAAAGTTGAGGGGGGCTGGCTTGCAGCGCGTGCACGTTTGGGTGAAGAATCAATTATATCAGATTAAAAAACACCCATCACTAACCTTCAAATCGCTATACACAGGCTATCTAATACACATAGTAACTAACCACATAACCTACCCACTCTAGGTGACTCACACAGAGTCTCTAGCCATGTATAGGTATCTGTGATTCACTCAAGTGCTAGAGCCTGTCAGTGACTCTGTATGGCCCATTAAAATGGTTAACAGCTATTCCACGTAATCTAAGTTTTCACAAATGATTTTATATATTGACGGTATCACTAGCCC
>JAOEVD010000076.1 GCA_028383305.1 Candidatus Puniceispirillum sp.
CAAGCAATCAAGCCTGTTCTTTGCTGAATGGCTGTTAAAAACACAACAAACCGCATGATTGTCCAATGCTAGCCGGTTTGCGCTGGTTAATCGGGTTGATAAAACATGCTGGCGCGTGCCCAATATCCGGCATTTTTAAATTCTGTGGCGGCAATTTCGGCATTGTCGATATTATCAAATAGGGCAAAACAGCTTGCCCCACTTCCCGACATGGCCGTTGCAATAGCCCCTTTTGATCGCGCCAGACGATTAAGACAGTTATTGATCGCAGGTACCAATTTAATGGCGGTTGTAGTCAAATCATTGCCAAGCCTGACCATGTCAGCCGCATCAAGATTTGATACTGAACCGTCAAACCCGCTGATTGGGTCGGTAAAATGGGTAAAGACTTCTTTTGTTGACAGCGAAATGCGCGGATTGACCAGTAAAATTGCTCCTGCAAAATTCAGATCAATCGGCGTCATCGTCTCGCCAATACCGGCAATGCGTTGGCAGCCACCAGCAAGGCAAACCGGCACATCGGCACCAAGGCTGGTAGCAAGGTGATATAGCGCATCCTTGCCAAGTGGTGCCTTTGATAATTTATTGACTGCATGAAGAAGCGCTGCGGCATCGGCTGAGCCACCGCCAAGCCCCGCCCCAACCGGAATATTTTTCTCAAGCGTGATCGAAAGCCCGCCCATCCCACCCATCGCGGCATGCCGATGGGGAGCCCGGAAGTGAAAATAAATAGGTACCGCCAGCAACACCAGCCACGGCGCGTGACTGCACCGTTGATGTCCCAATTTTGGCAAAGGAGATGTAGCGAAATAACTCGCCAAACCCTTCAATTTCTTTTTTGAAAATCGCCCGAAACGCCTCGGGCGTGCCATCACGCCCAGTCAGACCCGTACCGCCAGTGGCCACAACCACATCGACAGCTTTATCCTCAACCCAGCTAGCAAGCTGTTTGGTGATGGCGTCAAAATCATCCGTGACAATAGCGCGTCCAGCCAGATTATGCCCATCTTCCTGCACCCGCCCAACCAGCAGATCACCCGAACGATCATCATCGGCTTTGCGCGAATCTGACACGGTTAAAATAGCGATATTTACCGGCACAAATGTAATTGATTTATCTATTCGCTTATCATGATCCATTTATTTTGCCTCTTATCATTTGCTCATCATCTGGCGGCGGGCGCACCCAGCCTTGTCAGAATATTCGGTTTATTTTGCCAGCTAATTTGCCACAGACTTATCAATCGCCTCACTCGGAACGAATTTACCGCCATTGCCCGCGGCAAGACCCGACAAGGCAGGTGTTGTCTCGCCAAAACGTTGCCGGTAAATGCCAAGATTGGAAATGACATTTTTCACATAATATCGCGTCTCACGCGCTGGCATTGATTCGACCAGCAAAAACGGATCATCCTGATGATCAACCTTGCCAAGCCATTTGCGCAAATTCCCCGGCCCACCATTATAAGCTGCCAAAAGGCGAATTAGCGAGCTTTCGACAAGCGGTTCATCAAGCAGATGCTGAATATAGTTCTGGCCAAGCTTGAGGTTGAGTTCAGGTTCAAAAAGCTGATGTCTTTTGCGGCCACGATAGCCCCGATCCCGCGCAATGAATGAAGCGGTGGCGGGCATAAGCTGCATCAGGCCAGCCGCCTTGGCGCTGCTTTTGGCGCGGGGGTTAAAGCCTGATTCCTGTCGCGAAATCGCCCAAACAAGCGCTTCGTCAATATCATAATCGACCTTGAATTGCGGATGCGGATAAAGCGCGCCATACCAGCTGACACCTGTATCTTTGCGAATGATTTCGGCAACCCGAAATGACAATCCAGCCATGCCGTTATCGGACGCAAAGCGCATCACCCCAAGGCGATATTGTTCGGGCATTTCCATCCAGAGATAGCGCAATTCACGCTCGGCTGAATGGGTTTCACCAAGCTGTAAAAGCGCAAAAATGCGCTTCCCGCCTGGACGGGCACTGAGCCAGCTGTAAAAACCGGCATCAATTTCAGGCAGGTCAAACGAAATATTGATCTGTTGGCCAAGCGCATGACGCGAAACAACACCATAAAAACTGTCAATTTCACGCGCCGAGACTTCAAGATAACGGATCGATTCAAGCGGCCGACCTTGGCGCATTTCAACACGGTACGCCCAATAGGCAGCCGCGCTTCGCTCGCCCGGATTGGCTTCGGCAAGATTGGCAAGCGGCCGGAAAAACTGGCCGGCAAGATCAATTTGGCCACTTCGCCATGATGCA
>JAOEVD010000077.1 GCA_028383305.1 Candidatus Puniceispirillum sp.
TATTAACAGAAACAAAAATGCCAACACTGCAGTTGATGGCTTGAGATTGCTTTGAATGATTTCCTTCATGACGCCTACTTCCTCAGAACGTTGCAAACTAACTTCCGTCCGTTAGGGGCATCAACAGTGATCGCTGGCACATCAGGGTTAGCAAGGCGGCAAGGTATCTCAACCCATCTGTACCCTTCTGCTAACTGCTTGTTGACTGCTTCATTATAAGCAGCATTACACCCACCAAGAGAGAGGAGTGTGGCTGCTAAAAGTATCTTGTTCATATGATAACCCTCAATTGACTGAGAGATTTATATGCAAGGTATTTGTTCTCAATTTGTGGGGAATGTGGCGAGATCAGGATTATGCCAGGCATTAGAGCTGGTTGCCCATATTGTAAACTCACGGTTGCCGTTAATAACAAATCGCAAGTTTTTTCAGTGGCTTAAAGTCACTCTAAGTGGGGAAGTGGCGCGCTCGGGAAGAGAGTTTGCCACCGCGTTGGCCTGAAACCTCGATGATCCTGCCACTAACTGAATCGCGCGGCAAGTCGAATGTACGACCATTTGTACGACCGTAGCGCCTGATCCGCCGATACCCCCCATCGAAATAACCGGCGGGGGCGGTTTGTGTAATACGTGAACGTCTCAGGGCAGCCAAGCGACGCAATATAATAGAGCCGTCTATATACTGTTATATAATAACAGATATAATACTTGTTATGAGAATGGACGGCCTAGAATAGGTCGGTAGCAGTTGATGTTTTGCGAGGTTCGTCATTAAACTACATCAATCAGGTTTAACGTGAGGTGACACTATGCTTGCTGATAGCTACGGAAATAAGAATTCGACGAATTCTGTTGATGCTATTGCGTCATATAACCAAGGCGTCCATCAATTTCTTGGCGCCGAGCCGGGCGTTGAAGCCAGTTTCAGGGCCGCAATAAGCGCTGACCCTAACTTTACCTTGGGTCATATTGGACTTGCTCGGGAAATGCAATTGCGTGGTCGTTCTGATGATGTGAAACAATCCCTCAATACAGCCTTTGAAACCAGCCAAAATCTCTCGGCTCGAGAACAATCCCACTTAAATGTGTCGAGCTTATTACTTAGGGGAAAGTCTGCTGAAGCTCGCGCGGCTGTATATGAACATGTGAAAGAATGGCCTCGCGACGTACTCCTCGCGCAGATGTGTACCAGTGTCTTTGGACTGATTGGTTTCTCTGGTTTGCCCGGTAGGGAGGCTGAACAGCTGTCTTTCATGACAAACCTTGCCCCCAATTATGGTGATGACTGGTGGTGCAAAGCTCAGTTGGCATTTGCGCAACTTGAAGTTGGGCAATTGGATGAGGCTGGCATTAACATTGAAGAGGCACTCCTATCAAACCCGAATAGCGCACATTCAAAGCATATTAGAGCGCACCTTTATTACGAAAATCTGCAGGACGAGGACGGCTTGAACTACCTCCAAAGGCATTGGGCAAATTATGATCCGTCGGGTGCGCTCTACAACCACATCTCTTGGCATGTGGGTTTATGGTCACTTGAGGCTGGAAATCTCGAGCAAATGTGGGACGTTTTGGACAAGCACATATCCCCTGATAACAGTCAAGGGCCTCCATTGAATGTTTTGACTGACAGTGCAGCTCTACTTTTCAGAGCTGAGCTTGCAGGGGTTGAAGTTACACCCGAAAGGTGGAGAGGCCTTAGTGCATACGCTATGACTAAATTTGCTAACCCTGGCCTTGGCTTTGCTGATATTCATGCTGCAATTACGCATGCCAGAGCAGGTAATATAGAAGCATTAGAAAATATAATTGCCAATGCAAAAGGGCCGGTTTCCACCCTGACCAAAAAAGTTGCAAAGGCGTATCGTCACATGCAGGAAGGGGAGTGGTTATCAGCATCTGAACTATTTATGAGCGTAGTTCGTGAACACGCTCGTTTTGGCGGATCCAACGCCCAAAGAGATTTGTTGGACTTTTCTTTGGCCGCATGTTTGGTCCATCAAGGCAGAACGCGGGAAGCAAAAACAATTCTTGCAATCACCAGACCGCGGGCTTTGCAAAAAGATATTATCTCAGGTTTACATTGAGCGCAGATTGTGTCGATTTTGGAGATAGTAAATGCCGCATTGGTGACAGAGGATCGATGCAGACTTA
>JAOEVD010000078.1 GCA_028383305.1 Candidatus Puniceispirillum sp.
ATCGTCATGAAATCAACATCGGCGCTGCGCAGATCATCCATCAATTGCCCAACCTCGCCATCGGTTTCACCAAGGCCAACCATTATGCCCGATTTGGTAAAGATCGTTGGATCAAGCTCTTTGACTTTTTGCAAAATGGATAACGAGTGAAAATAGCGCGCACCCGGCCGAATTGTCGGATAGAGGCGCGGAACGGTTTCCATATTGTGGTTAAAAACATCAGGCCGCGCCGCAACAACAATTTCAACAGCGCCTTCTTTACGCAGGAAATCTGGCGTCAAAACCTCAATTGTGGTGCCAGGCGACAATTGGCGAATGGCCAGAATCGTATCGGCAAAATGCTGTGCACCACCATCATCCAGATCATCACGGTCAACCGAGGTAATCACCACATGACGAAGCCCAAGCTTTGCCACTGCTTTGCCAACATTTTCCGGTTCATGCAGATCCAAAAGATCAGGCCGCCCCGTGGCAACATTGCAAAAAGCACAAGCCCGCGTACAAACCGATCCCAGAATCATCATGGTGGCGTGTTTTTGCGTCCAGCATTCGCCAATATTCGGGCAAGCCGCCTCTTCACACACGGTCACAAGATTGAGATCACGCATCAAGGATCTTGTTTCAGCATAAGCAGCGGAAACCGGCGCTTTTACGCGCAACCATTCAGGACGGCGCGGCTGCGGCTGATCCGGATTTTTGCGTTTCTCGGGGTGGCGTTCCGCCCCTTTGCTTGTGTTCATCTGTGGCATGGTTTTTTCTTAGCAGACTAACCCGATAAAGAACAACCGATTAACGGCTGGCAAAAAGGCTTTTGCCAAAAAGCAGATAATGAAAAGACAAAGCAACCACCATAATCAGCGTTGCGATTTTAGAAATGAATGGCGCGATCATAGGCATCAAGAACCGATTCATGCATTGCCTCAGACAGGGTTGGATGCGGGAAAATCGTTGCCATTAATTCGGCTTCGGTTGCTTCTAATGTTCGCGCAATTGCATAGCCTTGAATCAATTCGGTGACTTCAGGCCCAACCATATGCGCCCCCAGCAATTCGCCAGTTTTCGCATCAAAAATCGTTTTGACAAAGCCGCCATCATCGCCAAGGGCAATCGCCTTGCCATTGCCAGCAAAGGGGAACTGGCCAATTTTCAGATTATGGCCAGCCTGTTTTGCCGCCGCTTCGGTCATGCCAACTGATGCCACTTGTGGACGGCAATAGGTGCATCCCGGCACAGCCCCCGTACCAATGGCATGAACATCTTTTTGACCAGTGATTTTTTCGACACAGATAATGCCTTCGTGGCTGGCTTTATGCGCCAGCCAAGGCGGACCGGTTACATCGCCAATGGCATAAATGCCAGCCTCGCCAGTTGCGCCCCATTGATTGGTCACGATATGGCCGCGATCAACTTTAATTTTGGTCGCCTCAAGGCCAAGACTTTCGGTATTGCCGGTAATGCCAACGGCAAGAATCATCCAGCTTGCCTGCAATGGCTTGTCATGGCCTTCGATACTGGCCTGAACGCCGTTTGCATCGCTCGTCACCGCCTGCAATTTGACGCCGGTCATAATCTTGATGCCGCGCTTTTCGAATGATTTTTGAACAAAAGCAGACACATCTTCATCTTCAACCGGCAAAATACGGTCTAGCGCCTCGACCAGCGTCACCTTGACACCCATATCATGATAGAATGAGGCAAATTCGCTTCCAATCGCACCTGAACCAACAATGATAAGCGATTTCGGCATGGTTTCAGGAACCATTGCTTCGCGGTAGGTCAGGATGGTTTTGCCATTAGCCTCGATATTGGGCAAAGCGCGGGCGCGAGCACCGGTAGCGATGATCACATGCTTGGCTGATACGGTTTCTCCATTTGACAGGTTGATTTGGCGCAAACCGCCCTTTGCCGCACCAAGTTTGGCTTCGGCCGCAATCACGGTCACCTTGTTCTTTTTCAGCAGATGCATGACCCCCATCGACAGGCGGCCAGCAACCTTGCGTGACCGTTTCACCACAGCCGCAAGATCGACTTTCACCTCGCCAACCGTGATGCCAAAATCGGCCATTTCATCAATTGAGTGACGCAATTCGGCAGCGCGCAGCAATGCTTTGGTTGGAATACAACCCCAATTCAGGCAGATACCGCCAAGAT
>JAOEVD010000081.1 GCA_028383305.1 Candidatus Puniceispirillum sp.
GCCAGGTTATATCGGGTTCCTTGGCGGGCTTGGCAATCGGCGGAATGATGCGTCTGATCAGGCAAAAACAATCGCTTCGCGACTTAAGCTTGTTATGGCCTCGATTCTGTTTGTTGCTGGGTTTTTAACTGTGTTTGTTGCGCTTGGCGCATCATCCAGTATGGCTGGCAATTTTGTAGCGCGGCATATGAATTTTTTCCAAATTATTGGCGGTGGCATCATCACTGTTCTGGGGCTGCATTTTCTTGGCGCTTTTAGCATTGGAGCGCTAAACCGCGATGTGCGGTTCATGCCATCGCCTAAACGTTTTGGCACAGTCGGCGCTTATGTTGTTGGCCTGGCCTTTGGTTTTGGCTGGACGCCATGTGTTGGACCAGTTCTGGCAACGATATTGATGCTCTCAGCAGGCTCTGGTGGTGAGAGTGATGGGGCAGGCTTGTTGTTTGCCTACGGGCTTGGGATTGGGCTTCCTTTTATTCTAGTAGCTGTTTTTGCAGACTTGTTTATGGAGAAATTTAGGCTTTTCTCGGCGCAAATGCGCTATGTTAAATGGATACTTGGTGGGTTCTTGGTGGTTACCGGACTAGCCGTAATGACTGGAACATTATCTCAAGTAGGTTTTTGGCTACTGCGCAATGTATCATTTTTTCAAGGGGTGGGATGATGGCTGTGACAATACGTTTTTTAGTTTTATGTTTTTCTATCATTCTTGGATTTGTCGGTTCAAGTCTCGCTGGTGATGAAAGGCCAACATTAGGCGATGATGGTCTCTATCATTATAACTGGTACCACCAGTCATTTTTTGAACTTGCCGATGATATTGATGAAGCTCTTGCAAATGGCAAAGTTTTGATGGTTAAATTTGACCAAAAAGGCTGCATTTATTGTGAAAAAGTTGCCACTGAAATATTGAGTGAACCAGCAATCAATAAATATGTGCGTGAAAACTTTTTAGTTGTCCAAATGGATATTTTTGGGTCTCGTGATGTGACAGATCTTGACGGGACTGTGTTACCTGAAAATGAGATGGCAGCTCGCTGGGGTGTTGTTTTTACCCCATCAATTTACTTTATAACCGAGAAAAAAGATGTCGGTAAATTAACAGAAGCTGCGGCTGCAGTGATGCCTGGAGCTTTCATGAAAGGAACTTTCATGGGGATGCTAGAATGGGTCAAAACTGGCGCATATAAAACAGAAACTCGTTTTCAAAAATATTTCAACGATAATTACCAACGAATACGTGAAGAAATGAAGGCGGCCCGCCCTGCCACCTAGTTTTACTAGAAAACTCCGGTGTTTGACGTCAAAAGGTTTCGGTTTTATTAAGGAAGTGACAATGGATCAGGAAAAAACTAAGAACACTTTATCGCGCCGCCAAGTTCTTGGCGGGACTGCTGCTGCACTCGGCAGTGTTACCGCAATTCCATTTGCCTCAGCAGCAGAATCAAACCCTGCAAATTTGCCACCAAATGTGCCTGAATGGACACCCTATCTTGGCGCTGGTGTTGACGTTAATCCCTATGGCATGCCGTCCGAACATGAATCACATGTAATTCGTCGCAATGTTGAATGGCTGACTGCCAGCACCGAATCATCAATTAATTTTACGCCATTGCAGGATCTTGACGGGATTGTGACACCAAATGGCCTTTGTTTCGAGCGCCATCATGGCGGTGTTCCGGAGGTGGTGCCTGCCGATTATCGCCTGATGATCAATGGTCTTGTTGACCGTGAATTGATCTTCACCATTGATGATTTAAAACGGTTTCCACAGGTAAACCGGTTCCATTTTCTGGAATGTGCAGCCAATGGTGGCATGGAATGGCGCGGCGCGCAGTTGAATGGATGCCAATATACTTTTGGCATGGTGCATAATGTTCAATATAGCGGCGTTCGCCTATCCGATATTTGCCGTGAAGTTGGAGTAAAGCCATCGGCAAAATGGGTTCTTGCTGAGGGTGGTGATTCGGCTGGCATGAACCGTTCGGTTCCAATCGAGAAAATTTTGGACGATTGCATGATCGCCTATTC
>JAOEVD010000008.1 GCA_028383305.1 Candidatus Puniceispirillum sp.
CCAATCTTTTCAGCCATAGATAAAGACTTCCAGCGCTTTGGTAAAGGTTCCCTAACGCAACCCAGCACATCACCAGTCCCGTTGACTACATGCATTGGTATTTTTTGAAAATCCAACCCCACGTCGTCATCTGAGTTACGGTAATGTAGTTTGCCGATTGACCCCACTGTGATACCGGTTTTTTGTAGCTCGTTGCCCCAAGAGTTTGGTGAGCCAAAATAGGGCGTGGCGTTATCCCAATGACGCGAACGGTGCGCATAATCTCCTGTTGCAAAGGAGGCTCTGGCTGGCACGCAAATAGGCACATTGGTGTATGCGTTTTCAAATAATGTCCCCTTAGCCGCAAATTGGTCGATATGGGGAGTTTTAACCATTTTATTGCCATAACAACCAAGAACCTTCCGCGTATGCTCGTCAGTCATTAATATGAGCTGGTTAAGGGGTCTGTCTTGCATTAGTGAGCGTCCTCTTGGGCAGTGAACTTTAGAAAGGGCAAGCAAAGCTTATCTGTATGGAAATAAAATTAAAACCTCCTAAATGAGGGCACCTATGCATTTTAGGAAATGTCACAGTTGCGCATTGCTTGGCGTACATTATTCAAAAGCCTTCCAGAGTTGTTGCTGAAACTCGATACAGATCCTCGCAGAGCTCATGCTTTTACTATTTGGGCATTACAAACTCCATCAATAAAAAAACTCCAAAGGAGCTGGCCCTTACCTTTTGAACGTACCGTCCAGCGCTGCGATCAACTTGGTTATATCCGCGGTAGATGTATAATGGACAAATGATAGCCTCACTGCGCCTGCGTCTGGGTCAAGACCCATCTGATTAAACAATCTGGCGGCATAATAATGACCTGCACCAGCCATGATGCCCTTGGTTGCCAATTTTTTGCCAATGTCAGCGGCTTTCATATGCGGAACCACGAAGCTTATTGTGGCCGCGCGCGCCTTGGGGTCAGAAGGCCCAATCAAGTGCACATCATTTCGCGATTCAATATATTCAAGCAACGTCCTGATATGAGGGGTTTCAGCACTTTTGAAAAGGTCGGTTATTCGGCGCGGGCGCTCACTATCGTCTTGACCGCCATGATGCGCGTCTAGGGCATCAAAATAATCGATGACACCATTCGCAGCAGCCACCTGTGCATGGTCCGGCCCAGCCGGTACCATCCATTTCATTGGATTATCATGATTGAAAAAATGAGATTGCGGCGCAAACAATGGTCGTGCAGCATTTCGAATAACCATAACCCCTTGGTGAGGACCATAGGTTTTATAAGTCGAAAACAGGTAAACATCTGCACCCAGCGCATCCACATCAGGAAAGCCGTGCGGGCAATAGGATACCCCATCAACCAGTAAGAGCCCTCCTGCTTCATGTGTCGCGTCGGCAATTTGGCGCACTGGATTAATTTCACCAACAAGGTTGGAACAATGAGTGACGGCGACTAAGCGAACTTTATTGTCGAGCAAGGAAAGCAAGTCAGAAAGCCGCAGCCGCCCATCTGCAGGATCGACAGGCCATATACGAACATCAATGCCATATGCAGCAAGTTTGCGCCAAACTCCACTGTTAGCTTCATGCTCCTGCGCTGAAACAATGATAGCCTCACCCTCAGCAAGTCTTTCAAGGCATGCCCGCGCCAGCACATATGTGTTTTGTGAAGTTGAAGGACCAAAAAGGACCTCGTCGGCATCAACATTCAGATAACGAGCAAAACGTATCGGTGCCAGATCCATCTCTTCGCCAGCAATTTTTGAAGCGGCAAAAGCATAATAGGGCTGCACCTTGCGCTGCTCAAAATAGCGATTGAAACGATCGATCACTTGTTGACACATATAGGATCCACCAGCGTTCTCAAAGAACGATTGTCCGTTTAGCGACGGTGTTGCTAATGCGGGAAATTGGCGTCGAACAAAGTCAAGATCTATCATGTGAAATCCTCAGGAGTTTAGTTCGTTGGTTTGTAGCAGAAACCCTCGATACCAATAATTTGGCAGGATTAGCCCCAACAACAAGTGTAAACTGATAGGCTCGGCGGATGAAATTTTAAACATAAATTCTTTTCCGCAGTGAAAATGAATGTCTGTCACCTAATAATAAAAACGCAAGTTCTAGCCAAAATATAGTCCTGTATAGCAATCACTCATCATTCAGCCCCCGGACACTAGGACACTCCGTAGGAGTGTGTCCTGTCCGTCCGGTAGTTCGGCCCGGACATAATATCAATTGTCCGGGTCGTGTCCGGTCTGCCCGGCATCATGGAAGCTGAGGATGTAGAAATCATCCTTGGCCTTGAGAAAAACCTTTTCAACAGGATTTTTTCGCGCGCGTTCAAAAGCTTTGAAGGCAAACGCGAAGGTGGGTTTGGCATCAATAACATGATGATGCGCGCCAGAAAAATAAACGCCAAAATTGACCTCGTACCGATTGCTGGCGGGGCAATTCTGACCATCTATTTGCCGTAATCACTTGTCACTTGCCGGCGAATAATAATTCGAAAAGGGAAAAAGACGTCGGTTATTACAGTTTGGGGGCAGATCTTTCAATTAAAAGGTTGCGGCTATCATTGGGCAAATCTGTGCCGTTAAATATGGTTATGAAAGCTCATTTCTCTATTACTATATGCCTATTTATGGCAGGTGCAATGGCGCCAATCCAGACGCATGCTGCGGTCGCCAAAAAAGGGCTTGTCTGCGCTGATCAAGGCAGCCTTTTATCGCGCTGGGCCGCTACGGATGACCCCCTATCATCGGTGGTTGCGCATTGGTTTGACGATAAACGGGTTTCAACGGTTATTTGGCAACGGGCAAATGATAATATTGAAATGCAGGCAACCCGCCGCGGCATTCCATATGAGACTGACATGTTGTCGATTAGCTGGAAATTAAAAACCGAAGATGGCGAACGCAATATTTCAATTGACCGCAAGACCGGCCAAAGATCAGTCATAGAAGATGGAACCGCCCTGATCACCGTTGATTGCGAAATATTTGACACAGAAAAGGCATTTCAGGAAAAATTGGAAAACATCACGGAAAACCTTCAATCAAATTATGATTTGGCAATCGCAAATCACAAATTGTAATACCTTTAGAATTGGTGGAATCGTTGTAATAAAAGAAATCACTGACATTAATACAACAAATAGCCGGTCAACCAGTCAAGTAAACCGGCCCTTTTAGACGCAAGCCCACCCAATCTAGGCCGTACCGCCTTCAATCAAGTCCAAATCTGACAGAGAAACAATCACAGTAACCCCGGTCCGCGGTCCCCGGTCAACGGAGCCTGGTTCAGGCAAGGTTGCAGGTAAGGTTTTGATAGTTGACCATATGTGATGACTTTCTAAGTTATTGTAATATATAGATTAATTCACGGATTGGCGCTTCAGGTAGGCTTCGAACTACACGCACGCCGCTCCAACTACACTCATAAAAGGTCGGAGGACCGAGATAAAAGTGACTGTTTACTCGGATCTCAGTTCTTCTACTGGTTGTTCTGTGAGTTTTTACCCAATAGCGCTAATCTTAGCTTTGGGTAAGACGTTTTTGGTCCAAGCCATATTGCTGCAAAACTCTTGGCAAATTTTAGGTCTTGGAATGAGATGGGTTCACGATTTTCTGACCAAAATTCGACATTCCCAGACTTTGAAAAGACCACGGAGGCTTTTTCTCCGGCTTGCATATCACTGATGCTTTTTTCTAAGATTTGTCTCCAAGCCTCTGTTTCAAGTGAATTAACACTTGGTGCTTTGGAAAGCTCATCTATTGATGCGTCGACAATTGTCTCCTTTGATACCGATTTTTTGTAGTTAAATTCGAGCGCAAAATGGTCACTAACTTTATAATTACGCTCTCTAGAGTGCAGGGTTAGGCTGTAGATATCCATAAAGAAAATTTTTAAGATACCAGTCCCAACTTCCTGAAGATCAGGGTAGTGTGTTTTCCAGTCAGCCTGAGCGCCCACTGGCATTACAAATAACAAACATGCGATAAGGAATACGACTTTTTGAATAATTTTCCTGATCATATTTCACGAAAACCGATCAATTCGAGGTGTGTTGCAAAGCGTAGGGGTCTTCCTAATACCCATTTGAGGATTATTCAATCGTATTTTTTGCATATGCGACCCATCCAGCGGTGTTTTACCCTTAAATCATAACCCGCTCCATACTTGTGCCCAATGCCTTCAGTCGTCCATTCGCCAATCGCGTCAATGATGTCTGCTGGACACTCAACTTCACGTAACCGGTCTCTCAGGCTGTGTCGGAAAGAGTGAATAGCACAGCCGTTAGGAACACGTGGCTTCAACCACTTGTTTAACGCTGCACTTGCTGTGTTTGAATTACACTTCTGGTCATTGCAGTATCTTGAAAACGCAAATCCTGATGGTGATGAAGCGATTCTCTTGGCGGCCCATAGTGAGAAGCCAATCAAAGGGATTTGCCGTTGGCTCGACGCCGTTTTAAGCTTGCGCCAAGGATGCTCCTTTAAATCAACAAACGGTGTTGCCGTATCAAAGTGAATGTTAGACGTTAGAAGTCCACAAGCCTCTGAAAGGCGCATTCCAGTATCACTGATTAAGCTTATTAACCAACGGGCCTCGTCATCAAGATTTTGTTAATCTAGCTGCACACGCTGAATTGCCTCCGTTGGAATAGGATTTCTCTGCTGTTTTGCGCCATCATCTGGTATGAATGTGCCACTAAAAACATTGGTGACGGTTAGTCCTTGTTCTCTAATTGCTAAATTGACAATTGATTTGACTGAAGAGAACACCCGTTTGACCGATGAGGATGACATGCCGCGTGCAAACAAATATTCTCTGAACCGTCCTGCATCAGAAATTTCTAAGTCTGATAGATTTTCATGCCCTAGGCATTCCGTAAGATAACGTACACTTCTGCTTGATACGTCATAGAAAAGTTGGTTTTGCCTGTACCTTTGATGCGATGATAGAGTGCCAGCGCGTCTGGCAAACTGCAATGATTACCGTTACGTCCTTTTGAGTCTTGCAGGGCTTTTAGGCCAAGCTCTCTCGAGTAGATCATTTCCATCCGTAAACTGTCCCAATAGCGTTAGAGCCTATCAGATAATGCCGCAGCAGATTTGGCTGCTTTTGATTCTGATTTTGTTCGGAGTGATACTTCAATTTTACGCTTTTTAAAGCGATGCTGAAGGTCAGATGGAATTGACAGAGAGAAGTAAAAAGTTTCGTTCCTTTTGTAAAAGTTTACCGGCAACCTTACCCACACCATAGGACAAAAAACTCCTGTTCTAGAGCGCTAATCGTTTAGAAACATTCACTTGTATCTCGATCCTCAGACCTTTTATGAGTGTAGTTGGAGCGGCGTGCGGGAATCGAACCCGCGTCTTTAGCTTGGAAGGCTAAGGTCTTACCACTACACAAACGCCGCATACGAGCATTTTTAACTATCTGGATCGTCACAGAATATTTCTCAAATAAAACATCATTTGGCAGTAATTCGGATGCTTGTTCCAACTATTTTACCACCAGATGACCGCCAGTTTGAGGATCTCAAATATGCCTGTTACATCCGATATATGGCGCCGTGTGGTAACGGCACCCGCTCAACGATGATGGTATAACATCCTTGATTCCGAATGAAAAGACTTTGCTGTGCTGCTTTGCAATTACTTGCATTAAAAGACACAATGAACAGGATTTTGTTTTTGAAAGACATGACAAATTCGCGGGTGCCGCAAGGCGGTAATGGCGATCACATGAAAATTTACATCTGGAAGGGGCCAGTGGTTAGTGATGACTATCGATAAAGGACCACTTTTGCGTTGGCAATAAGCCGAAATTCCCATCAGATTAAATCTTGCCATAGCCGCCCGATTAAGCACAGCTCTTAGCCCAATCTAAAAAGCAAAATCTAGCCAGCGACATATTCAAGCCTTACTAAATTTTGGTTTAGCGGCGCTGTTTCGCAGCCGATTTTTTCACCGTGCCTTTTTTCGGTGTGTTCACCCAACCGGCCAGATTTTCAGTAGCAATTTGCTCAATCACCTTCATGCCAGCCGGACTGTCATTCAAACAGGGAATATAGCTAAATATTTTGCCGCCATGTTCCAAAAATTCTTCATGCAGTTCAATATCCAACTCGTCCAATGTTTCCAGACAATCAGCAACAAAACCGGGTGCCATGATGGCAACATTTTTTGATCCATTTTCGGCAAGTGCCACAACGCTTTTGTCGGTATAGGGCTGAAGCCAAGGTTCCGACCCAAACCGCGATTGGAAGGTTGCGTGAAAATGATCTTTATCCCAATCAAGCTCTTCACGAAGAAGGCGCGCTGTTTTCATACATTGGCAATGATAGGGATCACCCGCCACAAAATAGCTTTTGGGAATGCCGTGAAATGAAATCACCAGATCATCAGGCATGCCGTTTTTCTGGACCGATTGCCGAACAGAATCCGCCAACGCCTTGATATAAACAGGGTGATCATGCCATGGCGGTGCGGTACGAATGGCCGGTTGCCAACGCAGATCAAGCGCCCATTTAAACACTTCGTCATTAACCGTCGCGGTTGTTGACGCGGCATATTGCGGATAAAGCGGCATGACCAAAATCTGGGTGCATCCGGCATTTTGAAGCTTTTGCATTTGCGATTGGATTGACGGCTTGCCATAGCGCATGGCGTAGTCAGTGATCAGTTCATCACTTTGAAAGCTGTTGGCGACATGTTCGGCCTGAAGGCGGGTGATGCGGCGAAGCGGTGATCCATCTGGATCATCTTTCAGCCAAATCCGTGCATAAGCATCACCTGATTTGCGGGGGCGGATATTTAAAATAATGCCATTCAGAATCAGCCACCACAACAGGCGCGGCACCTCGATCACACGGCGATCGGATAAAAACTGTTTTAGATAGCGCCGCATTGATGGTGTGTCGGTGCCATCGGGCGTGCCAAGATTGACCAAAAGCAGGCCGGTTTTGCCGCGGCCGGGGAAATGAGGGTGATCGGAAGGGGTGGGGGTAATTGGCATAATCACGTTCCATCAACAGCCACAAAGGTATTTAAAAAGGCGGAGCGCTGTTCACCGAACAGCGATCATGACATCAAAACTAGGCAAAAACGCCCGGCCATCTGTAATGTAGGGGCTATGGGTGGCAAAATCCAGCCTTGCCAAAAATACACCTCAGTTTTTTCGCAAAAACCTCTGGCGACAATGGGTGGTCTAGCCAATTTGCTTGAGCCAGTTTGTTTAACCGGTTTGTTGAGCCTGTGTATCGCCAGCGATGGCAAATGCCTTTTGCAGTGAGTCCACAAGATGATCAATCATCGCATCGGTATGCAGCGGGCCTGGGGTAAGCCGTAACCGTTCGGTACCCACCGGTACGGTCGGATAATTAATTGGCTGCACATAAATGCCGAAATCGTTTAACAGAATCTGACAGATCTGGCTGCATTTTGCCGCGTCTTTGACCATGATTGGAATGATATGCGTGCCGCCTTCCAGAATGGGCAAACCAACTTCGTGCAATTTTACTTTCAATTTGGTGGCCTGACGCTGCTGTGCCAAACGCTCATGCGAGTTGCGGCGTAAATGCTGAACCGAAGCCAATGCCCCGCTAGCCAAGGCTGGTGGCAGGGCAGTGGTGAAAATAAAACCTGATCCAAAGCTGCGAACCACATCGCAAATCACATCATCAGCTGCAATATAGCCGCCAACAACGCCAAAGGCCTTTCCAAGCGTGCCTTGGATGATATCAACGCGATCTTGAACACCGCGCATTTGCGCAATGCCCCCGCCTTCATTGCCATACATACCAACCGCATGAACTTCATCAAGATAGGTCAGCGCATTATATATTTCGGCAAGTTCGACAATTTCAATAACCGGGCCAGTGTCGCCATCCATCGAATAGACCGATTCAAAAATAATCAGCTTTGGCCGTTCAATCGGCTGGGCAGCAAGCAATTCTTCAAGATGTGCCAAATCATTGTGACGGAAAATTTTCTTGTCACAACGCGCGTAGCGAATGCCGGAAATGATCGAGGCATGGTTCATTTCGTCGGATAGAACCAGCATATTATCGAATAAACCGGCAACGGCACTGATGCTGGCTTCATTGGCAACATAGCCGCTTGTCAACACAAGGGCGCGTTCTTTGCCATGAAGATCGGCAAGTTCGCTCTCAAGCGCAACAATGGCGGCGCTGGTGCCGGAGATGTTGCGCGTGCCGCCAGCGCCAGTACCATGAACATCAATGGCGCTGGTCAATGCTTTGACGACATCCGAATTTTGCCCCATGCCAAGATAATCGTTTGAACACCAGATAACGACATCTTTTGGCCCGTTAGGGCTGTTCCACAGCGCATGCGGATGCCAGCCGGTTTGACGCTCCAGCTCAATAAAGGTCCGGTAGCGGCTTTCGCTTTTTAGCTGGTTTAGCTTGCTTTTCAAAACTTCGCGATAATTCACGAATATATCTCCTGGGGCGCGCGTGCATTCGGCGCTACGGTTGCTACAATCAATGGCCAGAAAAATCCATAAAAAACTTGATGAATGTCGTTACAGCATAATCGCACTTCATACCATGCGACATTGGATCCTGCTAAAAGATGGATCGGTATTATGCAGAAGAGGGCAACAACCAAATATTTATTTGGTCGGGCGCGGTGCGGCGATCAAAGCAATAATGTTGCAATTGATCATCTGTTTACCCGTATGTTCGAAATTTACTGTTACATTCATCCCAACGATAGATTGAACCTGACCAATGCCCCAATCGGGCCGATCCGGATGGATTACAAAATCACCAAGGCTGAAATAAAGCAACTGCGGATATCCTGTAGGTTTTTTCACGAAAAGTGCTCAGACGCACTGAGGCTTTCCTGCCATGATTGGGTGGCGGCTGGCAAGCCCATTTGACGCAAAAAACCCAAGCCGTATCATTCGTAGACAAGCGCACCATCGGACAGTAAATCTCATTTCAAGAGATCAATAAGCTTGGGGTGGTTGTGAGGCTGTGCGCTAACCCCGTCCAAACGGGAGATGAATTGGAGGGGGCAGGCACAGCCTCAACAAACAAGGGGTGACGGCTAGCCTGCTTTTTCAAGCAATTGATAATTGCGCGGTTCGCGAAGGACATAGCCTTGCCCCCAAACCGTATCAACGCTCAGACCTTTGGCGCCATTTTCAACAAGTTTGCGCCGCAGCTTGCAAATAAACACGTTGATGATCTTTGGTTCTGGTTCATCAATGCCGCCATAAAGATGGTTCAAAAATGCATCCTTGCTAAGAACAGCACCTTTTCGCAGCGCCAAAAACTCAATGACCCGAAATTCTTTAGCGGTAAGCTCAACTCGCGTTTCGCCAACCTTGGCATAATTGCGGCTCAGATCAACAACCAGATTGCCGACCGAAATCGTTGCGGAACCGTGACCATGCGTCCGCCGCATGATGGCATTGAGATTCGCCATTAATTCATATCGGTCAAATGGTTTGGTCAAATAACCATCGGCGCTGACGCCAAGCGCGGTGATTTTCTCATCAATGTCGCTATTGCCGAAAATAACCAATATTGGGACAAGGATGTGATTTTTGCAAACAAGCCGCGCTAGTCGCGTGCTATAAACATCAGGCAGGTTCAGATCGAGCAGGATTGCATCGATTCGGTTATGCTTTAATTCAGATAGAGCCGTTTCGATTGTGTTTGCCGTAGTTTTGAAATGCATATCTTCTTTTGATGTCATGCCAAGAACATCTGCAACAATTGGATCATCTTCAACTATGAGTGCATGCATTTTGAAAATTCTCTCTTTTAATCGGTCAATACGTCATTTCATTTTCTCTTGCGCGAACGAAACCCAACTATTGCAACATATCAAAAAACCCCCAAAATATCGCGCTTAATCGCGGCTATCAAAAGGGTAAGTGGGCAAGAGAGTGATAACAAATCACATATGCGTGATTGACTTTTTAATAATGTTTTTTCATTGTTAGGCGAATACAAATAGATCCTTTTGGCCAAAATTCCCTTGCAGTTCAGATTGAATCGGTGTACTCCACAGCCCTCTTTTTAGGGGCGCCATTTTGGTCGCCAACTTCAATTTGATTGCGAAGGTGATGAAATGAAGATCAAGAAGCTCGTTTCCGATACAGCAGAGATTGCCAAGCCAAAAAATGGCGAGGCGACAACAACAAATGGCGCCAAAGTGGCAACAAAGGCAAAAGCTGGCGCTGGGTCGATTGCGCAAAATATGCTTCCCGATGATTACCGGCCAAGCGAAGATGAAGATTTCATGAATCCGCTTCAGCTTTTATATTTCCAGAAAAAGCTGGAATCCTGGAAAGCCGAATTATTGGATGATGCCAGCGGCACCATTACCGGCCTTTCGCGGGAGAATCTGCACCAGCCAGACCAGATGGATCGCGCGCAAATTGAAAGCAATGCCGCGCTTGACCTTAGAACCCGCGACCGTGAACGCAAATTATTGCAGAAAATCGAAGCAGCGTTGCGGCGTATTGATGATGGCAGCTATGGCTATTGCGTTGAAACTGACGAGCCAATCAATCTTCGTCGCCTCGAAGCGCGGCCCATTGCCTCGCTAAGCCTTCACGCGCAAGAACGCCATGAACGCATGGAACGTGTTCATCGCGACGATTAGGCGTTTTCCAAAATTTTGAAACCGACCCTACGCCCGTATCTTGAAATGGTACGGGCGTTTCTTTTGGAAAATGGATAAAATAGAACAAAACGTGAAAATATCCTTGTAATTAGAACAAAACAAGTACAGGATAGTGTTTCGTTACCAGAAATGGTGCAAATTTTTAAAAGCCTCAGTCCGGCATTTCAGGCGTTTTGTCACGCCAAGATGGAAAGGCTCGAATTCATTAGCCGCAATTGGCGTGATTATGAGCATTGATATAAAGTGCATGGACAGGGGGGCGTTGGTTGTGCAACTAAGGAGGCATAAATGGCTGGGGTTGTAGTGGATATGAAAATGAAAAGTGACGACAAGAACAAGGCGCTTGAAGCAGCCATTGGCCAGATTGAAAAGGCGTTTGGCAAAGGGTCGGTGATGAAACTTGGCCAACGCGAATCTGCGGTCGATGTTCAGTCAATTTCAACCGGATCACTTGGGCTTGATATTGGTCTTGGCATTGGTGGTTTCCCGAAAGGCCGTATTGTTGAAATCTACGGCCCGGAATCATCAGGCAAAACAACTTTGGCGCTTCATGCTGTTGCCGAAGCGCAAAAAGAAGGGGGCACTTGTGCTTTTGTTGATGCTGAACATGCGCTTGACCCATCTTATGCACGCAAACTCGGCGTCAATATTGATGATCTGTTGATCTCGCAGCCTGACGCTGGTGAACAGGCGCTGGAAATTACCGATACGCTGGTTCGATCAGGTGCGGTTGATGTTCTTGTTGTTGACTCGGTCGCTGCCTTAGTGCCGCGTGCCGAACTTGAAGGTGAAATGGGCGATCATCATGTCGGGCTTCATGCGCGTTTGATGAGCCAGGCACTTCGCAAACTCACTTCGTCAATTGCGCGTTCAAACTGTTTGGTGATTTTCATTAACCAGATTCGTTTGAAAATTGGCGTGATGTTTGGCAATCCGGAAACCACGACAGGTGGTAATGCTCTGAAATTTTATGCTTCAGTCAGGTTGGATATTCGCCGGATTGGTGCGATTAAAGATCGTGATGAGGTTGTTGGTAATCAGACTCGCGTTAAAGTGGTGAAAAACAAAGTTGCCGCCCCGTTCCGCACCGTTGAATTTGACATCATGTATGGCGAAGGCATCTCCAAAATGGGTGAATTGCTAGATCTTGGCGTCGCTGCTGGTATTGTTGATAAATCAGGGGCGTGGATTTCCTACAATGGACAGCGCATTGGCCAAGGCCGTGAGAATGCCAAAACATTCCTTCGCGAGCATACCGAATTGGCGGCTGAAATCGAATCGGCCATCCGGCAAAATGCCGGTCTTGTTGGTGATCAGATGCTTGATAACTCAATCGCGTCAAGCGAAGAAGCGCAAGTGCCAGAATCGTCTGATATACCTGATACACCAACAATGCCAAAATAAGGTTTTATGGCCTAGAGCTTTTAACTTTATAGGGATAGGCTTAACCAGATCGTGAATAATGTGAAATGGTCAGTTCCTGTTTTGGAGCTGGCCATTTTGCCTTTGTGATGAGATTGCCAAAATAGGGTTTTTACCGCCACCGCCATCTTTGTCAAAAAGCGGCCGGCTTGCATCAAGTTAATCTAGACAGACACCCCCTGTGGCGGGTAGATAATAACCGCTATTGATTGGGCGTTGTGCGGCGCCATAAATGACCGCTTGCTGTGATGGCAGGGCAGCCGCAAACCAAACGTGACAAGCCAAACGCTGTGCTGGGGGCAGTCTTATGTCGAGTGTGAATGATATCCGCGCCACTTTTCTGGATTATTTTGGCAAAAACGGGCATGAAATTGTCGCATCAAGCCCGCTTGTGCCGCAAAATGATCCAACCTTGATGTTTGCCAATTCGGGCATGGTGCAGTTTAAAAATCTGTTTACCGGTGCCGAAACCCGCGATTATGTTCGGGCAACAACAGCGCAGAAATGTGTTCGTGCTGGTGGCAAGCATAATGATCTGGAAAATGTCGGCTACACGGCGCGTCACCACACATTTTTTGAAATGCTTGGTAACTTCTCCTTTGGTGATTATTTTAAGGAAAATGCCATTGAATTAGCGTGGAAATTGATCACCAAGGAATATGGGCTTGATGCGTCAAAACTGCTTGTCACGGTGTATCATGAAGATGATGAAGCGGCTAATCTGTGGACTAAAATTGCCGGTCTGAAAGATGACCGCATCATCCGCATTGCCACATCCGACAATTTCTGGGCGATGGGTGATACCGGTCCTTGTGGGCCTTGTTCGGAAATTTTCTATGATCATGGCGACCATATCCCGGGCGGTCCGCCAGGCTCACCTAATGAAGATGGTGATCGCTTTATCGAAATCTGGAATCTGGTCTTTATGCAATTTGAGCAGACGCCAGATAAACGTATCGCTTTGCCAAAGCCGTCAATTGATACAGGCATGGGGCTAGAACGTATCGCGGCGGTACTTCAGGGCAAGCATGATAATTATGACATTGACCTTATGCGGGCATTGATCGAGGCGTCGGCAGATGTTTCGGATACTGATGCCGATAGAAGCCATAATATATCGCATCGGGTTGTTGCGGATCATTTGCGGGCGTCATCTTTTTTGATTGCCGATGGTGTTTTGCCGTCAAATGAGGGGCGCGGCTATGTTTTGCGCCGGATTATGCGGCGTGCGATGCGCCATATTCACCAAATGGGGTGCGCTGAGCCGACCATGTACCGGCTTGTGCCAACCCTTGTTGCTGAAATGGGCGCGCAATATGGTGAGTTAGGCCGTGCGCAATCGCTGATTACCGAAACGCTAAAGCTGGAAGAAGCCCGTTTCAAAGAAACGCTTGGTCGCGGCCTTCGCATTTTGAATGACGAGCTAGCAGGCAAGGCCGCCGGTGGCACGCTTGATGGCGCAACCGCCTTTAAGCTTTATGATACTTTCGGCTTTCCGCTTGATCTGACCCAAGATTTCATGCGGGGTTATGGCTGGCAGGTTGATCTTGATGGCTTTAACGCCGCAATGGATGCACAAAAAGCTAATGCCCGCCGTGCATGGAGCGGATCGGGCGACAGCGCCACTGAAACTATCTGGCTTGATCTGGCGCAAAATCTAGAACCAACAGAATTTCTGGGCTACACATCAGACTCAGTCGAAGCCATTGTTACCGCGCTCGTTGATGGTAATGCCGAAATTGAAGAAATCAGCACAGCTGGCAAAGGGCGGATGATTGTCAATCAAACCCCGTTTTATGGCGAATCGGGCGGTCAGGTTGGTGATATTGGCACGATTAGCTGGGACAATGGCACCGCCCGCGTCACCGATGCTCAGAAAACCCCGTCGGGCTTGTTTATCCATCATGTCGAAATTATCTCTGGTACGCTTGCCAAGGGGCAAGAGGTTCGGTTGCAGATTGACGTGTCGCGCCGTTTGCGGCTTCGCGCCAATCATTCGGCAACGCATCTTCTTCATGAATCGCTTCGGCTTGTGCTCGGCGATCATGTAGCGCAAAAGGGCTCGCTTGTCAGCCCTGACCGGTTGCGGTTTGATTTTTCCCATCAAAAAGCGGTTTCGCCTGATGAATTGGATCAGGTTCAGCAGATCGTCAATGCACGGATTCGGATGAATTCGGATGTCACAACCTGCATTATGACGCCTGACGCTGCGATTGAACTTGGCGCATTGGCGCTGTTTGGCGAAAAATACGGCGAAGAAGTTCGCGTTGTGCAAATGGGCGGTGCGGCCGATTATGATCCAAGCAAGGCATGGTCGGTTGAGTTATGTGGCGGCACCCATGTTGGCCGAACTGGCGATATCAGCCTATTGAAAATCATTTCGGAATCGGCTGTTGCTGGCGGGGTGCGCCGCATTGAGGCGGTAACGCATGAAGGCGCGCTGGCGTGGATTGATGAACGTGATGCCATTTTGACTAAAAGTGCTGATCTGTTGAAGATTGCGCCCGACCAGCTTGCCGACCGTGTTGCCCAGCTTGTTCAAGACCGTAAAAAGGCTGAACGTGATATCAGCCAGCTGCGGCGTAAATTGGCCGCTGGTGGCGGCGGTGCAGGCAATGGCAGTGATATTGTCAATGGCATCAATTTTGTTGGGCGGTTACTTGAAGACACGCCGGCACGCGAATTGAAATCAATGGCCGATGAAATCAAATCATCGGTTAAAAATGCGGTGATCTGTCTTGTTGCGACTGATGCTGGCAAAGCATCGATTGTTGTCGCCGTTACGGCGGATCTTGCTGGTCAAAAAAGCGCGGTTGATCTGGTTAAGATCGGGTCGGCGGCGCTTGGTGGCGGCGGTGGCGGTGGGCGGCTTGATATGGCGCAGGCTGGCGGCCCTGATGCCAGCAAGGCAGCCGAAGCATTAAAAGCGGTTTCAGCCGCCCTTTAAAACTGGCCAAAAGGCTCAGTTACGTTTTCCCCGATCTCGGGGTGTGTTTTGGTCATCATATGAAAAGGCAAAGAATATGTCAGATACAGCCAACCCAGATTTAATCTATACAAAAGTGGACGAAGCCCCAGAATTGGCAAGTGCCTCGCTTTTGCCGATCATCAATCGTTTTGTAAAACCTGCTGGGTTGACCATTGGGCGACGTGATATTTCGCTTGCCGGCCGTGTGATTGCCGTATTTCCGGAAGTTCTGACCGATGCCCAACGTCAATCGGATGATCTGGCAGAATTGGGTGAATGGGTGAAAACACCGGCAGCCAATGTGATCAAGCTGCCAAATATTTCAGCATCAATTCCCCAGCTTGTTGGCGCGATCAGCGAATTGCAGGCACAAGGTTATAACCTTCCCGATTATCCGGTAGCACCAGCAAATGATGAAGAACGCGCCATTGCCGCGCGTTATGATGCGGTCAAGGGCAGTGCGGTTAATCCGGTTCTGCGTGAGGGCAATTCTGACCGGCGTAGCGCGCAGGCGGTCAAGATCTATGCTCAGAACAATCCACATTCAATGGGCGTTTGGGCGGCTGATTCAAAAACTCATGTATCATCAATGTCATCAGGTGATTTCTTCTCGAATGAAAAATCGGCAACCTTGAGTGCTGATCAGGCTGGCAAGGCAAAAATCGAATTTGAGAGCAAGGCTGGCGTGGTCACTGTTTTAAAAGAAGCCCTGACGCTAAAGGCGGGAACCGTTGTTGACGCCTCATTCATGTCCTTGGCTGCTTTACGCGCCTTTTTGCGCGACGAGCTGGCCGATGCCAAGGCAAAATCTGTTTTATTTTCGGTTCATCTAAAAGCAACGATGATGAAAGTCTCTGACCCGATTATTTTTGGTCAGGCTGTTGGCGTGCTGCTTGAAGATTTTGTCGCTAAACATGATGATGTTTTGCGCGAATTAGGCATGGATTATAATTTGGGGCTCAGCGATCTTGAGGCGCGAATTGCCTCGCTTCCGGCCGCAAAACGCGCCGAACTTGAAACTGATCTTGCGGCTTGCTTTGCGGCCAATCCACCGCTTTACATGGTGAATTCGGATAAAGGACTTAGCAATTTTCATGTCTCGTCAGATGTGATTATTGATGCGTCAATGCCAGCTTTGATCCGCGCTGGCGGCAAGGGCTGGGGGCCAGATGGCAGCGAGCAAGATTGCAAATGCGTCATTCCGGATAATTCCTATGCGCCTGTATATGAGGAAGCCATTAATTTCTTTAAAGAAAATGGTGCGCTTGATCCAACAACAGCCGGATCAGTATCCAATGTTGGCCTGATGGCGCAAAAGGCCGAAGAATATGGATCGCATCCAACAACATTTCAAATGTCAGAAGATGGTGTGGTTCGCTATGTTCTGGAAAATGGCGAAGTTTTGCATGAGCATCAGGTGCAAAAAGGTGACATCTGGCGATCATCTAGCACCAATCAGGCACCGATTGAAGATTGGGTTAAGCTTGGTCTTGCCCGTCAAAAGGCAACCGGTGCTGAGGCCGTGTTCTGGCTGAATGCGGCACGCCCGCATGACAGGGAAATCATTGTTTATGTGAGCGCAATGCTTGCTAAGCTTGGTGTTGATCAAGCGTCGGTCAAAATCTTGGCACCGTGTGAGGCGACCAGATTTTCACTTGAAACCATCACCGCTGGCAAAGATTGCATTTCAATCACCGGCAACGTGCTTCGTGACTATCTAACTGATTTATTCCCTATTCTTGAGCTTGGCACATCGGCAAAAATGCTGTCAGTGGTAAAGCTGATGAATGGCGGCGGCCTGTTTGAAACAGGCGCCGGCGGATCAGCCCCAAAACATGTTCAGCAATTGGTCGAAGAAGGCCATTTGCGCTGGGACTCGCTTGGTGAATTTTGTGCGCTTGGTGAATCATTGAATTTTGTTGCTGATTCGACGGGCAACAGAAAGGCTGGCCTGCTTGGCAGGGCGGTTGATACCGCAACACAATTGCTGTTGGCAAATGATAAATCGCCATCACGCCGTGTTGGCCAGACCGACACGCGCGATAGCCATTATTATTTTGCGCTTTATTGGGCGCAGGCCCTTGCCGCTCAAACCGAAGATCAGGATCTGGCCAATGACTTTGCCGCATTGGCGGCGGCGCTTGCTGATAATGAAAAGACAATCACTGCCGAATTGGCGTCAACCCAAGGCAAGCCATGCGATCTTGGCGGCTATTATCATGCTGCCAGCGACAAAGTGGCATTGGTGATGCGCCCAAGCGCGACGCTGAACAGCATCATCGGCTAATTGCCTAAACTTTTGGGGGCAAATATCTTTGGCGGTAAACCACCTCGCCAAATCAAAAACAACCCCCGATAGCGGTGTTCCATGTGACCATCATTATCGGGGATTTTCATGTGATGATAGTGCGCTTATTAGCGCGCCAAAAAAAATGAGTCTTGTCCCTATTGCTTGGCGCGCTTGCCAAGCCTTTTTTGCTAGGCCTGTAAACGGTCGGACTGGAACAGCTGATCAAGCTTGTCCATCAAACCGTCAAGATCATCTACCTGATCAAAATGACCTGTATGCCCATGATGCATAAAGCCCTGATCAATAATATTCTGAAACATGATCAACATCGAATCCCAATAGCCGTTCAAATTAACGATTATGATCGGCTTGTTATGCAATCCAAGCTGGCGCCATGTGATGATTTCCATGGTTTCATCAAGTGTGCCAAGGCCTCCAGGAAAGATGACAAAGGCGTCTGAAATATCATACATCATCGCTTTTCGTTCATGCATCGAGTCGATGATGTGAAGATCGGTAACGCCCTTATGCCCAACCTCAACATTGTCAAGAAACTGCGGAATAATGCCGGTAACGCGGCCATTGGCAGCAAGCACCCCATCGGCGACCGCGCCCATCAAACCCATTTTGCCGCCACCATAAACAAGCCCAAGACCGCGTGACCCGATCATTTGTCCCATCTGATAGGCAGCGTCTTTATATAGGGGGTTTATGCCTGAGGCGGCGCCGGTAAAAACACAAATTTTTTTCATCGAAATTCCTTTTAATGCCAAGGCTGCAGTGAACTAACATTGAACCCTATCGCAATTAGCATTACTCTGTTAACAGTATTAATAAACAAACAGGAAACCACATCAGTGCGATCGATACTTTATATTCTGTTTGCGGTAGGCGGGGGGCTTGTTGCGATCGCCTTGTCGATGGTTCTTCTTGATGATGAGGGTGAACAGCAGGTTAAGCCACAAAGCCCGTCAATTGAGTTGTCGAAACCGGCAGCTGATAAGGCTGAAACATTGGATGCCAGCAAGGATAGTGGCACGAGCTTGCGGCCAACCGATGCCACGCCTACAGCACCATTGACGATTGATCTTGCACGCGTCAAGCCCGATGGCGCAGCGTTATTTGCTGGCACGGCGGCGCCCAATGCAAAAATCCGTATTTTTGAAGGCGACATTCTGCTTGGCGAAACAATTGCCAATGCAAATGGTGAATGGGTGATTGTGCTTGAAAAATCACTTGCGGCTGGCCAGCATTTGATCTCGGTTGCGATGGAACGCAGTGACGGAACAACTGAAATGGTCGACCGCAGTCTGGCTGTTGAAATTTATCAAGATACCGAAACCAAACCCCTCGTTGCGCTCTTGCCGGGAACCGCGACCGAGGTGCCGGTGCTTATCCAGTCGCCTGATGATGTGAATAAGTCTAAATCGGCCGCAACCGCCAGTGAAGCAATTGCCAGTGAAGCAATTGCCAGTGAAGTAACTGCCAGTGAAGCAATTGCCAGTAAAGTAACTGCCAGTGAAGTAACTGCCAGTGAAGTAACTGCCAGTGAAGCAATTGTTGCTGATCCTGCCAAGGCTGATGCGGCGATGCCCGAAACAGCCGAGGCAGCCCCAGCGAAAGCCCAAGCCAATAGCCAAATTGCGGTACTAGCGCCAAGCGCAATTGTCTGGCGCGATGCAAGCCGTATTCTGATATCTGGCACATCAAGAGGCGGCGTTCGGGTTACGGTCAATGATGCCAAAGGACAATTTGGTGAGGCGCTGGTTTTGGCAGATGGCGTATGGCAGGTGGCTGGCAGTCTCGATATGGATATTGCAGTGAATCAATTACGCTTTGCGTTGTTTGATGACGCCAATCAGATTATCGCCCGTTATGACCTGCCGGTCAGAGCGCGTGATCTGGCCAAGGGGCAAGACGGATCACCGCTGGTCGTGGTGAATAAGGGCGATATTTTGTGGCGCATTGCCTATCATCAGTTGGGCGAGGGGGTTAAATATGTCGATATTGTTCGGCGCAACCAGCAAGATATTGCCGATCCTGATCTGATTTACCCAAAACAGATTTTTGCCGTACCGCGATCATCTGCCACGGTGCCCGATAAAAATTAGATGACCGGTAAAACGGCTTTGCTATGCGTAGCAATGGCGCTGTTGTGGGAAATGAGGCCAAGACATGACATTCATACCTGATTGGAAAATTGCCGATGATGGTTGGCCGGTGCTTGCACTTGCCGGTATTGTGACCATCCTGACAAGCATGATCTTTTTGCCGCTTGGTTGTTTTTTCCTTGGCATCATGATGTGGCTTGCGCATGGGCTTCGGCTGCCAAACCGGCAAACCAAAGCCGATGACCAGATCATTTATGCACCGGCAGATGGTGTTGTTCTTGACATTGAAACCGATCAATTTCCTGATGGTCTTGCTGGTGATGATGCGGCGCCTGCCAAACGCATCACCATTCAAACGCGTTTGACTGATACGCAATTGCAAACAAGCCCGATCACCGGCCATATTGTCGAAAATTTGCTTTTACCCGGGTTGTTTCACAAATGGGGATTTGATCGCACTAGCTGGCAGGCGGCGCGCGGGTCAAATGAACGCCGCGAAATCCGTATTCGTGATGCCTATGACCGCGAAATCATGCTTGTGCAGCTTGGCAGCAAAACCGCGCGTCAATTGATTTGCCGTCTGGCCGAAGGAAAATTTGTCCAAGCCGGTGCGCCGATTGGCATGGCGCGGATTGCTGGCGTTGTTGATGTTTTCGTGCCGGCAGGATGCGAATTGCTGATCGAAACAGGCCAGCATGTGGTCGCTGGTGAAACCGGCATTTCACAATTTGCCCGCAGGACAAGCACAAAACGGAGCTAGAACCAATGTTTGACGCCCAGCTTCGTCCCTTGATTGACCGGTTGTTAAACCCGATTGGGCGGGGGCTTGTGACGCTTGGTGTCACTGCCAATCAGGTGACGATAATCGGCGCTGCTTTTGGCTTGATTGCGGCGGGGTTTGTTGCTGCTGGCCTGTTTCATCTGGCCTTGTGGTTTGTTATTGCAAACCGTGTCATTGACGGGCTGGATGGTGCGGTGGCGCGCGCCAGCCGGTCAAGCGATTTTGGCGGCTATCTTGATATTGTTAGCGATTTTATTTTTTACAGTGCGATTCCACTGGCCTTTGCCGTGGCGCGGCCAGAAACCGCGCTTGCGGCAGCGTTTCTGATTTTCAGTTTTATTGGCACCGCCACCAGTTTTCTTGGCTTTGCCATTCTTGCCGAAAAACATCATGTCACCACCCAAATCCGCGGCAAAAAGGCATTTTATTATCTTGGCGGTTTGACCGAAGGAACCGAAACGATCCTGCTGTTCCTTGCAATCCTGGTCTGGCCTGACTATTTCAGAATAACGGCAATCATCTTTGGCATTTTATGCTGGGTGACAACTGGCACCCGCATCTATGCAGCATATCGCCAATTCAATGACTAGAGGCGTGGTGCCGTCTTTACGATCAAATGGGGCGGTTTCGGTCTTTCAGGAGCGCAGGATAAATGAAATTTGGAATTGGACAATCTACCGCGCGGGTCGAAGACCGGCGGTTGCTGATCGGCGCTGGCCGCTATAGTGATGATATTGCGCCTGGACAGGGCTTGCATGTGGCTTTTTTGCGCGCCCCCTATGCGCATGCGCATCTGCTGAAAATTGATCTAGAGGCAGCGCGGCAAATGGACGGGGTTCATCTTGTCGCAACACAGGCCGATCTTGATGCCGATCATATTGGTGATGTTCTTTGCCAATATCGCCCCCCCCCTTATTGGCGGCGGTAAAATGCAGCTTGTAAGCAAGCCGGCGATGGTTCGGGATATCAATCGTTATGCGGGCGATATTGTGGCGATGGTTGTTGCTGATCTGCAGGAAACAGCCGATTCCGCAATTGAATTAATTGCTGCTGACTTTGAACCAATGCCAGCAGTTACCGATATTTACGAAGCGATGAAAGATGGCGCGCCGCAGCTTTATGATTGTTATCCCAAAAACATTGCCTTTGAATGGGGGGCTGGCAAGCCTGACGAAACTGAATTTGCGATGAACGCCGCGATTGCCGATGGCCATCAAATTATCGAGATTGATGTGGTGAATAGCCGCGTTGTGATCAATTCGATGGAAACCCGCCCGATGGTCGCTGCCCCCGGTACCAAAGATGGCACATTGGATATCTGGTGTGGAACACAGGGCGTGGTTGGCATTGCCGAACAGATTGCCAAGGCGCTATCAATGGAACGAGTTGATATAAGGGTTCAAACTGGTGATGTTGGCGGCAGTTTTGGCTTTAAGATATTTCTACATCCTGAACAAATCTGCATTGCATGGGCGGCGCGCCGCCTTGGGCAAATGGTGCGGTGGCAGCAGGGACGATCTGATGGATTCCTGTCGGATTTACATGGTCGTGATAACCGGTCTCGGGCGCGGGCAGCGATTAATAAAACCGGGCGTATTCTGGCGCTTCAGGTTACTGCCCATGCCAATATGGGAGCATGGCTGTCAAATTTTTCGACCTATATTCCAACGCTTTCGGGAAGCCGCACCTTGACCACCAATTATGATATTCAGGCGGCAAGCCTGCGGGTGATCGGTGTGATGACCAATACGCCAGCGGTTGATGCTTATCGCGGTGCAGGACGGCCTGAGGCCAACTATCTAATGGAACGGCTGATGGATCATATCGCCGCTGAAACTGGCCATAGTCGGATTGATGTTCGCCGCGTCAATATGATCAAGCCAAGTCAAATTCCCTATGCGATGGTTTGTGGTGGCACAATTGATTCAGGTGAAATGACCGAACTATTCGATATGGCGCTTGCCACGGCTGATGTTGCCGGATTTGCCAAACGCAAGGCGGAATCGGCTGAAAATGGCAAGCTTCGCGGTATCGGCTTTGGTATGTATCTTGAGCAATGCGGCAATGGTGCTGATGATGGTGTTGATATTGAATTTCAGGACGATGGGCGGGTTATCCTTCATGGCTCGCAGCAATGTAACGGGCAAGGGCATCAAACCACGGTAACGCAAATCCTGTCCGACCGACTTGGCTATGATGCTGATCTGATTACGGTCAAACAAGGCGATTCCAATCGCAGCCCGCGTGGCACAACCGGCGGCGCGCGAATGACCGCGGTTCTGGGATCAGCAACAGCAGTCGCAGCGGCAAAGGTTATTAACCTTGCCAAGCCTTTTGCTGCTGAAGTGTTGGAATCTAACGAAGATGATCTGAATTTTACCGATGGCCTGTTTTTGCGGCAGGACACCAACCGGTCAATCGCGATTGAAGATCTTGTTCGCCAACTTGCCATTTCCGGCGAAAAGCACCGGCTGAATTGTGCGCAGCCCTATGAAACTGATGGTGCAACCTATCCTTATGGATGCCATATCATCGAGCTTGAAATTGACCGGCAGACCTGTGCTGTTGAGATTGCCAGCTATCATGTTGTTGATGATTTTGGGCTTGTTATCAATCCGTTAACCCTTGAGGGGCAAATTCATGGCGGCATTGCCCAAGGTGTTGGTCAGGCGCTTTTGGAACATGTTGTTTATGATGATTCGGGTCAGCTTTTGGCCGGATCATTGATGGATTACGCCTTGCCGCGCGCCGATCATTTTCCCGGGTTTCAGATCAGCACACGCAATACGGCTTGTGCCAATAATGCGCTTGGCATCAAAGGGTCGGGAGAAGCTGGCGCCATTGGTGCGCCGCAAGCGGTGATTTCGGCCATTTGTGATGCGCTGGACATTACCCATATTGATATGCCAGCAACACCGCTGGCCATTTTTAATGCGATGAAGGCCAAAGCCGCCAATTCGCCGATGCATAAAGGAGAATAGGGTGAGTGATAAAATTAATAAAACTGATGAAGAATGGCGTGAGCAACTGACTGAAGAGCAATATCATGTAACACGCAAACATGGCACCGAGCGGGCTTTTTCAGGCCGTCTTGATAAACATTATGACGCTGGCACCTATCTTTGTATTTGCTGTGCAACACCGTTATTTTCATCCGAGACCAAATTTGACTCAGGATCGGGCTGGCCAAGCTTTTTTGCGCCGGTTGACGAGGCAAATATCGGCAAAAATGTTGATGAAAGCTTTTTTATGCGCCGCACCGAGGTTCATTGTGACCGTTGTTACGCGCATCTTGGCCATGTGTTTCCCGATGGGCCGCAACCCACCGGCCTTCGCTATTGCATCAATTCGGCGTCACTGGATTTTGTGAGCGACGAATAGGAGGAGGTGTTGGGCAAAGGCCGGTGAAGGCAGGCGAATTGGAATATCCACCTGTTGCGTTTTACATCTTGCCATAGTTATGGCGCTTCATCTTGTGGATTTCTTTATCATCCAAGCTGCCATCACCATTGCTGTCCATCTTCTCGAACATGGCGACAATGCGGCCGTTAAACTCGGTTTTGTCGATCATGCCGTCAGCGTTGAGATCAAGAATTTGAAACCGTTTATCTTGGCGGCTGGTGAGTTCTTCAAGGCTGATTATACCATCATTATTGATGTCGAGTTTTTTGGCCATGAACTTGTTGCGCTTATGTGACGCATCGTCCATATCGGCATTGGCAAGTCCGGTGATGATGCTTCCCGATGCCAGAAGACCGGCACCGATCAGAACGGGAAAATAACGCTGTTTCATAGGCTGTTCCTTTGGTTGCTGTTTTTGGGGCGCTTTTGCAACACATTGACGAAAAGTTGACACCGGCAGCCGAACAAACAGTGGGTGATGAATTCCGGTATACCGGTGCCACATCGCTATAGTCCTGTTAAATAGGGGCGGGAAAGGGGCGCGGCTGTGATCTTTTCGCGGTAATAAATGGGCAATAATTGAGCCATAATGTGCCATGATTTTGGCAGGCATGACTTGCTTTTACCCCATCGCGGGCATAGCTTGGCGACAACAAAAGGCGCAGCAGGCTGACAAGACCGGCCATGCTGGGCATGATAAAGGGAAATGGGTAGATGTCTTTGCCGCCTGAAACTGAATTGTCAAACCCAATGCCATGGGTTGACGGCGCAACGCGTGTCTTTGGCGTGATCGCCCATCCGGTTGATCATGTTCGGGCACCAATGGTGTTTAACCCGCGTTTTGCAGCGGCGGGTTTGCCCCATATCATGGTGCCAATCAATGCGCCCCCAGAAAAGCTAGAGCTGATCATTAATGCGCTTCGTGCCATGCCAAATTTTGGCGGGCTTGCGGTGACGATCCCGCATAAAATGCCGCTTGCCGATCTTTGTGACAGCCTTGGCACCGCCGCCCAATTGACCGGGGCGGTCAATGCGGTGCGGTTTGATGATGATGGTACAATGCATGGCGATAATTTTGATGGTGCCGGTTTTGTCGCTGGCGCGATTGGCAATGGGTATGATGTTGCCGATAAGGCGATTTTGCTAATTGGGGCAGGCGGTGCTGCCCGTGCGATTGCGGCGGCGCTGGTTGAGGCAAAAATTGGTAAATTGACCATCACCAATCGCAGCCTCGGCAAGGCTGAAGAACTTGCCAGCCTGCTTGCCAGCAAAACCGGCTTTGCCAATGTTAACGCCGCGGCGCTTGCTGATTGTGATGGCGGTGACGCTGATATGATCATTAACAGCACTAGCCTTGGTCTGAAACCGGGCGATGCCTTGCCTTTGGTACTGGATGCGGTGAACCCTGATACGGTGATTGCCGATATCATCATGGTTCCTGCTGAAACCGAATGGCTTGCTGCGGCACAAAAAGCAGGGCTTCGGGTGCATTATGGGCGGCATATGTTGGATTACCAAATCGACCTGATCGGTAAATTTATCGGGGCGTTATACCAAAATGGCCGATTCGGTCATTGAGTTCGCTTGGCCAGACAGCTATAACTGGGCGGTGCGGCACTGGCGTAGTTGTTGGCGCAATCGTTGGAAAATGAGGAAGTGAATGACCGATACAGCAAATGTTTGGACTGATGAACGTCTTGAAAAGCTGAGAGAGCTATGGACGCAAGGCTTGTCCATTTCGCAAATTGGCGAGGCACTTGGCGTATCGCGCAACGCAATTGCTGGCAAAGCCCACCGGGTGGGCCTGCCAAAGCGTCCATCTCCAATTAGCCGGCCAAAGGTTGAAAAGCCAAAAGTTGCCGTGCCTGAGGTTACTGAAAATTTGCCGTTGCGCCTTGAATTGCGCCAATTGGAATGGTCCAGAAGCAAATGTTGTTGGCCAACTGGTGATCCCAAGAAAAATGGCTTTGTCTTTTGCGGTGATGCGATTGTACCTGGCAAGCCCTATTGCCTGACACACTGCCAAGAAGCCTATACATCATCACGCGACTCAAGCTAACGCCGATGCTAAAACGTCGCGAGGACTATACGCCGCCCACTTTTCTGGTAACGGCAGTCGATCTGAACATCGATATTCATGATCTTGGCAGCATTGTTACAACCAAATTGGCCGTCACGCCAAACCCTGCGGCTGGTGGGGCGAGGATTTTGCATCTTGATGGGCGCGGGCTTGAGCTTCAATCAATTTCGGTTGATGGCAAACCTCTGGCTGATACTGGCTATAGCCATGATGAATCAGGATTGCAGATTACCGGCCTGACCAGCGCTTGTGTTGTTGAAACAATCGCCAAATGCCACCCTGAAACCAATACCGCACTCGAAGGGCTGTATCTATCGGGCGGCATGTATTGCACGCAATGCGAGCCTGAAGGGTTTCGCCGGATCGGGTTTTACCCTGATCGCCCCGATGTGATGAGCATTTTCACCGTTCGGTTAGAAGCCGCGCGCGCCTACCCGCAATTGCTGTCAAATGGAAACCTGATCGAAACGGGCCATTGTGGTACTAACCGGCATTTTGCTATCTGGCATGACCCGCATCCAAAACCAAGCTATCTATTCGCGGCGGTCGTTGGTGATCTTGATTGCGTGGTTGACAGCTTTCAAACCATGTTGGGGCGCAAGGTTGATCTTCGTATCTATGTCGAAAAGGGCAATGTTGGTTTGACCCGCCATGCGATGGATTCGTTGAAACGGTCAATGCGCTGGGATGAAGAGGTTTATGGTCTTGAATATGACCTTGATCTGTTCCAGATCGTTGCAGTTAGCCATTTCAATATGGGCGCGATGGAAAATAAAGGCCTGAATATTTTCAACAGCAAATTTGTGCTGGCCGATCCGAAAACCGCAACCGACATTGACCTGCACCGTGTCGAATCGATTATTGCCCATGAATATTTCCATAATTGGACTGGCAATCGTGTGACTTGCCGTGACTGGTTTCAATTAACCCTAAAAGAGGGGCTGACGGTTTTCCGCGATCAGTGTTTTTCGGCAGATATGCATGATGCTGGCCTTCAACGCGCCGATGATGTGTCGACGCTTCGCGCGGCGCAATTCCCCGAAGATCGCAGCCCAACAGCGCACCCAATCCGGCCTGAAAGCTATCGCGAGATTAATAATTTTTACACGGCGACGGTATATGAAAAAGGCGCTGAGGTCATTCGCATGCTTGCTGGCTATCTCGGCAAGGATGGGTTTCGACGCGGCACCGATCTTTATTTTGAGCGCTATGATGGGGCGGCGGTAACCTGTGATGATTTTGTGGCGGCACTCGCTGATGCGAATGGCGTTGATCTGTCAGAGTTTGTTGGTTGGTATTCGCAGGCCGGAACCCCTGAATTGACCGCCAGCCGCGTGGCGATTGATGATGGTCAGGCGTTTGCCATCGAATTTACCCAGACTATTCCTGAAACCATGGCAAAGACACCCCGCTTGCCGCTGCCGATACCGGTTCGCATTGGGCTTGTTGGCGATGATGGGGCGATTGTGCCATTCCGGCTGTCGGCCGATGCGCCCTATCTTGATGAACAGATGATTCTGGTCACTGGCAAGACGCATCTTCAACCGATTTTCCCCGCATCATCCGGAAAAGTCGTGCCAAGTTTGCTTCGGAATTTTTCAGCACCGGTTATTTTGAAAGATGATTTATCATCATCTGAACGGCTGCATTTAATGGCGCATGATGCAGATATGTTTAACCGTTGGGATGCGGCACAAACGCTTCTTGCCGATCAAATTCTGGCAATTGCAGATGATTCGAAACATGGCGTTGATGAAACCGCAATTGCAGCACTTGCCAAGGCCTATGCCAACAGTCTCGCCAATCCAGATTTACTGGATATGTTTAAATCGGGTCTTTTAACGCTTCCCGCCATTTCGGTTCTGGAAAGCCGTATGACGCCAGCCGATCCAGTGGCGCTATTTCATGCAAGACGGGCGGTTGAGGAGGCTCTTGGGCGGATGCTGGCACTGCAAATTAAATCTGCGCTGACCGATGAAAATGTGGCCATCATGGTCAAAAAAAATGGTGGGCGTGCCCTGTTAAACCGGCTGTTGGGATTGGCCATTTCTGCTGGTAACAGCGCCGCCATTGAACGCGCTGCAAAACAGGTTCATGACCAGAATATGACCTTGTCACAAGGCGCATTAATGGCCTTGAACCATTGTGATCATCCAGCGCGTGCCATTGCTTTGCAGGCGTTTCATGACCGGTGGCAGGACAGCCCACTTGTCATGGAAAAATGGTTCATGATGGAATCAACGTCGCTTATCTCTGGCACGGTTACGCGGCTTGGTGAATTAATGGTGCATCCGGCATTTGATGCGAATAATCCAAATAAATTACGGTCGGTTCTTGGTGCTTTTATGACTGGTAATCCAGTGCATTTCTATGCTGATGATGGATCAGGGTTTGATTTTATCGGCGATTGCCTGATTGATATTGATGCGCGTAATCCGCAATTGGCGGCAAGGATGGCTTTGCCTTTGACCCGAATGGCGCAATATGCCACTGACCGGCGTGCAAAGATGGGGGCAGTGTTGCAAAAGATACAGAAACAGGCACAGTCAAATGATCTTCGTGAGGTCATTGATAAGGCGCTGGACGATAGCCCGTCACCCGCGTAAAAGGCGGGTGATCGCGCCACATGGCATAGATTTGATTATACGATCATCGGCGGCGATGACCGGAAGCGATAATTAGGCGGTGATCAATTGCGGTTTTGCTGTGATGCTAGCGGCGCAGAAATGCCGGAATATGGCCTGTTTCACCCAAAGTGTTGCCCGAACAATCTGGCGGTGATGGCAATTCATCATCGCGATTCCGGTTTTTGTTTTTTGTGGCTGTTTTGGGTGCTGGTTTTGCGGCTTGCGCCGATGAAGAACTGACAGCCGATTTTGCCTTTGCCAGTTTAGCGGGTTTTTCGCTGGCCGCATCAATTTTCACCACATCATTTTGCGCCGCATTACTTTTTGGTGCATCCGTTCCAGCGGGCTTTTCCGCTGTTTTCTTGGCATTCCTGCCGCGACCACGGCTCTTCGATGCTTTTTCATCAGTTTCTTTTGACGGTGCGCTGGTCGCATTTGACTGGCCATCATCGGTTTTGGCAATGTCTTGACCATCATTGATTGAGGGTTTCGACGCTGATGATTTTGCCCCTGATTCAACAACCTTGCCATCAACAACGGTGATTTGCGGAACAGGTTTGCCAATTAGTTTTTCAATAAAGCCAATATATTTGATGTCATCTTTGCTGGCAGCGATGGTAAAGGAACGCCCTGATTTGCCAGCGCGGCCAGTCCGGCCAATGCGATGAACATAATCTTCGGCATGGGTTGGCACATCAAAATTGAAAACATGGCTGAGACCGGCAATATCAAGCCCGCGTGCAGCCACATCCGAGGCGATCATAAGCGGCACTTCGCCATCTTTGAAGCGTTGTAGAGCTTCAAGGCGCGCTGATTGGGTCATGTCTCCATGAAGCGCAACAGCCGAAAAGCCATGCCGCGTCAGCGATTTGATCAATTCAGCGATATCGCGTTTACGATTGCAGAAAATAACCGCATTTTTGACGGCTTCATGGCGCAGAATATCACGCAATATCTGGCGTTTTTTCCTGGTATCAGTCCAAATCAAATGCTGGGCAACCGTATCGGCTGTTGCCGCAGGTGGAGCCACTTCGATGACCTTTGGATTCATCACAAATTTTGCGCCAAGCTTTTGAATATCATCAGACAATGTTGCTGAGAAAAACAGCGTTTGGCGCATCCGCGGTAATAGGCTAGCGATCCGCTCAACATCGGGGATAAAGCCCATATCAAGCATCCGATCGGCTTCGTCGATTACCAGAATTTTCACGTCATTCAACAGAACTTTGCCGCGTTCGAAATGATCGAGCAACCGACCTGGCGTAGCGATCAGAACATCAACACCCTTGCTGAGCGCTGCATTCTGTTCGGTAAAGCTGACCCCGCCGATCAATAATGCCATGCTTAATTTATGGTATGAGCTGAATTTTTCGAAAGAATCGGCGACCTGTGCCGCCAATTCGCGCGTTGGCGCAAGAATAAGCGATCGGGGCAGGCGTGCCTTGGCGCGGCCAGAGGCCAGAATATCAATCATCGGCAAGGTGAATGAGGCAGTTTTGCCAGTGCCGGTCTGCGCCGAGCCAAGAATATCACGGCCCATCAATACAATGGGGATGGATTTTTCTTGGATGGGTGTTGGGCTGGTATAACCTAGATCGGCTACCGCCCGGCTTAGCTCGTCACTGAGGCCGAGATCTGAAAATTTCAAGGATAAGTTCCCTATTGATATTGACTGGAAATGTTTTTGCGTCACAAGCGAGCAATTTAACGTAAATTCCATAAGTTTTTATGGGCTTTCAACGTGGCTGGTGATACAGAGTAAAGCTGCTCAGGTCAATCTTTCATTCTATCATCCTTATCGAGCCCTTGATGCCGTCATTCACACCAATTTTTATTCCCGGTCTTCTTTGCACCGAATTGCTTTTTGCCAAACAGCGCGCCAGCCTGCCAAATCAGGGTTATATCGCTGATACAACGCGCCATGATTCAATTCATAATATGGCGCAGGCAGCACTTGATCTTTGTGATGGCCCCTTAGTGCCGATTGGCCTGTCAATGGGTGGTTATGTGGCTTTGGAAATGGCACGGCTGGCACCGCAACGGATGGCAGCTATGGCATTGCTTAGCACCAATTGCCGCGATGATAGCGCCGAAAGCCAACGCCAACGCCAACAGGCAATCGCTCTTGCCAAACAAAAAGGCTTTCAGGGCGTCACACGCCGTTTGATGCCGCGTCTTTTATCTGAGGCGGCATTGCAAGATGAGGCGGTTGTTGCCGATGTTCTGGCCATGGCAGCCGAAATTGGGCGCATTGGCTTTGTCCAGCAGCAAACCGCGATTGTGGGGCGGCGCGCCCAGCATGACACGTTGGCTAGCTTTGCCGCGCCGGTTCTTGTTTTATGTGGCAATATGGATGTTTTGACGCCGCCAAATCTGTCGGTTGAAATGGCCGGTCTTGCGCCGCAGGTCGAATTATGCCTGCTAAATGGCATTGGACATCTGTCATCAATCGAGGCACCCGAGGCCGTCACCAACGCGCTTGAGTCATTATTCGAGCGAGCTGCCGATTAGCGGCTAGGCTGGTTTCTGCTTACGAACCGAAATATACAGCGCATAGACCGCGACAAAGCCATAAAGTGTGATTGCGGGAAGCGGGATAACCGCGGCCTGTTCGGCCAGGATATTAATCAGTGACAAGGTAATGGCGGCAAATCCGATGCCACAGCCGAATAACACGCGTTTTGTTGTTCGATATGCATCATCGCGAACCAAAAAAATCACCAGACCCGCCAGAAAAGACATTGCCGCAAGGCCGCGCCGCATGACCATACCAACATGAATCGCTTCATCGCTGGCACCGGGGAAAATCTGGATCGTCAGCGGTGTTGCAAAGCCGTAAAACAGTAGCCCTTGCAAAACCAGCCCGCCACCGATTAGTCGAAGTGCTAGTTGTGGACGCATGAAAACCTCGAAATTTGGGGCTTGCTACACATCAAGATTGGCCAGTGCATCCTCGGCATGATCGCGAATATAACCAAACCGCAATTCGGCCTTTTTGCCCATTAATGTATTGACCAGCTGGTCAGTGTGACGCCGCAAATCGGCACCAACCGAGTCGCGAAGCGGCAATGAAACCTGCAGCAAGCGGCGGCTTGCCGGATTCATCGTTGTCTCTTTCAATTGTGATGGTGGCATTTCACCAAGCCCCTTAAAGCGACTGATTTCAACCTTGCCGCGCCCATCAAAGATGTTTTTCATGCTGGCTTCGCGCTGTTCTTCATCAAGCGCATAGAAGGTTTTGCCACCTTGTGTTAGCCGATAGAGCGGCGGCTGCGCCAGATAAAGCCGTCCAGCCTCAACAAGCTGGGGCATTTCGCGGTAAAAATAGGTCATTAGCAATGCTGCGATATGCGCGCCATCAACATCGGCATCGGTCATGATGATGATTCGGCCATACCGAAGATCATCTAGCCGGAAATCTTTTCCCGGTTTGACGCCTAATGCCAAAGACAGGTCCGATAATTCTTGATTGGCACTTAATTTTTCGGTCGATGCGCTTGCCACATTCAAGATTTTACCCCGAAGCGGCAAAACCGCTTGAATTTTCCGGTCGCGTGCCTGTTTTGCCGATCCGCCAGCAGAATCACCCTCAACCAAGAATAATTCGGTTGCTTCATGATCGCTCGACGAACAATCAGCCAATTTGCCCGGAAGGCGCAAACGTCTTGTTGCCGATTTACGCGCAACTTCTTTTTCTTTTTTGCGGCGCTTGCGGTCATCCGCGCGTTCAATAGCGGCATCCAGCAAAAATGTTGCACGTCCAGCATCGGCCGATAGCCACTGGTCAAACCGGTCACGCACTGCCTGCTCAGTTTGGCGGGTTGCATCGGTCGAGACAAGGCGGTCTTTGGTCTGACCCTGAAATTGCGGATCGCGCAAAAACACTGACAACATGATCGCTCCACCAGCAAGCGCGTCATCAGCGGTGATATCAGTGGCTTTTTTATTGCCAACCAAATCGCCAAAGCTGCGAAGGCCGCGAACGATAGCTTGGCGAAAGCCAGTTTCATGCGTTCCGCCTGATGGTGTTGGTACCGTGTTGCAATAGCTATGGAAAAAGCCGTCTTCACTCGGGCTGAGCCACGTAATAGCCCATTCAAACTTCTGCCCGTCAAGCTCTACCACGTCGGCAAAAGGGGTAGAAATCATCAAGGCTTTGTCAGTGGTCGCATCGGTAAGATAATCGGCAAGGCCGCCCGGATAATGCAGGCTGGCCTCGGCCGGAATGGGGTCACCATTGCCAAGCAATGCCGGATCGCACCGCCAACGAATTTCAACACCGGCAAATAGATAGGCCTTGGATCGTGCCATCCGATACAGCGTGGCAGGGCGGAATTTCGCGCCAGCACCAAAAATTTCAGTATCGGGCGTAAAGCTAACCGATGTGCCGCGGCGATTAGGGGCAGCGCCAATTTCAACCAGCGGGCCAAGCGGCTTGCCGCGCGAAAACCGCTGTTGAAACAGGATCTTGTCACGCGCAATTTCAACCATCAAATCACTTGATAACGCATTCACAACTGACGCACCAACACCATGCAAACCGCCCGAAGTAGCATAGGCCTTGCCCGAAAATTTACCGCCAGCATGAAGCGTTGTCATGATGACTTCAACGGCGGATTGATCGGGAAATTTTGGATGTTTGCCTGTTGGCATGCCGCGCCCGTTGTCGCGAATGGTCAATCGGTCGGCAGCTTCAAGCTGAATATCAATCCGGTTGGCATGGCCAGCAACAGCTTCATCCATCGAATTGTCCAGAATTTCAGCAGCCAGATGATGCAAGGCGCGGTCGTCAGTGCCGCCAATATACATTCCCGGACGATGGCGAACCGGCTCTAGCCCTTCTAATACCTCAATATTGGACGCATCATAATCATCAGTTTTTGCAGCATTGCCAAATAGATCAGCCATCAATCACTCATCGGGTTTAAAGGCGGTCGCCAGCGGAATGCGGCGTTGCGTCACTATATCGGCCTTGGATAGCGTCTGTCTACCGTATCTAGCAATGATCTGTTGTGCAAACGCCGATATATTGTGATTGACTGGCAAAATACCCAAAAATGCCCCAAAAACAGCGGGTACCAGAAATGGCTGATACCAGAAACGGCAGATTTGAGACGGGAAAGAAAAAGGCGGGAACCAGCCCCGCCTTTTCAGATTATCTTTTGCGATCGATTAATATGAATAATACATATCAAATTCGACAGGTGCAGGTGTGTGCTCCAGGCGGATCACATCTTGCATTTTTAGCTCGATAAAGGCGTCGATCTGATCGTCAGTGAACACATCGCCCTGAGTCAGATAGGCGCGGTCTTCGTTCAATGCCTCAAGTGCCTCGCGAAGTGATCCACAAACAGTTGGGATTTGTGACAGTTCTTCAGGTGGCAGATCATAAAGATCCTTATCCATCGCATCACCCGGGTGAATCTTGTTGCGAATACCGTCAACACCGGCCATCAGCATTGCCGAGAATGACAGATATGGGTTTGCTGTTGCATCTGGGAAACGCACTTCAACGCGCTTTCCAGCGGGCGAATTCACATGCGGAATACGACACGATGCTGACCGGTTGCGTGATGAGTAAGCCAAGAGAACAGGGGCTTCATAACCCGGGATCAACCGCTTGTAGCTGTTGGTTGACGGGTTGGTGAAAGCGTTCAGTGACTTGGCATGTTTGATGATGCCGCCAATGTAGTAAAGCGCAGTTTCAGACAGATCAGCATATTGGTTGCCAGCGAAAAGTGGCTTGCCATCTGACCAAAGCGACTGGTGAACATGCATACCTGATCCGTTATCACCGGAAATTGGCTTTGGCATGAAAGTCGCGGTTACGCCATAAGCATGGGCAACCTGATGAACGCAATATTTATACAGCTGCATATTGTCAGCAGTTTCCAGCAAAGTGCCGAATTTGATGCCAAGCTCATGCTGCGATGGGGCAACTTCATGGTGATGTTTTTCAACAGCAACGCCCATATCAGCCATAACCGATACCATTTCAGACCGGATATCCTGCCCTGAATCGACTGGTGGCACTGGGAAATAGCCACCTTTGACACCTGGACGGTGACCAAGGTTGCCTTCGCCATATTTACGGGCGCTGTTGTAAGGACCTTCGACACTATCGACCGAATACATGCCGCGGTTCATTGATACATCAATTTTAACATCTTCAAAAATGAAGAACTCGGCTTCGGGGCCGAAAAAGGCAGTATCAGCAATGCCCAAAGTTTCGATATGAGCCAGCGCTGCCTTGGCGGTGCCGCGCGGGTCGCGATCATAGGCTTCGCCGCTTGATGGCTCGAGAACGTCGCAGAACAATGCCAATGTTGGCTGGGCAAAGAACGGGTCGATGTAAGCACGATACAGATCAGGCATCAATGTCATGTCTGAGTCATTGATGGCTTTCCAACCAGCAATTGACGAGCCGTCAAACATAAAGCCTTCGTTCAGCGCATCTTCATCAATCGTGTCGATGTGCTGGGTTACATGCTGCATTTTACCAAGCGTATCGGTGAAACGCAGATCGACATAAGTGATGTCGTGTTCTTTGATCATTTCCATGATTTTTGTTGCGTCAGACATTTTAGGGATCCTTCCGTTATCTGCCATTTAAAACTTAATCGTTTAAAACTGTTTAGTCCGGGCTCGGCATGGTCGAGACCAGTGCTTATACCGCGTCACTACCGCGTTCGCCCGTGCGGATGCGGATCGCTTCATCAATTGTCGAGATGAAAATCTTTCCATCACCAATGCGGCCTGTTTTCGCCGCGTTTTGAATGGCGTCAACTACCCGTTCGGTCATGGCATCGTCAATTACGACCTCAATTTTAACCTTTGGCAGGAAATCGACGACATATTCAGCACCGCGATAAAGCTCAGTATGGCCTTTTTGGCGGCCAAATCCTTTCGCTTCAAGTACGGTGATTCCTTGAATCCCAACATCATGCAAAGCTTCTTTAACTTCATCCAATTTGAAGGGTTTGATAATGGCTTCAATTTTTTTCATAACCTGTCACTTTTCTGTTCGGGCCTGAGTCTGCATTTCAAAAACATCGCCCATCTTTAGACGAAGCAGAGCCAACAGCCGCCGGATGGCTGCCAATACTAGCCTTGTTCTGGCCGATCGGCCGGGTGAAGGCAAGACCGACCAGATGAGGGTGACAGACTTCGATGCCTATTTTGGCGAATCTGCACTTACGGTAAGCATGTTGCCTAAATTTTAGGCATAGTTGCGATCGGGGAAAGACAAAGATATGTTGATTTGGAATATGCTGATTTGGCAAAACGCGAGAAAAGAAACAGGCGGTATTTTAACTGTGGACATATTCTAACCAGCGATATTCTAATGGGTTATTCTCGTCTAAATTGCCGCGTTGCAACGTGGATCATTTGCCGTTTATTTTTGAATGTGAGGACATAATGACAACACATGCTATCAGCCGGTTTCCGGTTCCGGATCTTGCGGCTTTGCCAGCCGATCTGCAAAAGCTATTTCAGGATGTTTCGGAAAAGGCGGGCTTTGTGCCAAATGTGTTTTGGGCATTGGCGCACCGACCTGATGAATTGCGCGCTTTTTGGGCATATCATGAGGCATTGATGCGGCACGATTCTGGCCTCAGTAAGGGCGAGCGCGAAATGATTGTTGTTGCCACCTCGGCAGAAAATAACTGTCTTTACTGCGTTGTGGCGCATGGTGCCATTTTGCGGATCTATGAAAAATCGGCAACCATCGCTGATGCCATCGCGACCAATTACAAAAAGGCCGATATTACCGACCGGCAAAAGGCGATGCTGGATTTTGCTATCAAAACCTGCAACCGGTCACAAGATATCGGTGGCGATGATTTTACCATTCTTCACCAGCATGGTTTTAGCGATGATGATATCTGGGACATTGCCGCCATTACCGGCCTGTTTGCGCTGTCGAACCGAATGGCAAGTCTGACTTCGATGCGTCCAAACGCTGAATTTTACGCTCTTGGCCGTGATTTTCCGGTTGCCGGATCATGATCAAGGCGCATACAGATCAGCGGATCAACGAATTGAACCAGGCGGGTGGGTTTAATCATCATAATGGTGTCATGATTCTTGACTGGCAGGACGGTCTGGCGTCGCTTCAGGTTGATTTAACGCATGATCATTTAAACCCGCTTGGGCTTGTTCATGGTGGGCTGTATGCCAGTATGCTTGATGTGGCATTGGCAATGTCCGGCAGCTACCGGCCTGCACCTGAGGGGCTGTATCCCGGGCTGACCTTGTCTTTGACAGCGCAATATATCGCACCACTGCGGCTAGAAGATGGTTTTGCCCTTGCTAAGGCGCGGCGGACAGGCGGCGGTAAGTCAGTGTTTTTTGCCGAAGGCGAGGTTCTGGCTCCCGATGGCAGGGTGATCACATCGGCAAGCGGCGTGTTCAAGCCCGGCCGGCCGTTAAAAGGCTAGGTTATCAGGGCGCGATTAAGCCGCATTCGCAAAAGCGACACCGGCCTTTTATTTGCATGGGAAAAAGACCTGTAAAAGCCCCTTGCATGCTGGCAAGGCTTGGATTATGTTCGCGTCCAGTTTCGAGCTGGGTAATCCTTGATTTTCGGGAAAGGCTGGGCGCGTTGCTGATGGCGGGTGTAGCTCAGTTGGTTAGAGCGCCAGTTTGTGGCACTGGAGGTCGCCGGTTCAAAACCGGTCACTCGCCCCATTTCTCCTGACAATTGATGGGGAAAACCGGCGTCTTTGACCGCGCTGTCAAAGCGGATGAAAGACGTTGGTAAAAGAAGCAGATGACGACGTGCGGGCGTGGCGGAATTGGTAGACGCGCTGGTTTTAGGTACCAGTGGCGAAAGTCGTGGGGGTTCGAGTCCCTCCGCCCGCACCATCTGACTGCAAGGATTTTAGCCGCATTTGCGGCATAAGTTCAAGGCGACAGGCTAAATGCCCATCGGGTAATGCTGTCTGTCCCAGCGTTTAGGTAAGGCCGGTACGGGCAACCAATAGTTTGGCTCAGATCGTTTAAGATCTAACCGGTCTGGAAAAACCCGATATGGCTGTGCCGCCATATCACAAATCGGCCGGACGACCGGTCATGGCAAGATAAAGGATAAATGGTTCGATGAATGTGTCTGAGACCAAATCAGAAGGCTTGTTGCGTGAATATCAAATCGTAATCACCGCAGCCGAGATTGACGCCGAAGTTTCCAAAAAGCTGGAAGAAATCGCGATAACTTTAAAAATGCCTGGCTTTCGCCCGGGTAAAGTGCCGATGTCGGTTGTGAAATCACGCTTTAGCGATCAGGTTCGCGGCGATGCGATCAAGGCAGCACTTGATGAAGGCGCTCGCCAAGCAATCGAAGGCAATGATCTTCGTCTTGCAAGCCAGCCACAAGTCGATATCAAATCTTATGAAGATGGCAAAGACCTCGAAGCATCGCTTGCATGTGAAGTCATGCCAGCAATCACTATTCCTGATCTTGGCAAAGTTAGTGTTGATCGTCCAAAAATTGACAGCGATCCAAAAGAAGTTGAAGAAACTTTGGCGCGCATTGCCGATGAAAACCGCCCAACAGCCCCAATTGCTAAGGCACGCGCCGCGAAATTAGGTGATGTTGCGATGATCGATTTCATTGGTCGTATCGATGGCGAGGATTTTGAAGGTGGTACAGCCGAAGGCCATTCGCTTGAACTTGGCTCAAACAGCTTTATCCCGGGTTTTGAAGACGGTATTGTTGGTGCAAAGCCGGGGACAACAATCGATGTGCCAGTGACCTTCCCAGAAGATTATCAAGCTGCCCATTTGGCTGGTAAATTGGCTGTTTTCGAAGTGAAGCTAAATGAGCTTCATGAAAAGGCTGATGCCAGCATTGATGATGAATTGGCTACACGCCTTGGATTTGAAAATCTTGACGGTTTGAAAGCCGCAGTCGCCGAGCAGATCAATGGTCAGCATCAAACAGCCTTGCGTCAACTGACCAAGAAAAACGTCCTTGATGCGCTTGCTGAAGGCGATGCTTTTGACGTACCGCCATCATTGTTCAAACAGGAATATGAATCAGTGGCCCGGGCGATGAACCCAAAAGCGGCTGAGCATGACCAAGATCACGACCATGACCATGACCATGACCATGACCATGACCATCCTGCTGTCGATGAAGGCATGGATGATGATGCCAAAGCTGAAGCTGAACTGGTTGCCACACGCCGCGTGCGGCTTGGCCTCCTGGTCACTGAAATTGGCCGTGAAAACAATATTGAAGTCACCGAAGAAGATTCCCGCCGTGCAGTATTTGAGGAAGCACGCCGTCATCCGGGTCAAGAACAGATGGTGCTGGAATATTTCCAGAAAAACCCGCAAGCGATGCAACAGATTGCCGGCCCGATCTTCGAAGATAAGGTCATTGATTTCATTCTTGAAATGGCCAAGGTAACTGATGTCACAATCGACACGGATACGCTCTACGACGCACCAGCAGAGTCAGCACCAGCCAAGAAAGCCGCGGCGAAAAAGCCAGCTGCTAAGAAAGCTGCGGCGAAAAAGCCATCTGCCAAGAAAGCTGCGGCGAAAAAGCCAGCTGCCAAGAAATAAACAGCCAAACCGGCTGATAAATAGGCGAAATGCGCGGGCATCCATATCCAGCCTGCCTTTTGCCGGAAATATAAGGGCTGCCAGATTTGGCGGCCCTTTTTGGTGGCCGTAGAATGCTGGCCGGATTTTTTCGGCGTTGGCTTTGATTGAGTGGGCGGTCCGATACCGCTTGGCTAGGCCCTGTTTTCCCAAATGGATCGGTGCTCTTGCTGGTTTTTTGGAAATCCGGGAAAACCGGCAAGGTTTCGTGATCTTTTGCTTGAACCGTTTTTGCCGATGCCCATATAGTACTAATGCGGATCGTCGGTCATGGTATAAGTCTGATTACAGGCTCAACGCTGCTGTTTTTGGTCGATACGTGATTTAGAGTGAAACGGGCTGCACATTGCGGTCTTGCGAGATGTCCTAGGAGACAGTGAATGAGCCAAAATACCGGAAATTTTCCTTTTAGCGTGCGAGACCGGATTCATGATCCAATTCAGGCAAATCTGGTGCCGATGGTGGTCGAGCAAACCAATCGCGGCGAACGTGCCTACGATATTTTTTCGCGGCTGCTAAAAGAACGGATTATTTTCCTAAATGGGCCGATTGATGACGGTGTTGCGTCGCTTGTTTGTTCGCAATTGCTGTTTTTGGAATCGGAAAACCCAACCAAAGATATTTCAATGTATATCAATTCACCTGGCGGTATTGTGACGTCTGGTTTAGCGATTTATGACACGATGGAATATATCCGCCCTGATGTTTCGACCGTTTGTATGGGGCAAGCCGCCTCAATGGGATCGCTTTTGCTGACCGCAGGCGCCGCCGGCAAGCGTTTCAGCCTGCCAAATGCGCGCATTATGACACATCAGCCATCGGGCGGGTTTCAAGGCCAAGCAACCGACATCGAAATTCATGCCAAGGAAATTCTTGATTTACGCCAGCGTTTGAACGGCATTTACGAAAAACATTCCGGCAAAACGATCAAACAAATCGAAAAAATCATGGATCGTGACACCTTCATGACCGCCGAAGATGCAAAAGCTTTTGGCCTGATTGACGAGGTGGTTGAAAAGCGGCCAATTCCAAAGGCTGAAGGTTAAAGCTAAGCTTTTGCCAAATACGGGGGATCTGTCGATTTTGACTTTGGCACAGATTTTGTTTGTAAGTAACTATGGACGCGCTCTAGACTAGTGCCGCAATATACCGACTGGTCGGCACCAAGGCCGCCCACATGATCAAGCGCAGGAGCCGTAAAATGGCAAAAAAAGATGATGCTGATAAGGGAACTTTATTCTGCTCTTTCTGTGGAAAGAGCCAGCATGAGGTACGCAAGCTCATTGCAGGCCCGACGGTCTTTATTTGCGATGAATGTGTTGAACTTTGCATGGATATTATCCGTGAAGAGCATAAAACGCAGCTATCAAAAAGCCATGATGGCGTGCCAACACCGGCCGATATCAAAAATGTTCTTGATGAATATGTAATCGGTCAGGCACGGGCAAAACGGGTTTTGGCGGTCGCTGTCCATAATCATTACAAGCGTCTGGCAAATGCTGGCCGTACAGGTGATGTGGAAATTTCTAAATCGAACATCCTTCTTGTCGGCCCCACCGGGTGCGGCAAAACGCTGCTGGCGCAAACGCTGGCGAGGATGCTTGATGTGCCGTTTACCATGGCCGATGCCACCACATTGACCGAGGCTGGTTATGTCGGTGAAGATGTTGAAAACATCATCCTGAAATTACTGCAGGCCGCCGATTATAATGTCGAGCGCGCACAACGCGGCATCGTCTATATCGACGAGGTTGATAAAATTTCCCGCAAATCTGATAATCCGTCAATCACGCGCGATGTATCGGGCGAGGGCGTGCAGCAGGCTTTGTTGAAGATCATGGAAGGCACCGTTGCATCCGTGCCACCGCAAGGGGGGCGCAAACACCCTCAGCAGGAGTTTTTGCAGGTTGATACAACCAATATCCTGTTTATCTGTGGGGGAGCTTTTGCCGGTCTCGATAAATTGATCGCCGGTCGCCATACCGGTGCTGGTATTGGTTTTGGTGCTGATGTCCGTGATCCAGATGACCGCAAAATTGGTGAGCTTCTTGCCGAACTTGAGCCGGAAGATTTGATCAAATTTGGTCTGATCCCTGAATTTGTTGGCCGTCTGCCAGTTTTGGCAACGCTTGAGGATCTTGATGAAGATGCCTTGATTCAGATTTTGACCGAGCCGAAAAACGCGCTTTTGAAGCAATATCAAAAGCTGTTTGAAATGGATGACGTTAATCTCGAATTCCGCGATGACGCGCTGAAAGCCATCGCCAAAAAGGCGATTGAGCGCAAAACAGGCGCACGCGGTCTTCGATCCATCATGGAAAATATCTTGATGGAACCGATGTTTGATATTCCAACGACCGGTGATATCGAAGAAGTGGTGATCAATGCTGACGTCGTCGATAATGGCGCCGCACCACTGGTTGTTCATGCCAAACGGCCGCAAGGGGCAGAGCAGGGCGCATAATTGCCCTGTTGGTTTGTGCGTTTCGACGGTTGAAAGCTGATCGTACAAGCCCCATATCAATAGTAGGCGGCGGATCGCGCCGTCATTCCTTTTTGCCTAGTTAAGGGTTGTTTCCAATGACTGTTTCGTCTGTAACTGCGCTTCCTGTTCTTCCGCTTCGCGATATTGTGGTTTTTCCGCATATGATCGTGCCACTTTTTGTCGGGCGCGAAAAATCGATCAAGGCGCTCGAGGCTGTTATGGCTGAAGACAAGCAGATCATCCTTGCAACCCAAACTGAAGCTGGCATTGAAGATCCTAATGGTGATGGTCTTTACGCCACGGGTACTGTTGGCTCGATTTTGCAGCTATTGAAACTGCCTGATGGTGCGGTAAAGGTGCTTGTTGAAGGCGGCGAGCGTTTGCGTTTGCGCCTTGATACATTGACCGATGACAATGGCTATTTACTTGTCGAGGCCGAGCCTGCTGAACAAACGGGTGATCGCGGCGCCGATACAGCTGCGCTGAGCCGCGCAACGGTTCAGCAGTTTGAACAATATATCAAGCTGAATAAAAAGATCGCGTCAGAAGTGTTAAGTGCGGTTGAGCAGGTCGATGAGGCAGATAAAATTGCCGATATGATTGCCTCGCATCTGGCCGTTAAAATCGTCGAAAAGCAGGATTTGCTCGAAACGCTTGATGTGCATGAGCGCCTTGAAAAGATTTTGGGCGCGATGGAGGGCGAAATTGGCGCGCTTCAGGTCGAAAAAAGAGTGCGTAACCGCGTAAAGCGGCAGATGGAAACGACCCAGCGCGAATATTATTTGAACGAGCAAATGAAGGCCATCCAGAAAGAGCTTGGTGGGGGTGAGGATGGCATGAATGAGCTTGATGAGATCGAAGCTCAGTTGAATGAAATGAAACTGTCAAAGGCGGTTCGCGAAAAAGCCACAGCCGAATTGAAAAAACTGCGCAATATGGGGCCGATGAGCGCCGAAGCAACGGTTGTTCGTAACTATCTTGAGTGGATTCTTGCGCTGCCGTGGAAAAAGGCCAGCCGCCTGAAAAAAGACATTGTGGCGGCGCGTGCGGTTCTTGATGCCGATCATTACGGGCTTGATAAAGTGAAAGACCGCATCGTCGAGTTTCTGGCTGTTCAGCAGCGAACCAAAGCCATGCGCGGCCCTATTCTTTGTCTTGTTGGCCCACCAGGTGTTGGTAAAACATCGCTTGGCAAGTCAATTGCCAAAGCAACTGGCCGTAAATATGTGCGAATGGCGCTTGGTGGCGTTCGTGATGAAGCCGAAATTCGTGGCCATCGCCGTACCTATATTGGGTCAATGCCCGGCAAAGTGCTGCAAGGTATGAAAAAAGCTGGAATGAACAATCCGCTTTTCCTTCTTGATGAAGTTGACAAGCTTGGTGCTGATTGGCGCGGTGACCCGACGTCGGCTCTTCTTGAAGTGCTTGATCCAGCGCAAAATAACGCGTTTCAGGACCATTACATGGAAGTCGATTTTGACCTGTCGAATGTAATGTTTGTCACAACGGCCAATACATTGAATATGCCGCAGCCTTTGATGGACCGGATGGAAATTATCCGTCTGTCTGGCTACACGGAAGATGAAAAGCTGGAAATCGCCAAACGCCATCTGATGAAAAAGCAGCTTGATGATCATGGCTTGAAAGACGGTGAGTTAACCATCACCGATGACGCGGTTCGTTCGATTATCCGGCTTTATACGCGTGAGGCGGGGGTTCGTAATCTTGAGCGCGAGATTGCCAAAATTGCCCGCAAAACCGTAACGGCGATCGTATCTGGCAAAGAGACATCGGTTACGGTCTCACCTGATAATATCGAAGATTATCTGGGCGTTATCCGGTTCCGCTTTGGCGAAATGGAAGACCATGACCAGATCGGTGTCAGCACCGGGCTTGCATGGACTGAAGTTGGCGGTGAATTGCTGAATATCGAAGCGGTAAAAGTACCTGGCAAAGGTAAAGTTAGCGCGACTGGCAAGCTTGGCGATGTAATGAAAGAATCAATTCAGGCAGCTGAATTCTTTATTAAATCGCGCGCGCAAATCTATGGCATTGATCTGTCCGATCTTGCCAAACATGATGTTCATGTCCACGTCCCTGAGGGCGCAACACCAAAAGACGGCCCATCGGCGGGTGTGGCAATGGCAACATCAATCATTTCAGCCATTACCGGCATAGCCATTCGCCGTGATGTGGCAATGACTGGCGAGATTACGCTCCGTGGCCGTGTTTTGCCGATTGGTGGGTTAAAGGAAAAGCTGCTTGCAGCACAACGTGGCGGGTTAAAAACCGTTCTGATTCCAAAAGAAAACGAAAAAGACCTTGCTGATATCCCAGACAATGTCAAAGGCGCGCTTGAAATTGTGCCCGTGGCCATGGTTGATGAGGCGTTGTCGGCGGCATTGGTGCGTGAGCCGGTTCGTACTGCGCTTGAGCCAACAGGCGGTGATGGTGCCGCGGTTCCGGTTGTTGAAAAAACCGAAAATAACAGTGATATTGTCGCGCATTAATCCTTTCGTAGTACTTTGAGATTTAAACCGTCATTTTATGGCGGGTTTCTTCAGAAAATCCTTTGCCAGTATTGGAAAAGGGGTGTAAATTTGTCGCAATATTTACTTTTTAACCGAAACCTACAAACAGGGGGTTCCTATGAATAAAAATGATCTCGTTTCTGCAGTTGCTGATGCTGCTGGTCTGACAAAGGCTGATGCTGGTCGTGCCGTTGATGGTGTTTTTGACAGCATTGCAGGTGCGTTGAAGGCAGGTGGCGATGTGCGTATTGTTGGTTTTGGTTCATTTTCTGTTGCAAGCCGCGCAGCAACGACTGGCCGCAATCCAAGAACTGGTGAAACTATCCAGATCAAGGCATCAAAGCAGCCTAAGTTTAAAGCTGGTGCTCCTTTAAAAGATGCAGTGAATAGCTAATTTTAGTCTATCTTTTTTAACGCCGGCTCGATATAAGGGTCGGCGTTAACTATTGTCGCTTAAATGAACAATAATTCTGGAATGAATAGGGTGGTTAGCTCAGCTGGGAGAGCAACTCGTTTACACCGAGTAGGTCGGGGGTTCGAACCCCTCACCACCCACCATTCCCGTATATTTACCCAAAATATTTATCTTGTGCAAAAGGCGGTGCTTGTTGCTGGGCGTTGTTGATACTGTCTGCTGTCCGCTGGTTTGACGCAATAGCAAAGTTGGATCAATTTTTTTGAATTCTTGCCTGATGAAACGCATTTTTAGGGTTGTTCGATGGAAAAACCATGGTACAAACGCAAAACAACAAGCCCTTGTTTTAAGGGGGTGTAGCTCAGTTGGTTAGAGCGCCGGCCTGTCACGCCGGAGGCCGCGGGTTCGAGTCCCGTCACTCCCGCCATTTCTTCTCAAAACATCATTCATCGCGGTGAACGGCAAAATCTGCCTTTCAGTTTCGTTTGTTTAGGCGTTAACGAGGCCACCCTGATCTTTGCGGCCAAATCACGGGCTTTGTCCAAAGATGTATTTGCAGCTTACGAATCCCAACTGACGGTTACCTGAACTTTGTTTCTACTGCTGATTGTGTCAGCCTCGATCAATCCATTGGCAATTTGGTCGATCCGCTGCAAACTGCCTATCGCTGGTTTTGGGCAAAACCGATTAGTGTAGAATAGGTTGCTGGGGAATAGGGACAAAGCAGGGAACATGGCAAAGCTGGTTTTACTTGGCACTAAGGGCGGCCCGTCACTTCGCGGCGAAGGTGCGTCTTTTTTGCCAACATCGTCGCATTTGGCAATTGCCGGTCGGTCGATCATCATTGATTGCGGCCTTGGCGTTACCGCCAGCATGGTCAAAGCAGGCTATCCATTGACCGGCCTGACCGATATTTTCATTACCCATTGCCATTCGGATCATATTCTTGAATTTGGCGCGTTGCTGCATACAGCATGGACGGCTGGTCTTGATCGGCCCGTGTCGGTGTTTGGCCCGCCTGAAATTGCCGCCATCTGGCGCCAATTTTGCGAGATGATGCGGTTTGATATCACCATCCGAATGGCCGATGAGGGGCGCGTACCATTTGCCGCAATGGCGCAGATCAATATCATTGATGAGAAATCGTCCGATCCAATTCGGCTTGTCGATGAAAATGGCCTGACCGTATCGGCGATGCGTAATGATCACCCGCCGGTTGTTGATTCCTATGCTTTACGTTTTGATGCAGATGAAAAATCAATTACATTTTCCGGCGATACACGTTATTTGCCGTCTTTGGCCGGCTTTGCCAAGAATAGTGATGTTCTGGTGCATGAGGCGATGCTGGCAAAGGGGCTTGATCATGTGCTGGCAAAAACCAAAACTGGCGATGACCGGCTTAAAAACCACCTTCTTGCAGCGCATAGCTTTGCTGAACAGGCAGGGCAGATTGCCGCTTCGGCCAATGTTGGGCATTTGGTGTTAAATCATCTGATTCCCCCTGAACGCGATATTTGTAGTGATGCCGATTGGCAGGCAGAAACCGGCCGCAGCTTTGACGGACGCTGTTCGGTTGGGCATGACGGTATGGCCATTGAATTCTGACATTCTTGATCAGGTTTTTCGGGTGATCACAAAACTGACGTCACCCGAAACATATTTTGTTGATTGTGCGTGGGTTGGGCCAATCATGGCTTCGGCACGGCGGATAAAGGCTGCACGATCTGCATAGAAAATCTGGCTTTCGATCTTGGCCTTTGGCGCACATAAAAGATTAAGCACCAGCCCATAACGCGCCCGTGCCATACAACGGTCAAGACAGGCAAAGATATAATCCATCCATAGGTCAGGATCATCACTATGGGTTAGGTTGAATGTGCCGGAAAACACACAAAAATCCACCAATTTTGGCGGCGTATTGCCGATTGTGAAAAGCGCATTTTCGGCAGGAAATGTCTGGTGGCAGGCGGCGATCATTGCCCGATTGATATCAACCCCATGATAGATCGTTTGGGCATAGGCTGGCGTCTTGTTGATAAATGCCAGCATGGCACCATATCCACAGCCAATATCGGCAATTGTGACCAGCTTTTGTGGTGCAATTTGATGCACAAGCGATAGCAAAGCGTCAAAACGCGCAATCTGGCTTGTTTGTGAACGCCAGAAAACGCCTTGGGCGGTGTTGCCGCGATTGGCAAGCCGGTTGCGATAGGTTCGGTTGAGCTGGCGTTCATGGTTGGCATAGATTAAACGGCGAAGCAAAACTGCCTCCAAAAAGCGCGGCGTGGATTGTGACGGTGCCCAAAATCATTTGATCCAGCCCACCAATGATTTAGGTCATTGAGTCATTTAGAACAGGGACTGACTCAAGACAGTTAGTTATTGAATCTGCGCGTTTCGATCAGGCGTGGCAAGCGCTGTTGTGAGTTGGGCTGTTTCTGGGGCTATTTCTGGAACTATTGCTGGGGCTGTTTCTGGGGTTATGCCTGTTTAGACATCATCAAAACCGCGCTTGGCAGGGCTGTTATGGGGCAGTAAGCTTGGCTTCGATCAAACAGGAGGCGGATTGTGAAACTTTATGGGCTGAAAAATTGTGATAGTTGCAAAAAGGCGCTAAAAGTGTTGCAATCTGCTGGACAATCAGTTGAATTTATTGATCTTCGGGCAGTGCCAGTTGCGGCTGAGCAATTGCAAAAATGGCTTGATGAACATGGTGATGCGGTTCTGGTAAACCGTAAATCAACAACATGGCGCGGGCTGGATGATCAGACGCGCCAACAGCCAGCTCTGGCGTTGCTTCGGGCGAACCCAACTTTGATCAAACGGCCGGTCATTGAAATTGGTGACAACAGTTTTGTTGGCTGGACAGCCGAAGTGCAAACGGCGCTTGGGCTTGCCTGATCGGGGCACGCGTTTGTTTGGGTTGGTTTTGCCAAAACAAATGATTATAACTCTGCAAGTAAATGATGCGGTTGGCCGCATTTCCTTTGATGCATGAAGGTGTTTTGATCATGGCAAAAAAACGGATGGTGATGGAGCTTGGCATGGGCAGCTCGCTTCGCCAGCAAGATTATACGCGGGCGGCATGCCGCGCGGTTGAAGACGCGCTCTGGCATAATTCTTTATCGATTGCTGATGCCTTTGGCCTTGATCGTTCGGCAATGATCATCGAAGTGGAAATTGGCGTCCAGCAGCCAGAAACGTTGGATACAGACAAGGTTGCCGCAATCTTGCCTTATGGGCAGGGGTCGGTTCGCGCGGTTCATGGCGGTCTTGACGTGCCAAAGCCTGATGGCGGCGTTACCGTTATCGCCAATGCGGCGGTGGTGGTTTATCTCGATCTTGAGCCTGCAGGAGCCGCATGATGAAACGTATCATTCTTGAAATGGGTACCGGCAATGATCTTTATGGTGAAAATTATACAAAGGCGGCGTGCCGGGCTGTCGATGACGCGCTTCACCATAGTTCTTTGATTCTGTTCCGGTCACTTGGGTTTGATCATGCCGATATGGATGTGCGTGTGACGATTGCCGTGCAGGATCCAGAAAAGGTTGACCAAGCGATTGTTGCCGCCAAGCTTCCGCGTGGAAATGCGGTCGTCCAAGTCGTAAAAGGCGGGTTAGATGTTGTTGATAATGTTCACAATACCAAATCTGTAATCGCCACCGCTGCGGTCGAGGCCTATCTTGATATTAATCCCAAGGACTGGGTGTCGGCCTAGGTTTTGAGCCTGCCAATGAGGAGGCTATATGGCACCGTTTGACATGCTGCTTTATGCTGGCGTGGTGTTTGGCTGGTCAACAAGCTGGCTGCCGTTAAAATGGCAGCTTGGCGTTGTTGCGCCTGAAATCTCTTTGTTCTGGCGGTTTTTGATGGCAGCGCCGATGATGGCGCTTTTGGCGATTATGTCTGGCCAGTCATTGCGGTTTAATTGGCGGGTTCATTGGCGGTTTGCCGCGCTTGGCCTGTTTATTTTCTCAGGTAATTTTACGCTATTCTATCACGCTGCCAACGGGGTGGCATCAGGGCTTTTGGCGGTGGTTTTTTCAACCGCTTCATTGGTGAATGTTCTTATGGGGGCAGCGCTTGGACGCCAGCGTCCGCCAATACGGCACCTGCTTGCCGCCTTTGTCGGGATCAGCGGCGTTGCGCTGTTGTATTGGCCTGAATTACAGCTATCCGGAACGGCATTGCCAAGCCTGATATTTTGCCTTGTTGGCACATTGTTTTTTTGCAGTGGCAATATGGTTTCGGCCGCCAGCCAGCGTCGCGGCATTCCGGTTTTTGCGTCGACGGCTTGGGGCATGACCTATGGGGTCTGCTATCTTGGGCTGGTGTCATTTGTCATGGGCTATGAATTTATGATCGAGCTAACGCCGCTTTATGTTGGCTCGCTAATGTGGTTAACGATTATTTCGTCAGTTCTGACATTTAGTTGTTATTTGATGCTGATTGGCAAGATTGGTGCCAGCCGTGCAGGCTATGCGACTGTGGTATTTCCGGTTTTTGCCCTGCTGATTTCAACCAGATTTGAAAATTACCATTGGACCTTGCTTGGTGTTGCCGGATTAGGACTTGTCGTGGCTGGCAATATCATCATGATCCGCGCCCGTTAGATGAGTGATTATCTAGGCAAGCAACATCGCCGCTAGGCTGGTCACCGCGCCGATGGTCAAAATGGTGCGAAGCCGCATATACCAAGCGGGAATAAGCCCGCGACTGCCGGCTTGGCGATCTACCGACCAGGTCAGGGCAAATAACGGCATCAAGGCAAGAAGCCGCAGATTAGCGTCAAAAATCAACAGGCTGGCAAACCCCATAAGTGCCGGCGTGATTGACCAGACATACCAATAGGGGCTGCGATCGTCCTGCATGGCCAATCCCCAGTGAACCGCGCCAAGAAAGCTGAGGACAATGGCACCATAGGTGGTGCCGCCGATAAATCCATAAAGCACCAGCGCGTCAACGCCGCTATGCGTGCCAAGCGCGGCAAGTCCAAAGGGAATAAGACCGCCCCAACCAAGCAGGGAAGGCATGTCCGGAATTTGGCTGTGCGGGGCTTGTTGGTTCATCACTCGATCCTTGTTGACGATCAGATACAGTTTGGTCTTTTGGCGTGGCCTGCCAAAATGGTTAAAAGTAATCTAGGCAATCTTCAATGTGAGATGCAACCATCCATCACAAGACCTGTGTCCAGCCAAGGTTTGTAATTCCCATAATTTTTGGCTTTTATCCGATATTTTTCCGCTTTGTAGCTTGCAATTAGGGCGTCGCTGAATTATTCCATTTGGGGTATGTTTCCGACCTGCTATTCAGGAGCCCCCATTGGATTTGTTTCTCAGTGAATATCTGCCAATTGCGGTCTTTTTTGCCATTGCGATTGGGCTGTCTCTTGCCTTTGTGCTGACCGCTTTTGTGTTTGGCAATCAGCGGCCTGACAGTGAAAAAATGACCGCCTATGAATGTGGATTTGACGCGTTTGATGATTCGCGCCGTCAATTTGACGTTCGGTTTTATCTTGTTGCTATTTTGTTCATTATTTTCGACCTTGAGGTGGCGTTTCTGTTCCCTTGGGCGGTTGCGCTTGGTGGCATTGGGTTGTTCGGTTTCTGGTCAATGATGCTTTTTCTTGCCGTTTTGACCATCGGCTTTATCTATGAATGGAAAAAGGGAGCGCTGGAATGGGAGTGATGGATCCATCATTGGCACCGCCAATACCACCGGGCGCCGATCAGGACGCTATTTTGCGGGCTGTTGGTGACGAAATCACCAATCGCGGTTTTGTCATCGCCAAGGCTGATAAATTGTTCAATTGGGCGCGATCAGGCTCACTATGGCCAATGACCTTTGGTTTGGCTTGCTGCGCTGTTGAAATGATGCATTCAGCGGCTAGCCGGTATGACATGGATCGCTATGGTATGCTGTTTCGGCCGAGCCCGCGCCAGTCAGATGTGATGATTGTTGCTGGTACCCTAACCAACAAGATGGCACCTGCTTTACGCCGTGTTTATGACCAGATGCCAGAGCCGCGTTGGGTTCTGTCGATGGGGTCATGCGCCAATGGCGGTGGTTATTATCATTATTCCTACGCTGTTGTTCGCGGTTGTGATCGGATTGTTCCTGTTGATGTCTATGTGCCGGGTTGTCCGCCAACGGCCGAAGCGTTGATTTATGGTCTTTTACAGTTGCAGAAGAAAATCCGTCGCACCGCTACGATTGCCCGCAGCTAGACCCAACAACCCTCCGTTTCCTTATGTTAGTTAGCCTTGAGAGGGCGCTGCAATGAATGAAAATGACCTGATTAACGAAGCTGGCAGCACCAGCGAGTCGCCTTTGCAGCTAATGGCCGATCATTTGCGTGAAATCGGGCAGGGGATTGTGCTGTCATCGGGTATTGTCCATGGTGAAATTGAATTGCAGGTGAGTGCTGGCGCTGTGGCGCAACTTTTGTTGTTGGTACGCGATGACAGGCAGGCCGCCTTTACCCAGCTTATCGATTTGACAGCGGTTGACTATCCCGAGCGGAAAGACCGGTTTGATGTTGTTTATCAAATGCTGTCGATGAGCAGTAACATGCGGCTTCGAATTGTTGCGACGGTGAGTGAAGGCCAGACCGTTCCGTCAGTAACCGGCGTGTTCATGGCGGCAAATTGGGCTGAACGTGAAGTTTGGGACATGTTTGGCATTTTCTTTTCCGGCCACCCTGATCTGCGTCGCCTGCTGACCGATTATGGTTTTGAGGGGCATCCGCTTCGCAAAGATTTCCCACTGACCGGCCATGTCGAGGTTCGTTATGATGACACGCAGCGCCGCGTCATTAATGAGCCGGTGCATCTGGTTCAAGAATTCCGCGATTTTGATTTCCTCAGCCCGTGGGAAGGGATGCATAACGAGCTTGGCGGCAATGCTGCCAAAGCTGATCCCGACAAAACGGCAAAATAGGGTGTAAAGAGACAAACATGGCAGAGATGCAGATCAAACCGATTACGATGAATTTTGGCCCGCAGCATCCGGCAGCGCATGGCGTCTTGCGGCTTGTGCTGGAAATGGATGGCGAAGTGATCGAGCGCGCCGACCCGCATATCGGCCTTTTGCATCGCGGTACTGAAAAGCTGATCGAACATAAAACTTATCTTCAGGCTTTGCCCTATTTTGATCGCCTAGATTATGTGTCACCAATGAATCAGGAACATGCCTGGGCGTTGGCGATTGAAAAGGCGCTTGGCATCGAGGTGCCACGGCGGGCTCAATATATCCGTGTTCTTTATTGTGAAATTGGCCGGATTTTGAACCATCTTTTGAATCTGACCACTTTTGCCATCGATGTTGGCGCGATGACGCCGCTTTTGTGGGGTTTTGAAGAACGCGAACATTTGATGGGGTTTTACGAGCGCGCATGCGGGGCGCGGCTTCACGCTGCCTATTTCCGCCCGGGCGGTGTGCATCAAGATTTGCCTGATGATTTGCTTCGCGACATCAATAACTGGACCAAAACATTTCCGGCCTTCATTCAGGATATGGAAACCCTGCTTAGCGAAAACCGCATCTTTAAACAGCGTACGGTTGATATTGGCGTAATCAGTGAAGAAGACGCCTTGTCGCTTGGCATGACCGGCCCTTGTCTTCGCGGATCGGGTGTTGCTTGGGATTTGCGTAAAAATCAGCCCTATGATGCCTATGATGAGATGGATTTCGACATTCCCATCGGCAAAACCGGTGATTGCTATGCGCGCTATTTGATTCGTGTCGAGGAAATGCGCCAGTCACTGCGTATCATCGAGCAGGCCATTGCCAATATGCCAAGCGGGCCGGTAATGGCACCCGATCATAAGGTGACGCCACCACAACGTGGTGAGATGAAACAATCGATGGAAGCCTTGATTCATCATTTCAAGCTTTACACCGAAGGGTTCCATGTTCCTGAGGGCGAAAGCTATACCGCTGTTGAAGCGCCAAAGGGCGAATTTGGCGTGTTTTTGGTGTCGGATGGTACAAATAAGCCTTATCGATGCAAAATCCGCGCGCCGGGGTTTTATTTCATGGCAGCGGTAGATCATTTGTCGCGCGGTCATATGCTGGCCGATTCAGTGGCGATTATTGGATCGCTTGATATTGTTTTTGGTGAGATTGACCGATGAGTATTGAAGACCGCATTGCCAGTGATCAGCCTGACAGCTTTGCCTTTTCCAAGGAAAATGAAGCTGAAATCAAGCGGATTATTGCAAAATATCCTAAAGGCCGGCAGGCCAGTGCGGTAATGCCGCTTCTTGATCTGGCGCAACGCCAGCATGAAAATTGGATTCCGATGAAGGCGATTGAACTGATCGCAACCAAGCTGGATATGGCAGAAATTCGCGTTCTTGAAGTGGCAACTTTCTACACCATGTTCAATCTAAAGCCGGTTGGAAAATATTTCCTGCAGGCCTGCACAACAACGCCTTGTTGGTTGCGCGGATCAGATGAAATGATGCGGGCCATCAAAGACCGTTATCAAATTTCATCAGGGCAAACCTCGGCTTGTGGGCGGTTCTCGCTTCTTGAGGTTGAATGTCTTGGGGCGTGCGTGAATGCGCCAATCCTGCAAGTGAATGACGATTTCTACGAAGATCTGGACTATCAATCCACCGGCGCACTTCTCGACTCGCTTGAGGCGGATGCGCCATTGACGGTTGGATCGGTTCTTGGCCGATCTGGATCTGAGCCGGCAACTGGTGCAACAACGCTGGCAGCCGGAAAACTGGGCAAGGCGGTAACTGGAGCAACCAAAAAGCGGAGCCAAGCCAATGCTTAATGATGCAGACCGTATTTTTACCAATATCTATGGTTGGGGTGACGCTGGTTTAAAGGGCGCAAAGGCACGCGGTGATTGGGATAAAACCGCAAAGCTGTTGGCGCTTGGCCATGATGAGATTGTCGAGCGAATGAAGGCATCAGGCCTTCGGGGGCGAGGCGGCGCGGGATTTCCAACCGGGCTGAAATGGTCATTCATGCCAAAAGAGGTCAAAGACCGTCCGCATTATCTGGTGGTAAATGCCGATGAGTCGGAGCCGGGCACATGCAAGGATCGTGATATCATCCGTCATGAGCCGCATAAATTGCTCGAAGGGTGTGTTGTTGCCGGTTTTGCGATGCGGGCACATGCGGCCTATATCTATATCCGCGGCGAATTTGTGAATGAGGCTCGCCGCCTTCAAGCCGCGATTGACGAGGCTTATGATGCTGGCCTGCTTGGCAAAGATGCGGCAAAATCAGGCTGGGCATTTAATATTTATCTGCATCGCGGTGCAGGGGCTTATATCTGCGGTGAAGAAACCGCCCTATTGGAATCATTGGAAGGTCGGAAAGGTCAGCCACGGCTAAAACCGCCATTTCCAGCTGGTGTTGGCCTTTACGGCTGTCCGACAACGGTGAATAATGTTGAATCGATTGCTGTTGCCCCAACCATCTTGCGTCGTGGTGCCGATTGGTTTGCCGGTCTTGGCAAGGAAAATAACACAGGCACTAAATTATTCTGCATTTCGGGTCATGTGAATAACCCGTGTAATGTTGAAGAAGAAATGGGCATTCCGCTTCGTGAATTGCTGGAAAAGCATGCTGGCGGGATTCGCGGTGGCTGGGATAATCTGCTTGCGGTCATTCCGGGCGGGTCATCAACACCGTTGATGCCAAAAGATGTATGCGCCGATATCACCATGGATTTTGACGCGCTTCGCAATGCTGGAACAGGGCTTGGCACTGCCGGCATCATCGTGATGGATAAAAGCACCGATGTGGTTAAGGCGATTTCGCGGTTATCGTATTTCTACAAGCATGAATCTTGCGGCCAATGCACGCCATGCCGTGAAGGCACTGGCTGGATGTGGCGGATGATGGAACGGCTTGTTCGCGGTGAGGCGGAAAGCCATGAAATTGACACGCTTGAACAGGTAACGCGCCAAATCGAAGGTCATACAATTTGTGCGCTTGGTGATGCTGCGGCATGGCCAATTCAGGGGCTCATCAAACATTTCCGGCCCGAAATCGAACGACGGATTGCAGCGCGCCATGCGGTTGACGCTGTGAATGCGGCAGAATAGAAAGCGGACAGCACCATGCCAAAACTGACGGTAAATGATGTTGAAGTGGAAGTCGAAGACGGGTCTACCGTGCTTCATGCGTGCGAGGCGGCCGGTGTTGAAATTCCGCGCTTTTGCTATCACGACCGTTTGTCGATCGCCGGCAATTGCCGGATGTGTCTTGTGGATATGGAACGCGCGCCAAAGCCGATTGCATCTTGTGCAATGCCAGCTGGTGACGGCATGGTTATCCGCACCGATACCGATCGGGTGAAAAAGGCGCGTGAAGGGGTGATGGAATTTCTTTTGATCAATCACCCGTTGGATTGCCCAATCTGTGATCAGGGTGGTGAATGTGATTTGCAGGATCAGGCAATGGGCTATGGTCTTGATGGTTCGCGCTTCTCTGAGAATAAACGCGCTGTTGAAAACAAACATATGGGGCCATTGATCAGCACAGTTATGACCCGCTGTATCCATTGCACACGCTGTGTCCGTTTTGCAACCGAGGTTGCTGGCGTGCCTGAACTTGGCGCGATTGGCCGCGGCGAGTCGATGGAAATCACCACCTATCTTGAAAAAACATTGGCATCTGAATTATCGGCCAATGTTATTGATCTTTGTCCGGTTGGCGCTTTGACATCACGCCCTTATGCCTTTGCGGCGCGGCCGTGGGAATTAAACAAGGTCGAAACCATTGATGTGATGGATGCGCTTGGCAGCAATATCAGGGTTGATGCGCGCGGCGCGCAGGTCATGCGGGTATTGCCACGGCTGAACGAAGATATTAATGAAGAATGGATTTCCGATAAAACCCGCTATGCCATTGATGGTCTTCGTCGGCAGCGTCTCGACAAGCCATTTGCGCGTGGCCGCGATGGCAGATTGCATCCGGTAAGCTGGGATGAGGCATTGAAAAGCCTTGCAACCGCGCTTCGTAAGGCCAAGCCGAATGCGATTGGTGCCATTGCCGGTAATCAGGCCGATGCCGAATCACTCTATGCGCTGAAAAGCCTGATGATACGCCTCGGCAGTCCAAATCTTGATTGCCGTCAAGATGGTGCCAAGATTGGTGGGAACCGCGCTGGCTATTTGTTCAATTCGACAATTGCTGGCATTGATGATGCTGATGCTGTGCTGATTATTGGCAGCAATCCCCGCATTGAAGCGGCTGTTCTGAATGCGCGTATCCGCCGCAACTGGCTGTCTAGCCGGATGCCGGTCGCGGTTGTTGGCCCAAAGGTCGATTTGACTTATAATGCTGATTTCCTTGGCCAAGATCCGACAATTCTGGAAGCGCTTGCCAATGGAAGCCATAAATTTGCCGCCAAATTGAAAAAAGCCAAACGGCCAATGATCATCATTGGCATGGGTGCTTTGGCGCGGGCTGATGGTGCGGCGATGCTTGGCAAGGTACGTCAAATTGCCGAAAGCTATGGTGCTGTCACAAAAGAGTGGAACGGCTTTAACGTTTTGCATAACGCCGCAGCGCGTGTTGGCGGTCTTGACCTTGGCTTTGTGCCGGCGCGCGGCGGCATGGATATCGCAGCGATGGGCAAGGCGGCCAAGGCTGGCAAGCTTGACCTTTTATGGTTGCTTGGCGCTGATGAAATTGATTTTGAGCCGTTTGCATCTAGTTTTGTTGTGTATCAGGGGCATCATGGTGATGCTGGTGCCCATCATGCAGATCTGGTGCTTCCGGGGGCGGCCTATACCGAAAAAGACGGTATTTATGTCAATACCGAAGGCCGTGTTCAATATGCAACCCGTGCCGCGTTCCCGCCAGGGGATGCGCGTGAAGATTGGACCATCATCCGCGCTGTTTCGGGCGCTGTTGGAAAATCAGTCGGTTTTGATACGCATGCCGAATTGCGCGAGGCTTTATGTGCCGATTATCCACATTTTGCCGATGCTGATGAAATTGCACCGGCGAAATGGGCTTCGTTTGGCGGGCGTGCAAAATTATCAGCCGAGCCGATTGGACAGTCGTTTGATAATTTTTACATGACCTGCGCGATTAGCCGTGCGTCAGAAACAATGGCGGAATGTGTCCGCGCCAGCAGCGCCCATCACGGTGCCGCGGTTGCAGCGGAGTGATGGCCATGATTGAATTTTTGACACAGGACTGGGTTTTGGAACTTGGCTGGATTGTTGCCAAGATCATGGTTGTTATTGGACCATTATTGATTGCTGTTGCCTATCTTACGCTGGCCGAACGCCGCGTTATTGGCTTCATGCAGCTTCGCAAAGGGCCGAATGTGGTTGGCCCGTTTGGTCTGTTCCAGCCTTTTGCCGATGCGCTAAAGCTGATGGCAAAAGAAACCATCATGCCTGCTGGTGCCAATAAGGTGGTCTTTATGATCGCGCCGATGTTGACCTTTATTTTGTCTTTGGTCGCATGGGCGGTGATTCCTTTTGGCGAAGATCTGGTGATTGCGGATATCAATGTTGGTATTTTATATCTGTTTGCCATTTCATCGCTTGGCGTTTACGGCGTGATCATGGCGGGATGGGCCAGTAATTCCAAATATGCGTTTTTGGGCGCGTTACGGTCAGCCGCACAGATGGTGTCGTATGAAGTTTCGATGGGGTTGGTCATCATCAATGTTCTTTTATGCGCTGGATCATTGAATTTGAGCGCGATTGTCGAGGCGCAGCGCGGCATGTGGTTTGCTTTGCCATTATTGCCGATGTTTATTGTGTTCTTTATCTCGACACTTGCCGAAACCAACCGCGCGCCATTTGATTTGCCAGAAGGCGAATCAGAATTGGTTGCTGGCTATTTTGTTGAATATTCGTCAATGTCATTTGCGCTTTTCTTCCTTGGTGAATATGCAAATATGATCCTGATGAGCAGCATGACAGTTGTTTTGTTCCTTGGTGGATGGTTGCCGCCATTTGATATCTGGCCGCTGAATATTATTCCCGGCCCACTTTGGTTTATCATCAAGATCATGCTGGTATTGTTTGTGTTCTTGTGGGTGCGGGCAACAACGCCGCGTTACCGCTATGACCAGCTTATGCGTCTTGGATGGAAAATCTTTTTACCATTCTCGCTGATCTATGTTGTGTTGACGGCCGGTTTTCTGTTGGTGACTGATCGTCTGCCAGCTGTGGCTTTGGGTTAAGGAGAAATACGAATGTCCGCTTTGGTAAATGCAGTTCGCTCGTTTTTGCTTCTTGAGCTTGGCAAGGGCATGTTTTTGACCTTGAAATATTTCTTCAAGCCAAAGGTCACGATCAATTACCCTTATGAAAAAGGCAGCCTATCACCGCGTTTCCGCGGTGAGCATGCGTTGCGCCGCTATCCGAATGGCGAGGAACGCTGTATTGCCTGTAAGCTATGCGAAGCGGTTTGTCCGGCGCAGGCCATTACCATCGAAGCCGAACCTCGTGATGATGGTAGCCGGCGTACCACACGTTATGATATCGACATGACCAAATGTATCTATTGCGGCTTTTGTCAGGAAGCCTGTCCGGTTGATGCGATTGTCGAAGGGCCGAATTTTGAATTTGCCACCGAAACCCGCGAAGAGCTGTATTACGACAAAGACAAGCTTTTGGCGAATGGCGACCGTTGGGAAACCGAAATTGCCCGTAACCTTGCTGCAGACGCGAAATGGCGTTAGGCGGAACGAAACGGCGCATCGATGACAAAAGAAAGACAGCCATACAATGATTGAAGCTTTGTTCTTTTACCTGTTTGCCGGGGTGATGCTTGCCAGTGGCTTTATGGTGGTGGTGTCGCGCAACCCTGTTTATTCAGTGTTGTTTCTGATCCTTGCCTTTTTCAATGCGGCCGGCTTATTTGTTCTGATTGGCGCTGAATTTCTGGCGATGCTGCTTGTTGTTGTCTATGTCGGTGCGGTAGCGGTTTTATTCCTGTTTGTCGTGATGATGCTGGATATCAACTTTGCTGAAATGCGCGCTGGCTTTCAAAAATATCTTCCCCTCGGGTTGATCGTTGGCGGTATTCTGGTTTTTGAATTGGTTGCGGCAATGTATGGCGATGCCTTTTCCAAGGCCAGTCTGCCAGTTGCCTCAGAAATTCCCAACACCACCCAGCTTGGCGGCGTGCTTTACACAAAATATGCCTTTTTGTTCCAGATTTCAGGCCTGATCCTGCTGGTGGCGATGATTGGCGCAATTTCGTTGACCATGCGTAAACGCGTTGGGGTTCGGCGGCAGTCGATTGCCGACCAGAACAGCCGCCGCCGCGAAGATGTGATGGAAATTGTCAAAATGCCATCGGACAAGACCAAAGCCAAAAACAATGTTGCCGCTGGCAGTGTTGATGATAAATAGGGGGTCGGCGCAATGTTGGAATTAACGCTAAATCATTACCTGGCTGTATCAGCCATGCTGTTTGCGCTTGGTATTTTCGGTATTTTTCTAAACCGGAAAAACGTGATCACCATTTTGATGTCAATCGAATTGATGCTGTTGGCGGTCAATATCAATATGGTCGCTTTCTCGGCCTATAGTGGCAACCTCGAAGGCCAGATTTTTTCGCTGTTTATTTTAACGGTTGCCGCGGCCGAAGCGGCGATTGGCCTTGCTATTCTGGTCGTGTTTTTCCGCAACCGTGGTTCCATCGCGGTTGAAGATGTGAATATTTTGAAGGGGTAGGGCAGTTCATGTATTCGCTCATCGTTTTCCTTCCCCTGTTAGGGGCCGTGATTGCAGGTTTGCTAAGCCTTAGAAACCGCGATCGCGCAGCAGAAATCGTCACGGTTTCAGGCCTTTTGCTGTCTTTGCTGTTTTCAATTATCGCTTTTGCGAATGTCGCGATTGGTGGGCAGCCAGAAACCGTCAATTTGGCGCGGTGGATTTCATCCGGCAGCTTTGTTGCCAATTGGAGTCTGCGGTTCGACAGTTTGACCGCGGTCATGCTGATCGTTGTGACCGGCGTTTCCTCAATGGTGCATATTTATTCGATTGGCTACATGTCGCATGACAATGCGCGGGCACGCTTTATGGCGTATCTCAGCCTATTCACCTTTGCCATGCTGATGCTGGTAACGGCTGACAATCTTGTACAAATGTTCTTTGGCTGGGAAGGTGTTGGTGTGGCCTCTTATTTGCTGATCGGTTTTTGGTATAAAAAGGATTCTGCCCATAGCGCGGCAATGAAAGCCTTTGTTGTGAACCGTGTTGGTGACTTTGGGTTTGCGCTTGGCATTTTGGCAGTTTATGCGCTGTTTGGTTCGGTTCAGTTTGATGTGATTTTTGCGCAATCCAGCGTGATTGCCGCAGCCGATATCAATTTCCTTGGCTATCGTCTTCCAGCGCTTGAAGTTGCTGGTATTTTGTTATTCATCGGCGCGATGGGTAAATCAGCCCAGCTTGGCCTTCATACATGGCTTCCTGATGCGATGGAGGGGCCAACACCGGTTTCGGCGCTGATTCATGCGGCAACGATGGTGACGGCTGGCGTCTTTATGATCTGCCGTTTGTCGCCAATGCTGGAATATGCGCCGTTTGCTCTGGATGTGATTACGATTGTCGGTGCCCTGACGGCTATTTTTGCGGCAACGGTTGGCATGACCCAATTTGATATAAAACGTGTCATTGCCTATTCAACCTGCTCGCAGCTTGGCTATATGTTTTTTGCGGCTGGCGTTTCGGCCTATCCGGCAGCGATGTTCCATCTAACAACACATGCGTTTTTCAAGGCATTGCTGTTTCTTGGCGCGGGTTCGGTTATTCATGCCCTGTCAGATGAGCAGGATCTTCGCAATATGGGCGGGATCTGGAAAAAAGTGCCGGTTACCTATGCGATGATGTGGATTGGCTCATTGGCGCTGGCTGGCTTTCCGTTCTTTGCCGGTTACTATTCAAAAGACATGATCCTTGAAGCCGCCTATGCCGCGCAAAGCGGGGTTGGCAGCATGGCATTTTGGCTTGGCTGTCTTGCCGCCTTTTTGACGGCTTTCTATAGCTGGCGTTTGTTGATTATGGCGTTTCACGGTGCGCCGCGTGCCAGTGCGCAAGTGATGTCGCATGTTCATGAATCTCCAAAGGTGATGACACTGCCATTGCTGGTTTTGGCGATTGGTGCGGTGTTTGCCGGTTGGCTTGGCTATGAATTATTTGTCGGCCATGACATGAAACAATTCTGGGGCGCATCAATTTTCATTCTGCCAACAAATACGGCAATGGAAGATGCGCATCATGTGCCAATATGGGTCAAGCTTTTGCCAATTGTTCTGGCATCAAGCGGGGTTGCGCTTGCGGTTCTGTTTTATGCTTATTGGACTTCAATGCCAGCGCGGATTGCAGCGATCTTTCGCCCGATCTATCTGCTGTTTTACAATAAATGGTATTTTGACGAGCTGTATGATGCGATCTTTGTTCGCCCTGCAGTGCGGTTGGGCGCCTATTTGTGGCAGCGCGGTGATCGCGACACGATTGACGGCTTTGGCCCTGACGGCATGTCGGCATTCATTTACCGACTGTCGGGGATGTGTTCGCGGGTGCAAACCGGCTTTGTGTTCCATTACGCCTTTGCCATGCTGATTGGCGTTGTAGTTCTGGTTAGCTGGTATTATTTACGCTTTAAAGGGGCTTAGGCGATGATTGATAACTGGCCTATCTTATCTATTGTCACCTTCTTGCCGCTAGCTGGTGTGTTATTCTTGCTGTTGATCAAGGGCGATGAAAAGGCTTTGGCGCAGAATTCGCGTTTTGTTGCGATGTGGGTTTCAGGCTTTACCTTTCTGGTCTCATTACCATTGTTGATTGGGTTTGATAGCAGCGTAGCCGGCTATCAATTCGAAGAAAAAGCCGTTTGGCTTGCGGGTACTGGCATTGGCTATCATATGGGTGTTGACGGCATCTCAATGCCGTTTGTTTTGCTAAGCACGCTTTTGACGCCCTTGTCGATTTTGGCAAGTTGGCGCGCCATTACGCATCGTGTTCGTGAATATATGATCGCGTTTTTGGTGCTTGAAACCATGATGATTGGCATGTTTGTCTCGCTCGACATGTTGATGTTCTATCTGTTTTTCGAGGCGGTTCTGATCCCGATGTTTCTGATCATTGGTATCTGGGGCGGGCCACGCCGCATTTATGCCGCGTTCAAATTCTTCCTATATACGCTTCTTGGTTCGGTGCTGATGCTGGTTTGTATGCTGGCGATGTATATCGATGCTGGCACAACCGACATTCCGGCGCTGACCGCGCATCAATTTGCCGAATCAATGCAGACATGGCTGTTCCTTGGTTTCCTCGCATCATTCGCGGTAAAAGTGCCAATGTGGCCTGTTCATACGTGGCTTCCCGATGCGCATGTCGAGGCACCAACCGCAGGATCAATGATTCTTGCAGGTGTTTTATTGAAAATGGGCGGCTATGGGTTTTTGCGGTTTTCATTGCCGATGTTCCCGCTGGCGTCTGAATTTTTTGCACCTTTGATCTTCACGCTATCAATCATCGCGGTGATTTACACATCATTGGTGGCGTTGGCGCAGTCGGATATGAAAAAGATGATTGCCTATTCATCAGTTGCGCATATGGGGTTTGTGACGATTGGTATTTTCACCATGACCGAACAAGGCATTGCCGGTGCGATGTTCCAGATGATCAGCCATGGTTTGGTTTCAGCCGCCTTATTCTTTAGCGTTGGAGTTGTCTATGACCGGCTTCATACGCGTGAAATCAACGCCTATGGTGGTGTAGCGGCGGTGATGCCGCGCTATGCCGTGTTTTTCATGTTTATGATGCTGGCATCGGTTGGCCTGCCCGGAACCAGTGGGTTTGTTGGCGAAATGCTGGTGCTGGTTGGCGCATGGCATGCCAGCAGTTGGGTTGCCTTCTTTACCGCAACCGGTCTTGTTCTTGGTGCCACCTATATGCTGTGGCTTTATCGGCGCGTTATGTTTGGTGCTATTGTCAATGATCAGGTCAAGGCGATGGAGCCAATGCAGATGCGCGAATTTTCGATTTTTCTGCCATTGACCTTTCTGGTGTTGCTGTTCGGGGTTTATCCGATGGCACTTCTCGATGTGATGGCCGTGTCGATCCAGTTTGTGATGGATGGTCTTTCGGCAAGTGGTTTGTCATTACTGGCAGCAAATTAGGGGTTTCTGAGGACATAAAATGATTTTTGATCTAGCTGATATCCTGCCTGCCTTGCCTGAAATGATTCTGGCGACCTTGGCGCTTGTTCTGGTTCTTGTCGCGGCATATGGCGGCGAGGGAGCCGAAAATGCAAAGCGTGTCACACGCATCGCCCTTGGTGGTATTGTACTGGTATTGATATTGATTTGGTCGGGAACGGCGGCTGATCAAACTGCCTTTGGCGGCATGTTCAAGGCTGACAGCTTTGCCAGCTATATGAAAATTCTGGTTCTTCTTGGCACTTCTGGCGCGCTGTATATGTCAATTACGCCGCTTGCCAAGGATGATATCAACAAGCCTGAATTTGCGCTTCTTGTTGTGCTGGCACTTGTTGGCATGATGCTGATGATTTCAGCGAATGACCTGATGTCGCTTTACATGGCGGTTGAGTTACAGTCGCTGCCGCTTTATGTGGTGGCGGCGATGCGCACCAATTCATTGCGCTCATCCGAGGCTGGATTGAAATATTTTCTGCTTGGTGCCTTGTCATCAGGCATGCTTCTTTATGGCGCGTCGCTGGTCTATGGCTTTGCTGGCACCACCAGCTTTTCCGGCATTGCCGCGGCAGTATCGGCCGATCAATTGCCAGTGGCCTTTGTCATTGGCATGGTCTTTATGGTGTCGGGCATCGCATTTAAGATTTCTGCTGCGCCATTCCATATGTGGACACCTGATGTTTACGAAGGCTCGCCAAGTCCGGTAACAGCATTGTTTGCGATTGCACCAAAAGTGGCGGCAATGGCGCTGATGATGCGGCTGACCTATGGTGCCTTTGGCGCGATTGAGGTCGAATGGTCACAGGTTTTGATTGCCTTGTCGATTGCCTCAATGGTTGTTGGTGCGCTTGGCGCGATTATGCAGCGCGATATCAAACGCATGATGGCCTATTCATCGATTGCCCATATGGGATATGCGCTTGCCGGATTGGCTGCTGGCAGCCATCAAGGTGCGCTAGGCGTGATGATTTACATGACCGGTTATATATTTATGGGCGCTGGCAGTTTTGCGATTATTCTGCTGATGCGGCGTGATGGGCAATCGGCAACGCGGATTGCTGATTTGCAGGGTCTGTCACGAACCCATCCGATGCTGGCGCTTGGCCTGATGATCATGATGTTTTCAATGGCTGGTATTCCGCCTTTGGCTGGTTTCTTTGGGAAATGGTATGTGTTTTTGGCGGCGGTCAATGCCGGGCTTGTTCCCCTTGCCGTTGTTGGTGTTGTGATGAGCGTGGTTGGTGCGTTCTATTATTTGCGGATCATCAAGATCATGTATTTCGAAGAAACCGACGAGCCGCTTGATACCGATATGCCGACTGCCAATAAAATGGTTCTTGGGGTGTCGATTGGCGTTGTTCTGCTGTTTTTCCTCGGGCTTAGCCCTTTGCTTGAAGCGGCAAATGTGGCGGCAACAGCCCTGATGACCCAGCTTTAGGCTCTTATGACAGAACCGCTCAATTGGTCGATTGCAACAGAACAAAGCGCAACATCAACATCTGATCTTGCCAAACAGGCAGCGGCCGGTGGCGCGCCGTCGGGGCATGCGTTTCTGGCCATTGAACAGACTGCAGGGCGTGGGCGGCATGGCCGTCATTGGGACTCGCAAAAAGGCGGTATGTATTTATCTGTTCTGCTTCGCCCCAGCGTGCCAATTGATCAGTGGTTTGCGTTGTCATTTGCCGCGTCTCTGGCTGTTTTAGAGGCGGTATGTGGCCAGCTTGCTGCGCATTTATCGCCGCTTGAAATGCCGCAAACCGGTTTGAAATGGCCAAATGATGTGATTGTGGCGGGCGGCAAGATTTCGGGTATCCTGCTTGAGGTTGACGGCAAGGCGTTGATTGTCGGAAGCGGGATTAACATCGCGCCAGTCGGTCAGATGGAGTCGCAGAATATTGCACCGATTGCGCTTGCTGATGTCTGGCCTGATGGTGCTGGTGCTTTGCCGCAACCTTATGATCTTGCTACCGCCTATCTTGACCGGCTGGCATTCTGGTATGATCGGTTCTGCCAATCAGGTTTTGGCCCAATTCGCGATGCGTGGTTGGAAAATGCGCTGTTTTTGGGCAAGCACGTTGCCGTTCAGTGCGACACGAAGGCGCTTTCAGGGGTTTTTCACGATCTTGGCATGGACGGCACGATGCTTTTGCTTGATGATTCAGGTCAGACACGCCATATCACTACAGGTGATGTAAAAATTTTGGGCAGTTAACCAATGCTTTTGGCAGTAGATTGCGGCAATACCAATATTGTATTTGCCCTTTATGATGGCGATATCCAGCGGGCAAACTGGCGGATTAGTACTAATCCCAAGCGCAGCGCGGATGAATATCTTGTCTGGTTAACCCAGCTGATGAGTCTCAACTCACTGGCAGTTGATGATGTAACCGACATGATCATTGCCAGCGTTGTGCCTGAGGTGCAGCCAAAATTAATTAACCTGGCATCGCGTGGTTTTGGCATTGTGCCGCAGGTCGTTGGTGGCAGTGGCATTGACCTTGGCATTGATATTCATATTGACCGGCCCGATCAGGCTGGTGCTGATCGTCTTGTCAATGCCGTGGCGGCGCGTGACTTTCATGATTTGCCAGCGATCATTCTCGATTTCGGCACGGCAACGACATTTGACCTAATCGGCAAGGGCGGTGCCTATCAAGGCGGCATTATCGCGCCTGGGGTCAATCTGTCGGTTGAGGCGCTCTATATGGCGGCGGCACGGTTGCCGCGTCTTGCGGTTGAACCTTGGGCGGCTGATATGCCGGTGTTGGGAAAAGATACGGTTAGTGCCATGCATTCGGGCATTTTTTGGGGATATGTCAGCTTGGTTGAAGGATTAATCGAGCGATTGCGCCTTGATCATGGTAAAGATCTACCTGCCATTGCCACTGGCGGTCTCGCACCATTATTCGCCGAACATGTCAAAGCGATCTCAACCGTTGATCCCGATCTTACCCTGAAAGGGTTGGTTCGCATCCACGCCCAAAATAAGACTGAACCCAAATAAAACTGAAGCGAAACCAAACTTGTTACATAAAATTAAGGCCTTATTTATGAATTATACAAAAGATGATCTGCTGTTTGCGCCCTTAGGTGGATCTGGCGAGATTGGCATGAATGTCAATCTTTACCATTATAAAGACAGCTGGATCATGGTTGATCTTGGCATTTCCTTTCCCGATGAAAGCACCCCAGGTGTTGATGTTATTCTTCCTGATTTGAAATTCATTGCCGACCGGCGCGATAAATTGGCTGGTCTGGTGCTGACCCATGGCCATGAGGATCATCTGGGCGCAATTCCCTATCTATGGAGCCAACTTGGTTGTCCAATCTATGGCAGCGCCTTTACCCTCGCACTGTTGCGGCGCAAGCTTGCCGAGTCACGCGGTGATTTTGACATAAAACTTCAGGAAATTGGTATGAATGCGCCGTTTAAGCTTGGTGCGTTTGAAATTGAAATGGTGGCATTAAACCATTCGATTCCCGATCCGGCAGCGCTTGCCATCCGCACTGACGCTGGCACCGTCTTTCATACAGGCGACTGGAAATTCGACAAAACGCCGGTTCTTGGTACCGACACTGACGCACCGCGTCTTGCCGCCATTGGTGATGAGGGGGTTTTAGCACTTGTTGGGGATTCGACCAATGCCATGGTCGAGGGGCGTACCGGATCTGAAAGTGATGCCAAGGCCGGGTTAACAGCCGCCATTGCCAAAGCAACCGGACGGGTGGCCATCACCTGTTTTGCCAGCAATGTCGCGCGGATCGACTCGATCTGCAAGGCGGCCAAAACCAATGGCCGGTCAGTGGCAATTGTTGGGCGGGCGCTTAATCGGGCGATTTCGGCCGCGCGTGAGGTTGGTTATCTTGCCGATTTGCCAGATCTGGTACCCGAAGGCGATGTTGATTTATTACCACGCGATTCGATTGTGATTGTTTGTACCGGTACCCAAGGCGAGCCGCGGGCAGCCATAGCTCGGATTGCCGCTGCGGCGCATGAAACGATCAGCCTTGAGGCAGGCGATACCGTTATCTATTCATCACGGCAAATTCCGGGCAATGAAAATGCCATTGCGCGGGTTCAAGATATGTTGATCCGGCGTAAAATTCATCTTGTGACCGATCAGGACGCGCCGGTTCATGTGTCGGGGCATCCGTCACGCGGTGAAATGATCGAGATGTATGGTCTGATCCGGCCGAAAATTGCTATTCCGGTTCATGGCACCGCGCGGCATTTGCTGGCGCATGCGGCATTGGCTGATTCCTGTCAGGTCTCGCAAACAATCCTTCCTGATAATGGTGTGGTGATCCGGCTGAATGGCGATAGGGCTGGTATCATTGATCATGTTCATACCGGGGCTTTGACTGCCGAAAAGGGCAATATTATCGAATTGCAGGCCGATATGATGCGGGCAAGGCGACGGATGCTATGGAATGGCGTTGTTACTGTTTCGGTGATCTTGAGCAAGGCAGGGGCGCTTTGCACCGTGCCAAGCGTCGCGCAAAGTGGCCTTGGTGATGGCGATGCCGCAAGCGACTATGTTGCGGCAGCCTCGATTGCGGTTGAAGATGCAATTGAAATTCTGGGTAAAACAGCACGGCGCAATGATGCATCGGTTGAAGATGTTGTCTCGCAGGCCGTGCGGCGGGTTGCGCGGTCAATGTTCGGCTTGCGGCCAATCGCGCAGGTTCATATAATGCGGGTCGGCGAAGAGGATTTACGAGCTTGATTGGAAATATAAACCATATTGCGATTGTCGTTCCCGATCTTGACGCGGCGGCTGCACATTGGCGCGACATGCTTGGTGCCGAAGTTAGCCAAGCGCAAACATTGCCTGAACATGGCGTGCGGATTGTGTTTGTGCGCTCGGCCAATGGTCAGGTTGAATTGATGGAGCCTTTTGGCGAGGGCTCGCCAATTGCCGAATTTTTAAAGCGTCATCCTGATGGTGGCATGCATCACATCTGTTATGAGGTCGCCAATATTGACCAAGCACGCGCTACGTTAGAAGCAAAGGGCGCGCGGGTGCTTGGTGACGGCGGTGTGAAAACCGGCGCACATGGCAATTCAGTGTTGTTTTTGCATCCAAAGGATTTCAATGGCACGCTTATCGAATTAGAACAGGTTACCGAAGGTGAGGCGCATTAAATGGATATTGTTTCAGGAATCGTGGTTTTTATTCTGCTGTGGTGGTGGGTGTTCTTTATGACCTTGCCATTTGGCGTGAAGACGCCTGATTCGGTTGAGGTTGGCCATGCCACATCAGCGCCGGAAAAACCAATGCTTTGGCGCAAAGCGATGATTGCCACGATGATTGCGTCGGTCCTATTTGCCATCGTATTTTGGGTGATTGACTCGGGTTTGCTGTCTCTTGATCAGCTTTAGATCTTTGCCTTTATTTAGGCGGCGGGGGCATGGTAGGGCGAGGGTGCTCGCCGATTGATTGACAAAATGCGCTAATTTTTTGCCAAAAGAAAAGCAAGGCTCACGCCTTGCCTTTTTCAATCACTGGTCTTGATGCCAGTGTTTGCTCTCCCTAAACTCGGTTTTGGCAACCTTTTCAAAAAATGTTAGGAAACTTTCATCGGCTTGTCGACATAAAATTCACGAAAATCTAACAAATCAGACAAAAAATTGCCTTATTCGTTTGCCGGCAATAAACTTGGGTTGGTCAGCCGCGCTAAGTGACGCAGCCTCTGCCAGAGGTTCGTTTATCTTTGTGTTTGGCCAAAAAACCATGTTATCTGACGATTGAGATTAAGATTAAGATTACTATTAAGATTATGACTATGTCGGCTGGCCTGTTGGCATAAGGGGCGATAGACTAATGCAAAAAGAAACAATTTATCTGGCATCAGACCATGCTGGATACGAGCTGAAAGCTGCTGTTTGTTCGCATCTTGCTGCTGCAGGGTATCAAATTGTTGATCTTGGGCCGGATCAGGGCGAGCCGGTTGATTATCCTGATTATGGTGTCAAACTGGCGATGGCGCTAAAGGATGACACAGCCGCGCGCGGTATTGCCATCTGCGGAAGCGGTATTGGCATTTCGATTGCGGTAAACCGGTTTTCATGGGTACGGGCCGCGCTTGTTAGCACTGCCGAAGCGGCCAGCCTGTCGCGCCAGCACAATGATGCGAATATTTTAGCTTTGGGCGAACGGTTGATTGATCGGGCATTAGCACTTACATGTGCTGAAGCGTTTTTAGGCACTGCCTTTGAAGGCGGTCGTCATCAGCGGCGGGTAGATAAATTAACCGCGATTGGTAATGGCTGTTTGGAATTGGAATAGGCTTGCAATATTGATTGCCGGTTTTACGCGTTTATAAATTGGATTGATGCCGCTTGGGTCATGGTTTTGACTGTGGTAAGGCATATTTTTGAGGAGACAAAAGATGGATGAATTTGGTAATGCGCAAGCTGCAATGAAAATGGACGGTTTTTTCAGCAATACACTGGCACAAAGTGATCCTGAAGTGGCTGCTGCGATTGGTGATGAATTGGTGCGCCAGCAAGATCAGATCGAAATGATTGCCTCGGAAAATATCGTCAGCACCGCGGTAATGGAAGCCCAAGGGTCGGTTCTGACCAATAAATATGCCGAAGGCTACTCAGGTCGTCGCTATTACGGCGGTTGCGAATATGTTGATGTGATCGAAACATTGGCGATCGAGCGCGCCAAGAAATTGTTCAATTGTAATTTTGTCAATGTGCAGCCGCATTCGGGCGCGCAGGCAAACCAAGCGGTTTTCCTTAGCTTGTTAAAGCCCGGCGATACCATTCTTGGCATGTCTTTGGCAGCGGGTGGTCATTTAACGCATGGTGCCTCACCAAACCTGTCTGGTAAATGGTTCAACGCAATTCAATATGGCGTGGATGAAGCCACCGCACAGGTGGATTTTGAAGAATTACAGCGCCTTGCCCTAGAGCATAAGCCGAAAATGATCCTTGCTGGTGGATCGGCCTATCCACGGACATTGGATTTTGCCGCATTCCGTAAGATTGCAGATTCGGTTGGTGCCTATTTCATGGTTGATATGGCGCATATTTCGGGTCTGGTTGCCGCTGGTGCGCATCCAAGCCCGATCAAGCATGCGCATGTTGTCACCTCGACCACGCATAAAACCTTGCGGGCGTCACGCGGTGGCTTGATCCTGACCAATGATGAGGCGCTTGCCAAAAAATTCAATTCAGCCGTTTTTCCCGGCTTGCAAGGCGGCCCATTGATGCATGCCATTGCTGGTAAGGCTGTTGCCTTTGGCGAGGCGCTTCGCCCTGAATTTAAGGCCTATACAAATATGGTTGTCAGCAATGCGCGCATTCTTGCCGAATCATTGATTTCGCGCGGTGTGTCTATCGTTTCAGGTGGTACTGATACCCATGTTGTTCTTGTCGATCTTCGGCCAAAGGGGTTGACCGGTAACGTGACCGAGCTATCGCTTGAGCATGCTGGTATCACCTGTAACAAAAACGGTATTCCGTTTGATCCGCAGCCACCGACAGTGACATCGGGTGTTCGTCTTGGCACGCCTGCTGGAACAACACGAGGTTTTGGTAATGACGAATTTTTGAAAATTGGCCATCTGATTGGTGATGTTCTTGATGGTTTGGCGCAAAATGCCGAGGACAACAAGGCGGTTGAGGCGCGTGTGCGTGAAGAAGTGCGCGCATTATGTCGGACTTTCCCAATCTATCAATAGTGTGTACACTCACCGCAGACCAAATGTTGTTTGCCATTTCCGAATTAGGGTAGTGTGATACGATGATTTGTCCGTTTTGCGGGAACGAAGATACACAGGTAAAGGACTCACGCCCTGCCGAAGACGGCGGAGCGATCCGACGCCGGCGCTTATGCGGGAAATGTGACGCCAGATTCACCACCTTTGAACGGGTGCAAATCCGCGAAATTACATTGGTCAAACGTGATGGTCGTAAATCAGTTTTTGACCGTGAAAAACTGGAACGGTCGTTCGATATTGCCCTTCGCAAACGTGATGTTGATGCCGAAGCGGTCGGCATGGCAATCAACGACATCGTTCGCCAGCTAGAAAGCCATGCCGATGGTGACGTACCAAGTGCGCGTGTTGGTGAATTGGTGATGGCAGCACTATACAGGCTGGATCAAGTCGCCTATGTCCGTTATGCGTCGGTATATCGTAACTTCCGAGAGGCCAAGGATTTTGAAGCCTTTGTCGAAAAAGAGCTTGGTGATTAAAGCAGCTAATACGCAGGATTTCCGGTCAAATCCAGTTTTCCCCGAAGATACAAGATGGATGCGGGCTGCCATCATGTCGGCAAAGCGCGGCATTGGCCGTAGCGGGGTTAACCCGCCGGTTGGCTGTGTTTTGATTGGTGTGGATGGGCAGTTGCTGGCATCGGGCCATACAGGGGCAGGCGGTATTCCCCATGCCGAATCTGCGGCGCTGGCAAGTCTTGATGATACTGGTCGTATAGCCCTTCAGGGCGGCACTGCCTATGTCACGCTTGAACCTTGCGCCCATCACGGGAAAACCCCGCCATGCGCCGATGCGCTAATCGCCGCTGGCATTGCGCGTCTTGTCGTTGCACTTCAAGATCCTGATCCGCGGGTGAATGGCAATGGTTTGGCGCAAATTGCTAAAGAAGGCATCATTGTTTGCCTAGGTGTTGAGGCCGCGCTGGCAAGTGAAACGTTAAAATATTTTATTCATAAAATTTATAATGGTAAACCTTATTGCTCACTTAAAATTGCAGCGTCAATTGATGGTAGAATTGCGCTTTCTGACCGCAAAAAACGCTGGTTAACCGGCCCGAAATTGCGTCGCTATGTGCATTTGTTGCGCAGTCAGGCCGATGCCATCATCACCGGTATCGGTACTGTTCTTGCCGATGATCCACAGTTGAATTGTCGCAATGAAGGGCTGGAAAATGACAGCCCACCAATTTTTATTTTTGATGGGCTTTTGCGGATTCCCACCACCGCAGCAATTTTGCAAAGCCCCCATCCGGTGACGCTGTTTTGCAGTGAAGCAGCATCTGAACCACGCCGCCAAGCGCTTGGTGATGCCGGATGTGTGATTGTGGCTTTGCCCGGTGATGCTGAAGGGCGGCCTGATATTGGCGCGGCATTGCGCTATATGGGCATGAGGGGAGTCAATCATGCGCTTGTCGAGGCTGGCACCGGTCTTGTTACCAGCTTTTTGGCGGCTGATGCCGCTGATTGCCTTTATTGGACACAATCAGATCATATTTTAGGAGGGGACGCCTTGCCAGCGGTTGGACAATTTGCGTCTCAAACAATCAATGCGGTGGCAATCTTTGCCGAAAACAGATATATCCAGACGCATCATCAGGCAATCGGCGATGACCGCCTGATCATCTTGCAAAAACCCAACGCCAACACTGGCAGAACACAGGCATAAACCATGTTTACCGGTATTATTACAGGCATTGGCCGCCTCGAGGCGATCACCGATACAGGCGATCGGCTATTGCGCATTTCCTGCGAATGGGATTGCGCCGCGATTGATCTTGGTGCGTCAATCGCCTGTTCGGGGATTTGCTTAACCGTGATTGACCGGCAGGATCATTGGTTTGAAGTTGCCGCTTCAGCCGAAACCATGGCCGTGACAACGCTTGGCAATTGGCAGCAGGGAAATCGGATAAATCTTGAACGTGCTCTTTGCCTCGGTGACGAGCTTGGCGGGCATATCGTATCAGGTCATGTTGACGGTTTGGCCGTGATTACGTCAATCACACCTGCTGGTGACAGCCATGTTGTCTGGCTTGAGGCGCCGCAAGCCTTGGCCAAATTTGTTGCCCCAAAAGGGTCGGTTGCGCTTGATGGTGTGTCCTTGACGGTCAATGCGGTTAAGGGCAATGCCTTCAGCCTGAATATCATCCAGCATAGCTGGGATGTGACCGGCTGGGGACAGGCTGTCGTCGGGCAAAAGATGAATATGGAAATAGATATGCTGGCGCGCTATGTTGCCCGCCTTGCAGCGTTTGATAAGGATTAATGCAATGACCCCACCAAGCCGCAATGCTTTGTCAACAATCGAAGAGGTGATTGCCGATGCCAAGGCAGGCAAGCTTTTCATCCTTGTTGATGACGAGGACCGCGAAAATGAAGGCGATCTATGTGTCATTGGTGAATATGCGACGGCAGATGCGATCAATTTCATGGCTAAATATGGCCGTGGATTAATCTGTCTTGCTTTGATGCGTATTCGTACCGAACAGCTTGGCCTGACAATGATGGAACGCCGCAATGAGTCGCGGCATGAAACCGCTTTTACCATCTCAATCGAGGCGCGCGAGGGCGTCACAACTGGCATTTCAGCCGCAGATCGCGCACTGACCATCAAGACTGCGATTGACCCAAATTGTGGCGAACGCGATATCACCACCCCGGGTCATATCTTTCCATTGATTGCCCGCGATGGCGGAACTTTGGTTCGCGCTGGCCATACCGAAGCTGTTGTCGATATTGCGCGTGCCTGCGGGTCAGATCATCCGTCTGGCGTGATTTGTGAAATCATGAAAGATGATGGCGAAATGGCACGTCTTCCCGATTTGATTGGGTTTGCCAAAGAACATGATCTGAAAATTGCATCAATTGCCGATCTGATCGCATGGCGGCGGCGCAATGAATCGCTTGTTCAACGCACCGTTGAAAGCGCAATCACAACACGCATTGGTGGTGACTGGCGTATGGTGATCTATGCCAATACGGTATCGAACATCGAACATATTGCCTTAGTAAAGGGGGATATCAGCGCTGGTGATCCTATTTTGGTGCGTATGCATGCGCTTGATCTGATGGCCGATCTTCTTGGCGCGGTGTCGGAAAAGCGGGCAGGTGACGAATTGGCGACAGCAATGGCGGCAATTGCCAAAGCCGGATGCGGCGTTATCGTTGTGTTGCGCGAATCCATCGCTTCTAGCCTTTCATCAATGGTGAGCCAAAAATTGAATATGACAAGTGATACAGGCGGCAATCGTGATTTGCGCGATTATGGCGTTGGTGCGCAAATTCTAACCGATCTTGGTATTCGCAAGATGATTTTGTTATCCGACACACGTCCAAATGTGGTGAGCCTTGAAGGATATGACCTTGAAATCACCGATTGGCAGCGCATTCATCAGGAGCAAATATAATGGCTGGACATTTTTTGATCGTTGAGGCGCGTTTCTATGGCGAGATCGCCGATGCACAGGCCGCAGGCGCCGTTGCCGCGCTTGAGGCAGAAGGGGCAAGCTATGAGCATGTTTCGGTGCCTGGTGCGCTCGAAATACCGGCTGCGATCGCTATGGCGTCGATTGGCGATCGGCATTTTGATGGCTATGTTGCGCTTGGCTGCGTTATTCGCGGCGAAACCAGCCATTATGATACGGTTTGCAATGAATCAGCACGCGGTTTGATGGATCTATCGCTGGCTGATGGATTGGCGATTGGCAATGGTATTTTGACCGTTGAAAATGAAGATCAGGCTTGGGCGCGTGCTGATGCAGCGCGCAAGGATAAGGGCGGTGATGCCGCTCGTGCGGCGCTGGCCATGGCAGCGTTAAAACAGGAGTTTTGTGGTTGATCTGATGAGTGATGGCAAACAAACATTAAAAGCGGTTCCGGTCCGTCGCCGGTCTGCAGCGCGGCTTGCAGCCGTTCAGATTATCTATCAAACATTGATCACCGGTCAGTCTGCAATCAATTTTGCACCGCAATTTTTAGCGCATTATGCTGGCGATGCGGCAAAATCATTTAAGGTCAAAGATCTGGATGAAGGGCATCTCAATGCGCTTTATGCTGGTGTTGAACATGATGTTGTTGATATTGATGCAGCAATTGCAGCCCAGCTTGCCGAGGGATGGTCGCTTGATCGTCTGGCGCGGATCGAATTATCTTTATTGCGATGTGGAGCCTATGAATTGCGCTCAATGCCGCATATCCCCGCCCGTGCAGCGGTCAGCGAGTATGCCGCTTTGAGCGACGCATGCGGATGCGATGTAGGGTTTGTGAATGCCGTTCTTGATCGCATGGCGCATAACGTCCGCATTGTTGAGATGGGGAAATAGGTTTTGGCGGTTAGGCTTGGCCGTTTATTCGGTTGCTTGCCGGCGTTTCAAATTCACGAAAACCTGCTCGATGACGCCGAATGTATCACCGGGTGTTGGTGTTTTGGAATCGATATGTGCAACATTAAGACCGCTTTTTTCATCAATTAAATCAATCTCTTGCAGGTTGTTTTTTGCGTCAAATGAAAAAGCATAAATCATCCGCGATTTGGTTTTGTTAATGCCGGCAACCGGCTGTTCCATAATTTGACTGGCATAATAGATTTTGCGACTATCAAAAGCGCCCTCAAAGCTTGGCCTGCCAAGCATGCCGATGATATCGGCGCGGTTGGTTTGGCCAATTTTGATTGTGTCCATCGCGGCCTGATTAATGACGTGGCCATGTTCGCTGATCCGTTCGCCGCATCCGGCTAGAAAGCCAAGGCAGAAAATGCCAATGCCAAGCGTGCCAAAGCCTTGTTTGATTTGGCATAGGATAGATAGTCGAGTCAAAGAGACACTGGTCATTATGGGGTTCCTGCGATATAGAAAGGGCCACGCGGCCATTTTGGTCACGCCAATAAATTAGGTCAATAATGCAGGATGTTGCAACAATGAACAAAAAAGCACAAGCATGGCTCGGCAATTTACTTGGCTGGGGGCAGCGCCGGCAGGCTGATAATGCGGAAAAGCTATATGCGGAGGCGGTTCGTTTAGCCCGAAATCCAGCCTTCTTCGACAGATATGGTGTTGCTGATGATGTTGATGGGCGTTTTGATGCGCTTAGCTTGATTGTGGCTTTGGTGATGCGCAAGCTGAAAACATTGGATGATGATGGCAAAGCATTGAGTCAGCAATTGTTTGATTCGATGTTTGCTGACATGGATTTGTCGCTTCGGGAAATGGGCGCAGGTGATATTGGCGTTTCAAAACGCGTTCGCGCTATGGCCGAAGCCTTTATGGGTCGTCTTGACTCCTATGTTGATGCCATTGATAATAATGATAAAAAATCGTTTTCGTCAGCCTTGAACCGTAATTTATTTCGCGGCAATAAAACAATTGATCCCTTGGCGAATGGCCTTGTTGATTATCTGTTTGCGCTGGTCAAGGAAATTGATAATCTTCCGGCTGAACAGGTTCTTGAGGGCATGCTTAACATCAAATAGGCCAGCACTGTTTCACTTTGTGCTCACCGTTTTGCTTTGCGCTTGTGTTTGGCGGATGGTGTTTCGCTGGTTATTTAGGGGCAATCAATTTGAACCAGTAAAGCTGGATAGAACAGTCACTTTTGGCCGCAAAATAGCTTGGTAAACATAAAAATGCCTCTGATAAATTTGGATTCCGAAATCAATGTTGAACGCGTCCGGCCGGATACGGGCAGTTTCTATAAATTTGTTGCCACTGACGCCGAATGCCAGCTGTTAGCGGCGCGGTTTGATTTTATCGAGGTTGGATCTTTATCAGCCGAGCTTCGCGTTCGCAAAGCCGCGCGCGGTTGCTGGGATGTTTCAGGTCAGTTAAAGGGTGAGATTGTTCAGGCTTGTGGTGCAACTGGCGACCCAGTCAGCGAGACTATAGATTTTCTGCTTGAAGAACGCTATGTTCGCACCGCCGGCGGCCCTGACGAGGTTGAAGTCCATCTTGATGAAGCAGAACCTCTTGAAAATGGCGCAATCAAGATTGGCGAAATGTTGGCGCAATCGCTTGCGGTTGCAGTTACCCCGTGGCCGCGTGCGCCTGAAGCACCGGAAACATACACAATTGGCGAGGAATCGTCGGATCATCCATTTGCTGGGCTTGCTGCGTTAAAACGCCAGCCCCCCAAATAATGTAAAGCAGGTTGGGAGGATATACCCTGTCTGGAGTAATTAAGATTGCGCTTGATGCCATGGGTGGCGATAACGCGCCAGCGTCAGTTATTGATGGGGCCGATATTGCCAAGGCCAAGTCGCCGCATATCGAAATCCTGTTTGTTGGTGACGAAACGGTGATTCGTCCGTTGCTGGCCAAATCAAAGCATCTCAAAGACGCCGACGTGACTCACACCAAATTTGCGGTTTCGTCAAAGGAAACAGCCTCGCAAGCGGTACGCCGCGGGCGTGAAAGCTCGATGTGGCTTGCCATTGCCGAAGTTGCGGCCAAGCGGGCTGATGCCATTGTGTCGGCTGGCAATACTGGCGCGTTGATGGCGATGGCGAAATTACAGTTTCGCACCATGCCTGGCATCACTCGCCCAGCCATTGCCGGCTTTTTCCCAACCGAACATGACCCCATGTGCATGCTCGATCTTGGTGCCAATCTTGAATGCGACGAGGAAAATTTGGTGCAATTCGCCCTGATGGGGCAGGCATTTTATCTGTCATTGATGGGGAAAGATAATCCAACCGTCGGTTTGTTGAATGTTGGTGAAGAAGAGCAAAAGGGCCATGAATATTTACGTTTGGCAGCCCAAGAATTGTCAAATCCTGATTTAGGGGTGAATTATTGTGGCTTTGTTGAAGGGTCTGATCTGGTCAAGGGCAGCGTTGATATTGTCGTGACGGATGGATTTTCTGGCAATATCGCGCTGAAAACCGCCGAAGGCGTTGCCGGATTATTTGCCTTGATGCTGCGCCGTTCGTTTCGGGCTTCGGTTTTTGCGCGTGTTGGCTATTTATTTGCCCGCAAATCGCTCAAGAATTTCCGAACCAAGATGGATCCAAGACGTTATAATGGTGCGGTTTTTCTGGGGTTGAACGGAATTGCGGTAAAATCGCATGGTGGAACCGACTCACTTGGGTTTTCAAATGCTATTGATGTTGCGGCCAATCTTGTTGATCATGGATTTATTCCTGATGTCAGCGCTGCCATTGAAAAGGCGGGATTGATCCGCGAACAAAGAAAGATTGTGAATGACTAATCAACGGGTTTTGATGACCGCTGTTGGGTCTTACTTGCCAGCCAATGTCGTTACGAATGAAGCGCTTTCCAGCTTTGTTGATACGGATGATGCCTGGATCAGGCGGCGTACTGGCATTGCCCAACGCCATCTTGTTGCTGATGGTGAAACCACTGCTGATCTGGCTTATCATGCCGCCACAAAGGCGCTTGCCAATGCTGGTCTAACCGGCGGAGATATTGACCTTATCATTATTGCCACAACAACCCCTGATAACACCTTTCCCTCAACTGCCACAAAATTACAGCATATGATTGAAGCCAAAGGCGCAATTGCCTTTGATATTCAGGCGGTTTGTGCAGGATTCGTCTATGCACTTGATATTGCTGATGCCATGTTGCAATCAGGGCGTGGACATCGCGCGCTTGTTGTTGGGGCGGAAAGCTTTTCAAAATTGCTTGATTGGGAAGACCGGACAACCTGCGTTTTGTTTGGTGACGGCGCTGGTGCTGTGGTGCTCGAACTTGCCGATGATGCCGGTGATTGGGGCATTCGCTCGTCGGTACTTCATTCTGATGGTGCCTATCGTGATATTCTCTATGTGGATGGTGGCCCATCAAGCAATGCTGCGGTTGGTCATGTTCGTATGGAAGGCAAAGAAGTATTTCGCCATGCCGTTGAAAAGCTTGCATCGGTTATGGATGAAGCCCTTAGCGCCGCCAATATGCAAGCTGGCGATATTGACTGGCTGGTTCCGCATCAGGCAAATGTGCGCATTATTGATGCCATGCAGAAAAAAATGGATTTGCCATCTGATCGGGTGGTGCGCACGGTCGAGCAGCATGCCAATACATCGGCAGCGTCGATTCCGTTGGCGCTTAGCGCGGCAGTCGATGATGGCCGAATCAAGAATGGTGATGTTTTGGCGATGGAAGCCATTGGCGGCGGGCTTGTTTGGGGCGCGGCCTTGGTGAAATTCGGTCGCCCATCGTGATTTTCGTCCATTAATGCTGGCTGGATGCCGTAAATATCAATTTTTTTGGGCTTTTCGTCCTAATCCATCATTCGTATTAACTTTCTGAATTGACCACAGGTTCAAAAGTGGTTAGCATTTTGAGGCTATGGGAACACTTACACGCGCTGATTTAACCGAATCCGTCTACCGGAATATAGGGTTATCAAGAAATGAATCCTCCGATCTTGTCGAGGCGGTTCTTGAGGAAATTTGCGCCTGTCTTGAGTTTGGTGAAGAAGTGAAACTGTCCTCTTTTGGAACTTTTTCAGTTCAGTCGAAAAGCGAGCGAGTTGGCCGTAACCCGAAAACAGGGATCGAAGCAGTCATTACATCACGCCGCGTTTTGTCGTTCCGTCCGTCGCATATCCTCAAGGATCGTGTAGACGGTTCGCAATGAACGATAAAGCTAACGACGCTTTCAAAACAATTTCTGAAGTATCGGCACTGCTCAACGTACCACAACATGTTTTGCGTTTTTGGGAAAGTAAATTTTCCAACCTTCGCCCTTTAAAGCGAAGCGGTGGGCGGCGCTATTACCGGCCTGATGATGTTGCCGTTTTGCGCCGAATCAGACAGCTTTTATATGTTGATGGCTTTACCATCAAGGGCGCGCAAAAGCGGGTAAGAAGCAAAGCAGCAGCCAGCAAACCAAATGCACTAACCACCGAAAACAACTTATCAGGTAAAGATCTTGCCGCGGCAATGGCGATGCTTGATGATGTGAAAACCCGCCTCGCAGCGCTGAAACAGCAGTTTAACCACTAAGCTATATCATTTTTGCTGAAAAGCCGATTGCCTAGATATCTTGGCGCGGCTATAACCAACACTGGCCGGAGCGTAGCGCAGCCTGGTAGCGCACTATACTGGGGGTGTAGGGGTCGTGGGTTCAAATCCCGCCGCTCCGACCAAAATTAAATAAATAAAATCAATATAATAAAGGAATAGCCATTCGGCTGTTCCCGCCCTTACTGTCACAATTTGTCACAGGAGGCGCTAAAATGGCATCCATTAGACACCGAAATGGACGTTTTCAAGCACAGGTCAGAATGCTTGGTAAAACAAAATCTGCAACCTTCCTATCACGCGCTGACGCTAATAAATGGGCGACACTAATTGAGGCCGACCTCATCGGCAGCGAAGATACAAGACTTATGTATAAGCCCGATTGTGTTGCTGAAATATTACAGCGCTATCTCAATGGCGGATCACGCCAGAATCAGGGTCATGAGGTTGAAAAATACATAATTGGACTAATGCTGAGAGAAAGCTGGGTTCTAATGCCAATTCAGCGCCTTTCTGCCTCACATATCGCGGAATACAAAGACCGCCGGCTTCGCAGCATTAAACCTTCGAGTTTTAACCGCCAGTTCAGTGTGCTCAAAGTTGCCTGTGCCGTTGCCAGGGATGAATGACTTTGGGAGTTTGATGACAGGTTCCTGAAAATCCGCCGCGCACGCGTCAATGCTGTAAAAATCCCTCGTAGAATTAGCAATGATGAGTTCATCAGGCTAATCGAGGCGTGTGCTCAGTGTAAAACAGCAAAAATGCGCCACTTGATAACCCTTGCACGCGAAACAGGTATGAGGAGGGGGGAACTTTGCTCGCTCGATAAGCGCTCAGTTTGTTTTGATAGAGGAATAATAAACATCGAAGCCACCAAGACTGGCTTTCCAAGGGTCGTTCCCATGACAGCTGATGCAAAAGCTGCCGCTATGGCGCTAGCTCAGCTCAGTTCCAGCAAAGGTTTGCTGGATATGACGCCAAATGCCGTAAGGATGAGCTTTGAGAGGTGCCGGGCGCGTGCAGGGCTCAATCGCATCAGGTTTCATGACTTCAGGCACGAAGCATTAAATTCTTTCATTAGGGGTAAAAACATTGAGTTTTACCCCTAATTAGCGACACTAGGACATCAATGCTGTTTCCGTGGGAGCAAAATCGTATGAAATTTGTTTTATTTCTGATGAGTGCATTTTTGATAGTTGGTCAATCAAGCGCTTTTGCCAAAACCTGTCGATGTAAGCTGGTTTTTTATTGGTGAACCTGTTTTTAATTTTGGCGGGTTTTTTGTTGATGGAAGCGAGCCAACAATTTACCGGCTGCCATCGGTAATGTTTCTAGTTTGGGCCTCGATAATGCTCTGTCGTTATCTGAGAGATAACAGGGCATTCTACCAAGCATTTTTTGCGGCCATCCTTCTCGGTGGTGTAGGTGGATTAACCCTTGATATTTTAGCTTATGGAAGCATTTGTGATTGGCTTGGGTTTAAGGTTCTGGGAGCTTCAATTTATTCCATGACCAATATTTCTGATTTAATGATTTTAGTTTCTGCCCCCTTTGTTGCGATTATTTGCCCAAAAGGTCTAATAAAGCGCTCACTATCTTTCTGTTTTGCGATGGCTGTGATTGGTTCAAATACGTACTATCATGTATTTGCCCTATATGAATTTCTTTCGCCTGTCGCTTAAGACAAACGGGCACTGGTAACGTTAAGGCCCCAAAATCAGAAACAGCGATTTAAGAGCCATACAGCAGCTCTGGCCAAGCAGGCTACTGGATATATAGCCGGCACAGCCTTCACTTAGATAGTGGGCCAGGTATAGGATGTGGCCCCAGAAATCCACTGTTATAGCAATGACGACTATACAGATTTGAGTTCACTAAGAGCAGTCGTGTGTTCTGGTCCAAGACCACAGCATCCACCAAATATGGAGCATCCACTTTTCTGCCAGCCTGTAGCGTATTCCAGCAGCACCTGAGGTTCAATTATGTCTTCGAATTGCCAATTAGGCGCCACAAAATATCCACTGTCAGGGTAAGCCATCAACATACCTGAAAAATTACTCTTTATTACAACTAATGCGGCCTCAATTGCGTCAACTGAAGTGTGCATTATACCGATTGCATCGAAATCATATTGGCAAGCTTGAATCACAATGTCCTCAAACGAGACAGAAGTATCGTGCCAAGAGGTCAATGGAGCCGTCGGGATTTCTCTTTTTGCTGATAACCCACACCAGATTGGCAGACTTGATTTGTTTGCACACTGAAAGAGGGGAGCCATTCGCGCTGGAATTGACATCATCTCAAGCAGAATTAGGTCAACCCCTTCGTTCTCAAAAATTGATATCATCTCGCTGTAACAATCTGATAGCTCTCCGGGTGAAATATCAGGTTGTTGCTTCGCGCCCTCAACCCCATCAGTAAATGGAAGCACGTGAGATATGGAGCCGGCAACAGACACATTCGCTCTGGTTTTCTGCCTTGCTTCAATTGCAGCGGAAATATTTAACCGATTAATCTGTTGAACTTCATTACCAAGTCCTGCTGGTCCGAGCATAAGGCGAGAACTTGCATAGCTATTCACAGTGATGATGTCAGCTCCAGCCTCAATATAGGCAATGTGGGTCTCAACTAGTTTCTCATAATCATCAATAGCGACGCACCCCGACCATTGCCCGTTGCGCATTTTGGCTCCTCTGCGCTCAAGCTCGGTTGATACCCCGCTGTCTAGGATTATTGGTATCAGTTGTTCTCGCTTTTTAATCAATTCTGCGTAGAAGTATGCCATTTTTCTAATCTGCCTGATTTTTGGAGCTAGCCGCATTTTCAGTCACTTCGCTATGGCGCTTCTTGCGAACAAAGCAGCTCGGTGATGAGGTGGATTTTGAGCCCACCAAAGGGACATTGATACCGTGCCACAAAACAAGACCAGCGCAAAGGCTAGCGGTAAGTGACACCCCCACTGCTATAGCAATGGCATCCTGACATTTATCTCCGCGTATACATTATCTTATGTTTTCGTTGTAACAGCATTTACGCCAAAACTTGTTTCTGGCTCTTTGACTGGGCGAGTTGGCAAACCGTAATGCCTTGACCTTTCAAAAATTGGCAGTCCAGAAGCCAGCATAGAATTTAGAAACCAGACCATGGCATTCGTCACATCTCTTGGTCTTTCTCTTGTGACGAAATGCCCGGAATCAATTACTAATATTGCCTGAAGCCCAGGTAAATGTTCCTCCATGCCGTGACAGTATTCTATTGGTTGCCGGGGGTCGTGTTCACCATGAATGTAAAGAATAGGCATTGTAAATTTGGATAAATCTATTGGCTTACTTTTACGAATATCCCGAAAATACCGAGACACAGCATCGCCAGTTCCAGGTTCGGAAAATTCTTCAATAATCTCATCTATTTCTTGCTCTTGAGGAAAAAGTTCTGGCTTACATGAGCTTTCAAACCAAACTCTCACATAAGCCTCCGCACGATTCATTAACTTTGCGGCCTCCTGGTGGTTTTCAGCATTCCACTGGTGGTGTAAAGAGTTCCGTGGGTCATACGTGTGGAGCGACAAGCAACATCTGATGTAACGTTTAACCCGGTGCGATGCTTGGCTAATGATATTATCTGATATGGCTACACCCCAGTCGTGTCCCGCTAGGTGGAAATTATCCACGCCAATCTCATCTAATAAAGAAAGCACTTCTCCTGCGACGTGGGTCATGGAGTAGTCACCATCCTTCTTTCCAGATTTCCCATAACCTTTAAGGTCTGGTGCGATTACGCGAAATTGCCTTGCCAAACTTGGGATTTGGTGTTTCCAGCACTGCCAACTTTCTGGAATTCCATGGAGCAACACAATTGGAGTTCCGGCGCCCTGTTCTACCCAGTGCCATTCCTGTCCAGAGATTTTTGTGAAGTGATGTTTTAGGTCCGTCTTTACCATCAGCGCTAATCCAAATTCATTTACTATATAATTTTTGAGCCAAAAGCTTCCTTTAACCTTGACACAAAATAAGCCCAGCGCAAAGACTGGAGAATCTGCTGCCTCCTTTATAGCGATGGCGCCCCTTCAGCTATTTTTAGTGCGTTATGAAAATCCAGTCGGTTACATGCCTTAAAAAGTGATTTTTGCTATGCGATGTTGCTAAACAATCAATAAAAGTTAATAAAATATCACGAACCCAGCTCTGTGAAACAAAGGTATTAAATGGTTAGGCTAATACTAATTGCCACTGCAGTTTTTCTTGCTCTTTATCTTTTGTCTCGACGCTTCAATGCCAGCCCAAAAAGCAATGAAGCCAAGGACGACGTTGTTGGCCCACGTTCAGGTGGTTTCTTGATTACATTTATCACAGCGGTTGCAATTTTGTCGGTTATATTCATCTTGTCGCGGTTGGGCGTCAGTTTGGGTGGGTTGCTTCAAAAAGCTCTCGCTTTCTTTCCTGTCATACTTGCGCATTTACCTTTCTAGGATTGGGTCATCCCCTAATAAAGGCCGCAGGCCAGTCAAGTAATAAAAGACCAGGCAAATGGTCGAATTGAAGCGTTGGGACTGTTCTGATAAATGAGAAATATTAGATATCCAATTATCTACCATCCATCATATGACATACCGCTGCCTGAGAACCATCGCTTTCCCGGGACAAAGTATAGCGCACTGATTAAAGAGCTGGAGACTACAGGGATAATAGAAAATTATTTGAAATATGTGCCGAAGCCAGCCACCGCAAAGTATCTATCCATTGCACATGACCCACTTTATATTCAAGCCATTGAAACAGGTAACCTGTCAAAACAGGAGCAAACAAAATTAGGTTTGCCATGGAGTAAAACACTCGTCCAGCGTTCTTTTTTGGCGCCAAATGGCACTTTGCTGGCTGCACAACTAGCACTTCAAACCGGGATAGCCTGTCATGCTGCTGGGGGAACACACCATGCCCATTGGGATTTTGGTGCGGGTTTTTGCGTATTTAATGACCTTGCTTATGCAGCCCGTGCATTGATTGCTATGAAATTGGCAAAAAGAATTTTAATTTTGGATTGTGATGTACACCAGGGAGATGGAACTGCAAGTATACTCTCAAATGACAGGGACATTTTCACCTGCTCAATCCATTGCGCTGAGAACTACCCCCCGAAGAAAGCCAAGAGTAAGTTAGACTTTCCAATCTTAAGAGGCTCTGACGATGAGGAATATCTGTCCGTGCTCGCTCAATGCCTCATCGAAATGGACCGCATTAATTTTGCGCCTGATTTGGTACTTTATGATGCTGCAGTCGACGTTCACAACAATGATAAGCTTGGCCTTTTAAAAATGACTTCAGTCGGTATTTATCAAAGAGATAAAGTTGTCTTGTCTCATTTCAAGAACCAGCAGGTTCCAATCGCCACCACGATTGGAGGTGGTTATGGAGAAACGCACAAAGAGGTGGCACAGCGTCATAGTATCATTTTCGCCGCTGTGCAGTCAGTTTTTCAAAACTAATTATCTGATGTTAGTTTGGCTATTAAAGGCGCCACTTGCCGCCTCAGAGGTGATGATAACAAACCAATTAGTTAGGCCAGACATTAACCGTCATAATGTAGCCCACCACTCACTCGGTGCCAAAGCCTGAATAGATGACGCTTTTTAGATGGTTCGTCATGGTCAATAAAATCAGTACGAAAATGCCCCAGCTCATGGTTATTGAGATATTGCACATCTCCTCGTGACAGGGGAGCTTCAATCCAGAGGTCACTTGAAGCTGTGACCTCATCAATAGAATCGAGTGCATTTTTCAGCAGGGAGTCCATTTCAAATCCGCCTACCTGGTAGCCTTTTCTTACCAGAGAACTGTTTGCACGGCAGCGCAATTTACCGTCCTGCCATGTAAACATTGGTGCAAAAGATGTTTTTTCAGCGCCAGGTTTGTGCTCTGCCTGACGGTCAAAGTGAACCGGCTGGTAAAGTCGTTTTAGTTCTTTTGGGAATTTAGCCTCCATCCGCTCGTGAACAGTGTACAGGCTACAAAAACGGCTGAGGCCCCCCTCCTTTGCTGGATATTTGCACAACAGGCCAACATAATCAGGAACAGTGACGCCAAACGCGTTGTCTGTATGAAAAACTAACTCAACGTTTGTTGCGGAGCCTCGCACGCCATAACCGAACTTTTTACCAGTATCGGTAACGTCATAAATCATGGTGCCATCCCATTTCTGGGCAACGTTTTGTCCTATCAACTGGCCAAGTGTCCAATAAATGTCAACCATTTGGTCTATATCAAACTTGTCTAGGGGGAACTTGTCGACAACTGCAAACCCAAGACCATTGTCACAGATATGTTTTGCTTTCCTGTAGGCAGCACTCAAGCACGGTATTTCGAACTGTTGAGGGTTCCTGAGGAGTGTTGGCAATGGCTTTGAACGCATTTCATCTGCCATTGTCGCAATCTCTTTGAATGCGCCGTCCGAGAGTTTCACTGTCCAGTCATCTCTTTTCAAGTTCGACGCTAACCAGCCTCTGCCGGCCGCCGTTGGAATGTTTTCCAATTCGTTAAAAGTTTCAGAGCTGAGGTCCATCACGCCGTCCATTTAATCCTCCCAAAATATTTTTTTTATTTGTATCCCAACCAACAACTTGCAATACGTTGCCATACAAAAACTCCAGCGCAAAGGCTGTCATCATTTATGGGACTTTCTTATCAAACAACTAACGCTATGTAAAAAATCATTCTGCTATTTGTTTTTTAGTTAAGAAAATAATTTTGATGTTAAAAAATCCTTTGTCCGGTGAATATTCATGATGTAGGATAAAATATAGTAAAAATCACATATATCATGGAGGAATAAATGCTTAAAAATTATTTCTTGCGTTAATTGCCTTCTTTAGCATTGGCTTAGCTGGAATTAGTGCCGAAGCAAGTGAACGGTATGGCAAACAAAAAGTTGCATACCATATTAACTATCCTGGTGGTGATGGGGATAAGAAATATCTTGGTGCAATGCGTAATATTCAGAATCACATCAATGCTGTTGGAGCCACAAATATGGAGATAAAAGTGGTTATTCATGGAAACGGCATAGGCTTGCTTCAAAGCGCAAAGTCAAATGTTAAACTTCAAAGCAATATCGCCAACCGAAAATCGCAAAATGTCGCATTCAGTGTTTGCGCTAACACGCTGAAAGGTAAAAAACTAAATCCTGGAAAGAACCTGTATGACGTTTTTGAGGAAGATATTGTTCCCAGCGGCGTCGCGGAGCTTAGTCACCTTCAGCAACAAGGGTTCACCTACATAAAACCATAATACACATCGTTTGCAATGGGGAATGAGCCGTTACTCTAAGTTGCTCCAGTGCAAACCTAATAAAAAAACTATGTAACTATTATAACAATGGAGCGCCCCACCATAATATTAGATGGCGGGCTTTCGAAGGCATTCTTACTGGCATGCAAGATGGAATAGCTACCAGCAAAAGATAGCACTTAGACAGAGGCCTTTTCAGACCACCACCGAGGTGATTAGGGTGTGTAAATTCAATCCTTAATTAGGGTTTGAGTCTTTGCCCAAGCATCATCCAGTGCGTTGAAGTCAGACCGGAACTGAACGCCTCGGCTTTCAGTGCGCCGGGAAGCTGCTTCTATCATAAGATTCGCCAACCGTGCCATTTGCTTTAACTCGAAGACGTCTCTGTTTTGTTCGCCAAGGTCTTTAATTTCAAGCCACAATTTGGAGAGCTGTTTTTGGCCTTCGGTTAGGCTCAACTCATTTCTTATAATGCCTAAATTATTGCCCACAATATTTTTAACTCTGTCCATCAATGCTTTAATCTCAATATTGGTATTTAAGGCCTGACTTTCTCCTTCAATGAGGTTCAACGACCTATTCAGCTGCTCGGAGCTGAGAGCTTTTTGAGCCGCAAAACTCTGGCGCTGGCGCTGCGCATTCTCAGCATAACCAATAGCGTTTAATCCCGCAGTTCGACCCATAACAACACAAGCTGTCAGGCCATTGCCGCTCAGCCGACCTGCTCCGTGGATTCCAGTTGCATTCTCTCCAGCAGCAAAAACACCGGGTATTGAAGTTTGGGCGTTAGTGTCTATCACAATGCCTGCCAAAACAGAGTGGGCTGCAGGTATGACCTCTATCATTTCGGTTTGGTAGTCGCAGCCAGCTTCAGTTAACTTATCCAGGGTTGTGGTGCCTTGACTGCCCTCAAATTCCTTCCACGCAACGTCCGAGAAATGAGTGCAATCTAGGTAAATTGGCCCTTTGTTATTGAAAATTTCTTGTTCAACCAATCGCAGAACTTCCGCGCGACCGATTTGTTCAGATTTCTTATTTGGGAAATGAAGCTCTAAGAGGTCTTCGCCAAGGCTGTTTATTAGCTTTCCGCCCCTTGATAGAAATGGAGCCATGCCTGCAATACGAAGTATTTTCGACTTAACGCGGTAGATCAGCGTAAATTCTACAAATTCCAGATTTTTGAGTGCTGCCCCGATATCATAGCCAAGCATTATGCTGGTGCCGATATTACCTTCGTCACCACTTACAGTTGGGAAAAGACCTGTCGCACCCCCCGCAGCTAGAACAGCGGCGCCAGCAGCTATTGTAATCGTTTGGCGACCTTGAAGCGTCACTAAAAACTGATGCCCCTCGATTGGCTTGATGTCTCTTACAATTGTCCTATTTAAAAATATCACTCCTCGAGCTTTTGCTTGACGGAGCAAAGCTGACACAATCGCGTGACCACCTCCAATTGCTGAAACGGCTCTTGGGCAGGAGTTTCCCGGAGCGTTCAACTGAATGTAGCCATTATCTTCTGCTCGGCTAAATTCAACGCCTAGGCATTCCAACCATCGGACTGCAGAGGTTGCCTGTTTGGTAACAAAATTTACAAGTTCAGGGTCACCAATGTGATAACCAACTTCAAGTGTGTCATGGGCGTGCTGGTTGGGAGTGTCCGGCACAGGGCGGGTTTCTAAATCACCGTGGCCAAAAGCTGCAGCCAAAATCCCAGCAGCCTTGGCCGAAGAGCCAGAATTTCCGGTAATACCCTTGTTGATTAGAAGGACAGTGGCTCCATTATCTGCCGCGCTGATTGCGGCAGAGAGTGCGGCAAGGCCACCGCCAACCACTAACACATCACAATAAAAATTAGATTTTTCAGAGTTCAATTAAGTATCTGCCAGCATTTGTCTCAAAAAAATCTGCTGTAAAGTAAAGCCAGCGCAAAGGCTGGCCTTACTTTAACAACGTTAGTTCATCATTTAAGCACCAGGTGCGCGATATGCACCGGTTATTTTGTTTGCTCGACCGGCTATGTCGTTCATATCAATATATTCGAGCATCTCCAATTCGTTTAAAGCCCCTGATGCAGCCACCAAAACTTTCACAGCTGCTGCATCTTCGAAGCTCGAAACCTCTGCAACAACCGCTATATCGTACTTTCCTCTCAGGAATTGCAGGTCAATAAAATTACCACCCGACTTTTTTACTATGGCAGAAATTGCAGCACGCCTGTCATCTTTTGGATTTTTCAAAAACCCAGCAAGGCCAGCATTGGAGTATTTTCCTAAAAATAAAAACTTCATCTTTCTCTCCTTGTTTAGTCTGAAAATTTTGCCACAAAATAAGGCCATTGCAAAGGCTGGCCGAGTTTAGGGAGGAAAGAGTTAGATTCAGCTTCAAGAGTGGCAGCGCAATATGACCGGTTTATGTATGGGCTGCGGTAATTTTGAGGCTTGTTACTAAATGCGTTTGCGTAAAAGTTTTCATAACGCGGGACATAGGTATACCGCTGCACATATTGAGCTGGCAGGGTGCATAAAGGGATGCCTTGGTTAAGGTAGCTTAAGAATTCGTAAATTTTAGTGTATCGTAGTCAGCTATCACTTCTTTGTTTTTGTTAACTTGCTATAATTTATGGAGGTGTTTTAAAGATGGTCGAAAACGCAAAGTCCACCCAAATAGAGCAATTAGAGCAATGGGCCAATAACGCTGCTGTTTCTGTCTCAGCCTCATTGGTGTTTGGTAGGGATAGGGCAAAGGAAATTGCGGAGCCATTATTAATGGTTCTTTTTACGATAACTGCAAATGATTACAAAAAAGCACTAGAAGTCATTGGAAAAATTGAGTCATTTCCAATCAAAAGAATATTTTTAGAACAATTTAAATATTGTTACATTCTCAACACAGGCTCAGAGGAGTTTTCCACTTTAGTTTTAAACACTGATTTTTCCAATCAGCAAATGGCTGATGAATATGACTCTGTTCTTCTGAAGCTTTTGAATGAAAACGATAAAGACTTTGCATTAGTCAGTGAAAAACTAAGCGCACTTCCGATAAGAGCTAAGCGTGTTGCCATGAAAAGGATTCATAGCAGAGAGTTTAGCAAATTTAGGCAGATTAAAATCAGACCCAAACAGTTGTTGAACAACGCCAAACAACCTCTTATCAAGACTTGGTATTGGGTTTTAATAACTATTGTTTTGGCTGTTCTGATAATTATAAAAATTGAGTGAAGTCGAGTATTTTGATTGGCGCGATATTTTCAATACCCTAAGTGGATGAATACGTTCGCCAACAAGCCATAGAATTTGGCGGGCAGCACAATGTGGGAGGTTTATCCTCGTGGTGAAGTCATTTTATGGCTACATCGGTAATACTTCCCCACTGTTATAGCAATGGGGCGCCATCATGTATTTCGATGGGGGCAAAGACTGTGGTGCCAGACAACAAAGCATGAAGTCCTAGTCAGTTAACCTGAGTAAGTTAAGCAAACGTTCTCTGAGCATGAGAAGCCTCCGCTCAAGAAATTCATTTTCTCTTTCTAATGCAACAACCTGCTCTTGTAACTTTTGATCTTTGTGTCCAGCAGCGCCAGTTGCAAGGTCATTCTTACAATAGTTGTAAGCAGTAATTTCAGCCGCAGTATTGCCATTTAAAACGCACTTGTGCGCCCAAGCTATCTGGCTGAACAGGTTTAGAAAGATGGATATCAGAATGATGCGTGTCATTGGAATTTCTCGATTGCGTCTATAAGAAATTTTTAAACAGTTAAAATGGCTTACCCTTTTGCCAAAGCGTCCGCCATTTCGTGATTGGTGTCGCTGTGTCCTTGTTCATCTTGCCTAACAGCAATTAGGACATCTCTGAGTTTAGCTGTCTTAGCCAGCCCATAATAGTCTTTTGCAATATCTGGCGCATCAATGTTAGTAGTTTTGCCTGAGTCTATTTGTTCTAGGTATTCTGTGTAACTAATTACAGCCTGCTCTTCGAAATAACCAACCATACGGTGGGCTGCTTTTGGAAAAAATACGTACAGCATGAAGTAGAAATGCCAAAAAAAGAATTGGGCTAATAGAACGATAGCCCTCTCCAAAGAGTTCGGTTTGGCAATTTCAATAAAAATCATCAAATGCATACGCTCATTTTCTGCCTCATCGAGCAAGGCCTTTATCCAGCCCCTGTCATCTTGTTTCATTCTCCTCAGAGAGCTTAGATGACACCACATCCCAGCAACCATCCCAGGAACTCCAGCAACAGTCTCTAACACAACCGCTCTGTGGCCGTAGCGTTTTGCGAAGAAGGTGTCAGCGAACCACCTAAAAAACATTGTTACAGCTAATGCAAACCTGTCAGAAAAATCACTTGGAACGCGATGTTGCATCTTACTTACCTCGAATATTAGTTGTTTGGTATAAGGACTGAATTCTGAGCCTGTGTTTATAGGCTCAAAATGGTTATGAGATGTTTAACTCAACAACAAAACCAAGCTGACCCAAGTTTTGTAAGGGAGTAGGGCGGTTTGGTGTCCTGATTTGACAGCTGGTGCCGCTCGACCCGCTTCTTAAGTGGTCTGAATTTCTGAAAAAACAAGACCAGCGCAAAGGCTAGCCGAGTTTGGGAGGAGAGGGTTAGTTTCAGTTTAGCAGTCGGTAGGGCAATTCAAGAAACCTAATATTTCCCTATTTTCTTGGCGCCACGATAAAATATTGCTTTCAGCGCCTCATTTGCTTTGTCGCGAAATTCGACATCTTGCTCGGCCATAATGGACGATGGCCGGGGGGTATGCTGATGGTATCTATAAGTGTCTGAGCCTCGTGCTTGTTGGACAAATATTTTTCCGTACACAGAATCTACGTTTGTCCCGATGTATGACTGAATAGCGAAGCCAATTCGACGGTTTTTGGAGCTATTATGGCCAGAGCCGTGGACAACCCACGGGTGGTGTAGGGATAATTGACCTGCTTTGAGTGCAACTGGAATTGTATCGTTTTTTGGAACATTTTGAACAGTTTGTCCGCGAGTAAGAAGATTCTCCTCGTCAAAAGTATCCAAGTGTTCGCGGGCGCCTTCTAAATGACTGCCAGGCCACATATACATACAACCGTTTTCGGTTGTGACATCGGACAATGCCAGCCAAGCAGTTACCCAATTTTCTGGTTCCAATCCTATGTAACGTGCATCCTGATGCCAGCTTATGAACCCTCGCTGCTCTGGTTCTTTGATGAACAATGTAGTTCCGCCAACTAAAAAATCTTTACCGATAAGGGTTTCGACAGCATCAAGGATGTCGGGATTGTGAACGATTTTGTCAAAAAGTGAAGTTACATAATGAACATTGTTGCGGTTGCGACCGGTTACTGCTTCTGGATACGATGCTTCCAAACCTTCAAGTTCTTGTCTAATTGCTGCAGCCTCTTCCCGTGAATAGATATCAATCGGAGCAATGAAGCCGTCACGATTGTACAAGTCGATTTGTTCTTTTGTTAAATGGGACACCGAATCCTCCTGAACGAACCATTGACAGGTTGTTCAAAAGGCAGGGGAAAGTCAACGAGACAGACGAGACAGAAGTTATGATTTGTGCATAGAGACTTTTGGTTGACTAAAATTGGCTAGCTATTGTCGATAGACTTATAAATATTCAATTCCCTCCAATATTTTTCTGCAAGTGCATTTGCGTCACTAATCCTCAAAGCAAGTCCTCGAATGATTGCATTGCATATTGGGTCAGCTTGAGCCATTTTTGCCCGAAATACCGGCTCATCCAGCTTGATGAGCATCGCGTTAGTCTTTGCTCTCACAGTCACGGTTCTTGGTTCTGAGGTGATGAGGCCAACTTCGCCAAATAATTCACCTTCGTTTAAAACGCCGAGGAGCATTCCCTGTTTGCTTTCTATCTGAACTGAGCCACTATGTACTAAATAGACGCTATGACTGGCATCGTTGACACTGTAAATTATATCGCCTGCCTTAACTGCCATCTTGGCAAAGTTTTTTAAGCTTATTGGCTTCATTAGCGAACCTCCTCAAAAGTTACCATGTCACATATATTGAACAACGCAAAGGCTGGAGGAGTTTGAAGAGGAATGGGTTAGGTTCAGTTTCGACGCTACGCTGATATCGTGACGGGTTTATGGCTGGGGTTTTGTCTTTGTTATACTGCCCAAGTGGAGACAGTTCCGATGCTATATTAATTTTGCACATGCTATATTTAG
>JAOEVD010000079.1 GCA_028383305.1 Candidatus Puniceispirillum sp.
AGGATGCCAGTACACCATGGCTAGACCGGATCTGGTTAATCATCATGCTTCCCGGGCTGGTTCTTGCCGGTCTTGTCGCCTTTCAAGTCGATGTTGATGCAATGTTTGCAAGCGATTATCTCGACAAACCTGCAAGCCTTCTTGGCGTGCTTGGCGGCGTTTTGGCCGTTACCATGCGGTTGGCACCACGATTTGGCATTCGTGGCGATACCGCCTTTTCGGCAAGCGGAACGATCCTCCGGCGCACTGTTGCCGACACTAACTTTGTGACTGTCTGGGTAATTGGCGCCTATCTGGTGTTTGATTTATCGGTTTATTTCTTTGCGATTGACCTGAAACAGGTCTTTAGCGGCTTTACGCTTTTCACCCCGATGATCGCCATTTTGATTGGCTTTTTACCCGGATGCGGGCCGCAGGTTTTGGTCACGACAATGTATCTTGCTGGTATTCTGCCGCTGTCGGCGCAGATTGGAAACGCGCTTAGCAATGATGGTGATGCGCTGTTTCCAGCCATTGCGATTGCGCCTAAAGTAGCGGTGGTGGCAACCCTTTATTCCGCCGTGCCAGCTGTGATCGTTTCCTATGGCTGGCTGTTTTTGGTTGAATGGTGATCGCCTTGATCTGTATCACTTTCAATCAGTACAACCCGCTATCAGGGCTGGCAAAAGGTAGGCAATCACTTATGCTTTTAAAAGGTTGCTTTGAAAAAGGCGGCCCGCCGCTGTTAATGTTTTACCATAGCGGTTTTACTGCGGCGGTCTGGCCACCTCAATAATCCAAGGCATAGTCATTGATGTTTGAGATCATTTTATTTGCGCCGCAAATCCCTCCAAACACAGGCAATATTATCCGGCTGTCGGCCAATAGCGGTAATCGTTTGCATCTGGTCAAACCGCTTGGCTTTACGATTGATGAAAAATCATGTCGCCGTGCGGGGCTGGATTATCACGCGCTAAGCGATGTTCATATTCATGATGATCTGGCGGCCTGTTTGGACTGGCTCGACCAGCCACGGCTTTTTGCGATTACCACAAAAGGCCAAGGCACCATATATGACCGCACCTTTACCCCGGGTGACGCTTTTCTATTTGGCTCAGAAACCTCCGGGCTGCCAGCCGATATTCATGCCCGCATCGCGCCAGATCACAAATTACGTCTACCGATGGTGGCAAATAATCGGTCGCTAAATCTTGCCAATGCCGTTTCGATCGTGATTTATGAAGCCTGGCGCCAGCATGATTTTGCTGGTAGCTAAGTTCAAACCGGTAGAAGGCTATTCATCATCTATATAATATAGCCCATTGCATGGAGGTCTGTCTTTGATCCCTACCCGGTAATTATCCAACCCTTGTTTCATCATTTTTGCGCCATTCTGGCCGCACAAGAGTAACGCACATGCCAAATATGCCAAACCCGTCAATGACCCCTCTTGCCATAGACCCGCCAAAAGCTGGTGAATTGGTGGCGCTTGCTGATGATCTTTACTGGATGCGCTTCACCCTTCCCTTTCGGTTAAACCATATCAATCTCTATGCCTTTGATACGAAAGATGGTTGGCTGCTTCTTGATTGCGGCATTCAAAGTCAGGCCATTGCCGATCAGTGGCAGGTGATGCTGGCAGGGCCTTTGGCTGGCAAGCCGGTAATTGGCATTGTCGTATCGCATTATCATGCTGACCATGTTGGCTATGCTGGCACGCTGGCAGCGATCACTGGCGCACCAATCTATATGGGCGCGGTTGAACATGCGCAGGCAAGCTGGAGCCTTGCCCAATCTGATGCCGCATTTGGCACGATCATGGGTGACACCTATGCCCGTTTCGGGCTAGATGGAGACATTGTAGATCGCATCCGATCACAGGGCAATTATTTCCGTAAATTATCGGACGATCTTCCCGATGTCATAATCATTGACACCGATCACCGTTTTCACAGCAAATCAGGCATCTGGACACCACGTTTTGATACCGGCCATTCACCAGGCCATATGAGCCTGTCCGATCATGACCGCAAGCTTCATATCTGTGTTGATTTTCTATTGCCTCGCATCTCGCCGAATATTTCGGTCAGCCTTCG
>JAOEVD010000080.1 GCA_028383305.1 Candidatus Puniceispirillum sp.
GTGTCTGCATGACGATTGGTGTGCAACAAAATGAGAAACAAATGTGAAGCGAATCACGTGCTTTATCGTGATGGTGTTTACTATTATGTGAGGCGTGTGCCTTATGACTTAACTTCCCACTATGATGTTAAGAGGCTGTGCTTCAGCCTTAAAACCAAATCAGCTTCTGCTGCTGTTCGTGCTAGCAAATCAATAAACCAACGCCTTGAGGATTACTGGCTTGGTCTAAGGCTGCAGAATATGGATATACCAGCCATTCAGGTTGTCAAATCAGGTGATACCCATGAAAATGATACTTTACTCATGTCTGAAGCCTGTGAGTTGTACCTTCGGCTAAAAGGTGTGGGTAAAGATAAGGTGTTCATAAGAACAGCTAATCGTAATACCCAATATGTCACCAAGCTTTTGGGTGATAGACCCATATCCTCATACTCATCCAATGAAGCTGCTCAGTTCCGTGATTGGTGCATTGATAAAGGCATGGGCATCAAGACAGTCAAGCGTGTCTTCTCGTCTATCAGAGCCATAGTAAACTTAGCGATAGCAGAGGAGGGATTTGATTGCTCTAATGCCTTTGCAAAGACGTATTTCCCTAATGATGATAATGCCCAATCAAGACAACCAATATCCATTCAAGACATCAAGAAGGTGCAATCTCTGTGTAGAGATAATGACGATGAAATGCGCTGGTTGATTGCTCTTATCAGTGACACTGGGATGAGGCTTGGTGAAGCTGCGGGTCTATTGAAAGAGGATATAAAGGTTAATGAACCTATTCCTTATGTAAACCTCAAACCTCATCCGTGGAGGACTCTAAAAACTAAAGGCAGTCAAAGACTCATTCCTCTGACCAAAGAGGCTCTATGGGCTTCTAAGAGGCTTATAGAGGCCAGTAATGATAGTATATTTGCCTTTCCCAGATACTGCGATAAGACAGGCTGCAAAGCTAACTCAGCAAGTGGTGGATTGAATAAATGGTTGCACCAATATGTACCTGACAACTGCGTCATCCATAGCTTCAGACATAGTCTTCGTGACCGGTTAAGAGCAGTTGAGTGTCCCAGTGATATTGTTGATGCTATTGGAGGATGGAAGACCTCTGGTGTGGGTCATGGATATGGCAATGGGTATCCATTGGGTGTTCTCAGTAAATGGGTGGAAAAAATTTAAGCATATAGAAACACTAGATTTAATTAATAACAAGTTGCGTTAATAGGTATCTGAGGTGGAGCAGCGGCAACCAAACTTGGACGTATCGGCATTATTCCACCATTCTTTTTAAATTCATCCATCAATTTTTTAAATTCAGCTATTTTAGCTTCATATTCTGCGGACAACTCTTTTTGTTTTTTGTCATAAGCCGCAAATTTCTTGTTGTAGTCTAAACATGCTTGAACGCTCTCAGGCTTAGTTAACACTGATGAGACCTCAGAGGTTTTTTGTGCGCTACTGCATGCGGATAGAAAAGTAAGTGATAAACATAGAGTTGTTGCGAACAATTTACTCATTGATAAAAATCCCATTTCGTGTGAACTATCAAAGATAGAATCTTGCGAATAATCCTGTTAACACTTTATACTGATTTTCTTACTATTCTCTGCATTTTTTGTCCAGGCATATCAAAGAGTCCCCTTTGAACTTTAGTGTGGGGTTGTTGCGGTATGTATGGGTATCTGAAGTGCTGATTGCCCACGTCCCAGGTGTGGTGTTTGGCATTCCCCACGAGCAAATTGTTTCTAATTTAGTCATCCCAAGCGTAACCTGCTTTCTCATAATTAGCGGCCAACTTGCCTCCCTGATGAGGTTTCGCTTATTTAATTCAGAACGAATTTTAAGGCCAAACTTAGTCAACTCTTTTGGTTTGTTAGGTTTCAAGATATGCATGGAATGGTGGAATGAAAAATGTTCACAAACTTCAACATCACTCATGCTTGCAAGGTCTTCCGCCAACTTTTCAGGAGTGGTACATCCACCAAGGCTGAGCGCAAAAATACAAATCCAGGAGTAGAATAGAAATCTCATTTTGTTGCACACCAATCGTCATGCAGACAC
>JAOEVD010000009.1 GCA_028383305.1 Candidatus Puniceispirillum sp.
AAATAGCGATGGTAAAATCTTTAGGGGCAAGCCATGCTTGAACATATGATTGGCGCGTGCGACGGGTGTAAAAGCGATTGCAAATCCATTAGCCAGCGGGCAATTGAGGTGCTTTAGGCAGCACATAATCATCGGGGAGATACGGCAGTTGAGGAAAAGTGATCCAGTTTCAATCTGGGATATTACCGCAGCTGAAACTGAGCCAAATCAAAATAATGCCGTCGGGGGGAAGGTTGATGTCGCTATTGTTGGTGGTGGGTTTACCGGCCTTTCAACCGCTTTGCATTGTGCCGAAAAAGGCCTTTCATGTCATGTTATCGAAGCTAATCATATTGGGTTTGGCGGGTCAGGACGCAATGTTGGTCTGGTGAACGCTGCGGCTTGGCTACCGCCACAGGATGTTCTCAAAATACTGGGCGAAGATTATGGCAGCCGGTTCATAAATCGGTTTAGTAGAGCGCCAGAGTATGTATTTTCCCTGATTGAAAAGTACCAGATTCAATGCAACCCTACCCGAACTGGAACGATTCATGCTGCGGATGGGCCAGCCGGGCTTGATGATTTGATTGCGCGCAAGGCAACATGGGATAGGCTTGGTGAGCCGGTTGATTTGTTATCGCGTGATGAGGCAGCATCACATATTGGCAGTACGGCTTTTTCTGGAGCTCTTATTGATCACCGTGCTGGAACTATTAATCCCATGGCCTATTGCCGTGGTCTTGCCCGGGCGGCGCTTGCGGCTGGTGCTTTGATAAGTTTGGGTACTACCGTGAAAGAATTAAAGCATGAGGCTGGTCTATGGCAGGTGGTTACAAACAAGGGTGCACTGATGGCACGCCATGTTATTCTAGGAACCAATGCCTATACTGATGAATTATGGCCCGGGTTAAAACATAGTTTTACTATGATTCATTATTTTCAACTTGCCACAAGCCAGATGAGTGATCGGATTAAACATATTTTGCCATATCGGCAGGGGCTATGGGATACCGGAAAAATAATGTTAAGCCTTCGACGCGACCATACGGACCGGTTGATTATAGGCTCGATGGGACATTTGATGGGTTCGCATCATGGTGGAGTCTCATACCGATGGGCACAAAAACAGCTTGATCGCATTTTTCCTGATCTTGGGCCTGTTGTGTTTGACGAGGCATGGAATGGCCAGATTGCGATGACGCCAGATCACTTGCCTTATATATACAAGCTTGCGGATAACCTCTTCACACCAATTGGCTACAATGGCCGTGGCATTACAACCGGAACGGTTTTTGGTCAGGCGCTTGCTGGACTGTTAACTGGTGATTGTGCGAGCACATTGCCGATCCCAGTATCGACAATGCGTCGAGTTAGATCTGCGCCAGTGATGTCCCGCTTTTATAAGTTGGCCTTTGCTGCCAACCAATGCATCAAAAGTTTCTAATAGGCTGACGTTATAGCCAATCTGGATGCGATGAAAACGGTCCTTTAGCTTACTAAGCTTTGCCATCTATGCTGATGGTGGGCAGCTTGGCGCGGCTGGCACTCGCTAACGTGCAGAAAAATAGTCCAATGGATGCGCTAGCTTGTTTGTTCGACCTCAAACTCACCAGTCATAATTTTTTCAAATTTTTCAAAAAACGCCTTAGACAGTTTTTTGGCCGTGCTGGTAATCAGGCGGCCGCCAAGCTGGGCGATTTTGCCGCCGGTTTCCGCTTTTGCGCTGTAATGAAGAATGGTGGTCTCGCCATCTTCGGTCAAGGTTACATCAGCGCCGCCCTTGGCAAATCCGGCAAGGCCACCTTCGCCTTCGCCCGATAAGCTAAAGCCATCAGGTACCTTGGATTGGTCAAGCATGACTGTGCCGTTGAATTTGGCTTTTACAGGCCCGATTTTCAAAGTGACCTTGGCAACAAGCTTGGTATCGGATTCGCGCTCAAGTGATTCGCATCCCGGAATACAGGCTTTGAGGATTGCGATATCATTCAACGCCGCATAAACCTCGACACGAGGAGCAGGGATCGTAATCTCGTCAGCTATTTCCATCATATTTCCCTGGTGATGATAGGTGGTGATAATCGGTGGTGGTGCATATTGACACGCTAAGATATAGGCCGACTAAATGGTGACTTCAACAAATAAACGGATAAACCACCCCTTGTGGTTAGGTCCTTTAGCAAGCAAGGACAAAGCGGGATGACCGGCACAATCCTGAATATCACGTCAAAGGCACCAAACCTGCGGCGGGCAGGTTCAGTGTGAATTTTAACAAACTGGATCAGGAATATCTAGCCAACAATATTGAAATCTGGCCCAAAGGGATAGCCGGTAATATTGTCATTACCATCATTATTGATGATCAAAATATCATGCTCGCGATAGCCGCCAGCTCCAGCTTGCCCATGCGGAATGGTTAGCATCGGTTCCATCGATACAACCATTCCCGGTTCAAGAACCGTATCGACATCCTCACGCAGCTCAAGCCCCGCTTCGCGGCCATAATAATGCGACAGAATGCCAAAGGAATGACCATAGCCGAAACTGCGATATTGAAGCAGATCACGGTTTTCCAAAAAGGCGTTGATCTTATGCGTTACATCGCTGCAACGCATGCCGGGTTTTAGCAGGCTGATGCCATATTCATGGGCGGCAATATTCGCTTGCCAGATGCCAAGGCTTGTCGGGTCAACTGAACCTGCAAACATCGTTCGTTCCAGCGCGGTATAATAGCCCGAAATCATTGGAAAGCTGTTGAGCGACAGAATATCGCCTTTTTGCAATTTCCGGCTCGTGACCGGATTATGCGCGCCATCGGTGTTGAGCCCAGATTGAAACCAAACCCAGCTATCGCGATATTCGGCATCGGGAAAGGCCTCGGCAATGGCAAGCTCCATCGCGTCACGTCCGGCCATGGCAATATCAATTTCGCGCTGCCCAAGCTTGACCGCATCACGAATCGCATAGCCGCCAATATCGGCAATGCGCGCCCCTTCGCGGATCAAGGCCAGCTCGGCCGGAGATTTATGCATACGCTGCTGCATAATTGCCGTTGATAAGTCGGTCTGGTGTGATGGTGATAGAAACGCCACAAGCTTGTTATGCTGGTCAAGGGTCAGATGATCGCCTTCATAGCCAATCGCGCTGTTTTCGCCAGCAACCGATCGAATGGCGCGCCAGAAATTATCGCGTTGCCAGTCGGTATAGGTGATATTGTCACCAAAGGATCGCCGCCAAGGCTGGCCAGCGTCGATACCTGCGGAAACGGTGACATTGTCAGTGGCGGTTACAACCAACCCATAGGGGCGGCCAAAGGCGCAGTAAAGAAACCCCGAATAATAGGCGATTGAATGCATCGAGGTAAAAATCGCGGTTTTCACACCAGCAGTGGCCATAATGGCACGCAAACCGGCGAGCCGTGTTTCATATTCAATTGTAGAAAATTGGGCTGTTGCTTTTTCACCGTTACGCAAGCGGTATGTGTCTGGTCGCAAAGTCATTTAGACCCTCCATTGACTAGTTCAAAAGAAGGTCCCGGCGTTCAGGACTTTTTCAAAAAAGGCGCAACCGTGAAAGCGCATACGGTTGGAGCGACGCCATCGCTCATGCCTGTTCCAAAATTGTATTACGCGTGATCACAAAAGAGGCAAGTGTTTTTTTCGATTGCGCATTTTACGGTGATCACTGGCCGGATATAGTGCCGCTGATTGACCTCGATAATATATTGTTTTGGACAGCGCAAAATTGTTGTATCAACGCTGATGATTTTGTGAAATTGCACCGCTGCAATGCGCTGTGTGGGAGAAAGATATGTCAACAATCGTGAATAGCTGGAATGAATGGGATCCTTTAAAACATGTGATTGTCGGGCGCGCCGATGATTGTCATATCCCGCCTGAAGAGCCAGCTTTGGACGCGAAGGTTCCCGAAGATAGTGACATGCGTGGGCAATGGGGTCGCCGCCCGCAAGACAGCATTGATCGTGCCAATGAATTGCTCGATAATTTTGCCACCATGCTGGCATCACGCGGTATTAAGGTTGATCGCCCAACGCCGATTGATTTTTCGCTTCCTGCCATCACACCTGATTTCCAGACTGAAAGCCAGTTTGGCTGTATGCCGCCGCGCGATGTTTTATTGACCGTTGGTAGTGAAATTCTCGAAGCGACCATGTCTTATCGTTGTCGCTGGTTTGAATATCTTTGTTATCGTCCCTTGATGCAGAAATATTGGAATGAAGATCCAAATTTCCGCCATGAGGCCGCACCAAAACCACGTTTGACCGATGCTGATTATCATCCCGATTATTTGTCGGAAAAAATTGGTGTTGAAAAGCGGTTACAATGGGCGGCTGAAAAATTCTTTGTAACGACCGAAGAAGAACCATTATTTGATGCGGCCGATGTTTTGCGTTTTGGCAAAGACCTTGTCGTTCAGCATGGATTTACCACCAATCTGAAAGGCATTGAATGGATCCGGCGGCATTTTCCAGATCACCGTGTTCATGCGGTCAATTTCCCCGGCGATCCTTATCCGATCCATATTGACGCAACATTCACCCCGCTTCGCCCGGGTTTGATTCTGAATAACCCGCAACGCCGCCTGCCCGAAGAACAGCGCCGTATGTTCAATGACAATGGCTGGGAAATTGTTGATGCAGCTCAGCCAGCGCATAACGCGCCGCCAGCCCTTTGTTATTCGTCGGTTTGGCTTAGCATGAATGTTCTGGTTCTTGATCCAAAGACGGTTTGTGTTGAAAAGTCAGAAGTCTATCAAGCCGAACAGATGGACAAGCTTGGCATGAATGTTATCGAGGTCGAATTGCGTGACGCTTATGCCTTTGGTGGCGGGTTGCATTGCTGTACGGCTGATGTTTATCGTGAAGGTGGTCTTGAGGATTATTTTCCGAAACTGGCCGGTTAGGCGCTGCCAACCAATCAATAGATTAGCAAGTGAGCGCCCCTAGGCGGAGGTATCAAGCAATGACAAAGCCGGTTTTCAGCAAACCATTCACACAGCAAGAAGCGATTCCCGAGGCAGGCATCGCGCGGGCTGTTGAAATCATGAAAACAGGAAGGCTTCATCGCTATAATCTATTGCCTGATGAAGCTGGCGAAGCCGCCGCTTTGGAAATGGAATATGCAAAATGGCAGGGGGCGGATTATTGCATCGCCTGTACATCAGGCGGCTATGCCATCCAATTGGGGTTGCGCGTTTGCGGCGTTAAGCCTGGCGATAAAGTGCTTGCTAATGCCTATACATTGGCGCCGGTACCAGGAGCCATTCACAATGTTGGCGGTGTTCCGGTTCTGGTTGAAATTGATGAATCCTATCATATTGATTGCGACGATCTCGATGCCAAGGCGGCGGCAAGTGGGGCAAAATATTTGCTGCTATCTTATATGCGGGGTCATATTCCCAACATGGACAAGCTGCTGGCGGTTTGTGCCAAATATGATCTCTGCCTGATCGAGGATTGCGCCCATACGATGGGGGCAAAATGGCGCGGTGTCCGGTCGGGGAATTTCGGCAAGGTGGCCGCCTTTTCGACGCAGACTTATAAACATATGAATTCAGGCGAAGGTGGGTTTTTGACTACCAATGATGCCGAGCTTGCGGCGCGCGCTGTGGTCTCCTCCGGCTCATACATGCTTTATGGACGGCATGGCGCCATTCCGGCTGAAGATGTGTTTCAAAAAGTGCGGCTTCATGCGCCAAATTATTCAGGCCGGATGGATCATATGCGCGCTGCGATTTTACGGTCGCAATTGCCAGTTCTTGAAGGCAATCTGGAACGCTGGAATCAGCTTTATGACCGGCTTCATGCAGCTTTTTCATCCATGGTAGGGGTAGTTATTCCAGCGCGCAAACAAGAAGAGTTCTATGTTGGCTCGTCAATCCAGTTTCGGGCTGAGGGGCTTGCCACCAAGGCTGTTCCGCAATTTGTTGCGGCCTGCGCAAAACGCCGGGTTGAACTGAAATGGTTTGGTGATGAAGAACCAAAGGCCTTTACCAGCCGCTATGACAGCTGGCGTTATATTGACGATATTCCGGTTCTGCCAACAACCTTGCGTGTTCTGGAAAAAACCCTCGATATGCGGGTGCCGCTTACCTTTACCATTGATGATTGCGATATGATCGCCAGCATCATTGAAGATGAAATTCAGGCTTTTTTACCAGCCTAATCATTTAGTGAAAATGAGGGCTGCAACCATCGTCGCAGCCCATATTCTGGCAGGGAACCATCAATGGTCAGGCATTTGCTGCGGCCAATGCCTGTTCGATATCGGCAATGATATCGTCAAAATGTTCAATACCAACAGCAAGTCGAACATAGCCCGGGGTCACGCCGGTCTTTAGCTGGTCTTCGGCAGATAATTGGGAATGCGTTGTTGACGCTGGGTGAATTGCCAAACTGCGGGCATCGCCAATATTGGCAACATGATAAATCATTTTCAGACTATCAATGAATTTCCGGCCAGCCGCTTCGCCACCTTTCAATTCAATGCCGACAATTGGCCCATAGCCACGGGTCATATATTTATCAGCCTTTGCCTTTTGCGCACCGCCAAACAGGCTTGGGTAAATAACCGCCTCAATGGCGTCATGCTTGACCAGATGCTCGGCAACGCGGCGTGCATTATCCTGATGTACGCGAAACCGCAATGGCAAGGTTTCCAGACCTTGGATCAGCTGGAAAGAATTGGTTGGCGAAATCGCCGCGCCTAGATCACGCAACAGCACGACACGCGCCCGAATGGCATAGGCAATGGGCGCTCCAAGCGCTTCGGGGACAAGACTTCCCCATACCGCGCCGTGATAGCTTGGGTCGGGGGTGTTGAATAGGGGGTGCCTGTCCGGATTTTTGGTCCAGTCGAATTGCCCGCTATCAATGATGATGCCGCCAATCGATGTGCCATGACCACCAATATATTTGGTTAGCGAATGAACCACGATGCTGGCGCCATGATCGATTGGCCGACAGGTAATTGGCGCGGCTGTATTATCGACAATCAGCGGGATATCAAGGTTCTTGCCAATTGCGGCAACTTCGGCAATCGGGAAAATATTCAATTTTGGATTGGGCAGCGTTTCGGCAAAATAGGCGCGGGTTTTGTCGTCGGTTAAATCGCGAAAGCTTTCCGGATTATCAGCATCGGCAAAGCGCACCTCGATGCCAAGCTGTTTAAAGGTATTGGCAAACAGATTCCATGTGCCGCCATAAAGATGTGGCGATGACACAATATTGTCGCCAGCGCTGCATAGATTTTGCAGGCTAAGCGCAACAGCGGCTGACCCTGATGCAACCGCAAGCGCCACCATGCCACCCTCAAGCGCGGCAACACGTTCTTCAAGAACCGCATTGGTGGGGTTCATGATGCGGGTATAGATATTGCCCAATTCACGAAGGCCAAACAAATTGCCAGCATGTTCGGTGTTGTCAAACTGATAGCTTGTCGTTTGATAAATGGGAACAGCAACAGCATTTGTTGCGCTGTCGCTTCGGTAATTGCCTGCATGTAATACAAGCGTTTCGGGATGAAGAGAGGTCGTTGACATAATTTTTGCCTTTTTGAAAACAGAATGAAAAAATTAAATTATAGAAAAATATTGCATTAACTAGAGTCAAATTAGCGAATGTTAAAATTAATTTTTAAAAACTGTCAAAACAGGTATGGGTTTCTAACCCCACGACAAAATCGAGTAATTTATTGCGCAATGTCGGTTAGACATTGACTGGCAAGGCGTCTTAAAGCCTGTGTCGGCGGTGTTTTTTCACGGCTGGCGGCTAGGTCATGGATTTTTTTACTGATTGGCCTGTGGTGACATGTTAAATAATGAATATAGAGCGTCACATGCGCTTTGACATTTAATGCCGCGCCGGTCTGCCGTTGGCAATTTACCAAGATTTTAAATGGGGGATTTGAATGAAAACTTATAAAATCGCCTCAATTCCGGGTGACGGAATTGGTGTTGAAGTGATTGATGCTGGCCTCCATGTTTTAGAGGCTCTTGCCGAGCGCGATGGCGGCTTCAAGCTTGATGTCACCAGTTTTGACTGGGGCAGCGATCGTTATAAGCGTGAAGGGACATTAATGCCTGCTGATGGCGCTGAAGATCTGCGCGATTTTGATGCGATTTTCTTTGGCGCGGTTGGTGCGCCTGATATTCCCGATCATCTGACGCTATGGGGTTTGCGGTTGAATATCTGCCAGCCGCTTGATCAATATGCCAATGTGCGGCCAACGCGTATCTTGCCCGGAATCAAAAGCCCGCTTGCCGGTGTAACGGCAAAGGACCTTGATTGGGTGATTGTTCGCGAAAATTCCGAAGGTGAATATGCAGGTCAAGGTGGCCGCAGTCATCGTGGACAGCCGCATGAAATGGCAACGGATTTGGCTGTTTTTACGCGTGTTGGTGTGCAGCGTGTGATGCGCTATGCCTTTGAGTTGGCGCGCTCGCGGCCGCGTAAATTACTGACCGTTGTGACCAAGTCAAATGCCCAGCGTTATGGCATGGTGATGTGGGATGAAATCGCCGCTGAAGTCGCAGCCGAATTTCCTGATGTGACATGGGATAAAATTCTTGTTGATGCGATGACGGTTCGAATGACAATGAAGCCGGAAAGTCTCGATACGATTGTGGCAACCAATCTTCATGCCGATATCCTGTCTGATCTGGCTGCGGCACTTGCTGGTTCAATCGGCGTTGCACCAACGGCCAATCTGAATCCGGAACGCACCAGCCCGTCAATGTTTGAGCCGATTCACGGCTCAGCCTTTGACATTACCGGCAAAGGCATTGCTAATCCGGTTGCCACATTCTGGAGCGCATCAATGATGCTTGACCACATTGGCGAGACGGTTGCGGCGGAACGGCTGATGAAAGCCATCGAAGTGATCATGGCCAATCCTGATTTCCATACGCCTGATCTTGGCGGAACAGCCACAACGGATCAAGTGACCGCGGCGATCATTGATGTAATTCGCGCCCGCAATGATTAGGGCCTGAAATGATTAGGGTATTGTGACCAGCCTATACTGATCAAACTAAGATGATCGGACAAGAATATCGGGGGGTGACGGTAATGAGGCAATAACGTTGCCGTCTTGCTTTATTGTGAAAAATAACATGGTAGCATGATGGTGATTTTACCATTTTGCTGCCGGTTTTTGACCTGATGCCAAACAACCTTGATTAACTGATGAGGAAAAACATCATGACTCCAACAATTGAGCTATTAAAAGCACATCGGTCGATCCGGAAATTTGAGAATCGGCCAATTGCAAAAGATCTTTTGCATGAACTCATTCAAGCTGGTCAGGCCGTGGCGTCATCCAGCTTTTTACAGGCCGCAACGATCATTCGCATTAGTGATTCGGCAAAACGCGCCTCCTTGGCTGCCTTGGCCAATCATCAGCCCTACATTGAATCGGCGGCTGAGTTTTTGGTGTTTTGCGCCGACATGAATCGGGCGTCGCGCTGTTGTGATTGGTATGATGCCAAGGCCAATACCGGCTTTACCGAACAATTTATCATCGCAACGGTTGATGCATCACTTGTTGCGCAAAATATTGTGGTGGCGGCTGAATCAGTCGGCCTTGGCATTTGCTATATCGGTGCCTTGCGCAATAATCCAGCCGAGGTGTCATCGCTTTTGGAACTGCCACAAAACACCTATCCAGTTTTTGGCCTTTGCCTTGGTTGGCCTGATCAAGACCCCGAAATCAAGCCACGTCTGCCGCTTGAGGTCGTGCTTCGTGAAAACGTCTATGGCGGTGATGTCGATCTTGATCGACTTTCCGATTATGATGATGTGATCCGTGCCTATTATCAAACGCGCACTGCTAATCAGAAATCACAAAGCTGGAGCGAGCAGATGGCGGGCATGCTAAGCAAGGAATCGCGGCCTCATATGCTTGGGTTTCTGAAAATGAGAGGTTTTTTGCAGAAATAATCAATATGCAGTTATAAGTTCATGTTGTCGCCATCCTTGCATATTTGTGTCATTTTTGTTCGCTTGGGTTAAATTATTGATACGGAGTGATTATGGATTACCTTTTTGGGAGATTTTCTCTAGTAACATATTCGGTATTAGGTTCCGCCGCGCTGGCTGCACTTAGTTTGGCTGATAAAGTGTTTTTAATTCCTGCTGCCGTTCTTGGGGTTTTGGGACTTCTAGGAATTTCAGATTACATGCAGAGAAAACGAGCCGTGCTTGGGAATTATCCGTTAATTGGTAGATTCAGATTTATTTTTGAGTCAATCCGTCCAGAGTTACGTCAATACTTTTGGGAGTCTGACACTGACGAACTTCCCTACTCAAGGAACCAACGCTCCATGGTTTACCAACGAGCAAAAGGCATAATGGCTACCCGGCCATTTGGCTCTGATCAGAATATGTATGCTGAGAACTATAACTGGCTAAATCACTCCTTGCTTCCATCACATATTGAATTAAAGGATTTTCGGGTTCGTGTTGGTGAAGGCGATAAAGCCTACGATGCGTCGGTGCTGAATATTTCGGGAACTAGCTTTGGCGCATTGTCGCCACCCGCTATTCAATCACTTTCAGCAGGTGCAAAGCTTGGTGGATTTGCTCATAATACAGGGGAGGGATCCTTATCGAAATATCATGAAGCTGGGGGTGGTGATACAATTTGGCAAATTTCAACAGGTTATTTTGGTTGTCGAACAGAAGACGGCCAATTTGACCCAGAGAAATTCAGAGAGAAAGCTTCGTTGGATCAAGTGAAAATGATTGAGATAAAGCTTAGTCAGGGCGCAAAGCCTGGGCATGGTGGCATGCTAATGGCGCCAAAAGTAACGCCAGAAATTGCCGAGGCTAGAGGTGTGCCGGCCTACCAAGATGTGATCTCACCGTCAGGACACAGTGAGTTTTCAACGCCAAATGAATTGTTGGCCTTTGCGAGTAAGCTGCGTGACCTATCTGGAGGCAAACCTGTTGGAATCAAATTATGCATTGGCCATCCGTGGGAAATTATCGCAATAGTTAGGGCAATGGTTGATAGCGGAGTAGTCCTCGATTTCATTACTGTTGACGGTTCTGAGGGTGGAACTGGAGCGGCGCCGGTCGAATTCACAGACAATATTGGCTCACCCCTCCGTGATGCGCTTATTTTTGTTGATAATTGTCTCCGTGGAGCTGGTTTGCGTGACCGTATAAAAATTGCTGCCTCGGCCAAAATTGTCAGCGCTTACGATATTGTTAGGCACTGCGCCCTTGGTGCGGATTGGTGCAATATGGCGCGACCCTTTATGTTTGCGGTTGGGTGTATCCAAGCTCGTGACTGTGCGTCAAGCCGTTGCCCAAGCGGCGTGGCGACAATGGACCCAAAAAGGTACCGGGTCATTGACGTTGAAGACCGGGCAAAAAGAGTGTTCAATTTTCATAAAAATAGTGTAGAGGCGGTTGCGGAAATGTTAGAAGCCGCAGGTTTGCAGCATCCAAGTCAGTTGAACCGGCGTCATATTGTACGCAGAGTTTCAGCAAGCAAAATTTTACTTGCTGACCAAATATACCCCCGGGTTGAAATTAACGCGTTGATCGACGGCAAGGAAGTTGATGACCCTCGGCTTGCTGTTTATTGGAATCGAGTTGGCGGTAATAGTTTTCATCCGCAAGGGCCCGCTCATTAACTGGACACGTTGCAACAGATTACGGGTTTAAAGACCGGTTTTAGGGGCCAGGATTTTATGATTTTTGATTATGGCCTGTGTTTGCTCGCCGCTTTTCTGGCCTCGCTTGTTAGCGGGCTTGGTGGTTTTGGCGGTGGATTTATCATTGTATTGTTTTTGGCACCGGTGGTGGGGCCAAAGGCGGTTATTCCACTTGTGGCCGCCTATGCTATTTTTGGCAATATCAGCCGGATTCTTGTTTATCGCCGCAATATTGATTGGCCGCTTGTTGGCCAATTTACCCTTGCGTCCTTGCCGGGGGTGTATATTGGGGCGAATGTTTTTGTCTGGATGAATGAGGCGATGCTTGGCGTGCTTCTTGGGCTGACATTGATCATCGCGGTGCCAATACGGCGTCTTTTGAAAAAATATGAATTTCGCTATGGCATAAAAACGATCATTGGATTTGGGTTTCTGTTTGGCACGATTAGTGGCACTACCGCCGGATCAGGCATGTTTGTCATCGCTGGACTGTCAGGGCTTGGGCTTGGTGGGGTTGCGCTTCTTGGCACTGATGCGGCAATCGGGTTGGTCAATGCAATTGCCCGTTCAGCAGCCTATTGGCGATTTGACAGCCTGCCGCGCGATATCTTTATTGCTGGCCTATTGATGGGGTTGGTCACATTCCCGGGAACATGGATTGCCAGTCGCCTTGTCGCCATGATGGGAATGACGCTTCATAGTCTTTTGATCGAAGGGCTTATTATTGGCGGCGGCGTCTTTTTGATCTATCAGGCAAGTGGGCTATAGATTGGCAAGATGCGTTGCCGCCGCCGCTGGATTGGGTGCAATTTCTTGGCGGATCAAATCATCTGGTGGTGGGGTGAATTGCCAAAGCGCATTTGGCGTGATGCCGTCCATCGCGCTTTGGCCTTGCCAGACATCAAATAAATGATTGCGTAAGTGATCTAACGCATCCATCACCGCCCCCAGCATTTGATCAGCTCTTTGCAATGATTAATCTGTGACCAATCTGCTGGCGATTATGCTGCGGGCTTAATTCTTAAATGAAGCGAAATCAGACTTGGTTTTTACCGCATCAAGAATCAGCTGGCTTGGTTGCCAGATATGCGGGTCTTCGGCTAAAACATCTTTCAAGCCAGCCAGAATTGCGGCCATGCCAAGCTGGTCGGCATAATGCATCAGCCCGCCACGCCAGCGCGGAAAGCCATAGCCAAGAACGCTTACCAGATCAATATCACTGGCGTTTTGTGCAATGGCTTCGAACAGGATATTGGCGCCTGCATTGATCATGGCCAGCACCAGCCTTTTGACAATATCGTCATCAGAAAAATGTCGGCGGGTGATGCCAGCATAATCGGCCTCGGCGACAATCAATGCATCGACCAAGGGATCGGTCGCAGCCTTGCCATCATTGGCATAGCTATACCAGCCAAGGCCGGTTTTGCGGCCAAGCCGGCCAGCCTCAACCATCTTGTCGGCAATCTGGACATAGGTTCGGTTTGGATCGCGGCTGGCATCTTGGCGACGCCGGTTGGCAAAGGCGATATCAAGGCCTGACATATCTTGTGCTTCATAAGGCCCCATCGCATAGCCAAAGCCGGTCATAGCTTTGTCGATTTGTGAAGGTGTCGCGCCATGAAGCAACAAAAGATCGGCCGCCTCGCGATAGCGCGCCAAAATCCGGTTGCCGATAAATCCGTCACATACCCCCGCCACGACCGGGATTTTTCCAAGCTGTTTGGCAAGCCTGAATCCGCAGGCAAGCGCGGTTGGCGCGCTGGCATCGCCCTTGATGATTTCCAGCAGTTTCATGATATGGGCTGGCACAAAAAAATGCAGCCCAATAAGCCTTGATGGATCATCAAGTGCAGCGGCAATCACATTGATATCAAGATAGGAAGTGTTGCTTGCCAGAATGGCATTTGCCGACATCACCTCTTGCAGCTTTTGAAATACTGTTATTTTGACAGCGATATCTTCAAACACGGCTTCGATGGCAATCTGGGCATTGGCGGCGCTGGCAAATTCAGTTGAAACGCTGTAGCACGACCGCATCTCATCCACCTTTTGCGCCCCGATCAGGCCGCGTTTCACCCCAGCCTCGATCAAGCTTTCGGCGCGCGCAGCCGCCTGTTTTGCTGCCGCTTCATTGGTTTCAATCGTTACCGTGGTGATGCCGGCGCGAACAAGCGCATGTGCAATTCCCGACCCCATTGTGCCGCCCCCAACAACAACCGCCTGATTAATGATCTTTGGCATATGGTTGGCAAGCGCGGCGGGTGCTTTGGCACCGCGTTCAGCAAAGAAAAGATGGCGCAATGCCTTTGCCTGTTCAGATTGCCGAAGCGCAAGAAAACAATCACGTTCGGCGGCCATGCCTTCAGCAAAATTTGTATGGCTTGTTAGGCTAACCAATTCGGTTGCTTTGACCGGCGCAATTTGGCCTTTGGCGCGGCGCGTGAGGCCAGTATTGCTTTTTGCCAGCACGGCTTCATCCAATCTCGGGTTTGGCAATTGACGAACCGGCCTTGCCGCGGCGAGATCGGCTGGCGTGATCGCACGGGCGGCCTGCATCGGATCGGCATCAATAAGGTCAAGGAGCCCAACCTCAAGACCGGCCTTGGCAGAGATGGATTTGCCGCTTGTGATCATTTCCAATGCGGCGGCAAAGCCAATCAGGCGCGGCAAACGCTGCGTTCCACCAGCCCCGGGAACAATGCCAAGCAAAACTTCGGGAAGGCCAAGTTGTGCCTTCGGGCTGGCAATGCGATAGCGGCAAGCCAAGGCAAGTTCCAACCCGCCACCAAGAGCAGCACCATTGATCACGGCAACCCAAGGTATGTCTGACACTTCGATCATGGCAAGAACATCAGGCAAATGCGGGGCAATTGGTGGCGCATCAAATTCGCGCGCATCACCACCGGCAGCAAAGATTGTTTCACTTCCGATCAGCATAACACGTTCAAGACCGGTTGTGGCCTGAATTGCCAGCATCGCATCATGCAGTCCCTGACGAACCGCCAGATTGATGGCATTGACAGGCGGGTTGGCAAGCTCGACAAAAAACATCTTGTCATCGCAATCATCGCGCCAGAATTTTACTGTCATGTTGTTCCTTTCTGGCTGGTTGGGTGCGGGTGATGGGGTGCCGCGTTTACAATTGGGGAATGCATAGCAAGGCCATGCTGTGACAATCATCCAAGAAACCGGCAAATGGCCTGCCAGAATGCTTGCGAAGACCATGTTTGATCATGCAAGATTATGCCGCTGCGACAAAGAATTGTTTTCAATTTTTCATAAAAAAGGATCGGGTCATCATTTAGCCGCCATGCCGGAACCCGATCAGGAAACATCAAAGGATAAGCCAAGATGAGCGATGTGATCATTGTCGAGAAAATGGATCAATGGATCAAAATTACCTTGAACCGGCCAGAACGATTGAATGCGTTGAATGTCGAAATGCATCTTGCGTTTCGCGCCGCCCTAGAGGCGGTTGGTGATGCGCGCGCGGTTTTGATTACCGGTGCCGGGCGCGGCTTTTGCGCTGGTCAGGATCTTGGCGAACGCAATCCGGATAATGGTCATTGGCCGCCTGATCTTGGCCAGACTTTAAATGATTATTTCAACCCGCTGGTGCGGCTTATCACCAATTTGCCGATGCCGGTTATCTGTGCAGTAAACGGCGTTGCGGCGGGTGCTGGTGCTAATCTGGCCTTGGCATGTGATGTGGTTTTGGCGGCTGATACAGCGCGCTTTATTCAAGCATTTTCTAAAATTGGGCTTGTGCCTGATGCTGGTGGAAGCTGGATTTTGCCGCGGCGTCTTGGCATGGCGCGGGCGATGGGTTTGGCCTTGACCGGCGCGCCGCTTATGGCACCACAGGCTGCTGAATGGGGGCTGATCTGGAAAAGCTATGATGCCGCCGATCTGATGCCCGAAGCCCATGCGCTTGCCGCCGAATTTGCCGCCGGCCCGACCATGGCCTATGCCGGCACCAAAAGCTTGATGAAGCGTGCCGCCAATCATGATTTTGACGCGCATCTGGATGATGAGGCGGCGATGCAGCAGGCTTGTGGCCGGTCGGATGATTATGCCGAAGGAGTGCGGGCGTTTCTAGCCAAACGTCCAGCAGAATTTACTGGTAAATAAGCCATGATTAGGCGGCTTCGATAATCATCGCAACGCCTTGCCCAACGCCAACACACATGGTGCAAAGCGCATAACGCCCACCGCGGCGGCGCAATTCATAGGCTGCGGTCAGAACCAGCCGCGCCCCCGACATGCCAAGCGGATGACCAATTGCAATGGCACCGCCATTCGGGTTGACATGGGCAGCATCATCGGCAACGCCAAGCTCGCGAAGACAGGCAAGCCCCTGTGCGGCAAAGGCTTCGTTAATTTCGATCACATCCATATCATCAATGCGAAGTCCGGCCATGCCAAGCGCCTTTTGGGTTGCTGGCACTGGCCCAATGCCCATCACCCGCGGCGGCACACCGGCTGCGGCGATGGCCACAATCCGCGCCATTGGTGTCAATCCATGCGTGGCAAGACCATTGGCCGATGCCAGCAACAGCGCCGCCGCCCCATCATTGACGCCTGACGCATTGCCAGCGGTTACGGTCATGCCGTCACCATTAACCCCCTTGAGGGCGGCAAGCTGTTCGGGTTTGGTGCTGGGGCGCGGATGCTCGTCAGTATCAACGATCACCGGATCACCACGGCGTTGTGGGATCATAACAGGGGTGATTTCATCGGCAAATTTTGCGGCGGCATGCGCGGCCGCCCAGCGTTGCTGTGACCGAAGCGCAAAAGCATCTTGGTCGGCGCGGCTGATATCATAATCAAGCGCCACATGATCGGCTGTTTCAGGCATTGAATCAACGCCATAAGCCGCCTTCATCGCCGGATTAACAAATCGCCAGCCAATTGTGGTGTCATAGATTTCGGCCTTGCGGCCAAACGCCGTTTCTGATTTCGGCAGAATAAAGGGCGCACGGCTCATGCTTTCCACCCCGCCAGCAATTGCCAGATGGTAATCGCCGGCACGAATGCCGCGTGCGACATTGGCAACAGCGTCCATGCCCGATGCACAAAGCCGGTTAATGGTGCTGGCCGGCACGGTAACGGGTAATCCAGCCAAAAGCGTCGCCATGCGGGCAACATTGCGATTATCTTCACCAGCCTGATTGGCCGCGCCAAACACCACTTCGTCGATTGCGCCTTGGTCAAGGTCTGGATAGCGCGCAACAAGCGCCTTGATCACATGCGCTGCCAGATCATCTGGCCGTAACGATGATAGCGCCCCGCCAAAGCGGCCAATGGGGGTTCTAACGGCATCACAGATAAAAGCGTCCATGTCAAAATCCAATCTAGCAATCCGGCCGTTACAGGGGTTAAACCCCAAGATAGCGTTCGGTCAATCCTTTGGTCGCAAGCAATGTTTTGGAATCACCGTTCCAAACAACCCGCCCCTTATCCAGAATATAATGATGATCGGCCAGTCTGGCTATGGCTTTGACATTCTTGTCGATGATCAGGATTGATTGGCCCTCGGCCTTTAACGTGGCAAGACAATCCCAAATCTGCGTTCGGATGATGGGAGCCAGCCCTTCGGTGGCTTCATCGAGGATCAGTAATTTTGGGTTAGTCATCAAAGCGCGGCCAATGGCTAGCATTTGCTGTTCGCCACCAGAAAGATGATTGCCTGCATGATCACGGCGTTCGGCAAGCCGCGGGAATAAATCAAGAACCCGCTCATAATGCCAGTGCGAGCCGCCACCATCACGCGGTGGCCGGTAAAATGTTTTCAAATTTTCGGTGACATCGAGATTGGAAAAAATCTGCCGTCCTTCGGGAACAAGCCCGAGTCCCAAACGGGCAATCTGAAATGGCAATTGGTCTGGCTGGTCATTACCAAATCGTGAAATCCGACCCGCGGTCAGGGGTAATTGCCCCATGATTGTGCGGATGGTTGTGGTTTTGCCCATGCCATTTCGTCCCATTAGCGAGACAACACGGCCTGCCGGAACCGACAGTGAGACGCCGAATAATACCTGTCCTGCGCCATAGCCTGATTCAATATCATGAAGATGCAGCATCGATTAATCCTCATCTCCAAGATAGGCGGATTTCACCGCTTGATTTTGGCTGATTTCGGCAATGGTTCCAGCCGCAATGACGCTGCCTTCAACCAATACGGTTAACCGGTCTGCAAGACGAAAAACCGCATCCATATCATGTTCGATCAGCAAGATAGCGACCGTACCGCGAAGCGCTTCGATAATTTCGGTCATGCGCTGGCCTTCATCCGGGCCGGCCCCGGCCATGGGTTCATCAAGCAGCAACAGGCTTGGCGATGCGGCAAGCGCAAGCGCCAGTTCCAGCATGCGCCGGTCGCCATGCGCCAAATCACCAACCGGCAGATGCGCACGATTCAATAGCCCAACCCGATCAAGAATGGCACTAGCCCCCTTGATGAGATTTGAATCGGAAAAGGCAGGCCGCAAAAACCGAAAGCTTTGTCCACGCCGTGCCGCTTCGGCAATCATGCCATTTTCCAGAACGGTAAAATCCATCAACACATTGCTGATCTGGAACGACCGGCCAATGCCAGCGCGAACCCGTTCCGGCACTGATAGGCCGGTTAGATCTCGACCATTTAAAAATACCTGACCCGAGTCGGGTTTTAACGCGCCGTAAATTTGCTGGATCAAAGTCGTTTTTCCAGCGCCATTCGGCCCAATCAGCGCATGAATTTCACCCGGCATCACGGTCAATGAAAGATTGCTGGTTGCGGTTAAGGCACCAAAGGATTTGTTCAGGCCGCGAAGCTCTAAAACCTGATCTGGCATCATTTCACCGCCATTTTACGCTTGCCGATACGGGCAAACCCAGCCTTGTCCAAAAGACCAATCAGGCCGCCACGTCCAAACAACACCACCATGATTAAAAGCGGGCCAAACAGGATCATCCAATTTTCCGCATAGGCTGGGGCTACCGCGCCAAGCGCCAGCGGTAAAAACTCTTCAAGAAGCAGAAAAACAATGGCACCAAGAAGCGGGCCTGCCAAAGTGCCAAGCCCACCAAGAATGATGATAATCATTATTTCGCCCGATCGTGTCCAATGCATGATGTCGGGTGACACATATTCCTGCCAACTGGCAAATAGCGTTCCCGCCAGCCCGCAAATCACCGCCGAAATAACATAGCTGGTGATTTTGAAATGAAGCGGCACAAGCCCCATCGCCTCGACCCGTGATTCATTGCTTTTGATGGCGCGTAAGGTGACGCCAAAACGCGATCGAACAATAAACATCAGACCAAGCGCAACAAGCGCCAAGGCAACCCAGATCAGAAAATACAGACGTAACGGTTCATAAAGATCGATCACCAAAAAATCGGCACGGTCGATGCTCATCCCGTCATCACCGCCAAATTGTTCAAGCGACACAAATAGGAAAAACAGCATCTGGGCAAAGGCAAGGGTGATCATGATGAAATAAATGCCGGTTGTGCGAAGCGCAAGATAGCCGATCACCAGCCCAAGCGCGCCGCAAACACCAATGCTGAGAAACATATGAAACAAGCCATTTGTCATGCCAAAAAACTGGCTTATGCCAACACAATAGGCGCCAATGCCGATAAAGGCTGCATGGCCAAAAGACACCATGCCGCCATAGCCAAGAACAAGATTAAGCCCCATTGCCGCCATGCCAAGAAGCATGATCCGCATCGCCACATCATTCCAGAATGGCAAATCGGCGAAATGCGTGAAAATTGGAAAAAGGGCAAATCCGGCAATCAGCATCCAAAGCAACGCATTGTCACGAATGCCGGCACGAACCAAATTGGCAAAATGAAATAACCCTGTCATGCGATTATCCTTTTGCCGGAAACAGGCCGGTTGGCCGGAAAATCAGCACCACCGCCATCAAGATATAGACAAGCATTGAGGCCAACGCAGGCCCCGCGCCATCGGCCGTTGCCTGTTCGAAAAACAGCCGCAAAATCGACGGCAGAAAAACCCGCCCAAGCGTATCGACAAGCCCAACGATGATCGCGGCGATAAAGGCGCCACGAACCGACCCGATACCGCCAATGATAATCACCACCAAAGACAATATCAGCAAAGGTTCGCCCATGCCCGGTTGAACCGAGGTTAGTGGCCCAAGCATCATGCCAGCAATACCGGCAAGACACGCCCCTGTTGCAAAAATCAGCCGGAATAAAATCTTGATATTGATGCCAAGTGCGGCGGTCATTTCAGGATTGTTGGCACCAGCACGAACCATTGCGCCAATGCGCGTTTTGGAAACGAATAGATGGATCGCCAAAGCGCATATAAGGCCAACGGCAATCACCCCAAGCCGGTAGGCAGGATAAGGCGTATCTGGCAGAATCTCGACAAAGCCTGATAATGCTGGCGGCAAGTCGGAATAAAGCGCGGCTGGTCCAAAACCAACGCGAATGGCTTCATTGAAAAACAGAATAAGGCCAAAGGTTGCCAATACCTGTTCCATATGGTCGCGTCGGTAAAGATGGCGAATGATCAGCAGTTCAAGAAGATAGCCGCTGGCAAATGTGATTGGAATTGCCAGCCCAAGCCCGATGAAGAAATTGCCGGTGGCTTGGGTGATCGCTGCTGCCGCATATGCACCGATCATCACCTGCGCGCCATGCGCCAAAAATACGAAATCCATAATTCCCAGAATGAGGGTCAAACCGGCAGCAACCAGAAATAAGGTTACACCGGCTTGTAGGCCGTTGAAAATCTGCTCAAGAATAAGGGTCAGTGTCATAGGCTATAACCAGTCACGCCAGCTGCTTCGTTGTGCAGGCAGTATTTTGGCAGCCAGCAACATAAACGGGCGCTGGCTGGTTTTTTAGGATTTAGAATTTACAATTTACCGCATATGAGTCGGCGTGATTGTTAAAGACAGTGCCAATTACCTTGGTTGTGACAACACCGTCAGCATCCTTCACTGTTTCACGCAGATAGATATTCTGGATCGGAAAATGATTTGTGTTCATTTTGAGATTGCCGCGGGTGGTTGGGATATCTCCACTCGCCAGTGCAGCCCGCATTTTAGCGGTGTCCTTGCTACCAGATTTTGTAATTGCATAATCGATCGCCAAGATCGTGTCATATGCCTGTGCCGCATAAAAAGACGGATAGCCGCCGAACTGAGCTTTGTAATCGGCTACAAATTTCTTGTTGATTGGATTATCAAGATCGGGTGACCAAGTTTGTGTGCCAAGGATGCCAAGAGCCGAATCTTTCAGCGCTGGCAATGATACGCCGTCAACACTAAAGACGGTATATAACTTGCTCACCTGATCCATACCGGCTTGTTTCCATTGTTTAACAAAATTGATGCCCATACCGCCTGGCTGGAAAATCATAGTTGTCTCGGGCTTGGCGGCGCGCAATGCCGACAGCTCAGCTTGGAAATCAGACTGTCCCAGCTTGGTGTAAACTTCGCCAACAACATTACCTTTATAGTAGCGTTTTACCCCGGCTAGCATATCTTTTCCCGCTTGATAGTTTGGCGCCATCAGATAAACAGATTTGATACCGGCATCCTGCATATGTTTGCCCATGGCCTCTGGCGTTTGGTCATTCTGCCATGACATGGAAAAGAAATTCTCATGGCATTGATCACCAGCAATCGGTGACGGACCCGCATTCGAGCTAATCAGTAGGTTGCCTGCACGGGTTACGGGCTTATGAATTGCCATCAGCAGGTTAGACCAGATAACGCCGGCGACAATATCCACCCGATCGCTTTTCAGCAAACGGTTAGCAAGCTGTTTGGCGATATCGGGTTTGCGTTGATCATCGGCATAGATGATTTCGGCATCCATACCGCCAAGCTTGCCGCCCTTGTGCTGCATGGCCAGGTTGACTGCATTCTGCATCTGCTTGCCAATAATGCCAGCACCGCCAGACAATGTGGTCATGTAGCCAATTTTCACGGTATCTGCGATTGCAGGCATTGCTGTCAATGCCGCCGTTACAGCACAAATTGTAACAAGTTTTCTCATTATCATCTCCCTCAATATATTAACTGGCCAAAAATGATCCGGCTTATGTCTGACTTTCTTAAAAACTCAACCAATGTTTCAGCATCATTACGATACCAGTATCGACTTGCTGCCTCATCATTACCAATGCTGCCTCATCATTACCAATTCCACGTTGGGACGCAATGAGCATTCTGGCTTTTGCATAACTAATTTAGTACAGATAATTGCTTTCGCGTGATGATTTTACTTGTCTCAGGTGATCGTAGCAATTTCATCAAGAACCGGCATTAAATAGGTTTTAAACAAAGCCGGATTTTCGCTCATTGGAAAATGGCCCATACCGTCCATAATAGTTGTTTTTGCACCTTTTACTCGCTGAGCCGTTGCTAAAGTGTGCTCCGGCGTGCATGAACAATCATATTCACCCGACATCAGATAAATTGGACAGGCAGCGGTATCAATTTGAGGGGAGCGGTCATCAAAATCACCGTCCAGCCAATAGAAATGCAAATCGCCTTTGAAAATGCCCGGCCCACCTTGCATGTAATGCCACAAGGTTTCCCAGCGATATTCATCAGGGCTGGTTGGTGCCACCTGCGATGACACAAAGGCAGCCTGCACATCACCGCCATGAACGTCCGGCCGGTAAAGCCAATCAAGATTGTAATATGGTTCTAACTTGTCGGCGCCTTCAAGCGCGATCATCGCCCGAAAATAGGCCGGATTTTCGAGGGCGAGATGGCAAACAATCCGGCCACCCATTGAGCAGCCCATTACAACTGGTGACTTAAGCTCCAGTGCTGAACAAACTGCGTTGATTATTGCTTTGTAGCCGTGAACAGTCAGTTTGTAATCTTCGTTGCGAAAGTCTTTTGGTGGATTTGATTTGCCATGCCACGGAAGGTCAAATGCCATCACCCGAAATCGGCTGGTGATATCCGCATCAGCCAGAATATGCCGGAATTGGCGCGCATCTGATCCAGCGGTATGAAGACATAAAAGTGGGATTCCTCGTCCTGCTTCTTCCATATAAATCCGGTAGGATTTGCCGCCGACTTCCAGCATGAAATACCGACCTATCATAGGTTCAAATTCAACAGCCATTTTCGTCTCCCTTGCCATCGCGCAGCTTGGCAATAATATCTTTAAAATATTGCAAATTCTGCATTAGCGGCAGTAACTCCCCGTCAATTCTGGCGATCTGTTTTGGCAGCATCGCAAAAATATCGTGATAGTCACGTGGGGGCGACAGTTGCCAATGTTTGTCCCAGCTATCTTTACTGGCTCGAATGGAAAAACTACCTGTGTCGGTTGGCAAATGGCGCTGGCGGACATCGGTGATTTTGCCAGCCGAGATGGTGATTAGATAGTCATCATCACCAATGCCAAAAACAAAGGTCAGATTGACCCAACGCCCACGATGCTGCAATGCCTGATCAGCATTAACCCGTCTTTGTATCTCTTCGATCATTTACGCCCCCTTTTCCTTATTTGGCCAAAACTTGCTATTCGGCTTAGTTAGCAAAGACCCGGGTTATCAACATCCACATGCCAATTGCGCCAATCAGGCAAGATGACGGAATGGCAATCAATCGTCGATACCAGAGCGCATTGCCGGCCACCACGCCAAACAGTAAAAAGGCGGGAACAAGAACGGCAAGCTGGCCAAGTTCAACCCCGATATTAAAACTGATCAGGCTGACCATGAATTGACCATCGGCAAGGCCAATATCGCCAAGAACGTTGGCAAAACCAAGACCGTGAAGAAGGCCAAACGCGAAAATCACCAAAAGCCGGCCAGCATGAAGCCGTTCGCTCCGCAGATTTTCAAAAGCCACATAAATGATCGAGGCGGCAATTAGCGGTTCGACAAGATTCGGTGAAACAACAATATGGCCGGTGCTGGCAAGCATGAGGGTTGTTGTATGTGCCAACGTGAATAACGTCACTTGACCCAGAAGAGGGCGCCATCTTGCTGCATAGAAAAATAGCCCCAATACAAACAGAATATGATCAAGACCCTTTGGCACAATATGAACAAACCCAATTTTGGCATAATCCAGCATGGTCATTAAAACCGGCTGGACGGTGACGCCTTGTCTTTTGATTGGAGCGCTGATCACACCCGGCTCAAGATAGGCGGTGTAGAGATTTTCCAATTTTTCGGTTTGGCTTTGTTGGCGAATGACCAATGGCCCAAGTTTGGCATTCCAGCCAAAGCGAACGTTGGCATCACTTGGCTCAAGCGGTGCGGAAATCTGTATTTTGCTGCTTCGCGGCAAAGTAACCGCAGGATTATCTTCAACCTCGATCGCATCAAGCTGGAAAGATAGCGGCCGGTTATCGGCAAGGCCGTCCAGGGCTTTTTCAAAATCGGGCCATTGATCGGTGAATTTTTGCGCCAGTTGATCGGCGGTAAGGGCGCGAAGCGCGTCATAATCTTTGCCTTGCGGCGCGTCATCGGTATCGCGTACGAGGCTGGCATCTAGACCGGCAAGAAATAATTCGGCATTCAGGTCAATCGTGATGGAAAGCCGGCCTAGCAAAGCCTGGTCATCTGTCGATGGCGGCGCGCTGGTCATTGACAGATCAGCAACGGCAGGCCGGATTTCATGGGCAATCGCCGACATGGAAATCGCCGACATGGTCAAGGGGCTAATCACAAACAAGCAAACCGCAAGAACCAACCGGTATGTTAGGGCTTTACAATTTTTCATCAATGGTCTGAAGTCTTTATGGAACATAGCTTGCTTAACTTTACGGTGTTTTTGAGGGTGTGATGATTTTATATGCTGCTGGGGCGGTCTTGATTGCGGCGGTGAAACGGGTCGTCAGAATAATCGGGTATCTACCAAAAGGGGCGGCGGCGGTTTTTTGGGTCGTTTTTATCCTACCTTTGCCATCACAGGCGCATGAATTTTGGATTGAACCATCTTCATTTCAGCCCGACCCAGGCCAAAGCTTAACCGCAGATCTTTTAATTGGCACTGATTTTTTAGGCGCATCGGCAATTTATGTTCCCGATCAAATTGAAACATTCGCCTTGCTGGGAACTGAGCCAAAATCGCAATCTGAACGATATGAAATTACTGGCCGCTATGGTGATCGTCCGGCGGGAAAAATGGCTTCCGGTTCGCCCGGGCTTCGTATCATTGTTCATCAGACCGCCCCCATTCGCCTGACCTATAGTGATGCCAAAAAATTTGATGAATTTGCGCGCGAAAAAGGTTTTGATGATGCGCTTAACCAGCATCAAGGTCGTGGCTTACCACTTGATAAAATTACTGAACGCTATCAGCGCTATGCCAAAAGCCTAATTGCTGTTGGCGGGCCTGAAAAAATGGGTACTGGACAGGATCGGCATCTCGGTTTGGCAATCGAGCTTGTTGCCGAGGCCAACCCCTATCAATGGCCGCCGCTTCAATCCATGCCGGTGCGCGTCTATGCTGATGGAGCGCCGCTTGCCAATGCGCAAATCACTGTTTTTACACGGCATAATCCGCGCCATGTGGAAAAGGCAAAATACCAAACCGACAATGACGGACGAAGTAACTTTCTACTATTGGCTGGACGGGACTATCTTGTCGATAGTGTGATTTTGCGGCCAATGGATGGGGCGATTGAATCGGGTGATGTCATGTGGGAATCGATTTGGGCATCATTGACCTTTCAGGTGCCAGCAAATCCGAAAATGTGACTAAACCCGAAAATGCGCATAAACCAATAAAAGTGAGACAGAATCCATGACACAGACCCATCCGATGATTGGCCGCAATCTGCGAATTGACTCAGACCGTTTATGGCAAAGCCTTATGGATATGGCAAAAATTGGCCCCGGTGTGGCTGGCGGCAATAACCGGCAGGCGCTAACCGATGATGATTCGACCGCGCGTCATTTGTTTCAATCATGGTGCGAGGCCGAAGGCTTGTCGCTTAATACCGATAAAATGGGCAATATGTTTGCCCGCCGCGAAGGCAGTGATGCAAGCTTGCCACCGGTGATGGTTGGCAGCCATCTCGATACTCAGCCAATAGGCGGAAAATATGATGGGCCGCTTGGCGTTCTGGCCGCGTTGGAAATTATTCGCAGCCTCAATGAAGCCGGACTTACAACGCGCCATCCGATTGAAGTTGTCAATTGGACGAATGAAGAAGGCTGCCGTTTTGCCCCGCCAATGATGGCGTCGGGTGTTTTTGCCGGCGTGCATGATCTGGATTGGGCCTATGACCGCACCGATGCGGCAGGTGCGCGGTTTGGTGACGAGCTGGAACGGATTGGCTGGGTTGGTGACGCGGCGGTTGGCGGCCGGCCGGTTGCCGCTTTTTTCGAGCTTCACATCGAACAGGGACCCATTTTAGAGGATTCAAAAACCGATATCGGTGTTGTGACGCATGGTCAGGGATTGAACTGGATTCGCGTTACCCTAACCGGCAAAGAAGCCCATACCGGATCAACACCAATGCCATCACGGGTCAATGCGGGGCTTGGCATGGCGCAGATCACGGTGTTGGCGCATCAGATTGCATTGGCAAATGCACCCCATGCGGTTGGCGCGGTTGGCCATTGTGAAATCTTCCCCAACTCAACCAATATCATTCCGGGAAAAGCGATCTTTACGATTGATTTTCGTAGCCCCGATCCGGCGGTGATCGCGGCGATGCATGATGAATTACGGACGGGTGCAAGCGCGATTGCCAAAACGCTTGGGCTTGGCATTGATTTTGAATTGGCGGGGGCGTTTGATCCGGTGGCGTTTGATCCGGCCTGTATCGACCGTGTTCGCGCGGCGGCAGACCGGCTTGGCTATTCGCATATGGATCTTGTTTCAGGTGCTGGACATGATGCTTTCTGGATGAGTTGGGTGGCACCAACGGCAATGATCATGTGTCCTTGCGTTGATGGCTTGTCGCATAATGAAGCTGAAGAAATCAGTCAGGATTGGGCGGCAGCAAGCGCCAATGTTCTGTTTCATGCTGTTGTTGAAACCGCCGGTTTGGTCAGTGACGATTAGGCCGTGACCTTTGCATGGGAACGAAAATGACAGATCAACAGGATAAAAATTCGGGCGCTGGCATCATCGGAATTATCGGACTTGGCAATGCCGGAAGCGCGATTGCGTCGGCCTTTGCCGCATTGGGCGAGGTTCACGGATATGATCAAAATGCCAGCCGGCGCGATGATGTAGCCGACAAGGGCATTGTCACACATGACCATCTTGGCGGGGTTGTATCACGGGCCGATGTGATCATTTTGTCATTGCCGCATCCCGATATTTCAATTGCGGTGACAACGCAAATCATGGCACAGCCAATCCGGCCAAAGCTGGTGATTGAAACCAGTACGGTTACGCCGCAAACCGCGATTGATTGCGCTGCTTTGGCGGCGGCAAAAAATGTGAGGTTTGTCGATGCGGCCATTGCTGGCGGCGTGGCCAGCATGGCGACCGGGCAAATGACATTTTTCATGGGTGGCGATGATGCGGCCAAAGCCATGGCAAGGCCGGTTCTAGAACCGGTGGCGGCGGGCATTTATGATCTTGGTAATCTTGGTGCGGGCATGGGGATTAAAGTTGTCAATAATGCGGTGATGCATGCGCTTATGGTGGTGCTGATCGAAGCTTTTGCCATGTCAAAGAAGCTTGGCGTTCCAAGCGACACGCTGATTTCGATCCTGAACCGCGAAGAAGGCATGCTTCGCCCGCTGGTTCACCGTGTTCAAGAGCGAATGAAATATGCCGATTTTGAGGGCGGTATGTCGGTCACGAATGCGCGCAAGGATTCCTGTCTCGCATTGGCAACAGCCCAACAGATGGGGGTGCCGCTTTTTGCCATTTCGGCATCGCATACACCTTATGAAATTGCCGAGGCTAATGGGCTTGGCGATGCTGATTATGCGGCTTTGTCACGCTTGTGGGAAGAATGGGCGCATGTCATTTTCAAAGAAGCTGATAAGCCCTAATCTGCGAACCCCAATCACAAATGACTATAGCCAGTCAGGCTGCATCGCCAATATTGCTGCATCACCATCGGCAATGGTGCGGGCAAGCGCAAACAGCTTTGGCAGATGATGCGTTATATAGATTTGCATTGTGGTGATTTTGATCGTCATGAAATCATCATTGCCAATTGTGCCGGTTTCGCCATTGGCGATGGCATCTGCTGCCGCTGCGCCAGATCGTGCCATCAGCCACCCACCGGTCAATGTGCCAAGAAGCATCAGATAATTACTTGCGGCTGCGGCTGGTCGGCGCGGTGAATTGGCACTGCCAATGATGCTGGCGGTGGCGGTGCGGGCGGTTTCATTGGCTTCGATAACTGATTTTACCGCCGCCGAAATAGCGGCATCCGGATGGGTTTTCAAGGCTGTCATATCTTGGTCAATTTCATCAAAAAGGCTGGTGACCGCCGCGCCATTATCACGAATGGTTTTGCGGAAAACCAGATCATTGGCCTGAATTGCGGTTGTGCCTTCATAGATTGGCAGAATGCGGGCATCGCGATAATGCTGGGCGGCGCCGGTTTCTTCGATAAAGCCCATGCCGCCATGAATCTGCAAGGCATCCGAGGTGATTTGCTGGGCGCGTTCGGTCATCCAACCCTTGATCACGGGAATGAGCAAACCAACGCGGGCTTCAAGATCGGGCTTTTCAGCGTCACTGGCATGACGCGCCTTATCCATCGCTGCCGCGCCAATCATCATCAGGGCACGCATCGCTTCGATTTCGGCTTTTATCGTGCCAAGAAGCCGCAAAACATCGGGGTGATGAACAATGGAATCGCCTTTTTTACCGTCAAGCGGCACGCCTTGAACGCGATCACGAGCATAGGTTTTGGCCTGTTGATAGGCGCGTTCAGAAATGGCAAGACCCTGCAGGCCGACCGCAAGACGGGCGTGATTCATCATGCCAAACATGATGTCGATTCCCTGATTTTCCTGACCGACAAGATAGCCAACGGCACCATCGGTTTCACCATATTGCATAACCGCGGTTGGCGATCCCTTGATGCCAAGTTTTTTCTCAATCGACAGACAGCGAAGATCATTCGGCTTGGTGAAATTACCATCATCATCAGCAAGGAATTTCGGCACGATAAACACCGAAATACCCTTGATGCCATCAGGCGCATCGGGTGTGCGTGCCAGCACCAGATGAATGATATTTTCGGCCATATCATGTTCGCCATAGGTGATATAGATTTTCTGGCCAGAAATCAGATAATGATTCCCATTGGGAACCGCGCGGCTTTTGATGCCAGCAAGGTCGGTGCCGGCTTGCGGTTCGGTCAAATTCATCGTTCCGGTCCAGCGGCCTTCAACCATTGGCGGGATAAAGATATTTTGCAATTCAGGGCTTGCCGATTTTTGCAGGGCATAGATTTGGCCTTGCGTCAAAAGATGGCAAAGCGCAAAGGCCATATTGGCCGATTGCCATAATTCATTCACCGCGGTGGTCAGCGTCATTGGCAAATTCTGGCCGCCAAAATCTTCGCCAGCTTCCATGGCTGTCCATCCGCCTTGGCCCATTGCAGCATAGGCATCACTAAAGCCGTCAGGCGTGATGACTTGCCCATTATCTTGCCGTTTCGCCCCAGTCATATCACCGCTATGATTTAATGGCGCGATCACATCGCCAGCCAGCTTGCCAGCTTCTTCGAGAACCGCATCAGCAAGCTCTTGATTGACGTCATCATTGCCGATCAGCACCATCAGCGCGTCAAAACCAATGACCCGGTCAAGGACGAACTGATAATCTTCGAGGGGCGCTTTATACATGGTTCGGGCTCCGTAAAATCTGGATCAAAGCGAATGGTGACAGGCGTGGTCGATCCATATCAGGGTTTGGCGTCGATGATAACGCTGATCCCCTGACCACCGCCAATACACATGGTGGCCATGCCGTAACGTCCATTGATGCGGTGCAATTCATGAACCAGCTTTGTCATGATGATTGCGCCGGTGGCACCAACCGGATGGCCAAGCGCAATCGCCCCGCCATTTGGATTGACGCGATCTGGATCAAGGCCAAGCTGGCGCGATACGGCACAGGCCTGCGCGGCAAAGGCTTCGTTGCTTTCAACAAGATCAAGATCATCAATGGTCAGGCCAGCGCGTTGAAGCGCCATTTTGCTTGCCGGTACTGGCCCCATGCCCATGATGCGGGGTGGCACGCCGCCAAACCCATAGGCAACAATACGCGCCATTGGGCTGGCTTTGTGCGTTTTTACCGCATCATCATTGGCTAAAATTAGCGATGCCGTACCATCATTGATTCCCGATGAATTGCCAGCGGTGACAAGCCCGTCCTTGGCAAAGGCCGGACGCAATCCGGCGAGGCTTTGGCTGGTCGTATCGGCGCGGATATATTCGTCTTTCGCAAAAGCCACAATCTTGCGGCGTTGGGTCAACTCGATTGTGGTGATCTGACTGGTAAAATATCCAGCCGCATCGGCATGCGCTGCGCGGCTTTGTGACTGGGCTGCAAAAGCGTCCATATCTTCACGGCTGATCTGATAGTCAGCGGCAATATTTTCGGCGGTTATGCCCATATGACCAATTCCAAACGGATCATGCAGCGCACCAGTCATCATATCGACAACCGCGGCATCACCCATGCGCGCGCCCCAGCGTTGCGCTGGCAGGATATAGGCACCCCGGCTCATCACCTCAACACCGCCAGCAAGCGCGGTATCGCAATCGCCAAGCTGGATAAGCTGGGTTGCGCTCACAATTGCCTGAAGGCCACTTCCGCATAAGCGATTGACCTGAAAGGCAGGGGCTGTTTCGGCAAGGCCAGCGCCAATCGAAATACAGCGCGGCGAATACATATCGCGCGGCTCGGTATGGATGACATGACCATAAATCGCATGCTGAATAGCATCAGCGGGCACCCCAGATTTGGCAATCGCATCTTTGGCAACCGGAATGGCAAGATCAATTGGCGGCGTGTCTTTCAGGCTGCCGCCATAACTGCCAATCGCCGATCTTTGCGCCGCCAGAATGAAAATATTTGTCATGGTGATCTCCCCATCCGGTCATTTAATCTGTCTTTATGATTTCGCCCAATTCAATGGGCCGCCGCGAAACCCCGGAAAACCAATGCCAAAAATCATGCCTGCATCGGCGCTGTCGACCGAATCAACGACACCGTCATCAACCGCTTGCTGGCATTCATCAATCATCGGTGCCAGCATGGATTTGACAATGCCTGCCATGATGGCGGCATCTTGTGGCTGGCGAGGGCGAATGGCGCGATTGCCGTCCCAATCATAAAAGCCGCTTCCCGATTTCCGGCCAATCGTGCCTGCATCGCATTTTTCGGTTAGCAATGTTTTGGCGGCGGGGGCGATGCCAAGAACAACGCCAACATCAAGGCAAACATCAAGCCCGATTTGGTCGGCAAGTTCGATTGGCCCCATTGGCATGCCGAAATCGACCAATGCTTCATCAATCATATCGGCGTTTTCGCCAGCGGCAACCGCCTCAATCGCTTTGAAGATATAGGGAAGCAAGGCGCGATTGACCAAAAAGCCCGACGCCGATTTGCACCGGATTGGCATTTTGCCAATGCGTCCGGCAAACTGCATGCCGCGATTGACCATATTCTGGTCGGAAAATTTGGACCAGATCACCTCGACTAGCGGCAAAACCGGCACCGGATTAAAGAAATGCAATCCAATCAGACGTTCAGGCGCTTTTAAGGTGGTGGCAATGTCTTCCAACGGGATGGCAGATGTGTTGGTTGCCAGAATGGCATCGGGCTTGCTGGCTGCTTCCAAGGCTTGAAACACGGCCTGTTTGACAGCCAGCTTTTCGGCAACCGCTTCGATGATCAGATCGGCATCACCTGCGCCATTGCCATCTTTATCAGCGCGAAGCCTGCTTTTTGCAGCGGCAATCTTATCATCTGTTTTCAGCCGCCGTTCGAATAGTTTTGCGGCGCGGGCAGTCGCACCATCAATTGCCGCCTCATTCATATCGGTCAAAGTGACATCAAGTCCGGCCATCGCGCCAACCGCGGCAATATCACCGCCCATGACGCCAGCGCCAACAACATGCAAACGCTGGATACCACTATCGCCGCGTGCCGATTTACGAACAGCATCGGTAAGATAGAAAACACGGCGCAAATTCTTTGAAGCATCCCCAACCATCAATTCGGGGAAAATGCCCATCTCACCCGCCGACATGGCACCCGAATCATGCCCAAATGCAGCAACATGATCAATGATCGCGAAAGGTGCTGGCGTATGATCGGCACGGGCGCGTTTCAAATAGCGCTCGCGTGCCGCTGAAATGGCGTTGGCATCGGCTGTGGTTTCGCGCTGGCTTCGCGCCGGTTTTGCGCCATTACAGGACAGCACCCATGCGCGCATCGCCATCGCCAGATCGTCAGCGCTATCGACCATTTCATCGGCAAGGCCGCTTGCGATGGCATCTTTGCTACCAACCGGCCGGCCGGTTAACATCATATCAAGAACGGCCTTGGCACCAATTCGGCCATAGGCGCGGCCAGTGCCGCCATAGCCCGGCATGATGCCAAGATTAATTTCAGGAAAGCCAAGTTTTGTTTTTGGTGAGGCGGTAACAAACAGCCGGTCAAACGCCAGCGAAATTTCCAGCCCACCACCAACAGCAATGCCGTCAATGCCAACACAGCTTGGCACAGCAAGCGCTTCAATCCGGTTAAAAAGCCCATGCACCAATTCCATATGATTGGCCACATCTGTCGCTGTTTTCAAGGTTTCAAATTCATGGATGTCGGCGCCGTAAACAAAACCGCCGGGCTTGCCCGATAGCAGGGCCAGACCAGCCAGATGATCGGCGGCTTCCAGCTCGTCAATGAGGGTTGCCAGTTCATCCATCACCGCATGAGTCAGGACATTAACAGATTTTCCATCGGCCTGAATCTGCAACCACGCGATGCGATCATCATCAATGTTTATCGACCAATGCGAAAGATCGTTTCGGCTATCTGAATTAAGCATGATTTCACCCACTCGTAACGTGTCTCTGTTAGAATGTATAACCTAACAATCGCAAACGCCAGTGGTTGCTTGTAAAAAGATCAAGGCGCATTGCGCCGTTGGTTACAAAAGCAAGCTGATCATGTTGATGGTTGCAATATGCTTTTGGTTCGGCTTCTAATGAGATTGTTCGGCTGATGGCAGTGATAAAAACATAAAACCCAAATAATTCAGCGCGAGATTGATTGAGGCAAAAGCGTGCAGTGTAATCTGCGAGGGAGACAAGATGGAATGTTGCGGTCCGGGCTATGCCAGCCCCGAAGAGGCGATTAGAGCCCCACGAGAATTGTTGCTTTACACGATTGCGATCTATACCGGCACGGGTATCCAAAAACCCGATTATCTTGCAACGGTTGATGTCGATCCAAATAGCCCAACTTTCAGCAAGGTTATTCACCGGCTTGATATGCCGAATATTGGCGACGAGCTGCATCATATGGGCTGGAATGCCTGTTCATCCTGTCATGATGATGCGGGCATGGCGCGTAAATATCTTCTGCTTCCCGGCGTGCGTTCAAATAACATCTATGTTGTGGATACCGCGACCGATCCGCTTGCGCCGCGCATCCACACCGTTATTGATGGTGCTGAAATCAAATCCAAGGCTGATCTATCTGGCCCCCATACGGTGCATTGTCTTGGGAACGAAATCATCATTTCTTTTCTTGGTAATGCTAAGGGCGAGGCACCGGGGGGCTATCTGCATCTCAACAAGGATTTTGAAATCGTTGGCAGGTGGGAAAACTCAATGGGTGATATCAAATTCGGCTATGATTTTTGGTATCAGCCTCGCCATAATGTGATGGTTAGTTCGGAATGGGCAGCCCCCAATACGTTTATGCCCGGGTTTGATTTGGAGGAAGTTGGATATCTCAAATATGGGCGTGAGTTGCATTTTTGGGATTTTGAGAAGCGGGAACCGGTTGAGAGTTTCTATCTTGGCGAAGATGGGTTGATTCCGCTTGAGGTAAAGTTTCATCATAATCCTGACAGTTCGCACGGATTTTGCGGCGCAGCGCTCAGCTCGAATGTCATTCATTGGTGGAAAAATGATGATGGAAAATGGCAGTGGGAAAAAATCATCGATGTTGGAAATGAACCGCATCCAGATTGGCCTATCCCGATCCCGGGGGTTATGTCAGCAATTTTGATATCGATGGATGATAAATATCTCTACCTAAATAACTGGCTGCATGGCGATATGCGGCAATATGATATCTCTGACCCCCATAATCCAAAATTGACTGGCCAGATTTGGATGGGTGGCTTGCTGGGCAAAGCGCCCATTGTGAATGGTGTCACGATGGCTGGTGGGCCGCAGATGTTCCAATTGTCGCTTGATGGCAAGCGCCTTTATGTCACCACATCGCTGTTCAGCACATGGGACAATCAATTTTATCCCGAAATTCGGGAAAAGGGCGGTGTCATGGTGATGATTGACTGTGATCCCGAAAATGGTGGCATGTCCATCAATCCTGATTTTATTGTCGATTTTGGCAATGAGCCGAACGGGCCAAGCCGGTGCCACGAAGCGCGTTATCCGGGCGGTGATTGTACAAGCGATATTTGGCTATGAAGACGATTACCATTGCCAATCGTGACAATGCAGCCTTTGCCGTTTCCGGCCGCAAACCGCTGCTTGACGAGCTAAGAGATCAGGGCGTTGATTTGCCTTATGGCTGTAAATATGGCGGCTGCATTACCTGTGCAGCCAAACTATTGGACGGCGATATTGATCAGCGCGCCCAAGTCGCGCTGAACAACCGGCAAATTAATGATGGCTATGTTGTGTTGTGCGTGGCACGGGCAAAAAGTGATTGCGTGATTGAGGTGGGTGTTGAAAGCCATGATAAACTTTATCGCAATCCATTTCTTGACCCATTGGCATCACACGAATTAAAAGCAGATATTGCGACCCCGACGGATGACGTTAAATGAATCATAATGAGCCTTATACCGATGCCTATATTCAGGACATTCTGTCTTCGGTAAAAACGATTGCCATGGTTGGTGCCAGCCCCGACAAAACCAAGTTCAGCTATGGTGTGCTGCGCGTTTTGCATGAAACTGGTTATGACATGATTCCCATTAACCCGCGGCCTGGCCTCGAAACAATACGGGGGTTGAAGGTTTACCCAAACCTTGCCGCGGTCGATCGGGCAGTGGATATGGTCGAAGTGTTTCGTAAGCCCGAAGATTTATATGATATTGCCAAGCAGGCCATCGATATTGGCGCAAAAGTGCTATGGGGACAAATCGGGGTTGTTGATCATGATGCAGCGCGGCTTGCCGAAGAGGCAGGCCTGAAGGTCGTGATGGATCGCTGTCCAAAAATTGAATTGTTCCGCCCATTCTGGAAACCAAAGCTGCATCTTGGCATTTAGCGAAACTGAATGATAAACGCGCCGATTTTGGGTGAAGCGCGCCAGCCTTAAGTTTTTATCAGGCGAAAAGATTCAATCAGGCAACAAGTGCTAATTTGGTATCGGGAACAATGCCAAGTGCCAAACAGACATCGCGCGTCAGATAAGGCCGGTTCAATGTGTAGAAATGGAACTGGTCAATGCCGTGATCCATCAGATCAGAACAAATATCGGTTGCCACAACAACCGACAGAATATCTTCAACCCCATTACGTTTGGCCATGACAAATTCGGCATCAAGGCTTGCCGGAATGCTGGCACCGCAGCGGCTGGCAAAGCGTTTGACATTATCCCAATTTTCAATTGGCAGAACACCCGGGATGATTGGCACATGAATCCCCGCCTTGGTGCAGCGATCACGGAATCGTAAAAAGATCTCACTATCGAAAAAGAACTGGGTGATTGCCGAGGTGGCACCAGCGTCAATTTTTCGCTTCAGCCAATCAATATCGGCATTGGCATTGCCGGCTCCGGGATGCGGTTCAGGATAAGCACCAACATGAATCGTTTTGATATTGGTGGCGGCAAGGCCGGCGACAAGATCAACAGAATCGGCAAATCCTTGGGGATGCGGGCAAAAACCTGCGCTTCCTTTTGGGGCATCACCGCGAAGGGCGACAATCTGTCTGACCCCCGCATCAACATAGCTTTTTGCAATCGCCAATGTTTCAGCCTTGCTGGCATTGACGCAGGTCAGATGCGCGGCAACATCCAAGCCATAGCTTTTGCCAATGGCTTCGGTCAATTCTTTAGTAAGCTGGCGCGTTGTGCCACCCGCCCCATAGGTGACCGACACAAATTCGGGGTTAAGCGGTGCCAGAACATTCAATGACTCCCACAAATCAAAACTCGCCTGAAGCGATTTTGGTGGAAAAAATTCAAATGAAATTTTGGGGGGCTTATGACCCATTGTTATATCCTCGAAACTGGCAAATGATCTGGACTTGTTTACTGACATCATTTGTGCCAGAAACTTATTTGTGAAACAAATTCATAATAATCATAAACTTTATGAGAGATATTCATGAACATCGAGCTTCGTCATTTGCGAACCATCATGGCCATTCATGCCGCCGGATCGGTGGCGCAAGCGGCTGAACAGCTGCATATCACGCAATCGGCGCTATCGCATCAGATCAAGGCCATCCGTGATCAGCTTGGGGTCGATCTATTTGTCAAAAACACCAAACCGATGCGGCTATCGGCCGAAGGCTTGCGGTTTTTGCGCGCTGCCGAGCGTATTTTGCCCGAAATTGATTTGTTGAAAGCTGAATTTGATAATTTGCAAAATGGACAGGCTGGCCGGCTGCATATCGCGATTGAATGTCATGCCTGTTTTGAATGGCTATTTCCGGTTCTGAATCTGTTTCGTCAAGATTTTCCCGATGTTGATATTGATATTCGCCCGGGCTTGGCGTTTCGGGCGTTAAAAGCATTGGCCGATGAAGAGGTTGATGTTGTCATTTCGTCAGACCCTGAAGATATTCCCGGGGTCGAATTTCACCAACTGTTCCCCTATGCACCAACATTCCTTGCGGCGAAAACCAACCGGCTTGCCGAAAAAGACTATGTTGACGCTGCTGATTTTGCCGATCAGACGCTGATCACCTATCCGGTTGAACGTACCCGGCTCGATATTTTCAGCCAGCTTTTGATTCCGGCCAAGATTGAACCGAAATTGATCCGGCAGGTTGAATTGACCGCGGTGATGCTAATGCTGGTGGGGGCAAATAAGGGGGTGGCGGTGCTTCCTGATTGGGTTATTCGCTCGGCCGATGTTGATGGCGGGCTTGTGACAAAACCGGTCACCAGAAATGGCTTGACGCGCCAGCTTTATGCGGCGGTGCGGCGCGATGATCAATCAAAACCATTTATGAAGAGGTTTATCGCACTTGGAAAACAGGGCCAAGCGCATGCCAAAAAGCAGCCGCTCAGCCCCTGATATTTTGATTTAGATGACCCGCCCCAAAATAAGCGGGCTAGGCAATTGGTCGGTTAGACAATTGGTCGGTTAGACAATTGGCGGTTTGGCGCATACCTGATCATAGGCATAGCGGGTTTTCAGCATGCCATCATATTCAAAGATATCCAGCATCGCCTCATAGCCAGCATCGGTAATATCAATATGGCGTGTCCAGACCCCCATTTTTTGATAGGTGCCAATGCAATCGGCAAGAACGGCCTCATCAATATTTGGGAATAATGGTTTTTCCGCGCGGGCAATTTCGGCCGCAGGCGTGTCATTCATATAATTGCGGGTTTTAATATAGGCGCGGGTAAAGGCCTTGGCCTCATCGGTTTCCAGCCATTCTGGTTTGGCCGCAAGGCTGGAGAATCCGCAAGGGCCAATTGTCGGCCCAAGCGCGGTGACAACATGACCAACACCATCAGCCTCTAGCTGTTGTGGGGCTGGACCTTGCTGGTGGATATATTGACCGGTTCCGGCGCGATATGCCTTGTCCATTTCGCCGCCATTGCCAGCATCGATAATCTTGATCTTATTGATATCAACCCCGCCTTTATAGCAGGCATATTTAAACATCGTCATTGGCTGGCCACCATGGTGAACCAAGACTTCAGCGCCTTCGAGCTTGTCCCAGCTAAATGCCGGATCGGCATCGCGGCCGGTCAGGAAAAACCCGTCCATCTCATTGATCTGTGCAAAATGAACACAAGCTGGCACACCGCCCTTATTCAAGGTGTTAAAGCCTTGGCTAAGGGTCGATTGAACAACATCGGCGGTACCGTTATCAAGCGCGGTAATGGCGGTCACGCCCGGTGCAGAGACCGTATATTCGAAATCCAGCCCTTCTTCTTTCAGAAAACCGCCAGTCATGGTTGAGATCAAAGGCGAATAAAAGGCCGAAAAAAGGGTAAATTCAATATTGATTTTACTCATGGAAAAATGCTCCGATGGTGGGTCAAACAGGATGGTGGCTTGAAGCGGCGCCAAAAATGGCGGCGGCGATTGGCCGTTGATTATTGGATTGCCATGTTAGCCTTAAGCGCATGCCATAACCAAATGGAAAATTAAAGTGACCCAAAACAGCGTTCGTATTTTTGAGATGAGTCCGCGTGACGGGCTGCAAAATGAACCACTTTCCATTCCCACCGCTGCCAAAATTGCCTTGATTAATCTTTTGTCGAAATGCGGTTTTGCCGATATCGAAGCGACCAGTTTTGTCAGCCCGAAATGGGTGCCGCAACTGGCGGATGGTGCGGCTGTCATGGCGGCGATAGACCGGCTGCCATCCGTGTCCTATGCTGCGCTTGTACCAAATATGACTGGCTTTGAGCGCGCGCTTGCCGCAGGGGTTAACTCTATTGGCATCTTTGCTGCCGCATCGCAAAGCTTTAGCCAGAAAAACATCAATTGTTCAATGGCCGAAAGTCTGGAACGGTTTCAGCCGATCATGGCGGCCGCGGCGGTGCATAAAATACCGGTTCGCGGCTATATCAGCATGGTTGTTCACTGTCCTGATGATGGCGATACCGACCCGCAGATTGTGGCTGATCTTGCTTCTAGAATGATGGATATGGGCTGCTATCAAATCTCGCTTGGTGATACGGTTGGCATGGCATCACCGCCAGCGATCCAAAGGCTTCTTGATCAATGCGTTCGCGCGGTTGAAGGTGCTTATCTTGCTGGCCATTACCATGATACCGGTGGGCAGGCGCTTGCCAATATTGCGGCTAGCTTACCCTATGGAATTCGTTGTTTTGATGCGTCGGTTGGCGGGCTTGGCGGCTGCCCCTATGCGCCCGGGGCTGCCGGAAATGTGGCAAGCGAGGCGGTGGCCGAAATGCTGGCTCAAGCCGGTTTTGCCACAGGCCTTGACCATGATGCCTTGGCAATTGCGGCAAAATTTGCCACCAGCCTTCGCCAACCATCCACCGATAAGCCATCCACCGATAAGCCACCCGCCAAACGGCAAACGCCTTAATCGGTTTTCGTGATCTATGAGGATATGACCATCATGCCCGATTTGCCCATTATTGAAACCCGTGATGCTAACGGCATTGACCATCTTTTTTTGAATCAGCCTGATCGTCATAATGCGTTATCGCCAGACATGATTGTCGCGCTTCATGCGGCCTTTACCAAACTTGGTGAGGACCCGTCCTGCCGATTGGTATGTTTGCGGGCAACAAAGGCGGCGGCGACCAGCTTTTGCGCTGGTGGTGATCTTGTCTGGATGCGCCAGCAGATTGATGCACCGCGATCAATGCGCATGGCCGAGGCGGCAAAATTGGCGCATTTGCTAAAGCTGATGGATCGGTTCCCGCGGCCATTGCTTGGCTGTGTTGACGGCAATGCGTTTGGGGGCGGCATTGGTATTATGGCGGTTTGTGATGAGGTGCTGGCATCGGATGATTTGCGTTTTGGCCTGACCGAAACACGCCTTGGATTAATCCCCGCCACAATCAGCCCCTATGTTGTTGCGCGCATCGGGGCACCAGCGGCGCGGCAATTATTTATATCGGCGCGGCGGTTTGATTCGGCAATGGCCAAGCAGATTGGGCTGATCACAAGGCTGGTGCCAGCCGCTGATTTCACTGCTGAAATTGACGCCATGATCGCGCCCTATCTTGATGCGAGTCCGGCCGCGATGCAGGCGGCAAAAACCCTGATCCGCAAGCTGCAACCCGCCATTGATGATGTCGTGATTGATATGACGATTACGGCGCTTGCCGATTGTTGGGATCATCCTGATGCGTGCGAAGGGGTTGATGCGTTTTTTGCGCGCCGCACGCCATCATGGAAATCAGATAGCATTGGTTGATTGATCAGGACGGGGCGTCGGCGTGAAATTATGTGTCGCGAAAAAAATGTTGGGTTTTTGCAAAAAACCTTTCACTGTAATGGTTCTGTTTGTCTTCTGCCTCGCCCCTCTTGCTATGCCATGCTCGCTGCCACGAAACATCATCATCTAGGAGTTTCATAGCGATGGATTTTTCCTATTCGCCAACACAGCAATCAATCATTGATGCGATTGACTCGATCATGGCCGATTTTGATGATGATTATTGGCTGGCGGCTGATCGTGATGGACGGTTTCCCGAAGAATTTTATGCGGCGATCGCGGCTGGTGGCTGGCTTGGGATTGCCATGCCCGAGGCCTATGGCGGGGCGGCTCTTGGCATTGCCGAGGCAGCCTTGATGATGCAGAAAATTGCCGAAACTGGCGGCGGCATGGCGGCCGCATCAGCCGTTCATATCAATATTTTTGGGCCGCATCCGATTGTTGTTTATGGCACTGAGGAACAGCGTTCGGCATGGCTGCCGCCATTGATCAAGGGCGAGGTGAAATGCTGTTTTGGGGTTACTGAACCGGATGCGGGGCTTGATACTGGCAATATCCGCACCCGCGCTGATAAGATTGATGGTGGCTATCTTGTATCAGGACAGAAAATCTGGACATCAACGGCGCAGGTGGCAAGCAAAATTCTGCTTTTGGCGCGAACCAGCCAGCCAAGCAAATCGGGGCGCCGAACCGATGGGTTGACGTTGTTTTACACCGATCTTGACCGATCCCATATCGAGGTGCGCGAAATTGCCAAAATGGGGCGCGCCGCGGTTGATAGTAATCAGATTTTCATTGATGGGCTGATCGTGCCCGAGGCGCATCGTATTGGCGAGGAGGGAAAGGGGTTTTCCTATCTTCTTGATAGTCTGAATCCTGAACGGATCTTGATCGCTGCCGAGGCGCTTGGCATTGGCAAAACCGCGCTTCGCCGCGCCGTTGAATATGCTGGTCAGCGCATCGTGTTTGACCGGCCGATTGGCCAGAATCAATCAATCCAACACCCGCTTGCCGAAAATTGGGTCGAACTGGAAGCGGCAGGTTTGCTTATCGCCAAGGCAGCGCATCTTTATGACAGCGGCGCGCCGGCGGGCGGCATGGCCAATGCGGCGAAATATTTTGCTGCCGAAGCCGGATTCAAGGCCGCAACACAGGCGGTGATGACGCTTGGTGGCATGGGCTATGCCAAGGAATATCATGTTGAACGTTTGCTTCGTGAATCGCTAATTCCCCGGCTTGCGCCAGTTAGCGCGCAAATGGTGCTAAATTATATTGCCGAGCGGGTGCTTGGTTTGCCAAAATCCTATTAACATGCTGGTGCCATCTTGTGGCCAAAGGGCGTAGGAGACAATGAAATGACAAATGCCAAACCAATTCTGGGTCAGCATGCGCTTGATGGCGTCAAGGTGATTGATTTGACCCGTGTTCTGGGCGGGCCTTATGCAACGCAAATTCTTGCCGATCATGGCGCTGATATCATCAAGATTGAATCGGCAGCTGGTGATGAGGTTCGCGGCTGGGGGCCGCCTTTTGCGCGTGAAATGGCGTCCTATTTCATCAATGTGAACCGGAACAAAAAATCGGTTGTGATCGACCTTGCCAGCGCGCCCGGGCGCGATCTTCTGCTACGGCTTCTTGAAGATGCCGATGTGCTGATTGATAATTTCAAAACGGGCACGCTGGAAAAATGGGGCATTGGCTATGAGGCGGTTTTAAAACACCGGTTCCCACAGCTTGTGCATTGCCGGATTTCGGGCTTTGGTGAGGCAGGGCCGCTCGGCGGTGCACCAGGATATGACGCTGTGGTTCAGGCGATGACCGGCATGATGTCGATTAACGGCATGGCCGAAAGCGGCTCGGTTCGCCTTGGTGCGCCAATCGTTGATATGGGAACCGGCCTTTATTGCGTAATCGGTATTTTGATGGCGCTTCACGAACGCCAGAATTCCGGTCTTGGCCAATATATTGATATGACGCTTTATGATTCGGCGCTGGCGCTGATGCATCCGCATAATGCCAATTATTTTCTGAGCAAGAAACCCGGAACCGCCACCGGCAATTCGCATCCGAATATTTCGCCCTATGATAAATATGCAACCGCGACAAATGACATTTTCATCGGCATTGGCAATAACCGCGCATTTCGGCGTTTCTGTGATGCGCTTGGCGAAAGTGACATTGCCGATGATCCGCGCTTTACCGATAATGCCGATCGTGTTGTCAATCGCGCCGCATTGACCGATCTTTTGACCGCGGCATTGGCCAAGGTTGATGGCGCGTCATTTGCCGAAACGCTGCTTGCTGCCGGTGTGCCAGCTGGGCCAGTTCGTAATATCGAAGAAGCTTTATTGCATCCGCAAACGGCCGAGCGCGAAATGGTGCTTGAAAAAGATGGCTATCAGGGGTTGGCATCACCGATTAAATTCAGCCGGTCAAGCGATGTTGGCGTGGCGTGTTTGCCGCCAATGCTTGGCGAACATACGCGTGAGGTGCTTGGCGCGGCGGGGCTTGATGACGCTGAAATTGACGGCCTGATCGCTGCTGGTACGGTTGTTCAGGCTGATGGCTAAATCTGCATTTTCGATAATGATAATTTATGACGGGTTAAAGAGGTTAGCAGGTGACAAAATCAAGGTCTGAAAACATGAATATGCCACGCATCGCCGTTGTTGGCACAGGCGCAATGGGGTCGGTCTATGCAGGGCTGTTCGCCGAAGCCGGATATCAAACATCGGTTGTTGATCTTTGGCAGGAACATATGACCGCCATTGGCAAAACGGGTCTTCATTTAGAAGGCGCGAGTGGTGACCGGGTTATCGGCGGCATTAACGCGGTTCATCAGATTGCCGATCTTGGCCCGATTGATCTTTATGTGATTGCCACCAAGGCCAATGGCGTTGCTGAGGCTGCGGCAGAAATTGCCAAAGTCATGCAGCCGGACTCGCTGGTTCTGACGATCCAGAACGGGCTTGGTGCTGGCGAGAGGATTGCCCAATATATGCCAACCGATAATGTGTTGCTTGGCGTTGCTGAAGGTTTTGGTGCTTCAATCAAGGGGCCGGGTCATATTCATCATAATGCGATGCGGCAAATCCGGATTGGTGAAATGGGTGGCGGCATGACAGATCGGCTGGTCTGGGTTGAATCGCTTTGGCAGGCTGCCGGTTTCAAGGCCACCGCCTTTGCCGATATTCATCAACTTGTTTGGGAAAAATTCATCTGCAATGTGATGTGCAGCGCGCCATCGGTGGCGTTTGACTGCACAATTGGCGAGCTTTTCAATGATGAAGATAGGCGCATTGTTGCGCTTGGCTGTATGCTTGAAGCCTATGAAATTGGGCTGGCAAAAAAGATTACCTTTTCCTTTGATGACGCGGTTGCCTATGGGGTTAAATTTGCGGCTGATATGCCACATGCCAGCCCGTCAATGCGGCTTGACCATCTTGCTGGCAAGCGATCTGAAATTGATGCCATCAATGGTATGGTGCCGGTGCTTGGGCGTGAGATGGGAATCAAGACACCCTATAATGACACATTAGTGGCGTTGGTGCGGGCCCGCGAAGCCAGCTTTGCCTAGCCGCAATCCGCGGTTTTCGCCAGCCTTTATAATTGTACCGACTAGAGTTTCATGGGTATGAATTTTGGTGCGGCCTGCCCATCAATCAACACATTCAACACGGTTGGCCCCTGCGTTGCGCTGGCGGTGCGAAGCGCGGTATCCAGATCATCATCTGGCCCCACATTTTGTCCCTGTGCGCCAAGCCCGATCGCGGCCGCGGCATAATCGGCCTTTTCATCAAGATCGCAGCCATAGACACGATCTGATCCATAGGTGTCAATCTGGATTTGCACCTCAGCATTCCAGCGATAATCATTGCCAATGATTGCCGTGATATTGGCGTTTGTTCTGACCGCGGTATGGATTTCACCAAGATAGAAACCGGCGGTTCCATCGCCCATGACCAGAAAAATTTCGGCATCGGGGCAGGCAATGCTGGCGCCAATCGCATAGGCAATGCCGCCACCAATCGCGCCTGATGGCCCATTGATCATGCGGCGCGGGGCAATGCAGCCAGCCTGCACCCATTGACAGAATTCGCCGCCATCGGCGATGAGAATTGGTGATGCCGCCTGATTGATGGCAAATTGCAATTGCGCGGTAAGCGCGGCTGGATGGCGGCCTTGATCGCCTGCCTGCCATGCTAGGCGGCGGGTGATTGATGCGGTGACTGCAGCTGGCCAATCGGCATCACAAACGGTAATTTTCTGATCAGTAATCGCTGTGGCAAGCTGATTCATGCTGGCGGGAATATTGCCGGTACGCATAAGCGAGATTGGATGATCGTCATGGGCTGGCATCGGCGCGGTTTGATCGTCGGTCAGGATCGAAATGATTGGCGTGCCTTTGGTAATGCGGCCGCGGGCATGAAGGCCGGTTGAATAATCGGCTAGCTTGCCAAGGTGAATAATCAGATCGGCCGATTTCAGCACCGTGGTTAAATCGCCATAAAAACTATCGGAAAGGCCGCGTGCTGATTCAAGACAGATAATCGGCAATCCTAATGCCGCCTCAAGTGCGACATTGGCGGCTGGCTGTCGGGTGCGATTTGCCTGTGGACCCGTTATGATAAGCGGATGTTTGGCCGCATCAATCGCCTTGATGACGGTTTCAAGATCGCTTTGGCGCATGGCACTAGCTGGCGGCAAGCTTAGGTTCTTGGCAGCGTCAAGGCCGGTTGTTTGCGATAATAGATCAAAGGCAAGTGCCAAATGTGTTGGGCCGGGCGTGCCGCCAAGCGCGGTTGCAATGCAATGATCGAGATCGGATAATATTGCCGCAGCATTTTCTGGCCGTGCCGAATATTTGGTGATTGGCGCGGTGATCGCGCATTGATCAAGTTCCTGAAAGCCGCCGCGTCCGTCCATGCCAAAACCGGCATCACCGCTGATAAGCAAGATCGGGGTTTCTGATCGCGCTGCCGAATAAAGTGCTGATACCGCGTTCAGCAATCCGGGCCCCGCTGTTACCAGTGCCACGCCAAGCTTGCCCGATAGCTGGGCATAGGCTTCGGCCATATAGACGGCGGCGCCTTCATGGCGGGTATGGATGATGCGGATATTCGCATCAATACACGCATCATAAAGCGGCATGATCTGATTGCCGGAAAGGCTGAAAATTACCTCAACCCCTTTATTGGCAAGCGTTTGAATAAGAGCAGAAGAAGCTGAAGACATTGCAGGACTCGATAAAACTGAAAAGGCCAATGCCGGTTACAGGACAAGGGTGAGACAAAGTTTGGCGCATTGGCGTGGCGCTATCAAGCGAAAAGCGTTTGGCCGATTAATTGTTGGCAAGGGGGTGAAAAAACTGCAAACCAAATCGCCCATTCCTTGCTATAGTTTTCGAATTATCTAATTTATGAGGCATGACATGATTGACCAGCAAAAAAGCATGAAGCGCGGCCTGACCCGATATGGCGATGAGGCATTTTCGCTTTATCTTCGCAAGGCCTTTATCAAGGCAATGGGCTATAGCGATGATGCGCTGGCGCGTCCGGTGATTGGCATTGCCAACACCTATTCCGATTATAATGCCTGCCATGCCAATGTGCCAAAGCTGGTCGAGGCGGTGAAACGCGGGGTCATGCTTGCCGGTGGCTTGCCAATGGAGTTTCCGACAATTTCATTGCATGAGGCCTTTGCCTTTCCAACAAGCATGTATTTTCGCAATCTGATGGCAATGGATACTGAAGAAATGATCGGCGCCCTGCCAATGGATGCTTGTGTGCTGATTGGCGGCTGCGACAAAACCGTGCCGGCCCAGCTGATGGCGGCGGCCAGTGCCGATGTGCCAGCCATTCAGCTTGTTACCGGTCCGATGTTGTCGGGAACCGTTGGTGATCAGCGCGTTGGCGCCTGCACCGATTGCCGCCGGTTCTGGGGTGATTATCGTGGTGGGCGCATCAATGACGCCGAAATTAATGAAATTGAAGGCAAGCTGGTGCCAACCGCGGGAACATGCGGGGTGATGGGAACGGCAAGCACGATGGCCTGCATGACCGAGGCACTTGGCATGATGTTGCCCGGGGGTGCAACAATTCCGGCGGTGGCGGCAGATCGGTTGCGCCATGCCGAAATGGTTGGCGCGCGCGCAATGGCTTTGGCGGCAGATCAAATACGCCCGTCACAGATTATGACGCCAAAATCATTTGAAAATGCCTTGCGGGTGTTGCTGGCAATTGGCGGATCAACCAATGGCATTATCCATCTGACCGCGATGGCAGGACGGCTTGGCATCGAGGTTGATTTACCGGCCTTTGATGCGCTTGGTGCTGATACGCCGGTGCTTGTTGATCTAAAGCCAAATGGCCAATTCTATATGGATGATCTGCACCGCGCCGGTGGCATGGCGCCAATCCTGCGCGCGCTAAAGCCGCTTTTGCACCTTGATTGCGTGACGGTCACAGGCCGAACGCTTGGCGAAGAAATTGATGCGATGCCAGCGGCCTTTCCGCAAATGGTGGTTCGCAGTCTTGATGATCCGATTCACGCTGGTGGTGGTATTGCCTTTTTGCGCGGCAGTCTGGCGGGGGATGGGGCAATTATCAAACAATCGGCCTGTTCATCTGATTTATTAACACATCAGGGGCCGGCACTGGTTTTTGATTCATTGGAAGATTTGGCGAATCGTATTGATATGGCTGATCTTGATGTCACCAAAGACAGTGTTTTGATCCTTCGAAATGCCGGGCCGAAAGGCGCGCCGGGCATGCCCGAGGCAGGTTATATTCCGATCCCGAAAAAGCTGGCAACAGCTGGGGTTAAGGATATGGTTCGGATATCGGATTGCCGGATGAGCGGTACCGCCTTTGGAACGATTGTTCTTCATGCCAGCCCCGAGGCCGCGATTGGGGGGCCATTGGCGCTGGTTGAAACGGGTGATCAAATCTGGCTTGATGTGCCAAATCGCAGGCTTGAACTGCTAGTGCCTGATGATGAAATTGAAAGCCGCCGCACCACTTGGCAGCCGCCGGCAACGGTGAAGGCCGATCGCGGCTATAAAAAACTATATATGGATCAGGTCAATCAGGCAGGCGAAGGGGTTGATTTTGACTTTATGACCAAGCGCCCCTTTGCCGCAAAAACGCCAATTTCGTAACTGATTGGCGATGATGCCGTTAGCGTTTGGAAGCGGATCATAACTTGTTTTTTCCACCTGTTTTTTACCATTTTTGGATGAAACGGCTTGTTTCTATTTATTCTGAATTATCTAAGATGCCGAAAGATCTGAAATGCACTATTTGACAAGCATGTGTTGCGACAAAATAGTATACAATAATGATTATTTAAGATACAATTTGGATTCATTTGACTATGGCGGTTCCGCGCGAGCGTTGGTTCTGGCGTTCAATAACAACCATCGGACGGAATGATGAAATCAATGGCTGCTTTTGAGCATCTTGCTGTTGCAAATGTTGCGTCTATCGATTTTTGCAGTGGCAGTAGCGTTGCGAATGCAGGTAACGAATTTCGGGGCGACAAGCCAATTGAGTAGATGATCCACTCATCTTATGGTGGTGGCGCTGATGTGACCATGCAGATGACGTTGTTCTGGACGCGCCGCGCGCGAAAAGCTGATATGTTTGCCAGCCCTGACAGCCTTCGCCGTGACTTATGTAAAATTTTGCCGATCTGATTGTGGAGACCATTATGACCAATCCATCAAACACCAAAAGTAACGCCGACCAGATTGGCACAAGAACCCCGCTTGCCAGCACCGCGCTAAAAGATTATCTGGTGCTTGATCTAACGCGTGTTCGTTCGGGGCCGACCTGTGTTCGCCAGCTTGCCGATTGGGGCGCTGATGTGATCAAGATTGAAACCCCGTCAGATGGCGCCGAGCTTGGTGGACCCCGTCAAGGACCAGATTTCCAGAATCTGCATCGCAATAAGCGCAGCTTGACCTTAAATCTGAAAAGTGAGTTTGGCATGAAAATTTTCCGCCAGCTTGCTGATAAGGCCGATGTGATCGTTGAAAATTTCCGCCCTGACGTAAAAACCCGTCTTGGCATTGATTATGAAACCTTGTCGAAAACCAACCCGCGTCTGGTCTATGCGTCAATTTCCGGATTTGGTCAGGATGGCCCGTATAGTGGCCGTCCGGGCTTTGATCAGATTGCGCAGGGTATGGGCGGCCTGATGTCGATCACCGGCGCACCGGACCAAGGCCCGATGCGGGTTGGCATTCCGATTGCTGATTTATGCGCTGGCCTATTTGCGGCGCAGGGTGTTTTCATTGCGCTTTTAGAGCGTGCCCATTCGGGTCAGGGACAGTGGGTTCAGACCTCGCTTTTGCAGGCGCAGATGTTCATGCTGGATTTTCAAGCCGCACGTTATCTAATGGATGGTGATATCGCCAAACAGGCTGGCAATAACCACCCAACCTCAATTCCGACGGGTGTTTTTGAAACTAGCGATGGCTATATGAATATCGCGGTTGCTGGCGAGGTGATTTGGGAAAGATTTGCCGCTGGGCTTGGCCGCGAAGATTGGATTACCAACCCCGATTACGCAACCAGCTCTGACCGGTCTAAAAACCGTGATGCGCTGAATGCCGAAATCAATGCGATTACCCGCGATAAAACAACTGCGGCATGGATTGATATTTTGAATGATGCAGGTGTACCGGCTGGTGAAATCAACAATATTGGTCAGGCGTTTGAGAATCCGCAGGTTAAACATCTTGGCTTGGCGCAGCCGGTCAAAAGCCATGAGCGTGGCGACACCCATCTTGTTGGTCAGCCAATCATGATGAGCCGGACACCAAGCCATATTGCCTCGCCGCCGCCACTTGCCGGTGATCATGCTGATGATATTCTGTCAACACTTGGCTATAGTGCTGAAGACATTGCCGCGCTTCGCGACGCCAAGACGATCTAAATCAAAGATCTGAAAACCCAGCCCATTTACAAGGCCGACCAATCAAAGGATATGCCGAACCATGACTGATAAAATCATTGTGAAACAATCAGGTGCCATCGCCCGAATCATTTTTAACCAGCCCGAAAAGCGCAATGCGGTATCGCTTGAAATGTGGGAAGCGGTTGAGGTTGCGCTTGATAAATTTGCGGCTGATAAAGATGTGCGTGTGCTGATTCTGTCAGGTGCCGGTGGCAAGGCCTTTGTGTCGGGCGCTGATATTTCCAAATTTGAAAGCGAGCGTGCCAGTGCCGATGGTGTGGCGCGTTATAACGCCACCACCAAACGCGTCTATGACAAGGTCGAAGCATTCCCGAAACCAACGATTGCGCAGATTGACGGTTTTTGTGTCGGCGGCGGCATGGCGCTTGCCGTATGTTGCGATATTCGTATTTGCGGGCAGGGATCAAATTTTGCCATTCCGGCAGCGCGGCTTGGGCTTGGTTATGGGTTCCTTGGCATTAACCGGCTTGCCAATCTTGTTGGCCCTGCCTTTACCAAGGAAATCTTTTTCACCGCACGCCGGTTCGATGCAGAAGAAGCGCGGATCATGGGGCTGGTGAATCGGATTGTTGAAGATGGCGCAGTCGAAGCGGCAGCCGATGAAATGGCAACAACCATCACTGGCAATGCGCCTATGACCGTTGATGCGGTAAAATTCATTGCCAATCAAACACGCAAGGACGAAAGCCAGCGTGATCTGGCCACATGCGAAGCAATGGTTCAGGCATGTTTCGACAGTGCTGATTATATTGAAGGCCGCCGTGCCTTTATGGAAAAGCGCAAGCCGGTTTGGACAGGAAGCTGACGCGAAAAAGCCTGTCATGATCATCTGTTTTATCTAAGAAATTTACCCGAGAAATTTACCCAAAAAACTTACCTGAATATCCACGCTTGGGATTCCGTTTGGCATCGCGCATAAAAAACCGGATGTTACGTTTTGAGTTTGCTTAGAATTGCATCACCACGCCGCCATTGATCTGCAGCATTTGGCCATTCACAAAACCACCATTTTCCGAACAAAGATAGGCAACCATGCCGCCGATATCTTCGGCATTACCAAGCCGGCCTGATGGGTTGGCTTTTAATAGCGCCGAAAATTTTGCATCTGTGGCAATATCTACATGATTTGCCGGAAATGTGCCGGGTGCGATGATATTCGCGGTGATGCCGTTGGTACCAAACTCAACCGCAAAGGCCTTGGTCAACCCCCAAACCGCATGTTTGGCAACCGATACGGCCGATGCCCCTGGATAGCCACGTTGGGCATTCATGCCGGAAAAGCTGATGATGCGTCCCCAACTATTGGCAATCATGCCTGGCAGGATCATGCGCGACAACCAGATGGCTGCATTCAAATCGACATCCATGACCTGTTGCCAATCATCTTCGCTGACATCAAGAAATGGCCCATGCGGACGAATGGCGGCGTTATTGACAAGAACATCAATCCGGCTGAAATGGTCAATACCTGCCTTGGCAACGGCTTCGGCTTCGGTCTTGATGCCGACATTGCCCATTGCCACAAGCGCATTGACACCATGTTCGCGCATTTCGGCGGCAACGGCTTCGGCGGCGTCACGATTACGGCTGCCATTCACGATGATGTTAAATCCGGCTTGTGCCAGCTGGCTGGCGATGCCACGGCCGATATTCTGTCCTGATCCTGTGATCAGGGCGGTTTTTCTGTCACTATGCATTTTTACCTCTGTGATAAATTCATTGAAACTATAACCGCCTGGGATGCGAGCCAGCAATCAAGATGGCTCAGAAATTGGCAAAGATGAAAATGACGCCAGAACTGACCGCTCTCAGATTAGGCATCTGACCCCCGAAATGCCAGCGCAAATTGGATGAAATAAGCAGTTTTGTGTTGCTAGAAATCGGTCGTTGATCGGGCTTTTGCCGTCTTTCAATCAAATGGCAAAAACGCGATGAATTCATAGCGAAATCAGCGTGGTGATTGAGCATATTCGCTATAGACAAACCGCCATCATGGTGCAATTCTTGAGGCTGATTTTGCGCTATTTTTGGCATTTTTTGAGTTAAAATAAATGAGTTTTAAACATGAAGGTTTTCCCTTTTGGCGCGGAAATCGCGACTGATATTTTGGATGTTGATTCTGCCAAACCGTAAGGTTTTGCATCGTCGTGATGGCTTTGACCTAAATCTGCGCCGCATCATTCACCGGACCCCGCTGCAAGGCCGAAGCCTGATTGCGGCTAACATAATTTCAATTTTTCACAAGGCCGGTTCTGGTCTTGCTGATATCCAGTCTTTTTCTTTTTCATGACAGATCTTTAGGAGATTTTATTTTGTCAAATGAACGTAAGGTCGATCCGGCAGAGGTTCGCGATCACATTGACTCCATTCTAGGAAGCTATGAGCAGGTTTTTGAAAAATTCTTCCTGTCCAAATTTATGGGGCTTAACTTTGACTATCTTCCGCATGAGGCCGCCGATGCCGATAAGGATCATCTTCGGGTCACTTTTGAAGTCAATGAAATGCTGATGAATCCGCAAGGGTCGTTGCATGGCGGCATCATGGCGTCTGTGATGGATATCTCGATGGGGCATCTTCTGGGCAAAACAATTGGCATGGGCATCACCATCGAAATGAAAACCCAATATCTTCGCCCGGCGAAAAAGGGACTTGCCATAGTTGAGGGTCGTTTTATCAAAAAAGGCCGTACCTTATCCTTTATGGAAAGCCGACTTTGGGGAAGTGACGGCAAGCTTGCTGCGGTTGCAACCGCGACTTGGAAAATGCCAAGCTAGTGAAAAATGTGACGCGCGGCGTTTGAATCGCGCGTCATGCAATAGCCGGATTTATCCGGCTATTGGTAAAGACGGGATGTTCTGGTTAGACTGGTCATGTCGCATCTTTGCCGGTCTGTTCTGGATGCCGATGTTTTTAAAGGTTTGATCATGTCCGATTCCGCTTTGCTGCCGCATATTCTTGATCTGGCGTCTGTTTCGCGCCACAGCTTGCCGCAAGATGCCCGCAAGATGGCGCAATTATCACTTTTTGACTGGATGGTGGTTAGCCTTGCCGGCGCGGATCAGCCATTGGCGCATATTATTCGTGATTTTGTGATGGCCGAAGGCGGGGTACCACGCGCGGCAGTCACTGGCGCGACGGTTCGCCTGCCTGCTCGTGCGGCCGCCCTTGCCAATGGCACGATTTCACATGCGCTGGATTATGATGATACGCATTTCGCCTATATCGGCCATCCATCGGTTGCGATTTTTCCGGCGGCCTTGGCAGCGGCTGAAGATATGGGCGCATCGGCTGATGATGTTGTTGATGCGTTTTTGATTGGCGCTGAATCGGCCTGCCGGATTGGCATGGTGCTTGGGCGTGATCATTATGATGCTGGCTTTCATCAAACGGCAACATCGGGTGCGTTTGGTGCCACCATTGCCGCCTCGCGCCTTTACCAGCTTGATCGGGCTGCCACCAGTGCGGCGTTGGGGCTTGTCAGCACGCGCGCCGCGGGACTGAAATCACAATTTGGCACGATGGGAAAACCATTCAATGCCGGTGCCGCCGCGGCAAATGGCATTGAGGCAGCCAGTCTTGCAAAACGCGGCTTTACCGCCAGCACCGATGCCTTTGCTGGCGCGCAAAGCTTTCTTGCCGCGCATCATGGTGCGGCTGGCGGCAGTGCCGCAATTGATGGTTGGTCTTTTGACCAGTTCTTTTTTGCCGCGGTCAGTCACAAGCTTCATGCCTGTTGCCACGGAACCCATGCGATGATCGAAGCGTTACTTTTGCTATTGGCTGATGGTGCTGTTGCGGTTGATGATCTTGATGAAATACAGGTTTATATCGCGCCCCGCTGGCAGAATGTTTGCGATATCAAGGCGCCTGAAACCGGCCTTGAAATTAAATTCAGCTATGTTTTCTTGGCGGCGATGGCGCTTCGGGGTGTCAATCTTGCGGCGTATGAAAGCTATGATGATGGCCTGTGCCATGATGCTGATCTGATTGAACTTGCCAAGCGGGTAAAGGTCATTGGCGATGATCAGATTGCCGACAGCGCCGCGCGCGTTGATCTTAAACGAAAAGATGGTCAATCACGATCCCAATCATTTGATTTGCTGTCGTCGATTGATCCGGCGCTTCTTGGCACAAGATTGCTTGCCAAGGCCAAGGCGCTTATCGGTGATGATCGCGCCAATGATTTATGGGCGATGACAAATGCGCTTGAACAGGCCTTGGCATCTGATATCGCCGCAAAATTACAAGGATAGCCGGTTGTCTTATAGAATTTCTGGCATGATGGCATGACCAAGCAAAGGAGTGAGTTTATGGATTTTTCCGATTGGATCGGCAATAGCGTGTCAAGCGATGACGTGATTACGGCGCGTATGGTCGATCATTTTAAACATACGCTTGGCGATCATTGTTTTACCGGCAATGAGGTACCGCCTGGGTTGCATTGGTGTTTGGCGCCCGAAGCGGTTAGTCCGAAATTGCTTGGCCCTGATGGCCATCCAAAGCGCGGGGATTTTCTGCCTGAAATTCCCTACGCACGCCGGATGTGGGCAGGGGGCTGGCTGGAATTTCATGGTGATTTCAAGATTGGCAATCATGTCAAAAAGCAAAGCCGCATTGATGATATCAGCTTTAAATCAGGCAAAAGTGGCAATTTATGTTTTGTTGCGGTGACGCATGAATTTTCCGTTGGCGGCAAGTTGAAATTGCGCGAACGCCATGATGTTGTTTATCGTGAAGAAGTGACGGCCGCGCCGCCGCTTGCCCCGATCACCGACAGCATGGCGGCGCATCGCTGGCAGGTTGATGCCAATAGCGTGATGCTGTTTCGTTATTCGGCGCTGACATTTAATGGTCATCGCATTCATTATGATCTACCCTATTCGACCAATGTCGAAGGGCATGGCGGCTTGTTGGTTCATGGCCCATTGCAGGCAACATTGATGCTGAATTTGGCCTGCAGCATTGGCGCAAAATTGCCAAAACATATGGCTTACCGCGGTGTTCGGCCATTAGTTTGTGGCGATCCGGTCATGGTTGATGCGTCACCTGAAAATGATGAAGCTGGCCACGTCATGCTTGCGGCCTGTGTTCGCGGCGCCGATGGCAATATTACGATGAAAGCCACCGTTACCCTCTAGCCGACATTGTGAAAGACCGATCCATGACCACACCAAAGCCCTTATCCGTTCCGCTATTTGTGCCGGGGCATCGTCCTGAATTATTGGCAAAGGCCGGTGCCAGTGGTGCCGATGCGGTGATTCTTGATCTTGAAGATGCGGTTGCTGATGCTGATAAACCCGCAGCCCATGCCGCCCTTATGTCGCGGCCTGATTTGCCGGTGCCATTGGTCGTGCGCTGCAACGGATTTGACTCAAGCTGGTTTGCCAAAGACATGGCGGCTTTGGCCGAGAACCCGCCACAGATGATTATGCTGCCAAAGGCAGAATCGGTTGATCATCTTGATGTGATTGCCAAACAAATTGGCGCAGATATCCCAATCATCCCAATTGTTGAAAGCGCGCTTGGGCTGGCCACAATCGAGGCCATGATGATGCATCCATCAGTGTTGCAATGCGCGTTTGGTCATCTGGATTTCTCACTTGATATCGGGGCTGATCCGCAGTGGGATTCGCTTTACTATGCGCGTGGTAAGATTGTTGTTGCATCGCGCCTTGGGCAAAAGGCATCGCCGCTTGATGGGGTCGCGGTGCGGTTTGATGATGCCGAGATTGTCGCTGGTGAGGCACGGCGCGCGCGCGACATGGGCTTTGGTGGCAAGCTGTTAATTCACCCCAAACAGATTGCACCGGCAAAGGCCGTGTTTCGGCCAAGCGATGCCGATTATAAATGGGCGCAGCGCGTCATGGTCGCTGTTGCCAATAGCGCATCAGCGGTTCAGCTTGACGGGGCAATGGTTGATGTGCCGGTGATCAAACGCGCCGAGGCCATTATCCGTGATTATGAGGCGCTGGCGTAATGCGACGCTGGCCAGATCATGGCGGCAAAATACTGAATTGGCAAAATATTGAATTGGCAGGAGAGTTTAATGGCGAATAGCCCAAATCGTGATCTTGACGGATTGCTAGTGATCAGTCTTGAACAGGCTGTTGCCGCGCCTTACGCCGCAAGCCGACTTGCCGATGCTGGTGCGCGGGTGATTAAGGTTGAACGTCCCGAAGGTGATTTTGCCCGTGGCTATGACGCTGATGCGAATGGGCATAGTTCGTATTTTGTATGGCTTAATCGCGGCAAGGAATCGGTCGCGCTTGATCTCAAACAGCCCGATGATCTGCAGATTTTCAAACAAATGCTGTCCAAGGCTGATGTGTTTATCCAGAATTTGATGCCTGGGGCGCTCGATCGTCTTGGCGTTTCGATGGCCGATTTGCGGCAGGCCGACCCGCGATTGATTACCTGCGATATCAGCGGTTATGGCGCGTCTGGCCCCTTTGCCCAGATGAAGGCCTATGATTTTCTGGTTCAGGCTGAAGTTGGGTTGGCGCAGATTACTGGCGCGCCTGAAGAACCTGGCCGTGTTGGTGTTTCGATCTGTGATATTGCCGCGGGAATGACGGCCCATGCGGCGGTTTTGCAGGCTTTGGTGGCGCGAGCAAAAACTGGTGAAGGCCGCGCCATTGAAGTGTCGCTATTTCATGCGCTTGCCGATTGGATGAATGTTCCCTATCTGCAACATCATTATGGCGGGCGGGAAATTCGGCGTCCCGGACTGCATCACCCGACGATTGCGCCTTATGGTGCCTATCGTTGCGGCGATGACCGGATGCTGTTGATCTCAATCCAGAATGAGCGCGAATGGCTGCGGCTATGTAGTGATGTTCTTGACCAGCCCGATTTACCGCAAAATCCAAAATTTGACAGCAATGTCCACCGGGTTGAAAATCGCGCGTCGCTTGATGCGGTTATGAATGGAGTTTTCAGCCAATATTCAATCGATAAAATTGCCGAAAAACTGCAGGTGGCGCAAATTGCCTTTGGCCGGTTGAATGATATGAATATGTTTACGCAACATCCGCAAAACCGGTTTGTTTCGGTTCGCACCTCGGCTGGTGATGTACAGCTATTATCACCCGGCGCGATTGTGAATGGCATCTTGCCGAGATTGGGTGATGTTCCCGACCTTGGCCAGCATAGCGCGGCTATCCGCGCCGAATTTTCCTAGATGATGCGCAGGGATATCGTGCAAAGCTGCATTTAAGCCAGATTTTGAATCAGATTGCATTTAGGCCGAAAATTCGCCAATGCGAACCGCATCACGAAACGCCGCTTCGGCAGCCTTGATTACGGTTAATTTGGGATTGCCGTCACGATAGACAAGCCCAAGCTGGCGTGCCGGCGCTTTGGCGCCAAGCGCAAGGCGTTTGACCGGTAGCGGGTTCATATTCCGAACACAGCGTTTAGGCACAATCGAGACGCCAAGATTGGCCATCACCATGCTTGAGATTGCTTCCAGCCCCTCAAGCTCCATCGAATCCTTGACCGTGATTTTGCGCTTTTGAAGCCAGCTTTCGACCATCTGGCCAAAAATGGCATTGCGGTCAAACCGGATAAAGGGACGGGTACGAAGCAGTTCAAGCGGATCGTCACTTTCGGTTTGCGGCGGTGCCAAAAGCTGCATTGGTTCGGCGGCAATGTCAAAACAGGATAATCCCTGTGGCAAAAGGGCGGGGCGTGTGATGATCGCCGCATCAATCGTGCCGCGATCAAGCTGTTGCAGTAATTGATATGACAGCCCGGGAAAAATCACCACATGCAAATCGGCATGACGCTGGCGCAATAAAGACAGGCCAAGCGGCACCAATCCGGTCAAAGTGGTTGGCACCGCGCCAAGCACCAATTCACCCTTGAAGCCTTGCTCGCCAATGACCGATGCCAGAATACCGTCATAGTCACGGATAATATCTGCCGCTTTGCTGGCCATTGCCCGTCCGGTTGGGGTTAATTCGGGACGCCGGTTTTTCCGGTCGAAAAGCGTGACTCCCCATAATGATTCCAGTGCTTTCATCTGCTGGCTTACCGCCGCATGGGTGATGTGACAGGCAGCCGCGGCGGCGCTGAACGAGCCATGTGTTTGAATGGCAAGCAAGGTACGAAGTTGGCGAAGGGACATATGCGTCTATCCAGCCTATGACAATCTTTGTTTTGTAAGTATTAATGTAAAATTTTTTTACACAATAAGTAAATATTATTTAGTTTCATTAAGAAAAAATGAAATTTATAATGCACTAGGTTTATGAAAATGGAGTAATCTGGTGGCGAATGAAACGCAAACAATGACACAATCCATGACCGTGTCGATCTGGCGTGAAAATGGCGATGATGGCCGCTTTGAAAAATATGAAGTGCCAGCGAGGGAAAACCAGACAGTGCTTGATGTTGTGGCCTATGTCCAACAGCATATTGACCCCACTTTATCTTACCGGTTTGCTTGCCGCGTTGGCATGTGCGGATCTTGTGCGATGATGGTCAATGGATCGCCGCGCTGGACGTGCCGAACACATGTTAGCAAGGTCGTTGCCGATGATCAGCTTGAGGTTGCGCCGCTTCGTAATTTGCCGGTGATCAAGGATTTGGCAACCGATATGGATCCGTTCTTTGAAAAATGGGTTGCGGCTGAAGCGGTGTTTCACCCAAGCAAGACACGCCATGACCCGATGGCAGCCATCACCCCTGATGATCCAATGCGAATTGCCGCCAGCGAGGCGATTGAATGTATCAATTGCGCGGTCTGTTATGCGGCTTGTGACGTGGTTGAATCCAACCCCGATTATTTTGGACCGGCAGCGTTGAACCGGTCCTGGTCTCTGGTGAATGACATCCGTGATGATGGGCAAGATGTGCGGCTTGCCGCTGTTGGGTCAAATGGGGGCTGTCATAATTGCCATTCCCAGCAAGGCTGTGTGCAATATTGCCCGAATGAATTGAACCCAACCTTGTCGATTGCCGGATTGAAGCGCGAAACGACAAAAGCCCTTTTCCGCCGGAGCCGCTAGATGCTTGATGTTCGTTTATATATGTTACAGCGCTTGACGGCGCTGGTCATGGCGCCGCTCGTGATTGGGCATATTGCGGTGATGATCTATGCTGTTCAGGGCGGTTTGACAGTTGACGAAATTCTGGCGCGGACACAAGGCTCGGTTGCGTGGTTTTTGTTTTATGGCAGCTTTGTTGTTGCCGTTTCGATTCACGGTGCCATCGGATTGCGGGTCATTAGTTTTGAATGGTTTGGCCTGAAGGGGAGCGCCCTGCAACTTTTTAGCTGGGCGGTTTTTGCGCTTTTGTTTGGGCTAGGTGCAAAGGCTGTCTATGCTGTTACCTTTGCAGGAGTTGGGCTATGATCCGGCCGCATCGCACGCATCCATTATGGTTTGCCTTTTTGCTTCACCGTTTATCAGGGCTTGGTCTGGCGCTGTTTCTACCACTCCATTTCTACATGCTGTCATTGGCGATTTCAGCACCGGCGCGCCTTGACGGGTTTTTGCGTTTTACCGATTTGACCATTGTGAAACTGGCCGAATATGGTTTGGTGTTTTTGCTAGCGGCGCATTTATTTGGTGGGCTTCGGCTAATGGCATTAGAATTTCTACCATGGAGCCCACATCAGAAAACAATGGCGGCACTGGCGGTGGCGTTTGCCTTTCTGGTGTCGACGTTATTCTTTTTGAAAGCGATTTAATCCGATGAAACCAATTATTGAACGACATGATACTGATATTCTGATTTTGGGAACTGGCGGCGCTGGATTATTTGCCGCCCTTCACGCGCAAAAAGCGGCACCAGATCAAAAAGTCACCATTGCGGTAAAAGGGCTGATTGGAAAATCGGGCTGCACGCGCATGGTTCAAGGTGGTTATAATGTGGCACTGAATCCGCAAGATTCGGTTGAGCGGCACTTTATGGATACGATCATTGGCGGCAAATGGCTTCCTGATCAGGATATGGCATGGAAGCTTGTAACCGAGGCGGTAACACGAATCCATGAGTTGGAAAATGAAATTGGCTGTTTTTTCGACCGTAACCCCGACGGCACGCTTCATCAAAAGGCCTTTGCTGGGCAGACTTTTGACCGCACCGCGCACAAGGGCGATCTGACCGGCATTGAAATCATCAGCCGTTTGATGGAACAGGTGCTGTCACGGCCAATTGAAAAATTGCAGGAACATCGGGCGATCGGCCTGATTCCGTCGCGTGATGGCAGCGCACTTGCGGGTGTTTTATTTATTGATATGCGCCGCGGCACATTCCGGCTGGTTCGGGCCAAAACCGTTTTGATGGCAACTGGCGGCGGCCCGACAATGTATAAATATCACACCCCCTCGGGTGATAAGAGCATGGATGGTCTGTCGATGGCTTTGCGCCGCGGGCTTGGGCTTCGCGATATGGAAATGGTGCAGTTTCATCCAACTGGCTTGATGGCAGGTGACGAAACCAAAATGACCGGAACGGTTCTTGAAGAAGGGCTTCGGGGTGCTGGCGGCCATTTGATAAATGGTAAAAATGAACGTTTCATGTTCACTTATGATGATGCTGGTGAACGCGCAACGCGCGATATCGTCAGCCGCGCCATTTATGAAGAAATGCGCCAAGGCCGCACATCGCCTTATGGCGGGGTTTATATTTCGATGGCGCATCTTGGGCCAGAAAATGTTGCCAAGAAATTTCAGGGCATGGTGAAGCGCTGCGCTGATAGCGGCTTTGATCTTGCTGCTGGTCTTGTCGAGGTTGTGCCGACCGCGCATTATTTAATGGGCGGGGTTGTGGTTGATGTTGAAACCCGCACCAGCCTTGACGGTCTTTTTGTGGCCGGCGAAGATGCTGGCGGGGCGCATGGGTCAAACCGGCTTGGCGGCAATGGCGTTGCGAATTCTACCGTCTATGGCGGTATCGCTGGCGATGTGATGGCGGCCGATGCCCAGAAAATGGGCGCACTTCATGATCCGGATGAAACCATTCTTGACCAAGAATTGGCGCGCGCAATCATTCCATTTTCGGCCAAGCCAGGGAATGTTCAAGAACTTCGCGTCCGGCTGATGGATGCCATGTGGGACGATGTTGGGGTAATGCGCGATGCGGCTGGATTAAAGCGCGGCATTGAAAAGATTGCGTCCTTGAAAACTGACATGGAAAATGTTGGTGTTTCGGCTGATAATCTGGCGTTTAACCTGTCATGGCATGATTGGCTAAGCCTGCAAAGCCTGATCGATACATCCGAAGTGATTGCCAAAGCTGGCCTGTCGCGCGAAAATTCACGCGGGGCGCATTTCCGCGAAGATTTCCCCGATGCTGGCTCGCTTGATGATTCTTATTTCACTATTGCCACATCGGGCGATAGGGGCATTGAAGTAAACCGCGAGGCGGTGAAATTCACCATTGTCAAACCGGGTGAATCATTGCTTGGAGCCGATGAGGCTGAGACGCTGGTGGAGGCTGCGCAATGATCAATATTGAGCTGATTCAAAAAACCGCCGAAAGCCTGATGGCAAAAGCGGCGATTGAAATCCCGGATGATTATCTAACCGGTTTGCAAAAGGCGGCTAATGACGAAGATGGTGATCTGTCCAGCTTTGTTCTTGAGGCGATGTTAGAAAATTATGTCGCTGCCAAGGAAGATCGCCGCGCCATGTGTGGTGATACTGGCTGTCCTAGATGGTATGTGAAAATGGGCAATGAGGCGCAGATTGATGGCGGGCCAATTGCGCTTGAGGCGGCGTTGCGCCGTGCGACGGCAAATGCCACCAAATCAGTGCCACTTCGCCCGAACCGCGTTCACCCGCTATGGCGAACCGATCATGATAATAATGTTGGCATTGGGGCACCTGAAATCGAATATGGTTTTGAACCTGATGGCAATTGGATTGACCTTGTCACGGTTCATAAAGGTGGTCTTTTCGGCACTGATTACCGGATGCTGTTTCCAAGTGACGGGATTGAGGGCATTAAACGGTTCTATCTTGATTCGCTTGTCGCTTTTGGCAAGCGCGGCCTTGCCTGCCAGCCGGCGATTATTGGCATTGGTCTAGGCGGGTCGAAAGATACCTGTATGGTTCTTGGAAAACGCGCTGCCTGTCTTCGCATGGTTGGCGATCGCAATCCCGATCCGAAAATTGCCGCGCTTGAAGATGAATTCAAAGAATTGGGAAATAATATTGGCATGGGCGCGATGGGGTTTGTTGGCAAATCCATGGTAATTGATTGCAATATCGAGGTTGGTTATTGCCATACGGGTGGCATGCAGATGAGTGTTCATGCGTTTTGTTTGTCGTCACGCCGTGCGGTGGCGCGGATTTATGATGATGGGCGCGTTGAATTCCGAACAGATCCAGCTTGGTTCACCGACTATCAGCGGCGGGAGACAGTCGAATGGTAAAAGACAATAAACTGCGCAAAATTCGTCTAAGCGCAAACCCAACGGCCGAAGCGCTTGCCGATCTTCGCATTGGCGATATTGTTTATCTTGATGGCACGGTCTATACGGCGCGCGAAGGTGTTTATAAACGCGTTCTTGAAGATGGCATTGCCATGCCAATGGATTTACCTGCCTATAGTGCTGCCAATTTTCACTGTTCGCCAGCCGCCACCCAGCATGATGATGGCAGCTTTGATCTTGGCGCGGTAACTGCAACGGCGTCGTTTCGCTTTTCCAAATGGATTGGCCCATGGCTGGACGCATCAGGTGCCAAATTGATCATTGGCAAAGGCGGCATGAGTTCCAAGGATTACCGCGAACATTTCGTTCCGCATGGTGCAATTTATCTGACCACGGTTGGCTATGGCACGGGTGCGCTTTTGGGGCGTGGCGTCAAACAGGTTAGCAATCTTCATTGGAAAAAAGAACTTGGACTGGCTCAAGCCATGTGGGTTCTTGATGTTGAAAATTTCGGCCCTTTCATTGTCGAAAGTGATCTTGACGGTAACAGCCTGTTCGAACGTGAAAATGCCCGCATCTCGGCCTCGCTTGACAAGGTCTATGAGGGAACAAGGCCAGCGGTTCTGAAACGGTTTGGCGAAACCGATGACCGAAGCGATGAAATGATCTGATCACGCCGATATCAGGCTGAAAGGCAATAAAGGGACTTGGCCGTGACAGATCAAAAAATTCTGGTAATTGGCAGTGGCTTTGCTGCCGCGGCAAATCTGATTCATCTTGTCGAGGCGGGCATCAAGCCATCACAAATCACAATTGTTGGGCCGGGCCAGCTTGGCACGGGCAATGCCTATGGTTGTGATGATGATGATTTCCGGTTGAATGTGCGCGCCAATCTGATGTGGATATGGCCTGACCGGCGTGATGATTTCGGCAATTGGGCCAAAACCCATATCAAAGATGACAAAGATGCGATGCACCGCAGCGGCATGTTTTACCGCCGCCGCGATTTTGGGCGCTATGTGGCAAGCCGTGTTGATGCCGTCTTGGCCGGTGCTGACGAGCAAGATAATCCCATCATCCATTATCCGCAAATCGTCACAAATCTTAGCAGGATGGATCAAGGCGGCTGGCAGGCCGAATGTTCAGACGGGCGTTTGATCAAGGCTGATCTGGTGTTGTTGGCAACGGGTAATCCGCCGCCGCAATGGCCATGCTCAATTCATGGCGAAAAGTTGCAATTAACCGAATTGGAAAATCGGCTTGTGCAAAATCCGTGGGATGGTCAATGGCTTGATCATTTGCCAGCGCAATCACGCCTTGCCATTATTGGCGGCGGGTTAACCGCGCTTGATGCAGTTAATGCCTTGGCACGGCGAGATCATCAGGGGTCGGTTTTCTTGCTGGCACCGCATGGCAGCTTACCACCAGAACAGGCCGATTGGGTGAAACAGGCACCGCCATCATGGCCAGAGGCGCCGCGTCCATCAAAGATCTTGCGCCAATTTCGAGGCTATCTTCCCGATTTGCCACCCGAAGATCCCGTTTGGCAGCAAGCATTTGAAGAATTGCGCATTGATATCAACCAACAATGGCAAGCCTTAAGCGATCTTGACCGACGGCGGCTGATGCGGCGGCTTGGCTGGCTATGGTCGCGCTATCGCTATCGGTCAGCACCGCAAACGATTGCCGCGGCAAACTGGTTACAGCAAACTGGCATTCTTGAAATCTGCCATGCCAGACTTGTTGCTATTCATTTGAAAGTGGCTGGTGATGATGCGTCTTTGCGGCTGGACTTACATGATGCCAAAACTGGCGCACGCCACCTCGCTGTTGATCATGTGATTAATTGCACCGGTGTTGGGCATGACCCGCTTCTTGCCAATCTTGTGGCAGATGGTATTGGCCTGCCCGACGCGTTTGGACAGGGGCTTCGAGTGAATCACCAAAATGAAGTGATTGATCCCAAAGGTCAGGCGATTGCAACGCTGTTACTGGTTGGCCCCGCAATGGCAAGCAGTCTTGGTGATGTTTTTGCAGCGAGTGAAATTTCACTCGCTGGCATGCGGGTGGCGGCACGGCTTGCCAACCAGATTTTCTAGCTGATTAGATATTTTTGCCAGCCCGATTTTTGATGCGCCCGATTTTTGATGCGCCCAATCTTTTGAAACCATTTTAATCGACGGCGGCAAAGGTCATGATGGTGGCATCGACGCTCAGGATATCGCCTTCGCCTGAAAACAGTTTTTCGATTTTGCAGCGTTTTTCGGCGATAAGCGCATTTTCCATTTTCATCGCCTCAACAATACATAGCGTTTGACCAGCCTCGACAATTTCGCCTTCGGCAACAAATAATTTAATCAGGCTTCCGGGCATGGGGCAAAGCAGCATATTGGATGTATCAGGCCGCTCAACCGGTTTCATGTGATGGGCAAGCGCGGCAATATGCGGAGGCCGGACATGCGCACAAAGGCTGATTCCCCGATAATAGAGATGCCAGCGATCCTGCTGCCGCCATAATTCACATAAGTATTCACTCGTTTCGCCATCTTCGGTTAGTAAAATATGCAGGTGCGGATGGCTTGGGTCGCGGTCCATAACCAGATGAATATTGGTTTCGGCCTCTGGCGGTGCGGTGATGTTAAAGCTACCATCATCGGCTCTGGTGATGTCTATTTCAAGATCTTCATCGGCGTCATGCGCGCCGATGTCGGCATTGGCAAATTGCACGATCTGGCGGTTCGAATTGTCATCATGGCGGGGATGTGTCGGGGCGGTTTCAAGACTGGCAAGCCGGTGCATCTCGTCACAGGACGCCGCCGCTATGATCATTCCAAGATGGCGTTTGCGGGCAGGCGAAGCGGTGACGCCGCGAAAACCGTCTTGATATTCTTCATCAATAAAGGCGGTGGTGATGTTCCCGCTGATAAAGCGGTCATGTTCCATCACGGCCGATAGAAGCGGAATATTATGCCCGATCCCGCGCATGGTAAACGCATCAAGCGCGGTTTGCATGCGGCCAATGGCGGCGCTGCGGTCATGTCCCCAGCTGCATAATTTGGCAATCATCGGATCATAATAGATTGAGATAACATCGCCTTCGCCAACGCCAGTATCATTACGGGTGATCGTGCCATCATCATGCGTCTGTTCGGCAGGCGGGCGATACAGCGATAACCGGCCAATCGCTGGCATGAAATTGCGATAGGGGTCTTCGGCATAAAGCCGGCTTTCCATCGCCCAGCCATGAATGCCGATATCGCTTTGTTTGTGGCGAAGGTCTTTACCGGCGGCGATCATGATCATTTCTTCGACAAGATCAAGGCCGGTGATCATTTCGGTTACTGGATGCTCGACCTGAAGGCGGGTATTCATTTCCAGAAAATAAAAATTGCGATCACCATCAACGATAAATTCCACCGTACCGGCACTGTAATAGTCAGCCGCCGCGGCAAGCCGAATGGCTTCGGCGCCCATTGCCTGACGGGTGGCATCATCCAGAAAAGGCGATGGTGCTTCTTCGATGATTTTCTGGTTGCGACGCTGGATCGAACATTCGCGTTCGTTCAAATGGATACAATTACCGGATTTATCGGCCAGAATTTGAATTTCAATATGGCGTGGGCTGGTGATGAATTTTTCGATAAACACACGATCATCACCAAAGCTGGATGCGGCTTCACGCATGGCGGTGGCGTAACCATCAGCCACTTCGCGAGATGAATGGGCAATCCGCATGCCTTTGCCGCCGCCGCCGGCGCTTGCCTTGATCATTACCGGATAGCCGATTTCATCGGCGATTCTGACCGCTTCTTCGGCGGTTGCAATCACCCCGATATGGCCAGGGACGGTGCTAACACCGGCAGCCTTAGCCAGTTTTTTGGATTCGATCTTGTCGCCCATTGCCGCAATCGCATTGGCTGGCGGCCCGATAAAGGCAATATCGGCCGTCTCAAGCGCAGTCGCAAAACCGGCTTGTTCAGAAAGAAAGCCATAGCCCGGATGCACCGCCTGTGCGCCGGTTTCGTGGCAGGCAGCGATAATTTTATCGGCCTGAAGATAGCTGTCTTGTGCGGTCATGCCGCCAAGGGCGACGGCTTCATCGGCAAGCTGTACATGTTTGGCTGCCCGATCAGCATCGGAATAAACAGCAACCGTGGCAATGCCCATTTTGCGGGCTGTATGGATGATCCGGCAGGCGATCTCGCCACGATTGGCAATCAGGATTTTTTTAAACATGGCGAACTCTCTAAACGAATTGCGCGGCAATCAACCACAGGTTAAAGCGGAATATTGCCAAATTTCTTGGCAGGATTTTGCTGGCGTTTGCCGCGCAGTTTTTCAAAGGCCTGAATGATGCGAAACCGGCTGTTCTGCGGAATGATAACATCATCAACAAAACCACGTTCGGCCGCGATAAAGGGATTGGCAAACCGCGTTTCATAATCAGCCGTACGTGCCGCAATTTTTTCGGCATCGCCAAGCTCGGATCGATAGAGAATTTCAACCGCACCTTTTGCCCCCATCACCGCAATTTCGGCGGTTGGCCAAGCATAATTTGCATCGCCGCGAAGATGTTTTGAACTCATCACATCATAGGCACCGCCGTAGGCTTTGCGGGTGATCAAGGTCACTTTGGGAACGGTCGCTTCGGCATAGGCAAATAACAGCTTGGCGCCATGTTTGATGATGCCGCCATATTCCTGTGCGGTTCCGGGCATGAATCCCGGAACATCGACAAGCGTAAGAATGGAAATGTTAAACGCATCACAAAACCGGACAAATCGCGCCGCTTTGCGGCTGGAATCAATATCCAGACAACCGGCAAGAACCATTGGCTGATTGGCAACAACACCAACTGGCGATCCGTTCAGCCGGACAAAACCGGTTAGAATATTCTTGGCAAAATCTTCCTGCAATTCAAAGAAGTCACCATGATCGGCAAGGCTTGTCACAAGCTCGCGCATATCATAGGGCATATTCGTATTTTCGGGGATTAGGCTGTCGAGCGCTGGTGTGGTACGCGCTGGATTATCATCGCACGCCAAATGCGGTAAACCGGCAGCGTTATGCGACGGTAAAAACCCGACAAGACGGCGAATTTCGGCAAGCGCTTCAAGATCATTGTCAAATGCGCCATCGGCAACCGAAGATATCGTTGTATGGGTTTCGGCACCGCCAAGCTGTTCGGCAGTCACCTCTTCACTGGTCACGGTTTTGACAACATCGGGGCCGGTGACAAACATATAGCTGCTGCCCCGAACCATGAAGGTGAAATCGGTCATTGCCGGCGAATAAACAGCACCGCCAGCACATGGCCCCATGATCACGGAAATCTGCGGCACAACGCCTGACGCAAGCGCATTTTGCAAAAATACATCAGCATAGCCACCAAGCGAATCAACACCTTCTTGAATCCGCGCCCCGCCACTGTCATTCAGCCCGATGACCGGCGCGCCATTCTGAATTGCCAGTTTCAAAACCTTAACAATCTTGCTGGCATGGGCGGCTGAGAGTGAGCCACCAAAAACGGTAAAATCTTGCGAAAATACATAAGTGAGGCGGCCATTGATGCGGCCTGATCCGGTAATCACACCATCACCGGCAATCGTATTGCCATCCATACCGAAATCGCGGGTGCGATGCACAACGAACATATCAATTTCTTCAAACGATCCGGGGTCAAGCAGCACATCAATGCGCTCACGCGCGGTTAGCTTTCCGGCGGCGTGCTGGCGGTCAATGCGGGTGGTGCCGCCGCCAAGTCGCGCCTGTTCGCGGCGATCCTGCAATTCTTTGATAATGTCCTGACCTGTATGTTTCATGTTCTATCCAATCGTTGCGCCCTGCGGCCATCGCATCAGTGATGCGATGGTGGTCATTGATCACAATGGAGTATGACAATACAAAGCCAAAAGCCAAACGTCACCAGCTTATATTCTGATTTTCCACCAAGCGGCTGATCAGACAGGTCAGATTGATTGATTTTCACCGGTAAAAGCGGCATTCTTGGCCGGTCTTTTGAGGAGCTGTTATGTTGCGATTTTCTGCCAATCTTGGGTTTTTATGGACTGAGCTGCCCCTGCCGGCCGCCATTATGGCCGCGGCAAAGGCCGGATTTGACGCGGTTGAATGTCATTGGCCTTTTGACGTGCCGTCATCCGAAATTCTGGCGGCATTAACAGCGACAAAATTGCCGATGCTGGGGCTGAATACGCGGCGCGGCAATGTCGATGCTGGCGATTTTGGCCTTGCCGCCTGCGTTGGGCGCGAAGATGAGGCACGGCGCTATATTGACGAGGCGGTTGATTATGCTGCCGCGATTGGCGCTGGGTCGGTTCATGTGATGGCGGGGCGAACCGATGGCGATGTTGCGGCTGAAACCGCCTATTGCGATGCGCTTGCCTATGCTGGGGTTGCTGCTGCGCGCCATGATATGACGGTTTTAATTGAACCGATCAATCAGCGTGATGTTGCCAATTATCATCTTTCAACAGTAGAAGCTGGTGTTGCCACGATCAAACAGGTTGGGCTTGGCAATATCAAATTGATGTTTGATTGCTATCATATCCAGATCATGCAAGGCGATTTAATCCGCCGGGTCGAGGCCAATCTGGATTTTATCGGCCATATCCAAATCGCCGCTGTACCTGACCGCGCCGAGCCAGATCATGGTGAACTTGCCTACGAGGATATTTTGCTGGCGCTTGATGCGGCAGGCTATGACGGGTTTATCGGTGCCGAATACCGTCCGGCACAATCAACCGAGGCTGGACTTGGCTGGCTTGATACGGCAAAGGGCTGGTAGAAATGACACGGCTTATTGCTGATATTGGCGGCACCTCGCTGCGGTTGGCGCATCAACATGGTGATGATCCGGCGCTCTGCGATCCGACCATTATGGCCTGTGCTGACTTTGCCACAGCGGAAGATGCGTTTGCCGGTTATTGCGCCAAACATAAGCTTGATATTGATATGCTTTGTCTGGCGGTTGCCGGCCCGGTAAATGGCGCAGAGGTCGATATCACCAATAATCAGTGGCAATTTGATGCAGGCAAGCTGGCGGCGGCGATGAATCTTCGTGCCTATTTGCTGATCAATGATTTTACCGCGCAGGCAATGGCGCATCGCGATCTATTGCAAAATAACCGATCAATGTTGGCAAACCGCCGACAGATTTTGCGCGATGGAACGGCTGATCAAACCACGCCTTTGCTTGTGATTGGCCCTGGAACGGGTCTTGGGGTGGCGGCGCTGGTACCTGCCGGTGATGATATTCAGGTGATCGAGGGCGAGGGTGGTCATGTCAGCTATGCCCCGCGCAACCCTGCCGAAGATATGGTTCTGGCGCATCTGGCAAAAGAATTTGGCCATGTTTCGGCTGAACGGATTGTCAGCGGGCCCGGCCTTGAATCGATTTATCACTACCAGACAGGCGATCATAAAACAGCGCCGGATATTGGCGCTTTGGCACTTGCGGGTGATGCGGCGGCTTTATTGGCGGTGCGATTGATGCTGCAAAGCCTTGGTACCGTTGCCGCAAATGCGGCACTCAGCGTTGGCGCGCGTGCCGGCGTGGTGATTGCTGGCGGTATTGCTGGTAAATTATCGGCGCTTCTTGGCGATAGCGGGCTTATTGACCGGTTTGACGATCACGGTCGCGGCCGGTCGTATCTTCACGCATTGCCAATTTATTTATCGATTGATCCGCTTGCCGGATTGCGCGGTGCAGCGGCGGCAATTGATAATCGCTATCTGGCGCGGCGCATCACTTTGCTTTAATTCAGATCCATTACCGCAAATCGTCCAATCAGATTGCGTTGCTTTATGATGGCACGCTTGCCATGCCTGACCCAACGCCCTAGATTATATCTAACCTTCTTTTTACAGGAAGGTTAGGCTTGTCAAAAGAAGGTCTGGCCTTCTGGCGATCGGCGGCAATGGGATAAACCAAAACAGAGGCGATCATGTATAAAATCAGTGATGCGGCACGGCGCGCGGCTTTAACGGTGAAAACCGTTCGTTATTACGCCGATATCGGACTTGTAAAACCGGCAGGCCGATCGGCAGCCGGATACCGGCTTTATGCCGAATCAGACATTGCCAAGCTGGGATTTATTGGGCGGGCACGCCGCTACAGCTTTTCGATTGAGCAATGCCGTGATCTTCTAAGCCTTTATGAAGATGACCAGCGGCCAAGTGCCGAGGTAAAGCGAATCACTCTTGAGAAAATTGCTGAAATTGATCGCAAGCTTGGTGAATTGCAGGAATTGCGTGACGAATTAAGCCATTTAGCCGGAAACTGTCATGGTGATTCACGCCCTGATTGCCCGATTATTGGCAATCTTGCCAGCGGTTTGACGGTTCAATGATGGCACAATACAGCCAAGATAATATTTGAAGTTTGGCTTTTGTCATATTTCTATAACAATTCAGCAGCATGATATGGTCAGATATCCGTCCACCAGAAATGTAACGAAATGAAAAGCAAAAAAACCGATCCGATCATTGACGGGTCAACTGAAGATGAGAGCTTTTTTAACCGCGAGCTAAGCTGGCTTGCGTTTAATGAGCGTGTTTTATCTTTGGCCGAGGATGACGATAAACCGCTTGGGGAACGCATTCGGTTTCTGGCCATTTCGGCAGATAATCTAAATGAATTTTTCATGGTGCGCGTTGCCGGTCTTCGCCAGCTTGTGGATCGCGGTTTCAAGCGTTTGCCAAAAGATGATGTTGATATTGATCAATTGCTGACGCAGATCATGGCGCGAAGTGCCAAATTGATGGCGCGCCAAAATCAGGTTTTGCCCGAATTGATTGGCTGTCTTCGCGATGAAAATATCCATGTTATGTCGGATATTCCCGATGATGAGCAAGATCGGCTTTGGCTTGCAGATTGGTTCATTGATAATGTTCTGCCATTAATCACCCCGACAACGCTTGACCCATCTCACCCGTTTCCGTTTTTCCATAATGACGGCAAGGGAATGATGCTGGAATTGACCAGCCCGGACAGCAAGCCGATGCAAAGTGTGATTTTGCTGCCGGCGAATTTGCCGCGTTTTGTCAAATTGCCCGGTGATGGGTTGCGGTTGCTTCTGGTCGAGGCGGTGATCCGTGCCAGCATTGTTAAAATCTATCCGCGCCATCAGCTTGTGTCGGCAGCGATGTTCAGCATTTTGCGTGACTCTGAAATCGAAATTGATGATGAAGCGAATGACCTGATTCATGAATTTGAAAATGCGCTTCGGGCGCGTCAACGTGGCAATGTGGTTTTATTGACCCTGTCAAAAGATGCGCCAAAACCAATCCGGCGTTTGCTGAAATCAGCAATGGGTATTGATGAAAATAATTTCTTTAATACCGATGGGCCAGTGGCGTTGAATAATTTTTCCGAATTGCTGCATTACATTCCCAAACATTTGCTGTTTCCGGCTTTTGCGCCGCGCTTTCCCCAGCGAATCAGGGATTTCAATGGTGATTGCTTTGCCGCAATCCGCAATAAGGATATTATCGTTCATCATCCTTATGAAAGTTTTGAAGTGGTGGTGCGCTATCTCCAGCAGGCTGCAACTGATCCTGATGTTTTGGCAATTCGCCAGACACTGTATCGAACCACGTCAAATTCACCAATTGTAAAGGCGCTGATCCAAGCGGCCGAAAATGGCAAGACCGTTACGGCCGTGATTGAATTAAAGGCACGGTTTGACGAGCGCAATAATATTCAGCTAGCGCGGGCGCTTGGCCGTGCTGGTGTGCAGGTTGCCTATGGTCTGACTGATCTGAAAATTCATCTTAAAATGTCGCTTGTTGTAAGGCGTGAACATGGCAAGCTGGTATCTTATACGCATGTTGGCACTGGCAATTACCACCCGATCACCGCTGGCATCTACACGGATCTGTCCTATTTCACCTGTGACAAGGATGTGGGGCGCGACGCCTATGAAATTTTCAAATATCTGACAAGTCATGTGCAGCCAGATAAATTGAAACGCAGCTTTATTTCGCCGCATCAATCATTTCCCCAATTAAAACTTATGATTCGTGCCGAGATTGAAAATTGTAAAAATGGTCTTCCCTCGGGTATCTGGCTGAAATGCAATTCGCTTGTCGATCATCGCTTGATCGAATTGTTGTATGAGGCCTCGCAGGCAGGCGTGCCAATTGAAATTTTGGCGCGTGGCATTTGCTGTTTGCGACCGGGCGTGGCTGGCTTGTCTGAAACCATTACGGTTCGGTCAATCATTGGCCGATTTCTCGAACATGGGCGGATTTATGTTTTTGCCAATGGTGGTGAATTTCTATCTGACAAAAACATCGTGATGATTTCTTCGGCCGATTTGATGCCGCGTAATCTGCGCCGCCGTGTTGAGTGTTTTATGCAGCTGGAAAATCCGACCATTCGCAAACAGGTGCTTCACCAAATTATGGTGGCGCTTCTTCGTGATGAAAAAAACGCTTGGTACTTGCAGCCTGATGGAAGTTATGTGCATCCTCAAACCGATGAGACAAGCTTCTCATGCCATGATTATTTCATGTCAAACCCCAGCCTGTCAGGGCTTGGCAGTTTGTCAGCCACGCAGGATAATGGTTAGGGAATTGAGACCGAAGCAATGAGCTCTTCTGCAAATCAATTATCCATGACTGTTGCCGAACGGCTTTCGCATATCGCCTATCAAGATGCTGTACCCCCAACCGCGCGCATTGCGGTGATTGATATTGGCTCAAACTCGGTTCGGCTGGTGATCTATGGCAAGAATGGTGCTTATCCGGCACCATTATTTGACGAGCGATCAAATTGCCGACTTGGTGCTGGGCTTGATGAAACCGGCATGCTTGCCAGTGACCGTGTTGTGGTTGCTCTTGAAACCTTGACGCGGTTTGCCGCCATCATTCGTGCGATGAAGGTTGATAGCTGTTATCCGGTAGCAACCGCGGCGGTTCGGCGGGCGGGCAATGGTGATGAATTTCGCCGTCCTGCTGAAATTATTCTTGGCCAGCCGATTCAGGTTCTGTCGCAACAAGAAGAAGCAGCCCATGTGGCGCGTGGCCTGACCTTGAATGTGCCTGAGGCGAGTGGGTTGGTCGCCGATCTTGGGGGTGGCAGTATCGAAATTGTGGCATTGAAAAAAGGTGAGATTCAGCATTCGGTCAGTTTGAATTATGGCCATTTGTCAAATGCCGATGAAGCCGAAATCATCGCAGCATTCAAGCAAATTGGCTGGATCAAAAGCTTTGCAGCCAAACAGCTATTCGGCGTTGGTGGTAGTTTTAGAGCGCTTGGTTCGGCCTTTATAGAACGCGAGAATTATCCCCTTCCTGTGCTTCATGGTCTCAAGATTAGCAGCGATAAGGTGATGACGCTATGTGATGATTTTATCCAGTCCGACTCAACGCTTGACGGTGTGCCGATGGCGCGGCGACGCACCATGCCAATGGCGGCAAAAATCATTCGGGCGCTGGTTGATATTGCGGCAGTACGCCGGGTGATTATCAGCGGCACTAGCATTCGTGATGGTGTTGTTGCCATCAATGAGTTGAACGAAACCCAAAGGGCCGATTTTCTGGTGGCGATCAGTCAGGAAATTGCTGGCGCTGGCGGCCGGTTTGTTGGTGTGTCGGATGCGCTGAAACAGTTTTTGCAACCATTGACCATTGGCCGCAAACCTAGCTTTGCGCGGTTGCTTGATGTGGCCTGTAATCTTGCTGATATGTGTTGGCACGAACATAGCGATATGCGTGGTGATCTTGCCGCACGGCGGGTGCTTGGTCTGCCGGTGAATTGCATGACGCATAAGGAACGTATCTGGTTGGCGATGGTGCTGTATCACCGCTACGTTGGGCTAAAGCAGAACAAGCCGCATCCTGAAGAAATGGATAGCTTGCTTGGTGCGAAACGGCGTGCCGAGGCGTTAACCGTTGGGCTTGCCTTGCGCTTTGCGCTGATCTTAAGTGCCGGAACATGCGATTATATGAAAAATATCCGTCTTGAATGCCAACCAGATCTGATGCGGTTGCATATTGATCCATTGGCGCGCGGCTTGTTTGATACGCATTGCCAACGGCGGTTCATTGATTTTGCAGCATCGGCAAGTTGCAGTGCCGAAGTGATTTATGACTAGGGTTCCGTGGCTTGTTGATGGCTTGCCCAACGTCCCAACCAAACCTCCGTCCGACGCCCGGCCATACACCAAGTGAGAAATGATCATGTCGCAAGATAGCCATACGCAATCGCCTATCAGCCAGATTAGTGACATGCTTGATGATGGGTTGATCCTGATCGATCTTGATGGGGTTATCCTATCGGCAAACCCGGCGGCGGTGCGCTGGTTTGGCGAAAACCTGACCGGACAGATGATCTTTGATGTGATCAATCACCCCAATATTGGTGACTTGTTTGCCAAGGCAGCGGATGGTGCCAAGCGGTGCGAAATGCGCTATGAGCCAACCAATATCATACAGCGCGAATTTCGAATGCGTCTGCAGCGGATTGGCGATCAATCGGTTGCGCTATTGTTTCTGGATATGACCTTGCAACGCAATCTAGAAAAGGTGCGGCGTGATTTCGTTGCCAATGTCAGCCATGAATTACGCTCGCCGCTCACCAGCCTTGCTGGGTTTGTTGAAACCATGCTGTCGGATGAAGTGCCCGACCCGGCGATGCGGACGCGGTTCTTGACGATCATGGATGAAGAAGCCAAACGCATGTCACGGCTGATTGATGATCTATTGTCATTATCGCGAATCGAGGTGGATGAACATATCATTCCCGACAATCGGGTGAATATCGCTGAATTGCTGCATTCGGTCGGCGATAGTATGAGTGGTCGCGCGTTGAAAAAGAATATGAATATCAAAATCACCCAGCCCGATGATGCGCAATCGCGCGCCGCCCCGCCAGTGATTTTCGGCAAGCATGATGAAATTACTGAATTATTTGTTAATCTTTTGGAAAATGCGATCAAATACGGGTTTGACGGCAGTGATATTACGCTTGCCATCACGATGGTGGCACCGCGCCATGTGCGTATTGACGTCACCAATTTTGGTGAGGGAATCGAAAAACACCATCTGCCACGCCTGACCGAACGTTTCTACCGTGTTGATAAAGCCCGATCGCGCCAGATTGGTGGAACGGGTCTTGGGCTTGCCATTGTGAAACATATCGTCAATCGGCATCGCGGCAGCTTGTTAATCACCAGCACGCTCGGCGAAACAACAAAATTTTCGGTTGATTTCCCGCTGGCACCGGTGGTGACGCCGCAGTGATGATCTTGGCTTAACGCCCCGATCATGCCCTCAATCGGCACTATATTTTTAAAAAAACCGCCTCTGTCATAAAACTGTAACATCACTGTTATCTAACTGTCGCAGTCAGCCGCTAAATCTGAGCGCGATCAGACGATATGGATCGTTTGACGGATTGTGAATGTAGGAGAATGAGATGCGTTTCACCCCTTTGATTGCAGGCATGATTGCCAGCCTTGCCCTGTCAACCGCAGCGCAAGCAAGAGACCAGATTTCAATTGTCGGCTCGTCAACTGTCTATCCGTTTTCAACGATCGCCGCCGAAAAATTCGGTCAATCAAGCGGTTTTAAAACACCGGTTATCGAAGCCACCGGAACTGGTGGCGGCATGAAGCTGTTCTGTAAAGGGATTGGTGTCGAATATCCCGATGTAACCAATGCATCGCGCGCAATCAAAAGCAAAGAAGCCAAGATGTGTGCCGATGCTGGGGTCGCTTTTCAAGAATTTATCGTTGGCAATGACGGGATCGCTTTTGCTAACAGCCTAAAGGGACAGCATTTTGAGATCTCAATTGCACATGTTGCCGCCGCATTGGCCGCTGAGTTGCCATTTCAGGCCGATGGCGCATCAGATGCAACCCCGAACCAGCTAAAAACTTGGGCCGATGTTGATGCCTATACCGCCAAACGGATTGGCGGCGATCTTGCCGGTTTGCCAAATATTCCGGTTTCAATCATGGTTCCTCCGCCAACCTCGGGCACCCGTGATGCGATGGGCGAATTATTCATGAAACATGGCTGGAAAAAGCTTGGGCTTGACGGAAGCGGATATAAAAAGCTGCGTGAGGATGGTGCCGCGATTGAAGTTGGCGAAAATGATTCACTCATTATCGAAAAACTTGTCGCTGACCAGAATATGTTCGGTGTCTTTGGCTATTCATTCTTTGATCAGAATCGCGACAAAGTACAGGCCGCCCTTCTTGATGGTGTTGAGCTGAATTTTGAAAATGTTGCCTCATACAAATATCCGGCAGCTCGCCCGCTATTTTTCTATGTGAAAAAAGCACATGTCGGCGTGATCCCGGGTCTGAAAGAATTCATCAATGAATTTGTTTCGGAAAAAGCGATGGGTTTGGATGGATATCTGTTCCCAGCAGGTCTGGTGCCTTTGTCAGAAGATGGTTTTGCCAAGCAGGTTGTGGCGCGCGACGCGCTCTAGGCAAAACCTAAAATAAAATCGGCATGTCACAAACGATGTTTCAGTTTGTGGCATGTCTTTTGTTTTGACCATTGGCATGCTAGGCAAAAACAGATGCTTACCTGCCGTGAATTATCAAGGGTCTAGATGGCAAAGCGGGTATCGTAAAATAGGGTAGGCGCCGGAATGGGCATGTTTGATTTTAGGTTATGTAGGGCAGTATGAGTGATTTTCTCTCACCGAACCTTGTGGTTTTTGCGATGACAATTGCGGCCGCTTTTCTGTCATTTTATCTGGCGACTGGACGCGTTCGCAAGCAAGCCATTGCCAGCCAGACCAAATCACACTCGCTAAACCAATATTACGGATTCTATGTATCTTTATGGGTTCTGGTGCCGGCAATTTTATTGGCGCTCATGTGGATGTTTGCCGCTGATCCAATGCTGACAAGCGCGGCCAAGGCGCGGATGGTCGATGCCTATCCAAACCTGCCTGAATCGTTCTTGAATTTGAAAATGGCACAGCTTGTTAATATCGCTTCAGGCTATATCAAAGCACCTGACGCGGTGATGGCCGCGCAGGCCGAATTGCTTCGTGCCGCGCAGGCATCGGCTGACCGCGCCCGCAGCCTGACTTTGGCGGCGGTGATGTGTAATGGCTTTTTCTATGCCTTCCGGCGGGTGTCGCCCGAATTGCGCGCCCGTGTGCTGTGCGAGGCATTTTTACGCCGCCTATTCTTTTTATCGGCTGTTGTGGCAATCCTGACAACGATTGGCATCGTGGCGTCACTGCTGTTCGAGGCCGTTCGGTTTTTCCGCGAAATTTCGCTATTTGATTTTTTCTTCGGCACGCATTGGTCGCCAATGACCGCGCTTCGTCCGGGTGACGCTGCGGCTGCGGACGAATTTGTGGCCGGATCAACAGGGTCATTTGGCATGGTTCCGGTGATGGCTGGTACCTTGCTGGTGGCGGTAATTGCGATGGCGGTGGCGGTGCCGATCGGATTGTTTTCAGCCATCTATACATCTGAATTTGCCTCGTGGCGGGTGCGCAATATTGTCAAGCCAACGCTTGAGGTTCTGGCCGGTGTGCCAACCGTTGTTTACGGTTTTTTTGCAGCGCTAACGGCGGCTCCTTTTTTCCGTGATCTTGGGTTGTTTGTCGGGCTTGATGTGTCATCACAAAGTGCGCTTGCCGCTGGCGGCGTGATGGGAATCATGATCATTCCGTTTATTTCCTCATTATCGGATGATGTGATTACGGCGGTGCCGCAATCATTGCGCGATGGCGCTTATGGGTTGGGAAGCACGCGGGGCGAGACCATCATTAGGGTTGTTTTGCCAGCGGCGTTCCCCGGACTTGTTGGTGCCTTTTTATTGGCCATCAGCCGGGCGATTGGCGAAACCATGATTGTGGTTATGGCGGCAGGTGTTGCGGCAAATATGACGATAAACCCACTTGAATCAGTGACCACTGTCACCGTGCAGATTGTCATGCTTTTGACTGGTGATAACGAGTTTGACTCGGTGAAAACATTATCGGCCTTTGCACTTGGCATGACCTTGTTTGTGATTACTTTGCTGCTGAATGTTGCCGCGCTGACCGCGTCACGCAGGTTAGGACAACGTTATGAATAACCCTATCGAAATGATCCAGCCTGATGCCGAAACCCAAGCACGGTTTGAAAAAATTGCGCAAGGTTTGAAAAAACGTCATGCCGCATCACGGCGGCTGAAAACCTATGGCATTATGGCGATTGTGACAGCAATCAGCTTTCTCGCGATCCTGCTGACAACGATCATCAGCAATGGCTATACCGCAATCCAGCAGACCGAGTTGCAGATTACCCTAACCATTCCAGCCGAAAAACTGCAATATGACGATGGTGCGATTGATCCGGTAAAGGCGCGTAATTTTAACTGGAACGGCCTGATCAAAAAAGCGTTTCTTGCCGAATTTCCTGATGTAACGGCGATGCTTGACCAGCGTGCGCTTGGTGAGATTCTGTCGAAGAATGCAGGTTATGACCTTCGTCGTCTAATCGAGGCAAAGGGTTCTATTCCCGTAGGCGAGACAAAGGTGTGGATCAAAACATCGGATGATGTCGATATGCTGATGAAGGGTCGGCTTGATCGCAACCTTGACGAAGCCCAGCGCCGGTTATCCAATCAGCAAATTGGCTGGATAGATAGTCTTGTTGCGGATGATCGTATTCGGCTTGTGTTTAATGATACATTTTTTACCGCGGCAGATTCGCGTGAGCCGGAAAGCGCAGGCGTCCTTGGCGCGACGGTTGGGTCGGTAATGGCATTATTCGTGACGGTTTTGCTGGCCTTGCCAGTGGCTGTTATGGCGGCTGTCTATTTGGAATATTTTGCCCCGCCCGGCCGCGTGACTGATTTTATCGAAGTGAATATCAATAATCTGGCAGCGGTACCGTCAATCGTTTTTGGCCTTTTGGGGCTTGCGGTATTTCTTGGGTTTTTTGGCATGCCGCGATCAGCCCCGCTAGTTGGCGGGATGGTGCTGGCGCTGATGACCTTGCCAACCATTATCATTGCCACACGCGCGTCAATTCGTGCGGTGCCAACCTCGATCCGTGATGCTGCGCTTGGGCTTGGGGCATCACGCATGCAGGCCGCAATTGATCATATTTTGCCGCTTGCCGCACCGGGAATTTTAACCGGAACCATCATTGGCATCGCGCAGGCGCTTGGTGAAACCGCGCCGCTGATCATGATTGGCATGGTTGCGTTTATCGTTGATGTGCCAGCCACCCTAACTGATCCGGCAACGGCCTTGCCGGTACAGATTTACATCTGGTCAGATAGTGCTGAACGCGCTTTTTACGAACGGTCATCACTGGCGATTATGGTGCTTTTGACCTTTTTGATTACAATGAATATTTCGGCGGTTCTATTGCGCCGGAAATTTGAGAAGAAGTGGTAACAAATTCGATGGATACAGTCGTGGATATGGCAAAAGCCATCAAAATTCAGGCCAAAGATGTCAATGTGTTTTATGGCGAAAAACAAGCCTTGAACAATGTGTCGATTGATATTGAAGATCGGTCGGTAACGGCATTTATTGGCCCGTCAGGTTGCGGCAAATCAACCTTTCTGCGCTGTTTTAACCGAATGAATGATGTCATCCCTAGCTGCCGCGTCGAAGGGTCGATCATGATGGGTGATGTTGATGTGAATAGTCTGCAAACCGATCCGGTTTTGCTTCGTGCGCGCATTGGTATGGTGTTTCAAAAACCAAACCCTTTTCCCAAAACAATTTTTGAAAATGTGGCCTATGGACCACGCATTCATGGGCTGGCACAAAGCAAAACCGAGCTTGATGACATGGTTGAAGACAGTCTGAAAAAAGCGGGTCTTTGGGGTGAGGTTGCCGACCGGCTTGCCGATCAGGCAACCGGCCTTTCGGGTGGCCAGCAACAGCGGCTTTGCATCGCGCGGGCGATTGCGGTTGGACCGGATGTTCTGTTGATGGATGAGCCTTGTTCGGCGCTTGATCCGATTGCCACCTCGGTGATTGAGGAATTGATCAGTGAATTGCAGCAACGCTTCACCATTTTGATTGTCACCCATTCGATGCAGCAGGCAGCAAGGGTATCGCAAAAAACCGCCTATTTCCATCTTGGAACGCTGGTTGAATATGGCGATACCAAAGACGTGTTTACCTTGCCGAAAAACGAACAGACCGAAGCCTATATCTCTGGCAAAATTGGTTAGGAAAAATCATGGATACACAAAAACATATCAGCTCAGCTTTTGATCAGGATTTGATGATCCTGAATGATGCATTGCAACAGCTTGGCGATTTGGCATGCCAACAGTTTGAAGGCGCTATCGAAGGGCTGGCAATGCAAAATCAAGCCAATCTTGATGAGGTCATTAAAGGCGATGCCGCGCTTGATGCGCTTGAGGCCGAAATCAATGAAAAGGCGATTGAAGTCATTGCAATCCGCTCGCCGCGTGCCAAGGATCTGCGCTATGTTCTGGTGGCATTGAAAGTGGCAACGATCCTTGAGCGCATGGGTGATTATGCCCGCAATATTGCTAACCGAACCAAGGTGATTATGACCGCTGGCAATGAAAATATTCCGGGTGTGAATATTGGCCGTATGGGTAAGGTGACACAGGAAATGGTGCGTGATGCAATGAAGTCCTATCAAAATCGCGATGCGGAAATGGCGCTTGCCGTTTGGCGCCGTGATATTGAAGTGGATCATATGCATACCGCATTCCACAAAGAGGTCTTGGCCTCGATGTCGCGCAACCCGAATATGGTTGGCACTGGCGCACATCTTTTGTTTATCGCCAAAAATATTGAACGGATTGGCGATTATGCGACTGGCATCGCCGAACAGGTGCATTTCCTTGTTGAAGGCGCGATGCCTGACGAAGACCGGCCTAAAGCCGATAAAACCAGCAAGGTCGTTGGCACCTGATTTTGAGATAGAGAGTGATGCCGGTAAAAATCCTGATTGCCGATGATGAGCCGAACCAGCTAGAGCTTTTGTCCTATAATCTGGTGCAGGCCGGTTTTGACGTTGCGCAGGCGCATAATGGTGAGGCCGCGATGACGATGATCGAGGATTGGCACCCTGATTTGGTAGTTCTTGACTGGATGATGCCGCATATGTCGGGAATCGAACTTTGCCGGATATTGCGGTCACGCGCCGATACGAAATTACTGCCAATCATCATTCTCAGCGCCCGCGGTGAAGAAGGTGACCGCACGCTTGGGCTGGATACTGGGGCTGATGATTATATGTCGAAACCCTTTTCACCGCGCGAACTGGTGTCGCGGGTCAAGGCGCTTCTACGGCGATCCCGCCCCGCCTTGATGAATGATGTTCTGGAATTTGAGGATTTACAGCTATTTCCAAGCCGGATGGAAGTGTTTCGTGGCGGCGTTCGGGTGGCGCTTGGGCCAAAGGAATATCAGCTTTTGTTGATCTTGATTGAACGACCCGGTCGGGTGTTTAGTCGATCCCAGCTTCTTGATCTGGTTTGGGGGCATGGTGTTTATGTCGAAGAACGCACGGTTGACGTTCATTTAAGCCGGCTTCGCAAGGCGCTTGATCAGGCAGGTGATGCACCTTTGCCAAATCTGATCCGCACCGTGCGCGGCAGTGGCTATGCCCTTCAATCTGGATGATTGGAAATGCGGGGTGATTGCCAAGCCTCGATAAAAACATTAGCAAGATCATCAGAATATTGTATCACCGGTCTAGACGGCGTGATGACAGGCCAACCAGAGATCAGCACCCGCGAGATTAGCATCAGCCAGAACGGCAAATAACAAGGTTTGAAAACATGGCAAAGACAACAAAGCGCGGCGCATCAAATCACGATGGCGACGCGCCAGCGCATTTCGTGCCGCTGGCGGTGATCATTGATGAATATGATGGCGTTCTTGGCCAATATATCAGCGCGACTGGTGCGGGTGATGTTGTGGTGACAATGCCGGTTACGGTTGATGTGGCACGCGAAGGCAAACAGAAATTTTTTGTCGCGGTTGCGGTTACAACGGCATTTGATGACCCCGAAGCCTTGTCGGATGAAATTAAACGAACCGCCCCAAAGGGGCATCGACCAGTGTTTGCATGGGTTCCGGCCAATCTTTTCGGCCGCGATGATTTTGGTATTTTCATTGATGAAGTGCCAATTGGCGAAGTGTTGAAAAACAGCCTTGTGAATGAAGTGATCGAACAGGCCGCGATTGAGGCAACTGTTGTTGCACTCGGCAAGTAACCAACAATTGGCCGTTGCGTGATAACCTGTCATCCTTGGGTCATGTGAAAGAGCGGATGAAAATGCCAACCATCTATATTGATGCAGATGCTTGTCCGGTAAAAGCTGAAGCCGAAGAGATTACCAGCCGTCATCAGCTTTGTCTTGTGATTGTTTCAAATGGGGGCATTCGGCCATCGGCAAACCCGCTTGTCGAGCTGGTAATTGTCAGTGAAGGCGCCGATATGGCCGATAAATATATTGCCGATCAAGCGCATGAAGGCGATATCGTAATCACGGGTGATATTCCGCTTGCGGCCAAGGTGCTTGGCAACGGTGCGGCGGCAATCCGGCATAATGGCGATATCTTTACCAGTGCCAATATTGGTGGCCAGCTTGCAACCCGCGATTTGATGGCTGATATTCGGGCGGCTGATCCTTTTTTGGTGCAATCCGGGTGTAAAGGCGGTAATGCGGCTTTTTCGGCCAAAGACCGGTCTCGGTTTCGCAATGCGCTTGAGGCGGAAATTCGCAAAGTCCAGTCTTCAGGCTTGCGGCGACCGTGATGATGGGGCGGCACCAACGCCTTGACAGCGTTTCGAGCAATAGCGCACCTGTTCCCAATCACGCGCCCATTTTTTGCGCCATTGGAACGGTCTGCCGCAGCTAGCACATATTTTTTCTTGCAGATTGGCTTTTTTTAACATTTTTGTCATATTTACAGGCTATGCATCGTTGCGGTTCGCGGCAATACCTATCATGCTCATTTATGCTTGCTAGGGCCCATCATGCTCATAGGAAAAAAATGTCATCGATGCCGCTACATGTTTTATTTCTATGCACGGGCAATTCGGCGCGGTCATTGATTGCCGAAGGCGTGCTACGCGCATTAGGGCATAATCAATTTCGTGCCTATTCGGCTGGTTCACAGCCAACGGGCAAACCAAACCCCTATGCGATTCTGATTCTTCAAGACCATGATATTGATGTTGATTTTGCCGCCTCAAAACGATGGGATGTCTTTGCCGGTGATGATGCACCAAAGGTGGATTTGATTGTCACGGTTTGTGATAATGCGGCTGGCGAGACCTGTCCTATTTGGCCGGGCCATCCGCAGGTGGCGCATTGGGGCGTTGCCGACCCTGCCGCCATTGATGGCAGTCATGAAAAGATTGTTGCAGCCTTTCAAACCACCTATGAAGAAATGAGCAGCAGAATTCGTGCCTTGATCGCCAGCCATCCCACGGCCGAAACAATTGGTGATCTGGCGCGGTCAATCGGCCAAAGCGAGGCAGAACACAATGACCCGAAATGATCTTTCTAAACGGCTTTTTGCTGAATGGTTCGGAACATTGGCTTTGGTGGCGACGGTTGTTGGTTCGGGAATCATGGCCGAAACCTTGGCGAATAATAATGTTGCGCTGGCATTGCTTGGCAATACCATTGCAACCGGTGCCATTCTGGTGGTGCTAATCACCATGCTTGGGCCGGTATCTGGCGCGCATTTTAATCCGGCGGTTAGCGCTGCCTTTGCCCTGAAAGGGACATTGTCTGGCAGGATGGCACTCTTTTACATCATCTGTCAGATTGCTGGTGGCATTTGTGGCACCTTGATGGCGCATTGGATGTTTGCCGCGCCTTTATTGCAGGATGCAACGCATCTTCGCAGTGGGATTCATCAATATGGATCTGAATGGGTTGCCACGTTTGGCCTGTTAATGGTGATTTTTGGCGGTATCAGGCACCGGCCGGATGCGGTGGCATGGATGGTTGGACTTTATATCACCGCCGCCTATTGGTTTACCGCCTCAACAAGCTTTGCCAATCCAGCTGTTACCATTGCCCGGTCATTGACCGACAGCTTTTCGGGCATCGCTATGGGTGATATGCCGTTTTTTATTCTGGCGCAAATGCTGGCTGTCTGGCCTGCTTGTCGTCTTGCTGGCTGGTTATTTGCACCGCGTGAGCAAAGCGATGATAAAGCCCCCTCGTAAAATAATGCTTTCCATTCGGGCGCATTGGCTATAGGAATGCGGCGCGGATAGAAATCGCCAACCCAAGAGACATTATATGACCCAAGAGCTACGCAATATAGCCATCATTGCACATGTTGATCATGGCAAAACAACGCTAATTGATTCGATCATGAAACAAAGTGGCATGTTCCGCGAAAACCAGCAGGTCGATGAACGGCTGATGGATTCTGGCGACCTGGAAAAAGAACGCGGTATCACCATCCTGGCCAAACCAACATCTGTCACTTGGAGAGATGTGCGTATCAATATTATTGATACGCCTGGTCACGCTGATTTTGGTGGAGAAGTTGAACGCGTTCTCAGTATGGCTGACGGGGTGATTTTATTAACCGATGCTGCCGAAGGGCCAATGCCGCAGACAAAATTTGTTCTTGGCAAAGCTCTGGCGCAAGGGCTGCGCCCGATTGTGATTATCAACAAGATTGACCGAAGCGACGGTCGCCCTGAAGAGGTGGTCAATGAAGTGTTTGACCTGTTTGTTGCGCTTGATGCATCGGAAGAACAGCTTGATTTCCCAATTCTCTATGCATCGGGTCGCAGTGGTTGGTGTGTTCGTGAACTAGAAGATCCGCGTGACAATTTGCATCCGCTTCTTGATGTTATTCTTAAGCATGTTCGCCCACCACAAGTCGATCAGGACGCGCCTTTTGCGATGCTGGCAACTTTGCTTGATGCTGACCCCTATCTTGGCCGCTGCCTTGTCGGGCGGGTTGCACAAGGCACTGCTTCAGTCAATGACAGTGTTCGTGGTTTGAGCCTTGACGGAAAAGTTGTTGAAACAGGCCGTTTGACCAAGCTTCTTAAATTTGAAGGTGCGTCCCGTATTCCTGTGAATAAAGTTCAGGCTGGAGACATTATCTGTATTGCCGGTTTGGCAAAAACATCAGTCGCAGACACAATTTGTTCACCTGAAGTTACCGTGCCATTATTGGCAACGCCAATTGATCCTCCAACCATGTCAGTTACGATCATGGTAAATGACTCACCTTTAGCGGGGCGCGAAGGCAAAAAAGTAACCTCGACTGCAATTCGTGAACGGCTCTTGGCTGAAGCGGAAACCAATGTGGCGATCACATTTGCTGAAAGTGGCGCCAAGGATTCGTTTGAGATTGGTGGCCGCGGCGAATTGCAACTGGGTGTGTTGATCGAAACCATGCGCCGCGAGGGGTTTGAAATGACTGTCTCACGGCCAAAAGTTCTGTATCAGAAAGATGGGTCTGGCCAGAGGTTAGAACCGATGGAAGAGGTGACGATTGATGTTGATGAGGAATTCTCCAGTGGTGTTGTTGACAGTTTGAACCGCCGCAAGGGTGAAATGCTTGATATGCGATCGGCTGGTGCCGGCAAAACCCGTCTTGTGTTCCGCGCACCCTCGCGTGGTCTTATTGGCTATCAAAGTCGGTTTTTGACTCAAACTCGGGGTACTGGTGTTTTGAACCGCATTTTTGACTCCTATGCGCCGCACAAAGGTCCTATAGAGAGCCGCCGCAATGGCGCGTTGATCTCGACTGATTCAGGGGTTGCTGTTGCCTATGCTTTGTTCAATCTTCAGGATCGCGGGCAAATGTTCGTGACGCCCCAGACACCGGTATATCAGGGCATGATTGTTGGTGAACACAACCGTGACAACGATCTTGAAATCAATGTCCTCAAAGGAAAACAGCTTACTAATGTTCGTTCGTCTGGCACCGATGAGGCTGTCAAGCTTGTGCCGCCGCGCCGTATGTCTCTTGAACAGATGATGGCCTATATCAACGAAGATGAATTGCTTGAGGTCACACCGCTCAATTTGCGGCTTCGCAAGATGCATCTTTGCCCGCATGAGCGCAAGCGGGCGGCGCGCGCTTAAAGGCTTTGCTCTATCATGATGGTTGACCGTGCGCGGCGTATTGGTACGCCGCGTCAACTGGCATAATGACAAGCCGCAAATTAACCGATATGATCCCTTTCCAACAAACAAGCTGCATGTCTTACCCAAGATATGCAGCTTGTTGAGCTATTTTTAAAAAAGACAGACCGAGGACAAGACGATGGCAGGTGACGGTTTCAACCATGTTTATGACAAGGCTGCGATGGCCCGGTCGGTAGCACGGATGCTTCTTGAAATTGACGCGGTTCTATTTCGTGCGGATGAGCCATTTAAACTGACCTCTGGCATGATGAGTCCGGTCTATATTGATTGCCGCAAGATTATTTCTTTCCCAAGGATGCGTTCGGCCATGATGGATTATGGCGCAACGGTCATTTTAAATGATATCGGCTATGAATCACTTGACGCCTTGGCAGGCGGCGAGACAGCCGGTATTCCGTTTGCAGCATGGCTTGCCGAGCGAACCCACCTGCCGATGCAATATGTCCGCAAAAAGCCAAAAGGCTTTGGCCGTGATGCGCGGATCGAAGGCGATATTTCTGAAGGCCAGCGTATTTTGCTTGTCGAAGATCTGACAACTGATGGCGGCAGCAAGCTGAATTTTGTCAAGGCCATGCGCACCGCCGGTGCCGAGGTCGCGCATACATTCGTGATTTTCTATTACGATATTTTCAAAGACACACCAGCCCGCCTTGCCGAAGATGGCATCAGCCTTCACTATTTGGCGACATGGTGGGATGTTCTTGCCGAATGCAAGGATTCAAAAAGATTTGATCCGAAGACATTGGCCGCCGTCGAAGATTTTTTGAATAATCCGCGTGAATGGTCAAAGGCAAATGGCGGCGTCTAGCTAATTTGATTTATCGAGCGCCTGTTTTGCAATGCCATTTGCAACAATATTTAAATCGAGTCCATGCTTTGTCGAGATTTTTTGCTAGCACCAAAAAGTGATTATGCAGAATAATCAGGCAAAATTGGCGGGGAAGGTTTTCCGCTGCAAGGATATTAGGTGCGGCCAATGGCGGATTTCGACTATATCATTATTGGTGCTGGATCGGCGGGATGTGTTCTTGCCAACCGCCTTAGCAGTAGCGGCAAATTCAATGTGCTGCTGATCGAGGCTGGGCCAACTGATAAGCGCTTTTGGGTCAAAACCCCAATTGGTTATAGCATGACCTTCCATGATGAAACGATCAATTGGGCTTATCATACGACTTCTGAAACTGGCCTTGGCAATCGCCAGCTATATTGGCCGCGTGGCAAAATTCTTGGCGGGTCAAGCTCGATCAATGCGCTTGTCTATCATCATGGCCAACCTGCCGATTATGATGATTGGGCGGCGGCAGGCAATCCGGGTTGGAACTATCATGCAATCAAGCCGGTTTATGATGGGTTTGAGGATATTATCCGCGCCGATACGCAGCCCGTACGCATGGGAAAATTGACGGTTAGTGATGTTGCCGATGAATATCACCCGCTAAAATCATATTTCTTTGCAATGGCAAATGAGATGGGGCTGCAAAATGACGCTGCCTGTCAATTGGATGGTGAGGGCATCTATCCCTATTTCATCACCACCCGCAAAGGCCAGCGTTGTTCATCATCGCAAGCCTTTTTAGCGCCAGCCCGTGGCCGCCCAAATTTAACCATCATGACCGATTCAATGGCAACGCGTATCGAAACTGCTAATGGCCGGGCTGTCGCGGTTCATGTGATGCAAAAGGGCAAGGCGATCCGTTTGGCGGCGTCATGTGAAATCATCTTGTCGGCTGGCGCGGTTAATTCGCCGCAAATTCTGCAATTATCCGGCATTGGTTCGGGCGCGATCAGCCAACGCCATGGCATTGATGCTGTTCTTGATCAACCAAATGTCGGGCTGCATCTGTCTGATCATCTTGGCATCAGTTATTACCAAAAGGCTAACCAGCCAACGCTGAACGCCATTCTTGGCAGTTGGCCGCGGGTTGCGCTTGCTGGACTGCAATATCTTTTGCAGAAAAAAGGCCCGTTATCGCTTGGCGTTAATCAGCTTGGTGGGTTGCTTTGCGCAAAACCCAACGCGCTAAGACCCGATATGCAGGTCTATATCAATCCAATCACCTATCGCCCCGCCCCGCAAGGCGGGCGTCGGCTCATTTTGCCCGATCGTGAGTCTGGCTTTATTTTCAGCTTTAACGCCTGTCGTCCCTATAGTACTGGCCGGATTGAAATTACGAGCCCTGATTGGCGGCAGCCGCCGCGCATTGATGGCAATTACCTATCAGATCAGCGTGATCTGGATGATGTGGTGGCGATGGCGCGTTTGATTGGCAAGATGCAGGATAGCGTCACAATAAA